>JAWKZN010000001.1:3016212-3632425 GCA_041395945.1 Pseudomonadales bacterium
CCGTCTTCACCCCCGGCTGCTCCGCTGTCGGGGACCGGCAACGCCATGGCCAGGCGGGATTCCCGGGCATTGCCTGCCCGGTCCTGAACCAGCAGGCGCAGCTCCCAGGCTGTGGCTCCGCCGGTCATGGCGATCAGCTGCTCAAGCCCGATACTGCCGAGGGTACCGTCGGTTGTGGGCACAGCTACCGAGGCAGCCAGCGGTTGCCACTGTGTCGGATCGACCTGGGGCGGCTGTTTGCTCCTGTTGCGACGGTCTTCCCTGCGACGTCCCTCATCCCTGCCCCTAGTGCGCTTTGTAGCGCCATCCACCTCAGCGTCGGTTGCAACCGCTCCCGGGGCTGCCCGCACCAGAAGCTCGGCTTTATCGAGCTGGCCGGCGGCCGCGCTGCCCTGCACATGCAGCCACACCTGCTGATCCCGCAACTCCAGTTCGACTCCGGCAAGACGGGCCTCGACGAACGCCTCCGCATCCGCACTCAACACACGTGAGAGCGCGCGGGTGAAATCCACCCGGCCGTAGCCGGACAACTGATCAACGCCGGCCACGCCGACATCGACGGCCGACTGCTGCAGTGTACGCCGCACCTCGACTCCGCTGAGCTCGGGACGGGCGGCGATCAGCCGGGACGCCATACCGGAAACCAGCGCCGCGGAAAACGACGTACCGGATGCCCGGTAGTAGGCGCTTTCAGCGCCAACGAAGGCGCCGCCCTGCACATAGTCGGGCGGCTCCGAAAGCGCGATAAAATCCGTATCCCGGGCGCGCAGGGACAGCACATCCACCCCCGGAGCCAGCACGTCCACCGCTGATCCGAAACTGGAAAACCCGGCACGCTCGCCGCTGAGATCGCTGGCGCCGGCAACCAGCACCCCCGGCAGGCTGGCATAGCCCGTATAGGCCGCATTCAGGCCTGTGTTTCCGGCACTGACAACCATCACCACGTCCCGCTGTGCCGCATAGCGGGCGGCATCCCGCTCGAGTTCGGTGACCAGTTCACCGCCAAGACTCAGATTGATCACCCGGGCGCCATGATCCACCGCATAGTAAATGGCGGCTGCAACCGCGGCGGAGCGGGCCTGACCGGCAAAATTGGCCACTTTCAGCGGCATGATCAGCGCCTGGGGATGCACGGCAGCAATGCCGAGGCCGTTGTCGGTGCAGGCGGCGATGATGCCGGCGATGTGGGTACCGTGGCCGCTCTGATCCCAGGGATTGTTGCTGTTGTCGACAAAGTTCCAGCCGATCAGATCGTCCCGGTAACCGTTGCCATCGTCATCCTGTCCGTTGCGCAACTCCCGGGCATTGCGCCAGATCTGGCTGGCGGCGAAGTCTTCATGGGTGTAGTCGAGGCCCGTATCGATCACCGCCACCACCACCCGATCTGCGCTCATTGCGCTGTCACGGCCGCCACCGGCGCTGCTGTCGGTGGTATTGCTGCTGTCGACCATATCGGTGTGAACGCGCAGGCTCCTGAGCGCCCACTGATCGTCCTCTGCCTGTCCCCAGCTGCCGGCGCTGGAGAAGAACGGGTCGTTGGGTGCAGCCATAGCGCTGACCCCAACGAGACTGGTAAACAGACCGGTGATGAGACTGGCGACCAGTCGAATGACCTGCCGGGTAAGAAGCCGGTTCAACCCGCGCTTCATGGCTTGAGCACCGGCTGCACGAAGTCAGTCAGGGGGCTGTCCGAGATCAGGGCAACGGCTGCCTGACGATCACCCGATTCACCGATGGCCACCGTGTAGATGCCCAGCGCAGAGGGCCCGGCGACGATACTCGCCTGCGCTGCGAGCAGCAGGCTGCGGATCTGGGCTTCCGTCGTGCCGTCGACAAAGCGCAGTGTCAGGTCTCCCCGCATCTCACCCGCAGCAACTGTTGCATAGCCGGGTGCTTCATTGCCGGGTGCTTCATTGCCGGGTGCGGAAGCATCCTCCGTGCCACTGGTGAGAGCCACTGTCAGTCCGACGAGTAAAGCGAACTGAGCGCCGATGGCGATTCTGGCGAGCCGCGGTGTGGCCGACCACTGCAGGCGTTCGATCAGATCGGCAAACCAGTTCGACCCTGCTCCGTCGACAGACTCGCGCACAACCAGAGGGGCTTCCGCCTCGTCCTGGACCACCTCGTCGAGCCTGTTCATCACCCGATCGAGAATGGCGGGATCGTAAGCGGGCTCATCCGGGGTGGTCCGCGCGACCTTGTCTGCGAACTCACTCAGCGCGTCCAGTTCTGCACGGCTGAAGGCGCCGTTGTCGATAAACGCCTGAACTGCCTGGGTTTCTTCTGCAGACAGGGTCCCGGCAACAAACCAGGGCAACAGCTCTTCGGCTTCCCGACGGTTCATGACGCCATCTCCACGCTGCCGGGTGAGAGTCCCGCCGCCGCAAGCAGCACACGCAACTGTTTACGGGCATGAAACATCCGGGTTTTCACGGTGTTTTCCGGGCACCCCACGATGGCGGCGATTTCCTGATAGGAACAGCCATGGAAGAACGTCAGCTCGATGACATCCCGATGATCGGTAGAGAGCTTCGCCAGCGCGGTCTTCAGTCCATCCGCGAGGGTGCCCTGATCCAGGTCCAGCGCCGCCGACTGGCCGTCATCTGCCAGCAGTGGCGGCGCGTCGTCCATTTCCACCGTGTCCAGCTGCTTTCTGCGCACGGCATTCAACGCAAGATGCCGGGTGATCCCCAGTATCCAGGTACTGACCTTGGAGCGGCCTTCGAAGCGCGCCGCGGTTTTCCAGACTTCCATCATCACGTCGTTGGTGACCTCTTCTGCTTTGGTGACGTCCGAGATCAGGCGATGGGCATAGCGAAACACTCGTTCACCATATTTCCGGAACAGCCGCTCGAACGATTGCCGATCGCCGGCAGCAACAGCGGCGACCAGCCTCGCGTCTTCGATATCAGCGGTTTCGGTTTCTGACATGCCCCAGAGCCTGATCCTGTTGCGCGAATTGCAGCCGGTTGAATGCAATACGCCCCTTAGGTCACCGCCACGAGGAAAAACGTTCAATGGAATCGCGAATTGTCGCCGTGTACCGGCCGTTCACCGCTCGAATGGACGCTTCCCCCCAGAAGCCGCTTCATTAAACGCCCCTGAAATCGAGGATTCAACCTGACCGGCCGGCACCCGGATCCCCCCGGAGTTCCCGGGAACCAGCACCGTCGCTGCTGCCGGAAATCGATTTGAACCTGTCGGGCAGTGCTTGTGACACATCCATCACAGACCACAACGCGCACCACATCAGGGAGCCAATCATGATCACAGTAAGAGAACAGCTGCTGGCCCAGGCCGACACCAATGCTGAACGGGAACTGCTCAGCCTCTGGATGGACGAAGATCGGGAAGGCTTGTGCGCACGACAGCGCGCCTGGCAGCGCCTCGAAGCCCGCCATCAGCCGGCCACGCTGCGCTTCAACTGGTAGCCGTCGGCTGGCACGCCGGGGACGGAAGCCGGAGCGCCGGGGGTTCGTGCGGAAGACCGTCAGTCCGGCTGCGTGTCCCGCGCTTCGATCCGAGCTTTTTCCTTTTCATACCGCTCGTAGTCGAGATCGAAGCTCTCTTCGCACCGCCGGCGCTCGCTGACACTGACCAGCGCGGCACAATCCGCCTTGCTCTCACCCAGTTCCCTGCCGAAATTAAACCAGCCGCGGGACGAGCAGCCTGAGGTAATCAGCAGGGTACTCACCAGTGTGATGCGGATCGTGATGATGATGCGGCCGGCAAGGAGGGCAACTCCGGCTTTTATTGTCTGTCTGTCTTTTCTTCTATCCACAGCTTTTATTCACTGGCCCCTCCACTCCCGCCTTCCCCTTCGTTCCCTGCACGCACCAGGTAGACGAACGGAATAGCCAGCGGTCCGAACAGCAGCGAAATGGCAATCCAGCGCGGCAGTGAAAGTCCACGCGCCTTCGCCACGTAGCCACAGAGAAGGACACTGGCGAGAATGATGAGAGTAATGATCGCAATCATCGGGAAGGCACCTCAGCAGGTTTCAATACACCCGCGGGTCGGCTCAGGGTGAATTCAATTTCCACACAGGGCGCGTCCCGGAATCGGGTCTGATACACCTTCGCCCTCACCATACCGACCCGCTCGAGCAGCCGGATCGATGGAGTATTTCTCGAATCGGTGATGGCGACCACCCTTTCCGCAGAGGTGCGTTCAAACACCAGATCGAGCGCACCAGCAAATGCCGCGGTGGCGATCCCGTGGCCCTGCCAGTCCGGATTCAGGGTGATGCCGACCTCGGCCTGCCTGCCGTTCCCGGACAGGCAGATGCCGATATCGCCGATCAATAGAGCCTCTTCAGGTGTCGCAATTCCGAGCTGTTGCCAGACACCCGGGACAAACATTTCCGCATGCGCCATGCGCGCAAGGAATTCTGCAGCCGCCGCATCGTCCAGCGGTTCCCAGCCCTGAAACTGACCAGCCTGCGGATCTGACCTGTAGGCCTGGAAAGGCCGCAGATCCTCGGCGGAAAGCCGACGCAGCAGGCAATTGCCACATCCGCGCGGCAGGCCGTCACCTCGCGACTGCTGATTGCCCGCCGGGTCCACTAGCCTGTCACACCCGGTGGAATCAGCGAATAGACGGCCGCCGCAGCTGGCTGCCCGTGAATTACGAGCCGATTACGCGCAATGCACTCGAACCGTGCCCCGACCTTCTCTGCCACTCTGCGACTGGCGGTGTTCGACTCGGCCGCGACGATCTCCAGCCGGACGAGTTTCAGCACCTGGAATCCATAGGGCACGATGGCCTTCACCGCCGCACTCGCCAGGCCCTGCCGGGTCTTCGACGTTCGGACCCAGTAGCCCACATTGCCGCTGTGGTGATCCTCATGGAGGTTGTTGATCGACACCACGCCGGCCAGTTCCCCGTCTGCGGAAAAAATACCGTAGTCGAAGGCGACAGCGGCGCGGCGATTCAACAGCGTCGAGCGGATAAATGTCCGCGCGTCGTCCACGCCATACTCCGGGTGTGCCCAATCCATGAATCGCCCGATCTCCTGCCGGGAAGCGACCACCGCCGCCGCAAGCTGCGCTGCGTCTTCGATCGCGAAGGGTCTGAGCGCCAGATCGAATCCTTCCAGCACGGGTGTCATGAGCGGCGCTCACAGGTTGGCGGTTCAACTGCGCTCATGTCCGGACATTCACGCTGAAGTGGTCGTGAAATATTTCTACGGGTGCTTCGGTGCGCAGCGCAGGATAGGGGAAGACGGTCCAGAGTCGCTGTGGATCGAGGCGGGTCAGATTCCGCAGAAACGCCACTCTCACAGGCGCTTTGACCCGGCCTGTGTGATCGATGAACTGACCCCAGCTGGACATACCGTCGAATCGATGGCCTGCGGTCAGCACCTCCCGTGCCTGCACGTATTGCCGGGGAAACAGGCGGCGATAGGCGGGCACATGGTAGAGCCAGGAGGTGCCCACCACAGTCCTGGCATCCCGATGGCGCCTGCGGATCATCAGAAACATGCGCGCAAGTTCGCTCATCCGACGATCGCGTTTTGAGCGATCGAGCGGTCCGGTGCCGTCCGCGCTGTCGAAATTACCGAAATGAATCCGCACCACGCCCTGCCCGTCCGGTACATCGTAACCAAAGCAGCCGAATTGCCGATCACCGCCGGGCAGCGGCTCTGGCGGTGCAGAGCAGAAGAATGCCTGGGTCAGTGCCACCCTGGCGTCATGTGAATCCAGGCCGGTGAGCTGTCCGAGATAGCCGCGCCAGCCGTCTGCCACCTGGCCGTCCACGATCCGACCGTAGCCGAAGCGTCTGTGCAGGTTGGTGTAAAAGGTGACCGCCTCCGCGAAATCGACATCGGTACCCGCAGCAACCGCCTCCGCGAAGCGCAACTGCAGATCGAAGTAGTCACGCAGCCGCGATGCGGCCGCGCTGCGCGTATCAGACAGCGTCAGCATGGGTCCCATCCTTCCGGATACTCACAGGCTGGACTCCTCAAGCACGGGCCGCGATCGCCGCGGCGAACACCGCAAGCGCCGCGCGAAGTCGGGCCGAATGCTCGGCATGCGCAACGATCTGACCGACCTGCAGACCGGTGCCGAGGAGCGCGAGGGTGGCAGATGCATCAGCAATGTGGATCCCGGACATCGTTTCCAGCACGGTCGTCAGCGTGGTCTGGGCAACGGTCGATCGCGCTGAGCCGTTGAGCAGCATGAAGGGTTTCGCGACGAATGCGTCTGTGCCGACCAGCCAGTCCAGGGCATTCTTCAGTACCCCCGGGTAGCCCCGGGCATATTCAGGCGTGGATACCACAAGCCCATCAGCGCTGCGAATCTCGTCTACCCACTCGAGCAACGCCGGATGGGAATCCACGGCCACATCCGGACTGAACCAGGGCAGTCTGCCCGGCCGGGTCGAGATTTTCAGGGTGACGCCAGGCGGGAGAAACTCACAGGCAGCACGAAGCAGTCGGGTGTTGGACGATTCCGCACGCAAGCTGCCGGACACACCCAGGAGGCGCATCAGGGAGTCTTTCTCTGCAACGGTTTTGCAACCCGCGTTTTCACCACTCAGCCCATGCCCTTGACCAGCACGACCTCTCCATCCGAGGCATTGAAGCGATGCCTGGCCAGCTTCTGATAGGCGTCTGAGTTGTACCAGCCCAGCGCTGCGGCTTCGCTGGGAAACCGGGCGAGCACGGTGCGGGTGCAGGCCCATGCCCCTTCGAGTACTTCCGGCGCCTCATCCACCGACAGCATTTCGCCTCCCGTGCCGGTGAAGATCTCCATGAAACCGGCCTCATATTTCGCGTATTCCGTCCGGTCCCGAATGGTGATCCTGGCAATCAGATAAACCGACACGGTGCATTCTCCCCGGTTGAATCTCGCAGAAAACTGGATCTGCTGCGGAGCACAATAACGCCCCCAATCGCAGGACGCCATCGAACCAGGCGGGCTTCCCCGACCAGGCCGTTCTCTGGTCTGCGCTGTAAATTCAGACCATCCGCGTGTTGCCCCTTTAAGCCTCGCCGAACTTCGGGATAATACGAGCCAACCAGGGACTGGACTTGAGAGACCGATGAGTGTGATCGAGCCACTCAGCGTAGAACTGCAGGAGATGCTCGGGGTTGCGCCCGTGGAGCTGATTCCGCTGCAGGGCGCGACCTCTTCGCAGATTTTCGAAGTCCGCTCCGGTGAAAATCGCTGGATCATTCGCCGCTTCATCCCGGAACGCTGGGAGATCAGCGCGCCGAAGCTCAGCGCCCGGGAAGAGCACATCCTCCAAACCCTGACCAATGGCGGGCTGCTCGCTCCGGAGTGTATCGGCACTCTGACCGACAACGGTGTGCTCATGCAGAAGGTGCCGGGCCACGTCTATCTGCCGAAGCGGCCTGAGCCCTACTGGATCAGCGAGCTGGCTGCCCGCCTGGTGGCCATCCACGCCTCACCCCTGAAACTGCCCTACCGGTATACGTCCTGGAACGACCAGGTCGGTCGGCCGGCGCCGGACTGGTGGGCGGATCTGCCACTGTGGCAGTCCGCTCAGGTTGTTCTGCGGCGCATGCCACAGGAGGACTGGCGGCTGATTCACCGGGACTACCATCCTGTGAATGTCCTGTGGGAAGGCAGGCGTATCAGCGGTGTGGTGGACTGGATCAACGCCTGCATGGGGCCGGTAGGCGTCGACGTCGCCCACTGCCGGCTCAACCTGGCGCTCATGTATGGAATGGATGCGGCAGACGCTTTTCTGAACGCCTACCGCAGGGGACAGCCGCAATACGCGCACCATCCAAGATGGGATGTGGAGGAGGCACTCAGCACCCTGCCGGATCTGAAGCCCTATCCACCCTGGGCTCAGTTCGGGCTGGGTTCGCTCACCACCGCAGACGTTCGGGGGCGGCTGGTGATCTTTGTGGAGAAAGCCGTCGAACGCCTGGCTAGTTCTTGAACTCCGCAACCACGGCCGCGATCGACGCCTTTGCATCACCAAACAGCATGCGGGTGTTTTCACCGAAAAACAGCGGGTTGTCCACGCCGGAGAAGCCTGAGGCCATGGAGCGCTTCAGCACGAACACCGTGCGGGCCTTGTCCACATTGATGATCGGCATGCCGTAGATGGGGCTGTTTTCATCTTCCCGCGCCGCCGGATTCACCACGTCGTTGGCGCCGATCACAACCGCCACATCGATGCCTTCGATTCTGGGATTGATGTCGTCCATCTCGACGAGCTGATCGTAGGGCACATTCGCTTCCGCGAGCAGCACGTTCATGTGTCCCGGCATGCGACCGGCAACCGGATGGATGGCATAGGTCACTTCGGCGCCATTGGCTTCGAGGAGTTCGCCCAGTTCCCGCACCACATGCTGGGCCTGAGCAACCGCCATGCCGTAACCGGGTACGAAGGTCACGGACGAGGCCGACTCGAGAATGAGATAGGCGTCTTCGGTGTTGATCGGCTTGACCTCGCCTTCCACCTTGCTGGCGGTTTTCACCGCCCCGAAGCCCGAGAACAGCACATTGGCGAGTGAGCGATTCATCGCCTTACACATGATGTTGGTGAGGATGATGCCCGCCGCACCGACCAGCGACCCGGCGACGATGAGGATGTTGTTGTGAATCGCGAAGCCGGCGGCACAGGCAGCCAGTCCCGAGTAGCTGTTGAGCAGAGAGATCACCACCGGCATGTCGGCACCGCCGATGGGAATCACGGCCATCACGCCAAACACAAGGGAGAGTGCGATCACCGCATACAGATATGGCGAGGTCAGCGACGGATCCATCGCAAACATCACACCGCAGACAACAAGACCCAGCAGGATCAGCGCATTCACCAGACGTTGTGCACCGAAGACGATGGCGCGGCTGGTCATGACTTCGGCCAGTTTGCCCCAGGCAACGAGACTGCCGGAGAAGGTGATACCACCGATCAGAATCGACAGCAGGATGGTGAAAATCGTGAAGGTGGTATTGCCCGTGTTGTAGAGCGCCGCCCAGCCCACGAAGAGACTGGCGATACCACCGGAGCCGTTAAACAGCGCCACCATCTCGGGCATGCTGGTCATCGCGACCCGCTGCGCGGCTATGTAGCCGATGAGGCCGCCCACTACCGCTGCGGCAGCGATCCACTGAAATTCGAGAATGTCACGGGAAAACAGGGTCACCACCACCGCGAGCAGCATGCCCACCGCGGAGAGCAGGTTACCCCGGACTGCGGTCGCCGGAGAGCCCAGCTCTTTCAGTCCATAGATAAACAGGATCGCGGCGATGATGTAGACGCCATTGATCAGAGCTTCACTCATGCTTTACCCCCGGGCTGGCTGCCCTTTTTCTTGAACATCGCCAGCATCCGATTGGTTACCATGTAGCCGCCCACCACGTTGATGGTCGCAAACACCACCGCCAGCGCACCCAGCCAGGTCGCCCAGGCTTCCATTCCGGCACCGGCAGAAGTGAGCGCACCCACCAGGGTGATACCTGAAATCGCATTAGCACCCGACATCAGCGGTGTGTGCAGTGTGGCAGGTACTTTCGAGATGAGTTCAAAGCCCAGGAAGATGGAAAGCATCAACACAAAACCGAGATATACCGCTTCCATGATTCGAGTCCCGCTTACAGATTCTTGATGGTTTCGTTCACGATCGCCCCGTCGCGGGTGATCACGCACGCTTTAATGATGTCGTCTTCAGGATCCAGATCGAGTTTCTTCGCTTCCGGATCCCAGAACTCACCGATGAGATTGAAAAGATTGTTGGAGTACATGTCGCTGGCATTACGCGCCACTTCAGAAGGCAGGTTGCCCTGGCCGATGACTTTGACCCCATTGATGTCGACCACCTGATTGAGCACCGAGCCTTCGACGTTGCCACCGGTTTCAACAGCCATATCGACCACCACGCTGCCGGGGCGCATCGACTCCACCATGTCCCGGGAGACAATCCGGGGGGCCGGACGGCCGAACAGCTGGGCGGTGGTGATCACCACATCGGACTGACTGATCACCTTCTTCTGACCAGCCTTCTGCCGTTCGATCTGCTCCGGAGTGAGGGCTTTCGCGTAACCCTGCTCAGTCTGGCCGGTATCGCCGAGATCGATCTCGACAAACTTCGCTCCCAGCGACTGCACCTGTTCTGCCACCACCGGGCGGGTATCGAACGCTTCCACTCTGGCCCCGAGCCGTTTGGCCGTCGCAATGGCCTGCAGCCCGGCCACACCAGCGCCGATCACGAACACCCGGGCAGGCGCGATGGTACCGGCCGGGGTCATCATCATCGGGAATATCTTCGGTGACTGGGTCGCTGCCAGTATTACAGTGACGTAACCGGCCAGGTTGGCCTGGGACGACAGGGCGTCCATCTTCTGGGCACGGGTGGTGCGGGGAATCATTTCCATCGAGATCGCGGTGACACCCCGTGCGGCCAGCGCGTCCACCAGACCCTTCTCGTTGAACGGATCGAGGAAGCTGATGTGCACAGCGCCGGTTTTGAGCTGAGAGACTTCCGCCAGATCGGGCTTGCGCACGCGCAGCAGAATGTCGGCTGAACTCAGCAGGCGGGTCCGGTCAGATTCTATGGCGGCACCGGCCTCAGCATAGTCTTCGTCCCGGTACCCCGAGGCGATTCCGGCACCCGCTTCAACCGCGACTTCGAATCCCGCACCGATGAGTTTTTTGGCGTTTTGAGGCACGAGCGCGGCACGCAGTTCACCCTGCCAGGTTTCCTTAGGCACACCGATGAGCATTCAACCCCCCAAGTTCTGATTGTGGTCCCCCGCCGCTCTTGCCAGCCGGGCCTGCGCCTGCGATGGGCGCGCGTATCTGTTTTCTGGCGTGTCAGCCTTGTTCTTCGTGGCGTATCCGCCACCCCAGCGGCGCTCAGACCGCAGCAACCCGGCAACTTAGCTAAACACCGCCGGTAACACAACTCGGAAATTGTTCTTCGATCGGTCCTGGTGGCTTGCCGCGCGAATACGCCGCGGATCAGGGGTGCCAGGCAGAATGCCTGCTTGCAACCCGTGCAGGTGCTTTCCACAATCGGGCGGCGCTTGAATGAGGGGAGTGGAGCGATGTCATCGCAGGGTCAGGGACACAACCGGACTGGATCAGTCAGCGGCAGGGCGATGCTGCTGGCGATGACGGTCGCCTTCGCTGTCGGAATTCTCGGCAGTCTCGCGATCCGTTCCCCGGGCGGTGTGGTCGCTTCCCGGGAAGTCGGACCTTCTGATCGCGTGCCGGTGCGGATCACCTGGCGGCTGCCCGTGTCCTTCTCCAGCACCATGCCTGTGCTCGGCGACAACCCCGTCTATGTAGTCAAGCAGCTGAAAGCTTCCTCCGGCGGTGCGATAGACCTCACCCTCTTCGAGCCCGGCGAAATCGTGCCCGCCTTCAGCATCACGGACGCGGTGCGGGACGGCAAGGTCAAGGCCGGCTATACCTGGCTCGGCTACGACCAGGGCAAGATCCCCGCATCCACGCTGATCGGAGCAGTGCCTTTCGGCATGGAGCCCTGGGAATTCGCTGCCTGGTGGTATGAGGCCGGTGGCGCGGAACTCGGCCAGAAGCTCTACCACAAGCAGGGTTCACACATACTGCTGTGTGGCCTGACCGGCCCGGAAACCGCCGGCTGGTTCCGCAAACCTGTGCGTTCGCTGGCGGATATCAAAGGCCTGAAGATCCGCTTCGCCGGGCTTGGCGGCAAGGTGATCGAGCAGGCCGGCGCATCCGTGACCATGCTGCCCGGTGGCGAGATCTTCCAGGCCCTCGAAAAAGGCGCCATCGACGCCACCGAGTTCGCGCTGCCCATCGTCGACCAGGCCCTGGGATTCAATCGGATCGCGCCCTACAACTACTATCCGGGGTGGCATCAGCCCTCCACCTCGTTGCACCTGGCCGTGCATCTGGCGACCTGGAACGGCCTCGAAGCCCGGGATCAGGCACTGCTCGAAACCACCTGCACTGCGGGCACCCTGCGTAACCTGGCCCGCTCTGAAGCCCTGCAGGGGGCGATAATCGCGGGGTTCCCCGCGGTGGGGGTGTCTGCGGAAATGCTGCCGACAGACGTGCTGCGCGAACTGGAGGCCATTACCAACCGGGTGCTCGAGGAGGAAGCCGCAGCAAACGCCGACTTCGCAGAGATCCTGGCCTCCCAGCGGGCCTTCCGTAAGGGCTATGCCCATTGGAAATCCCGCGCTTACCTGCCGAGAGATTTCTGAGGGTGGGGGGAGCGCTGGAACTTCCCGCTACCGCACTGTCGCGCCGGATTGACCCTCTGGTGCTGCAGATCGGCCGCTTCACTTCCTGGCTGTGGGTAGTGCTGCTGATCATCATCGTGCTCAACGTTGTACTGCGCTACGCCTTCGGTGAAGGCCGTATCGAGTTCGAAGAAATCCAGTGGCACCTCTACTCCGGCGGTTTTCTGCTCGGTCTGGCCTATGCCTACCAGGCGGACTCGCACATCCGGGTGGACGTGCTCTATGAACGTTTCCCACCGCGCAGGAAAGCCTGGGTGGAGTTTTACGGCATTCTGCTTCTGGTGCTGCCCTTCGTGATCCTGATTCTCTACTTCTCGATTCCCTTCGTGCAGCAGAGCTTTGAACTGTCTGAGGTCTCCCAGGCGCCCGGCGGTCTGCCCTACCGCTGGGCGATCAAAGCGCTGCTGCCGCTGTCTTTCCTGCTGCTGCTGCTCTCCGCCTGTTCGCGACTCTCCCAGGTATGGGCATTTCTGTTTTCCCGGGAGTCGCATGCCGGCGAATGAAATCCTCGCGCTGCTGATGTTCGCCAGCTTCATCACGCTGGTGTTTACCGGTTTTCCGGTGGCCTGGATTCTTGGCGGGCTGTCGGTGTTTTTCACCGCACTCGCCATTGTGCTGGATGTGGATCTCGGCTTTCCGATCGGCATGGACTGGGATTACACGTCCCTCACCGTGGACCGCATCTGGAATGTGATGGAGAACTGGGTGATGGTGGCGCTGCCCATGTTCATCTACATGGGTCTGCTGCTCGACCGCTCCGGCATCGCCAACCAGCTGATGGTGAGTTTTTCGCGGCTGTTTGGCGGGATTCGCGGTGGACTCGCCATCGCAGTCACGCTGATCGGTCTGCTGCTCGCGGCCACTACCGGCATCATAGGGGCCTCTGTGGTTCTGCTCGCCCTGCTCGGCCTGCCGGTGATGATGAAGCAGGGCTACGACACCGCACTCGCCGCAGGCACGGTATGTGCGGTCGGCACACTCGGCATTCTGATTCCACCCAGCATCATGCTGGTGCTCATGGCGGACCGCATGTCCATGAGTGTGGGAGATCTGTTTCTCGGTGCGGTTTTCCCCGGTGCGCTGCTCGGTGCGCTCTACATCCTCTACATTCTCATCTATGGCTGGCTGCGACCTGAGAGCGCACCCGCGGCACAACATGAACCGGTGGACTGGCAGGCCATTGTCGATCTCTTCAAGGCCATTCTGCCTCCGGCCTTCCTCATTCTGGCGGTGCTTGGCAGTATCTTTTTCGGACTCGCCACACCGACCGAAGCTGCCGGCGTCGGTGCTGCGGGCGCACTCCTTCTCGCCGGCTGGAAGCGTGCGCTGGGAAAGGGCGTGCACCGCCAGGTCATCGAAGAAACCACGCGCACCACCGCATTCATTTTTGCGGTGCTGCTGGGTGCGACCGCTTTTTCCCTGGTGTTGCGTGGTCTCGGTGGCGATGAACTGATCGAGGATGCGCTGCTGGCATTGCCATTCGATGCGACCGGCATACTGATATCCATTCTCATCGCCACTTTTCTACTCGGCTTTTTCCTCGACTGGATAGAGCTCACTCTCATCATCCTGCCACTGGTCTCTCCAGTGGTGATCGGGCTCGGTTTTGATCCGGTCTGGTTCACGGTGCTGTTCGCTGTGTGTCTGCAGACAAGCTTCCTCACCCCGCCGGTCGGCTTCGCAATCTTTTATCTCAAGGGGGTTGCACCGCCAGGCGTCGATGTGCGGACAATCTATCGCGGCGTGACGCCCTACATTGTGCTGCAGCTTCTGGGGCTGGCCATGATCTTTTACTGGGAGTCGCTGGTGACCTGGCTGCCCGCCCAGGCCTACGGCAACTGAGCGGAAGTCAGGCGAGCCTTGCCGCGAAGGCCTCGAGATCCGCCATGCTGTGGAGATCGCGATTGAAATGGGGCACCAGCCGGCGAGGCTGATTGAGCGCGCTCAACTGCTCCAGCGCCGCCCCATCCACGCTGGCGAGTCTTCGCGCATCGGTGAGCGCTGCCATGACCCGCGTCGACAGGCCAAGACCGTCTACGCTCCTGCTCGAGAGAGAGTCGAGGCTGCTGAGTTCCTGCGGATCGGGGTCGGGGTTCGCGATCGGCAGATGCACCCGGTTCACCAGCACCCCACTGATACCAATCGAATCCCGGTCGAGCCGCTCTGCAAACTGAGCCGCCTGGCCGAGACTCACCGCCTCCGGCGCACAGACCAGCAGAAACGACGTGGTCGGCTCCGTCATCATGCCCATCACATTGCGGGAGCGTTCCTTCAAGCCGTCGAACATGCTTGAGAAGGCGAGCAGGAAATCCGACAGGTCTGCCAGCATCTGCAATCCGGTCAGGCGTTCGAGAAATTTCAGTGTCACGGCCGATGACTGCCGGAAGAAATTGAACTGTGCCTTCGCAGCCAGACCGTAGGGCGCAACCAGCGCCTGGGTCAGCGACCCGTCGAGCAGATCGATCAGGCGCTTCGGAGCATCGAGAAAATCCAGGGCGTGCTGAGCCGGCGGCGTGTCGACGACGAGCAGGTCATAGTCATCGCTGCTCACAACCTCCAGCACCCGCTCCATGGCGATGAGCTCTCTCGAGCCTCCCAGTGTGCTCGACAGCTGCTGGTAATAGCGGTTGGCAAAAATCGTCTCACGGACCCGATCATTGGGCGCGTAGGTCTCGACCATCCGATCAAACGTGCGCTTATTGTCGAGCATCATGGCGGCAAGACTGCCGGGTGCATCCAGGGCGACCGGACGCGGATCGTTGTCGAGAGCATCGAGTCCCATCGCCTGGGCAAGCCGTCGCGCCGGGTCGATGGTCATCACCACTGCCGACCTGCCCTCCTGCGCGGCGAGTACTCCCAGTGCAGCGGCGCTCGTGGTCTTGCCGACACCACCCGCACCACAACACACGATAACCCGGTGGTCGCGCACCATACGCCGGACATCCAGGAGGTTATCCGGCATCGAGCACGCCTCCGATGTGTTCGATGAGCGCCTGGGGAGTCTGATCAATGAAACGGGGGATCTTCAGATGACGGACCGACTCGCCAAGCAGACCCAGAGCGCTGCGCTGACTGGCTGCCAGTTCTGCTTCGGCTATCGCGGCCGCCAGCGCTCCGGTGAGTGCCGGGGAGCCACCAGTGACATTCTTCAGCTGTGCGATTTCTTCTGTAAGAAACCGTTCGGCCACCCACTGATTGATCAATACTCCCCCGACCGCGATCCGATGTTCGGCGCAGAAGGTGCGCAGATCCAGCACCTCGCGCACAGCCATTTCCTCCGGCAATCCGGCGAGCACGACACTGCAGCGCTCCGGATCGAGCAGAAGGTCTTCGATGCGGCGGGCGTTATGATTCAGGGGACCCACACGAACCGCATCGAGGGTGGCAGCGGGAACCTCCATGAGCGTTTTAAAATGGCCCGTGGAGGGGGCGTCGAACACTACCTGCTCGAAATCCCGGCTGGTGGCGAGATCGTAAACCTTTCCCAGACACATGAGCTCTTCAAAGCCCGGCGCAGCTTCTGCGAAGTCACGGAACATCCGGCTTCTGAGGAAGGCGTCGTACACGCCCGAGAATGGCACCTTGCGGCGGACGTACTCCCTGATCGCGGGTAATGCTGCGACCTGGCAGACAGAAAGCCCGGGGGCCGCAGAGACGGGTTCATAGTCGAGCCGGACATCGAGAAACGGATGAATTCGACCCTGGGTCTCCAGAGTGACCAGTACGGTTGGGCGAGAGCGGGCGGAACGCAGCGCGATGGCGCTGGCAAGCGCCGACTTGCCGACGCCCCCCTTGCCGGTGACGATGATGAGCTGGGATGAAAACACGGGCTCAACTTTACCCTGTGCTCCCCCGGGGTTTCCATTCGCAATGGATGCGTCAGAATAGTCCGGATACCGCTCCCTGACCCAAGGACCGAAGCCATGAGCGCATACCAGGTTGTCGCCCGCAATTTCTCAAGCGCCCACGAGAACAGGATCCACAGCGACGACATCGCGAAAAAATACGGATTTACAGGCGCGCTGGTACCGGGTGTAGCCGTTTATGGACATCTCACTCAGCCACTGGTGGCCCGATTCGGCGAGAAGTGGTTGAGCGGTTCTCTGAGCAACGTGCGCTTCCTCAAACCCGCCTACCACGGCGATCGTCTCAGTATCAGCCTCGAAGAATCCGGCGACGGCTATCTGGCCCGCGCAGTCAATGAGCAGGGCACATTGCTGGCGGAACTCACCACCAGCATGCCGGACGCTCTGCCTCCGGCGGCGGACGACCGGGTTTTTCAGGCACCCGTAAAGCCTTCGGGTCGGGTTGAAATGGTGTGGGATACGGTGCACGAAGGCGAACCTTTCCGGGAATGGCACTTTCAGGTCACCGACGACGTGAATCAGAAATACACGAGTGAGATCGCGGACGAACTCCCCCTCTATCATCACCTCTGCCACCCGCACCTGCTTCTCGCCGAAGCCAACCACACGCTGACCCGCGAATACATCATGCCCGCGTGGATCCATGTGGGCTCGGAGATCTGTCACCGGCAACTGGTGCGTGTCGGCGATACTCTGGGTGTGCGGGCGGTACCGCTGGAGAAGTGGGAGCGTAAGGGTCATCAATTCGTTCGACTGCAGATTACCTATACCCGGGAGCACACTCTCACCACCGAAATCTTTCACACTGCAATCTTCCGGGTGGCGCAATGATGCGGATCGGAGTGCTCGCATCCCACGGCGGGTCCGTGCTGCAGGCCATCATGGATGCCTGCGCGTCTGGAGAAATCCCGGCGCGGGTCGCGCTGGTGCTGAGCAACAACAGTGGAGCCCGCGCGCTCGAACGAGCACGTGCAGAGGGCATCGAGTCAATCCATCTGAGCAGCCAGACTCATCCTGACAGCGAGGCGCTGGATCAGGCCATGGTGTCTGCACTACAGAGCGCGAGCGTCGACTGGGTGGTGCTGGCGGGATATATGAAAAAACTCGGCCCGAAAACCCTTGCCGCCTTCCACGACAGGATTCTCAACACCCACCCCGCCCTGCTGCCGAAATTCGGAGGCGCCGGTTTCTACGGACGCCGGGTCCATCAGGCAGTTCTGGATGCAGGCGAGACGGAATCCGGAGCCACCGTGCATCTGGTGGAAGGCGACTACGATACCGGCCCGATACTGGCTCAGGTCCGTGTTCCGGTGCACGCCGGCGACACGGTGGAAGCGCTTGAGGAGCGTGTGAAAGTGGCAGAGCGCAGACTTATCATCACCACACTGGCTGAGCTCAGTACACCAAAAGCAGCGGCCGGGTACTGAGCCCTGATCCTGAGCAGGATCAGTCCGCTTCCTCAAGCTCCAGTTGATCAACGGGATCTGCCAGGGAGCCGAAATCAACCCAGGTGGCAGTCACCTCTACCCCTGTCTGCAGCAGAGCAAAGAACTCTGCACGGCTCAGAGGTCCGTTGTCATCCTGATAGCTGGTAACCCCATCACTCACTACCAGATTCACTCCAAAGAGCTGAACAGTTCCGGCGGGAGCGTCGAAACCGCTGACTGGACCGCGCAGGAGCGCTGACGTGTCCGCATCTTCGCGATCCAGTTCAGTTGCTATCGCTGCCGATCCACTTACATAGCCGCGCACTTCCACTCGATCTCCGAGTTGCACACTCGCCAGCGTGAAGGGATCAGCACCAATTCCCGAATCATCCTCAAGCTCAGTGAACGGTCTGATCTGAAATGTAACGCCGAGGCTGGTGGAAACAGAAGCTGCGCTGACATCGACAGCGGTAACACTGCCTTCTACCCGGATCGCCATGGTCTGCTTGAACTTGACCTCTTCTGCAACGACAACACCATTGGCATTTGCGGTCCCTTCGACTTCGACTTTCACGTTTGCAGCAAGCGATGTGGCAGCGCCATCTTCGTACACGGTATTCGCATCCGTCGTGATCGGGATACTGTTCACACGGAAGTCAGAAGCGGAAGAAAACGAATCGATCAAGCCTTCTGTCTCAACCTCCGCGCCTTCGCTGATGCTCGGTGAAGGCAGCAGTTCCACCTCTCGAACCTGGGCCGATGCGGGCGCAGTGAAACCGGAAGCGTTGAGTTTTACTTCGACGTGCTGGCCATTCGCGAGTGCTGCGCCATCGAAGTCATTGAGGACGGCTGAATTGTAGTCAACCTGCAACCCCCCCAGATTGAAGCTTCCCGCACTGGTGTTGAGATCTGAAGTCACACCTATCGCCTTGTACTCAGAGAGCGAAGACTGCAACTCGATATAGGTCGCCACGATCTCCCCAGTACTGCTGGCAGATCCGCTGACTTCCAGCAGATCACCTTCACTGAGTGTAAGAAGATCGACAGCATTAAAAATCGTTTCGGCATTGGTTCTAACTGTCTGTCCGAGCACAACGAGTGTCGCGCGACCAACCGACGGATCAGTGATCACCGGTGGGGCTGACAAAGGACCTTTGATATTGGAGCGGTAATAGACTGCCTCAGCATCCAGCTGGCCGATATCTCCGACTACCACCACCAGCATTCCCTCGCGCAGATCCGCCTGGGTTCCCTGCGCCCCTTCAACTAAGAAGGCTGCGTCATCTGTTGCCATCTGCCGGTCGTTGACAATCACACTGCCAAATCCGCTGATTCTTCCCATCAGAGCTCCACTCCCGCCCAGGCCGGTATCGAAGGAGAAGAAAAAGCCGGGCGTCGGCAATCCGCCACCCACAGGCGCCCCACCACCACCACCGCCTGGGGCGCCACCACCGGCGCTGACGACAACCTGCTGGCCATTGCTGCCACCGCCACCGCCTCCACAGGCAGCAAGGAGCAGGCAGAAAAGCAGGCCACTACTTCGAATATTCATTCTGATCTCTCTTCTGCTTCCGAATCCGGCCGATCAGCCCGTCGATTCACTTGATATATTCCCAGTCCCAGAACCACCCGCTCATCGTCGCCGGTCCAGTCCTGTTTCATGTCCCTTGCGGCCAGCCACCGGTTCAACTCTTCCAGCACCGGATGGGAAAGCCTGCGGGAGTACGCATTGAACTCCTCGAGGTAACGGGCCGGAACGTTTGTGGACAACACCTTCATCTGATACAGCTTGTCTTCGGAAGTCATGTTGTGATCCACAGTTTCGATGAATTCTGCAGTGTCAATACCCAGGATATCGGCGACAGATTCCGGATCTCCTGAGGGAACATAGCCACGGGTTGTCATCCGCAATCGGCCATCAACCTCTTCGACTGCCCCCACACGCAACAGTTCGTCTGCAACTGCCCTGGGTTGCATGTCGCCGCTGTACCGCTTTACCAGCATCTGAAATGTCGGACCGTCGCCGTCGAAAGGAAGATCCAGCGGATCTCCCTTTTTATCCAGAAATGTCCCGTCTCTCAGCCACCCACCCAGCACGGTCGCAGCTCTGTTCCATTGAACTTCAGCTTCCGTGGAAAGTGGATCCCGGCCTCGCAGCCGGGCAACTTCCTTCCTGTTCAGTCCTGTGATCACGGATATTCGAGCCGTTGTCTGACGTTTTCCGTCAATACCGAATTCCTCATCCGCAACATCCACGTACGTCTGTCTGACCAGCTCGGTCAACGCATCCGATGGAATGCCATTGCGCAGCAGAATGCGCACTAGCGGATGCAGTATCCGCCGTGCTGCATTCAGGAGTTTCCGTTCAATAGCCACAGTTCTGCCTCAAATTCACATCTCAGTCTTCGAGGCTCAATTCTTCAACCGGCAGGTTCGTATCGCTCACTGCACCATTCCATTTCGCCTTGATTACGGTCTGATCCGCGTGCAGTCTCTGGAAGAACTGATCCGCGCTTAAGTTACTGTCCCTTTCGTCATCATCATCTGAATCCTCATACCGGGTGCTCGAATTCGTGATGATCACTCGACCGAACAGAGTTACCGTTCTGGCAGTCGCATCGAAGGCCTGAACAGTACCGCGCAGTTCAGAATCGTCATCACTGTCATCCCGCTCAACCCGAACGGCCCTTATGACGTCACCCGATTGCACACCACGTACTTCGAGGAAGTCGTTTGCAGCCAGGTCTGCGATAGTGAAGGGCGACTGGTCATCACGATCATCTTCGAAGTCAACTACATCGCCGAGATCAACGGACACACCCATAACAATCACGTTCTCGCCAGCAACATCGACACTGTTCACCAGACCCGCTGCACGAGCACTGTTTTTCTTGAATTTCACCTTGTCTGCAGTGAGACCGTTCTGACCAAAGTCCCCTTCTACTTCGACTTTGGTACCGACCGCGAGATCAGCTGGTGACCCGTAAAGATACTGCGTACGCTCAGGTGAATGTGTAACCAGCAGATCGCCGAGTCTGAATTGCGAATCGCTCAGTACTTCACTGATCACACCCTCGACTTCAAAATCATCACCGTCTTCGTCAGCATCATTGTCGTCTTCATCGTCGAATTGGAAGCGTCTCTCGCCTTCTACTTTGGTGGCGTCTAATGCAAGATCACCGGCCACATACGCCCGATTTGCGTCCTCTACCTCCACCAGCAGACCATTTGCGAGTCCACCCTCCAGATCATCGAGAACCGCGGGGATGCTCCCATATCTGACGGTGAGGCCTCCGACACGGAAAGTCTCGTTCGCAGTGTTCAGATCACGTACCTGGCCCAGCACTTCGTACTCATCCAGCGCACTCTTGCGTTCAATAAACCGTGCGTCGATTGCATCGTCTGCGATCCGGTGGCCGCTGACTTCAAGCAGGTCCGCTACTGCCAGATCGCCAAGGGTGAGTCCATTGTCGAAGCGGGTTTCGGCGCTGACATTCACTGTCTGACCCAGCACAGTCAGGGCATTTCCACTGATGGCATCGATCGGACCTTTCACGTCCTCGTCGAATTCGACCTTTTCAGCCACCCACTCGCCCGCAGAGTTTCGCGACCGGCTTTTCACCTTTACGATCATTCCGACCCTCAAGTCGCTCTCTGAGATGGAGTGATCGTCTTTGCGGAAATCGGTGTTCCCATTGGTCTCAAATCTGGTCCCGGAGATAAATACACTGCCGAATCCGGTGATAGGTCCTTGCCGCACCACGGTAGGTACAGAACTCACGGGCGCAGGTGCAGGTGTCGCGGCAACCGGCGCAGGTGCGCTGTTGCCACTCCCACCTCCGCCCCCACAGGCTGTGACAACAGTTAATGTCAGACATATTGCCGTTAATCGAAGGAAGTTCGGTATTTTCACAGGAGTTTTCATCTTCGCCTCTCAGGAAGTTTAATCATTACGGCTTCGATATGGGAAATATTTCCCGTTTCAAAGAATATGGGAATATATTCCCATATTCCAGCCAATGCAATCCCGAACTCCGAGACAGAGGGCGTAGTCGTGACGCAGACCACAACTGAAGGATCCGCGGTCAGGAAGGCAGATTGACCGGAAGTTGCCCGCCACACACGAACTCACTGAGTGCGTTGCAGATCCAACTTCCGAAAGGGAACTCAGGCAGAGATCGCGGCGAGCGCAGACTCCAGCAGGGCGGGTGAGCCGGCTGCCAGCACCGTGCCACCCATACAGGCATCCCCGCCCTGGTAGGTGGACACAGCGCCTCCAGCACCTTCGATAATGGGAATCAGGGCCTGGATGTCATAGGGCTTCAGTTGGGCGTCGGTAGCGAGATCGATGTATCCCATAGCAAGCATCGCGTAGATGTAGCAATCGCCACCGTACCGGGTCACCTTGGAGCGCTTTTCGAGTGCTTTGAATCCGCTGAGATCCTCTTTCAAATCGAAAAGACGAGGGCTTGTGGTGGCCAGTACTGCGTCCTCCAGCCGGGCGCATTGCCTTGTCCGCAGAGGGCGGACTATGCCACCGCAACGGAACTCTGCCGAGCGACCGTCCCCGCAGAATACCTCCCGGGTGTAGGGCTGATACATCACGCCCAGCACCGGTCGCTGACCGTCAAACAGCGCCAGCAGCAGGCCCCAGTGCAATAACCCGGACATGAATGATCGAGTACCATCAACCGGATCGATTACCCAGGTCAAACCCTGACCAGGCCGATGACCGAATTCCTCGCCAAATATCCCATGAGTAGGAAACCGCTGCTCGATCTCACCCCGGATGATCTTCTCCGCCGCCGTATCGGCCTGGGTAACCGGGTCGAAGCGACCATCGGTCAGCTTGTTCTCGATCTCTACGGGTCCACGAAAAAACGGCAAGGTCGCTTCACCCGCCTTGACCGCGAGTGCCACCGCGAACTCAAGCAGATCCACCCGTTCCTGATCGTTTAATGGAAAAGTCTTTGTGTACTGGAAATCCGACACCACTATCGTCTGCCGCTGGATTGGCCGCAATCCTACTTCACCAGGCTAGTAGAAACATCAGCAGATCCCATCTGACAGGAAACATAATCGCCCAGATAGAATCGATGGGTTCAGTACAAGTCCTACCACTTCACCGCGGCAGTTCGGCATAACGACCGGGTCATCTGCTCAGGGGAGATCGGCGCAGATACCAAGAGCACTTCTGCCACTGCCAAATGAGCATTCAGAAGCGCCAGGGAGGAGATTGGTGTCGTACTCAAAGATGCAGGTAGCGGATACGAGGACATCATCGAATACACAGGCTTCATGTGGACCTCCAGGATTACCTGCGTGCATTCATGAAGGTCCAGGATGAGTTCGAGCGGAGCCCTGGCCAGAATGGACCGCTGCCGGATGCACCGGGTTGGCGATACCAGGGACTCGGGCGGTGTCTAGGGCGGGGTAGGAGCCTTCCGGCATACTGCCAAATCGCAATAGTCCCGATAACAAGGTCTAAGCTCTTCGACTAAGAAACCCGCTTCAGTCATCGCCTTACCAAATTCGTGGGTGCTGTGCAGCCAATATTTTCCGTCAGCCTGGTTTTTCTGACCTCTGTTATTCTGGCGAATCATCTCAGCGCTATTGGACAGAAATTTTGCACATTCGATGAAGCCATGTTCTTTTACCAGATTCTTCAGTATGTACCAGCTCCAGTCCCACATTCTATTACGACGACCAAAGTCGATTACAAAAAAGACACCGGATGGTTTCAACCATTTCCGCACTTTTGCTAGCACATCCGCCTGCGGTGATACTGCGTAAAGGGCGTTTACGCATACAACTAAATCAAACGTCTGGGGTGTAAAATCTACTTTATGGATATTTTCTTCGACAATAACAACATCAGAAATGCCATTCGCTACGTATTTCTCGCGTGCGATTTCATTCATCGGTCGATCGAAATCGACATGAACATACTTCGCCATTGGTCTGACTTTCGACAACGCTGTAATATAGTTCCCAGTACCTGCTCCTAAGTCACAGATTCGGGCATCATCTGGAATCGACCATTCCAGTACTCCTTTCCTCAACATCTCCACGTTTTCATGATAGCTAGGATTGTACTTCGCAAGGAGGTCGTACTGACTGGCATAAGCATCCCAGTCTATTCCAGTGGAACTATCTAATTCAGAGGGGTTCGGAAGATTCTCGACTTCACTTCTAATCAATGTAGATCTCCAACTACGGCGCTGGCTGTCCTGACCAAACTAGGAAGCGCGGCATAATCGAAATGTTGTACACGAGCGCCAAAACAATTACCAGCGCGGAACAAATACCGAATGTACTATTCATTCGAAAGCCTGAGAGCATGAGAACCGAAAACCCTCCTGCAAGTACAATCGACGTTGCCAAGACTGCCGCGCCTGTTCTATGTAAGCTATAGGCCGAAGCGCCGTGTGGAGACAGATCAAGATTTGCATAACCATCTCTATACCGATACAGCAGGTGGATTGCGTCATCGATCACTACACCGATCGTGACCGCAACCACCATCGTCGCAGCCATTCCGATCTCCCCTACAGTTGCTCCCCATATCCCAAATCCGGCAAGGACGGGAACAGCTATAGCAAGCAGAGACACCAACACAACTTTGGCGCTTCGATACACGACTCCTAAGGCAAATGAAGAAAACAGCAAACTGACGAATATTCCTGCTGACATTTCTCGAATAGATTCGCTGGACAGGTGAGCAGTTGGTATTCCTTCGCCTGTAATCTGGATTTCTAGTCCGTTTTTATTATTGGAATCAATCCATTTCCTAAGACTGGCCTCGAAATCTCGAATACCTCGCATCGCTGTATCACCAAATAGCACCGAAATTCGTAACTTGCGGAGATCAACATCGACAAAGTCCGCAGTGCTTTGACCTTTAGACAACGAGAGTTCGAACGAAAGAAAATACTGAGCGAGCTCTTCGGCGGTTAGTTTCGCCAAGTCCGACTGCCCTCCCAATACGCGAGCTGCTTCCTCCAGGACGTCAACCATCGATAAAACGTTGACCACCACAGATCTTGATTGAATTTCTCTCTCGAGATGTTCGACGAAACGAACAACGTCGGGAGAAAATATGCCGCCTGATACACCAGTATCAACAATCACCTCTGCGTGATACGGGCTCGATAAGCTAGCCGTAATTGCTTCTGTGTTCACCCTAAATGAATACGAAGGATCGAAATACCTGACAAAATCCTCGTCGATCTTAAGAAAAGGTAGACCAACGCAACACAGCGCGAGGAGAAGAGATGCCACAATCACACTATCTTCCCCAGCTTCAATCTTTCTAGCCCTCCAATTTAAAATCCTTTGAATCGCAACGATTGATCTCGAAGGCTCGATTCTGGTGACGAGTGAAAGAAGCGGGGGCGCAAAGGTCAAAAGAAGAAGAGTCCCAAAACCGACCCCCACTGCAGATAGAAGCCCTAGTTGCTGAACTGGAGGTGAAGAAACAAAGGTCAATGAAAGTAATCCTACAACGGAGGTTAGTCCAGATAGAACAACAGGCCAGAAGTTCGCCACGATGGCGCGACGAACCGCCTTGGATACATCTTCCCTTGTGTACGAATAATCGCGCGCAATGTATAGGAAGACGTGCATCGACGCAGCTGTAACAAGTGTGAAAATAACTAGAGGGACGGTTGCGGTCGCGGTATTTATGATGTGCCCAAACCATCCAGCGCAACCCAAAGTAAGCACGATTGAGAACAAACCCAATAGAACCATTATTAGCGAAAGTACGAAATTCCCTAGGAAAATCCACAATAAAAGGAAGAAGGCCAGAGTCGCAACTGGAACTAGTACCGAGAGATCACTGTTTGATGCATCCACGAATGCTTGCATCATTGGCACAGCGCCTGAATAGTGCAACGCTAGTTCTGGATAAGCCGAATTAAACGTTTCCGAAAGAAGTCGAGCCCCCATGTCCAGACGAGAAACGGCTTCCTGGTCCTTTAAATCAAATTCCACTGACGCAACTACAGCCAGTGTTCTGTAGTCTTCGCTAATGAATCGATTTATGAGATGGGGCTTTAAAACTTCATCTGCGCGGCTCTTGAGGCAGTTAGCACTTGGGCATAGAACCTCAAGCACGTTCGAAAGTACGATCTCATCCTCCGAATACTCTCCAAACGGATAGTTTTCAAGTGAGTCGACCCTAGACACCCCATGAATTTTCCACGCTTCATCTACTACCCATTCAACGGCAGTGACCAACTGAGGATCATCAAAGATCGTCGAGCTGGAAGTAATGCTGAAAATGATATTGGTGTTGGAAGAAAACGCAGACTCAAACGCTAGGAGCTCAGAGAACTCCTTATCGCTATTCGAGAAAAAGACGCGGTTGTTTGGATTAATGGTTAGATGTGTCGCCCCAAAAATCGAGACGCAGATCAGCAGCACCCAAATAAATAGAGGGACTAACTTCCGTCGATTAAGACTATCAACTAGCACTCCGACGGTTTGATCTAACATTCCTTCTCGGCTTCTTGATGTAGTAAAGGAGGTCCACAATCGGCGCGATCGCTTTATATACCAGCATCCTCACTTTATCCATCCCCGTCGGTCGAATAACGCTCTGTTCGACTAGCAAATTTGCAACCTGACGCCACACGACATTCCAATAAAACGGATTTACGTTTCGCCCGACTACCATATCCAATATGTTCACGATCATTACGTTCAGTACCCTATCTTCTTTCCAGATTGGCTCCGTGTGTCGTAATCCTGTTTGCCGGAATCCTAGTTTTTCATAAAATGGGATCATCTTATCCAGACACGAAAAAATTAACCAAGGGCGATCTGATTGGACTACGTTGTCACATATATGCCGGATGAGGGCCGCTAGAAGATCATTTCTCCGGAAGTCAGGGTGCGTGGCAACTCGAGAAATCTCGATAATTTGATCCCTCCTAGGAAGCTCTCTGGGCCAGGGCACATGGGCCTCATGCTCCATTGGTTGCTCCAATTCGTTGTAGCGGATCCTTGCTGTCGCAACCACCTTCCCTCGATACTTACCGATCACGATGCGTGCTCGCGCATCATTGATGTCGCCCATCTCCAACGACGTCACTTCTCTTTTTAGGTTTCCATCCAGTGTGTGAGCAAGGCGCCGCAACTCGAGCACTTCCAAATAGTCTTCTTCTTTTTTCAGATTATAGAAGTCAACACCTAAAGCCACAGACTTTGGAGCCATTCCTGCAACTCGAAGCGTTTCTAAAGAATCGACATTGCTGAACTGGATTAGATACTGACCTAGCGCTTGCTTGGCATGATCTGATAGCTCCACATACTTCGACCCGACAACCAGTCGATCTCTACCCCCAACAGAAGTAATTCCGACTCGAGTTAGTTCGATCCGAATATTTACAACACTCCCAAATGGGAATACTGCGGTAAGCGATAGACTCATCCCCGGAATCAGGAATTTATTCCTCAGACTACATACCAGCTGTAAACCTTCAGGTGATATATCTCTAATCTGGAAATAGATAAAGTCATCAAATCGACCGGGAGTGGGAGCCATACAAGTCGGGAAAAACTCATCACTACAAAGCCAACGAACCGCCTTTCGACGGTTTGATGAAGACGTATCTACAGGATCCCTCCTCGAGAGTCGAATCCCAACGATTTCTTGGCCTTGGTTGTTTTCAACAAGATCAACTACCAGACCCTGGAAAGTGGCTCTCTGTCCCGCTAACACGATCTCCAAATCTACGGGGTCGCCTTGTGAGAATCTGGTTTCCCCGTCGGGCTGAAGTAGCTCAATTCCCAGAGGACTCAATCGCCAGACCCGGGCCTGAGCGTAGTCGAGGTTTTCTGATGATCGCCTTCGAATTCGAGCCAAGATGCGGTCGTTCGAGCGAATGTCTGTGGGTCGTACTTCCGAGTGAATCTGACCAAAGTCCGAATCTTTCAAATCACGCGGCAAAAAGCCGATCACACCCCGTGACTCCATACCGTTCTGCTCTCTTCATCTGAAAGGCTGTCAATACAGCCTCGTAGTTCGCGTCTGTAGGCTTCAGCGAGTATATACTTCTCACCTCAGGGAAATCTCTGACCGCGGACTCAGCCAGATCTATCCGATTTTGAGCCACCAACGGCGCCAGTTCAATCAATAGCGCACTTGAACGCTCACAAAGCACAATATCGCCTGGCTTCAATTTGTTTGCCAAGGCCGGGGTTTTAGTTAGCTCATCAATCCTGCTCAAATAATTTACAGGAGAACCAAGCGCAGTGATTTCGATCGACGAATCTAATCCGCCCACATTCCCTACAAGAGCTTCGCCACAAGAAATCAGCACATAGCGTTTAATGGCGATACTGGAGGAGGTAGCATTCATATCTTGATTCAGTCTTGATATTTCAATCCCGCTAGCAATGGCGCTCAGCAAATTTTGTTCAATTCTAGAATCATCAAAGTACGCAAAAATCAGATCACCGATTTTTCGAGGTATACCCGCGTGCTTTTCGATCAACTCCGAGCAAGCTTTGACCTCTGGCAAAACACTTTGACCTACGAATTCATCGAGTGACTTGGAGTTCTCTGTAAAACCACGAATATCACTAAACAAACATGCCACGTCGACTTTTCTAGGTGCCAACACCTCAATCGAGGCTTCGAGCACAGTCATTCTTGCTTGCTCTACAAACTGCTCCATTCGTTGAGCAATGACTCGGGGTATGAATGATCTGATTCTTTCAGAGAACTCCATATTTAGTTCAATGATTTTCTTTTGTGCTGCAACATTTTCCTGATTAAGTAAAAACGTTTTTACTTCTGATAGGTAAGAAGAGCGCACAACAACGACGAACAACACTGCGACCAACGTACCTGTGTAGATATATGTCTCGGGAATACGTGCGTCGAGCAGAATTGGCGCCTGAGTCATCGCCGTAAAAATTACGAATAGCGCGCTGTTAAGAGCAGATAATCTAAGCGGGATCGCAGCCAATGCGATGAGAATATAGCAAAACACCCACGCTTCAAGCCCATGCCAAAGCGCGACGTATGCCTGAGATTGGCACCAGCACCAACAAGCGATCAACGCTGGAAGGCGATAGAATCTATACTTTGCGAGCGGCGACAGGTAGTACCCTAGAACAAGCAGCGCTAAACCTGCCATGGAAAGCCGGAATATAAGCCAACTCTCCAATGGCTCCAGCTGGTTTGGGACATCGTAGAAGAAATAGTGAGCGACATAGGTGACTGCGACCAAGGGGAAGAATCCTCTAGCGACCAGCAGAAATGACTCTCGGTCTTTCTCTTCCCAGAGACCCTTCCAAGGCGTTCCATCGATGAGAACCGAAGGAAATAGCCAAGCAATCATTGATTCAAACCACTTCATCTTCCCGAATAGGGACCGAACCGCTAGGTCCGCCCAGTCTCTGCTCCTTCATAGACTGTGATAGCCACTTACTGGCTCTACACCGAGTTTAGGCCGCCTTCGCTACCAATACGTGAACTCTGTCTCATTTCAGAATAATCTAAGCATCGTTGATTGCCACTAGGTCGTTGCGATTTCCTGATGGACGGCACACTAAGCCCGACAAAGAGTGGCTAATTTCCTACATACTTGCTTGCCCTCTGAAGAAATCCTATTAACTATTTTTCGGTCAAACGCAGTCGCAGTAGGCTTCCGCAAGTACCAATAGGACTGAAATATGGGGTGTCTGATATCCAGACATTGGCGCGCCAGCAGTTCGTTGCAAGAGGCAATCTCGCGATGTGCCAGATACTCAGAGGATCATTATTTCGCACTAGGATTAGCCGCTTGGGTGATCCCCCTCGCGGGTGTTGTTGACTACATCGTCGGCAACACCAGTTTCAACACGTTCTATATCCGACTATCTGCAGCGGTACTCGCGATACCATTACTGTTCTACAAATCCCTTCCTCCAAGATTCAGGAATTTCTTCCCATACTATTTCGTAGGAATCGCCGCCTATGCTTTACCATTTACGTATGGAATTATGCTAACCACCAACGCCGTGCTTGCGCCAGTTGATTTCGAAATCCATTTCATTTGGATTCTCCAATACTTCATCGCGTTGTTCCTGTTTATTCAACTAATTATCCACGGACCGCTCGCAACAGTCCTTTGGTTTATCACTAGCACGACCGCCCTGCTACCCATCGTCCTGGTAGATTCTCCAAATTTTCTCGAGCTAAAGAGAGTGCTTCTCTACCCTATCTCTGCCTACCTTACTGCGATATTTTTCGGAATTTTAACTAGCCGACACACAGATATTATCTACTTCGAGAAACTGAGAACTGCCGCTGCCATCGGCGCCAACCTGGCCCACGAACTCCGCACACCGCTCGCCAGTATCAGAAATCTTGCACAAGGTACCGACAACCTCCTTCCTACGTTGACTGACGCCTACAAAAAGGCAAAGGAAAACGGTATAGAAGTTGGGAATCTGAGATCGAGCCAGGTTGAAACGCTTTCGAATGTGCTGGAACGGATTCGGAACGAAGTCACTTACTCGAACACAATCATAGACATGCTGCTGCTGAACACAGCTGACAAATCTCTGACAGATGTTCAGACCGAAAAATTCTCTGTCAAAGGCTGTATTGAAGAGGCTATCTCCCGGTACCCATTCAACAACCAGGACGAGCGGAATCTAATTGAGTTCAGGTTGGAGCAGGATTTCGAAATTAACGCGCCGCGACTGCTGATCGTGCATGTCCTCTTCAATCTGATCAAGAACGCACTTCTTTACACCCAGAAAAGCGGCAAAGGCCGTGTTCTGATCTCGGCGCAACAGCGGGAAAGTAACAGCACAATTACCGTTCATGACAACGGGCCCGGCATTCCGCCACACGTTCGCGCGCACATTTTTGAACGTTTCTACACGACCACTACAACCGGGCAGGGTGCAGGAATCGGACTCAGCTTCTGTCGGATGGTAATGGATGCGATTGGTGGATCCATCGAATGCGACTCTGTGGAAGGCGAATACACTACCTTCACCCTCCATTTCAAAAACCCTCTGCAGACGCCGACTCAATCCTAGCTATCTGAGTCCAACCAACACGGATATCGTCGCCCGCTACAGGCAGGAATAAACAGCTTCTGCCGTTCGCATTGCCGATACATTTCCCGTGATCGCACCTTCCTGCATCTGATTCATCAGATAACAGAATCCGACCCCAGCCACTGGATCTCTGTAAGCCATCGATCCTCCAGCCCCCGCATGGCCGAAGGTTCCAGGGCGTACTCCAATAGGCGCCTGCGGGTCGTACACCATCAGCCCAAGTCCGAAACAGCTCACAGCCTTGAGAACAGCATCAGTGCCGAAGGAATGCACCCGCGTCGCCTCCGCCAGCAACTGAGCTGGCAGGATCTCATCCAGCGCCCCGAAGAGCCTGGCGAGACTTCGTGCAGTGCCGTGACCACTGATTGCCGGCTGTTCGAGGCGCCTGAATCGTTCTGTGTTCATGTATCCGGGGCCCAGCGCTGGATTCTGAAACGCGGCGCCTGTAGGAGTGTCCAGGTTCCTGAAATCCGCCAGCATTGCACGAGCCTCGGGGCTCAGCGGCGCCCCGCTGCCGGGTCGGATACGAGCCGGCAGCATGTCGGCGCATCGAGGCAGCTGCGCTTCCTGCAGACCCAGGTGTATGTCGAGACCGCGGGGACCGCTGATTCGATCCTGCAGCCACTCGGCAACCCTGCTGCCGGTCGCCCGCCTGAGCACCTCACCCAGCAGCCAGCCGAAGGTCCGGGCGTGATAGCCGTGCTTTTCCCCCGGTGACCACCAGGGTCGCTCTGCCGCCAGCCGCCGGGTCACGATCTCCCAATCGTAGAAATCCTCGGCATCCAGCGCCTCGTGGAAGCCCACCAGGCCTGCCTGATGGGTCAACAGGTGGCGAATCTGGATCCCGTCCTTACCTTCAGCCGCAAACTCAGGCCAGTAGCGTGCGACAGGCGCTTCCAGATCGATCAGTTCATCGGCAACGGCCTGCAGCACACAAAGCGCAGTGAGGGCCTTGGAGATGGAGAAAAAGCAGCAGAGCGTGTCCTGTTCCCAGGATTTCTGACCACGGCGATCCCGGGTTCCGGCCCACAGATCCACCACCAGACGGCCCTCCAGCACTACTGCCAGGGAAGCACCAGCTTCCTCACCGGACTCGAAGCCTGCACGAAGCGCATCGGCGACCGGTGCAAACCGCCGATCGACATCGCCATGGAGTTCAAGTTGAATAGCGCATCCCCCCACTCATCCAGGCACCGCGAACGAGTCGCGCAGCATAGCAGTAAATGTCCGCTCTCAATCTGACTCAGGGTTCCGTGCCCGGCTCTCTCTTTCGATTGACTGCACCCATGATGGTGGCGGTCTCCAGCAACATTCTGGTTTCGATGCTGGAGATGGGTTTCATCGGCCAGCTCAGCACAAAACATGTTGCCGCGATCACCTTCACTTTCCCCGTGGTGATGATTCTTTCGAGTATCGCGCTTGGTATCGGCATCGGCACCTCCTCCGTGATCGCGCGAAGTGTCGGAGCCGGAACCATCGACGAAGTGAAACGTCTGGGTACCCACAGCATTCTTCTGGTTGCGGGTTCGATGGCGATCCTGGCGGCGATCGGATGGCTTACAATCGATCCGCTCTTTACCGCACTCGGCGCCAGCGAAGAACTGCTGCCCCTCATCCACAGTTATCTCGACATCTACTATCCGAGCGTTCTGCTGTTCACTCTGACCATGGTCGCCGGCAACATCATGCGGGCCAATGGCAGTGCAACAATTCCCGGTGTTGTAATGACCCTCGGTGCGCTCCTCAATCTTGCGCTGGACCCGATTCTCATCTTCGGCTGGTTCGGTCTGCCTCGTCTGGAGCTTACCGGCGCAGCAATCGCATCCGCTGTTTCCCGTGTCATGACCGTTGGTGTGCTGCTCTACTACGTGGTGGGCGGCGGACTGATAAACACACGGGAAATCCTCAATGGGTTCGTTCGTTCCGCGCGCAGCATCCTCCACATTGGTCTTCCCGCCATGGCTACCCAGCTGATCAGCCCGGTGTCGGCTGCTGTGGTGACCAGACTGCTGGCCGGGCATGGTGAGGTGGTTGTCGCCGGGTTCGGGGTCGCCATACGGATCGAAGCTGTGGCGGTGATGCTGCTCTTCGCCCTCTCCGGAAGCATCGGTCCCTTTGTCGGTCAGAACTGGGGGGCCCGCCATCCCCAGCGGGTTCGCGACGGCGTTCGGGTGGCGTATCAGTTTTCCCTTGCCTGGGGACTGGTGGCTGCCGTAGCCCTCTTCTTCACCGGGGCTTTTTTCGCAGGGCTGGTGGATGACAATCCGTCCGTGATCAGCACCGCCGCGTTTTATCTCGCTGTGGTGCCCTGGACCTACGGTATCTGGGGGGTACTGATGATGTCGTCAGCTTCGTTCAATGCGCTGGGTAAGCCTCTGCCATCCACCGCTCTGTCTTTCTCGCGCATGTTTATCATCTACATCCCGATCGCCGTGCTCCTGAATGGACTCTGGGGATATCAGGGGATATTCATCGCTTCCGCGATCGGAAACGCTCTGACCGGTGCGCTGGGATATCTCTGGTTCAAGCGCAGCTATGCATCAGACCCGGTACCGCAGAATGCCTGAGGCTTCACAGGACGGCCGGATCCGGCCGCGGTTGCTGTTTCCTGCCCTACCCTCCGCGGATAGAATCAGTCCAATCCAATAAGAACAGTGTCGAGGAGAGGTTGATGGTTGGTGTGTATCGAATGCATGAGGCGGGTGCTCCGGAAGTCATGCGGTGGGAGGATGAAAACATCCCGGCTCCAACCGGATCCCAGGTGCGTATTCGTCATACTGCCATTGGACTGAACTACATCGACGTCTATCACCGGAGCGGCCTGTATCCTCTTCCTCTGCCCACCAGGCTCGGTGTCGAAGCCGCGGGTGTTGTCGAAGCCGTGGGCAGTGAGGTGCGGTCAATCAAGCCTGGAGATCGTGTCGCATTCGCTGGTGGCCTCGGCGCCTATGCGAAGGCCAGCCTCATGCCGGAAGGCAGACTGGTGCCGGTTCCGGATGAGGTGAGCGATGAAATCGCCGCTGCCAGCCTCCTGAAAGGTCTGACCAGCTGTTACCTGCTGACCCGCACCTATCCGGTTACCGCCGATCACTCGATTCTGGTGCACGCCGGTGCCGGGGGGGTCGGCCTGATTCTGTGCCAGTGGGCGCATGCCATTGGCGCGACGGTGATCGCCACCGTTGGCAGTGAGGAAAAAGCGGCCCTGGCTCGAGAAAACGGCGCAGATCACACGGTGCTGTACCGCAGGGAGGACGTTGCTGCGAGAGTGCGGGAATTGACAGGCGGTCGAGGTGTGAGTGTGGTGTACGACTCGGTGGGAAAAGACACTTTCGATGCGTCACTGCACAGTCTCGCTCCGCTGGGCATGTTCGTGAGCTACGGGAATTCTTCCGGTAATGCTCCGGACGTGCCACCTCACGAACTGCAGAATCGTGGCTCCCTGTTTTTTACCCGGCCATCACTCGCGCACTACTCAGCCAGCACCGGTGATCTCCTTTCGATGGCCGAGCAGTTCTTCGCCGTCGTCGCAGACGGCCGGGTGAAGATCCACATCAATCAGCGCTATCGACTGAGTGAACTTGTGCAGGCCCACAGGGATCTCGAGGCTCGCACCACCACCGGCTCGACCGTAATCCTGCCCTGAGGGATTCTGCCCAGGGCACTCATTCCGAGCGACCGCGTCTGTGAAGTTCAGACGGGATCGGCGATCTTCAGCAGCTGCTTGCCCTGGTTTTTTCCCGTGAACAGTCGATTGAGAGTGTTCGGAATGTTCTCGAACCCCTCCTGGATGTCTTCCAGATGCACAAGCTCGCCTTTGTTGATCCACTCCATGAGCGCGAGCGCGCCTTCGGCGAAGCGGCTTACATAGTCGATCACGATGAAGCCCTCCATGCGCGCCCGCATGAGGACGAGATTCATCAGATTGGTAGGGCCGGGTAGCGGCTCCGTGGCGTTGTATCCGGAAATTCCTCCGCACAGGACCACGCGCGCATGCATGTTGATGTGGTTCAAAGCCGCTTCCAGAATCTTCCCGCCCACGTTGTCGAAGAACACGTCGACCTTGTTCGGGCAGAGTTCTCCGATGCGTGCATCCACATTCTCCGACTTGTAGTCGATCACTTCATCGAACTTCGCGACCTCCTTCAGCCAGCGGCACTTCTGAGCGCCACCCGCGATTCCGATTACCCGGCAGCCTTTGATTCGCGCGATCTGACCTGCAACCGAGCCGGTGGCGCCTGCAGCACCGGACACGAGCACCGTTTCACCCACCTGCGGTCTGCCGAGATCCAGCAGGCCGAAGTACGCGGTAAGACCGGTGATTCCAAACACACCCAGCGCCTGCACCGGGGTGACCCCCGGCGGCAGTTTTGAAACGCCCAGGGCGCCAGGTGCCGCATCGGAAACCAGGAAGTCCTGCCAGCCGCCAGAGGTCTGCACCAGATCGCCTTTCGCAAAATCCGGATGCTTCGATTCCACCACCTGAGCGACCGACCCCGCCCGCATGACCTCACCGAGACCGACCGGCGGCAGGTAACTCTCCCGGTCCTCCATCCAGCCCCGCTGGGTGGGATCGAAAGAGAGGTACAGATTGCGCAGCAGCACCTGCCCTTCCCTGGGTTGAGGAATCGGTACTTCCCGATATTCGAAGTTCGCTTCACTGACTTCACCGAACGGCCGTCTGGCAAGCACCCACTGTCGATTGACGTTCATGCGTCGCCTCCTGAGAGGTTGAATAAAATCCTGCTTGGGGTCACAGTCGCAAGTTCTCGACGACCTGTCAAAGCGGCAAAAAAAAACACCGGGGGAATCCAATGTCCGAGCTTGCCTTTGCATCTGCGCTGGAGCTGGCTGAAAAAATCCGGCGTCGTGAGATCACCTGCGAATCACTCCTGGATCACTACCTCGAACGGGTCGACAAGTACAACGGCAAACTCAATGCCATCGTGGTCGATGTGCGTGACAGAGCTCTGGAGCAGGCACGTGCTGCAGATGCTGCGCTGAAGTCGGCGTCAAAAGGCGGCAGAGCCATCGGGCCCCTGCATGGCGTACCCATGACCATAAAGGAGTCCTACAACCTGGCCGGCACACCCACCACCTGGGGCAATCCGGACTGGCGGGACAACGTGCCGACCGAAGACGCCGAGTCGGTCAGGAAGCTCAAAGATGCGGGGGCCATCGTGTTCGGCAAGACCAACGTGCCCATTTCCCTGGCCGATTTTCAGAGCTACAACGATGTCTACGGCACCACCAACAACCCCTACGATCACAGCAGAATCCCCGGCGGTTCTTCCGGCGGCTCAGCGGCTGCACTGGCCGCGGGGCTGACCGGTCTGGAAGCCGGTTCGGATATTGGCGGCTCGATCCGCAATCCGGCCCACTTCTGCGGGGTATTCGGTCACAAGCCCACCCACAACCTCGTGTGGATGCGCGGCCATTCACCCCCGGGCGACATGCGCGGTACACCGGACATCTCTGTGATCGGACCGCTCGCCCGTTCAGCCGCCGACCTCGAGACCGTGTTGCGTCTGCTGGCTGGACCGGATCACATCGCCAGCCGCGGCTACAGGCTCAATCTGCCGGAGATGCCGGCGAAGGGGCTTCACGACCTCAGGATCGCGGTCTGGAAGGAAGACGAAATGTGCCCGGTCAGTGCGGAGGTTGCTGCCCGGGTGGATAAGGTAGCCGACGCCTGCCGGGCTGCCGGCGCCCGTGTAGACATGGATGCCCGTCCGGACTTCACCTCCACCCACAGCCACGAGGTCTATCAGAATCTGCTGCAGACGACGATGGCGTCGAGAATGCCGGATGAGAGCTACGAAAGCCTGAAGTCCTACGTGGCCACACTCTCACCCGACGACGACAGCTCGACCGCCCAGGTGCTGCGAGCCCAGGTCGCATCCTTCAAGGACTGGTCGCGCAACAACGAACTGCGCCACCATCTGCGCTGGAAGTGGCACGCGTTTTTCGACGACTACGATGTGGTGCTGACTCCCATCATGCCGACCGCCGCATTTCCCCATGACCACCGACCCTTCGGCGAACGCACGCTGCAGGTCGACAACGATACCCGCCCCTACTTCGAGCAGGTGTTCTGGGCCGGTCTGTCCGGGGTCAGTTACCTGCCCTCGACGGTGATCCCGACCGGGCTGAACGGCGCCGGCCTGCCCATCGGCGTGCAGTTCATCGGGCCGGAATTTGGCGATCTGATCACCATTGGTGTCGCCCGGGCTCTGGAAGCTGAAGGCTTCCGTTTCACGCCACCACCCGCTTACCTCTGAGCCGGTCAGCGGCATGAGCACGACGGCGTGCGCCCACCCCAACATCGCCCTGATCAAGTACTGGGGTAAGCAGGCGGGTGCCGGCAATCTGCCGGCATCCCCTTCGCTGTCGATCACGCTCGATGACCTGACGACCACCACCCGGGTGGAGGAAGCGAAAGAAGACCGGATCCTGCTGAACGGTGAGTCCACCAGCGACAGCAAGATCCTCGGATTTCTGCACACGCTGCGGCAGCGCTACACCGTGCCCAAACTCCGGATCGAGACAAAGAACAACTTCCCGACGGCTGCCGGACTTGCCTCCTCCGCCTCCGGATTCGCCGCCCTGGTTACCGCAATCGACGCCCACTGCGAACTGGGTATGAGCGACACAGTGCGTTCGGGTTTCGCGCGACAGGCTTCCGGATCCGCCGCACGCTCGATATTCGGGGGTTTTGTGGGCCTGTGCGGGCCTGACTGGGTCGCACAGCCGGTGCTCGGCCCTTCCGAGTGGCCCCTGAAGGTGGTCATCGCCGTCACGGATGAAGGCCGCAAGCCGGTTTCTTCGACCGAAGGCATGCGGGCTGCAGAAGCCACCTCACCCTACTTCCCTGCCTGGGTGTCCAGCACCACCGACGACTACCAGGCGGCACTGGCGCTTGTGGCTGCCAGGGACTTCGTTGCCCTCGCTGAGCTCGCTGAAGCCAGCTGTCTGAAAATGCACGCACTGATGCTGAGCACGCGACCGCCGATGATCTACTGGCGGCCAGCTACCCTCGCCTGCATCGAAGCAGTGCGCAATCTGCGTGCGGAGGGTACCCGGGTCTTTTTTACCATCGATGCCGGTCCGCAACTCAAAGCGGTATGTCTTCCCGAAGCCGCCGGTGCGGTGGAGCGCGCACTGAGCGCAGTTTCCGGTGTGCTCTCAACCCGGGTGGTCGGCCTTGGCGGGGGCGCCAGGGTGGTTCCTGCTTGAATCGTTTCGCCGCACCCGGTAAAGCCGTTCTGTGGGGGGAATACGCCGTGCTGGACGGCGCACCCGCGATGGTGATGGCCGTCGACCGCTACGCCCTGTGCACCGTCGAGCCCAGATCGGCCGACTGGCTGTGCATTGCCCGGGGCATGGAGGGCCGGGTGCGGCTGAACTGCGAAGCGCTGCTCAGCCAGCCTGTTGCGGCGGAAAGTCCCGCCGGTGTCGTCACTGCCGCAATCAGAGCCCTGGCTGTCTCCGCGCTGCCTGCAGGGGCAGCAGTGACCACCGACACCGGATCCTTCTACTCCGACGGCAATAAACTGGGTATCGGCTCGAGTGCAGCCATCTGCACTGCGACCTGTGCCGCACTCGCCAGCTTCCTCGACGCGCCGTTCAGCTACGCCACCGCACTGCAGGCACACCGGCTGCTGCAGGGCACCCAGGGCAGCGGGATCGACGTCGCCGCCGCCTTCCATGGGGGCCTGCTGCGGTTCCAGAATGGCACCGCCACCCCGGTCGGCTGGCCAGACGGCCTGCACTACCAGTTCGTGTGGACAGGCAACAGCGCCCGGACCACAGACCATCTGGGCCGTTTCCGGGTCTGGAAGGCCGGCGGGGACCAGCAGCCGCTCGCGGAACTCAGAGCTGCCAGCGAGGCACTGTTCACAAATCCTGAGATGGCGGCCCTGCACCACTACCGACTCACCCTGCGGCGCTTCGACGCCGCCGCTGAGGTCGGCATCTACACCGGCCCCCACGAGCACCTCGACGAACTTGCCATTACCAGCCAAGTAGTCTACAAACCCTGCGGCGCCGGAGGGGGCGACATCGGAGTCGCCTTCAGCCGGGATCCGCAGGCCCTGCATCACTTCCGCAAGCTTGCCGAACAGAATTCTTTCAAGACTCTAGCGTTGGAGATTGCTGACCATGGCGTCCAGCCAACCAGCCAATAGCGGCTCCCGGATACCCAATTTCTTCAGGATGACCATCGCCGAGCGGATTGCTGCCCTGCGCGAACGCGGCCTGCTCAGCGAAGAGGACGTCCGCGCGCTGGCCACCTCCGACCATACCCTGCGCCTGCCGGTGGCAGACAAGATGATCGAGAACGTGGTGGGCGTGTTTGGCCTGCCGATGGGCCTGGCACTGAATTTTCTGGTGAATGGCCGGGACTATGTGGTGCCACTCGTGGTCGAGGAACCTTCGATCGTCGCCGGGCTCTCGGGCGCAGGTCGCCTGGCCCGACTGGGTGGCGGCTTTCACGCCGAGAGCACGGATCCCATCCTGATCGGCCAGGTTCAGACAGTGAACGTTGCCGATCCGGTGGTTGCCCGGAACCGCCTGCTCGAGCACCGCGAGGACATCCTCGCCCTCGCCAACAGCCTGCACCCGAAGATGGTGGCCCGGGGTGGCGGTGCGCTCGACGTTGAGGTGTATCTGCACAAGGCGCCCGAAGACGGTCGGGACATGGTGGTGCTGCACCTGCTGGTGGATACCCGCGACGCCATGGGTGCAAATCTGGTCAATACCATGTGTGAAGGTATCGCCTCTCTGGTGGAGACCATCACCGGGGGCAAAGTCTTCCTGCGCATTCTCTCGAATCTCACCGACCGGGCGATATCCCGGGCCAGTGTGCGCATCCCCTGCAAAAACCTCGAAGGCAAGGGCTTTACCGGCGAAGAGGTGAGAGACGGCATCATCCTCGCCAACGACCTCGCTGTGGTGGATCCTTATCGGGCAGCAACCCACAACAAAGGCATCATGAACGGTGTCGACGCCCTGGCAATCGCCACCGGCAACGACTGGCGCGCCATCGAAGCCGCCGCCCACGCGTACGCCGCCCGGTCAGGCCGGTACAGCGCACTGACCCGCTGGTACAAAAACGAGCAGGGTGATCTGGTCGGCGAGATCGAAATTCCGATGAAGGTGGGCACCGTGGGTGGCAGCCTGGAAACCAATCCCAGTGTGCGCATCAACCATCGTCTGCTCGGCTCACCGAATGCACCGGAGCTTGCCGCAATCATGGCAACGGTGGGCCTCGCCCAGAACTTCGCGGCTCTGCGGGCTCTGTCGACAGACGGCATCCAGCAGAATCACATGACCCTCCACGCACGCAGTGTCGCCAGCTCCGCCAAAGTACCGGAAGATCTCTTTGATGACGTGGTCGATGCGCTGATTGAAAGCGGCGAGATCAAAGTCTGGAAAGCCCAGGAAATCGTCAAGAACCTCGCGCGCAGAACTGTGCTGCCCGAACACACGGAACGCAGCTCCGCCTGCGGCAAGATCATTCTGCTGGGCGAACACGCGGTGGTGTACGGCAGACCGGCGATCGCTCTGCCCATTCCGCTGGCGGTGGAATCTCTCGTCCGCAAGGGCGGCGAGGGTATCAATCTTGTCATCCCGCGCTGGGGTCTCGAGCAGAAAGTGAAAGCCGGGAGCGGCCAGGGATTGAGCGGCATTCTGCATACGGTGCTTGCACAACTGCAGCTCGATCAGCAGAGCATGACCATTGAGGTGATACCGCACGTGCCCCGGGCGATGGGCCTGGGTGGATCTTCGGCGCTGGCTGTCGCGATCATCCGTGCGGTGGATCGGGCCTACGAACTCAAACTGGACAGCGCCGCCATCAATCGCCTGGCTTACGAGTGCGAAAAAGCCGCCCATGGCACACCGTCCGGTATCGACAACACCATCGCCACCTACGGCACACCGCTGGTCTATCAGCGCCTCAGTCAGCAGGATGGTGAGAGCGGAGACGTGCAGGCGAGATTCGACAGCCTGCGCATCAACGATCCGGTACAGCTGGTGGTGGGTATCACGGGCAAGGAAAGTCTAACCGCAAATACCGTGGCCCGTGTCCGCAAAGCGTGGCAGAACTATCAGTCACGCTACGACGGCATCTTCGACCAGATTGCCGCACTCACCGGCGCCGGCATCGACGCACTTCGCGACGGCCATTTCCAGGAACTCGGCGAGCTGATGAACCTGTGTCACGGCTATCTGAACGCTCTGCAGCTTTCTACACCCGAACTCGAAGAACTGGTACACATCGCCCGTGCCAACGGTGCTCTGGGTGCCAAGCTCACCGGTGGGGGCGGCGGCGGATCCATGATCGCGCTGTGCCCTGACACCCAGGATCGGGTGGCGACGGCCATGGAGAACGCCGGTTACCGGACGCTGAAGGTCACCGTGGGTTGAACTGAAGCTCCCGCGTGTGCAGCACGCTCAGGAAGGCGCACGCCTGCAACACCGCGCACGACACAGAATCAGGCATCGACAAGTTTCAGGTGCGAGATATCGGGATTGACCGCCGCGACAGACCTGCGCAGCTCACCCAGATCTGCGCCGACTTCCGCCACCTCGAAATGAATGTCCGCCAGATTCACAACCGGCTGTACGCTCTTCTTCGAACCCAGATCCGCACCCCGCTCCGCCAGATCGAAGTTCACATCCGGAATATCTGCTGCAGCACCGGGCCGCGGCTCGCTAATCAGGGCTCCGGGTTCCGCTACCGCAAAATCCGGCGCTTCGATTGCGGCAGCGGGTACGGCAGGCGGCACAACGTAGTCCACCGCGACAGACAGACTGGATTCGTATGAAGCTGTAGCTGACGAGGGTGCATCATCTGCTGGAGATTCGGCGGGAACTTCTGCAGCGTCATCGGCCGAGGGGTCGTTGCGTACCGCTGCTTCAACCGACGATGCTTCAACCGGCAGCAGCCTCAGCCGTGCACCGGCCTTCTGAAACAATGCCTGATAGCGGCTCGCGGTTTTCTCATCGGCATCCCGCTTCAGCACGACAGCCTTGCCGGAAAACAGGGCCTCGCTCTTCTCATCGCTGAGTTTCAGCGCTTGTGCAATTCGCTTGCGAACCACAGCAGGGTGCTGCCCTTCGAGCACCTCTCCACGGAACACGAGTCGAAATCGGTCATCCATCGGGAAAATACTAGCGCAGCGTTCACTGTTTTTCAGATTATTGCGTCTCAAAACGCCTGTCGGCAGACTCCGCCATCGTGCCATGGCCTGTGATCAGCTCGGCCACGGGGAGAATGCCGCCTGGTGCACCGTCCTACACCGTCACTTGGAGGCGCCACTGCAGCAGTGTGAATTCCCCCGCCGGATGGTGCTCGAACACCCCCTGGACCTGTGCACCGATCGGCACCACCTGCCGGGGATCTCCCAGCAGGTTGCCGACCACACGGACATCATCCGCCTGGGGCAGGCGTACCAGTACGATCAGATAAGGTCCCTGCGCCTGGAGGGCTGGATGGACAGGATGCCAGACCCGTTCGAAACTGTAGATGTTGCCGATCGGGTCAACGGGCTGATAGTCGAGATCGAAACTGAGACAGCGGTGGCATAACCATTCCGGCCCCCACTGGAAACGCTGACAGGAACGGCAACGCTGCAGGCACAGGGTTTCCCCGCGCAGACCCTCCCAGTACGGCCCGTCCAGTGCGTCGGCTGCCGGCGCGGGGAGTCCTGCATTCAGATAGCTCACAGTGTCGCCTCCCGCCCGAAAATACAGGCACTCACCGGAGTGACCATGGGCCCGGAAATCACCATGGAAACCTCGGCATCAGTCACCTGATTGGTGGATTCCCCGCGCAACTGGCGCACGGCTTCGATGTTGAGACCGAGTCCGTGCATATAGCATTCCGCAAGATTTCCGCCGCTGGTATTCAGCGGCAGCGAGCCACCGGCTGCGAGCAGCCGATCCTTCACAAAGAAATCATTGCAGGCATCCGGTGCACAGAAACCATGTTCCACAATGCTCATCAGCACACCGCCGGTGAAGTTTTCGTAGCTCTGCAGTACGTCGATGTCAGCGGGGCCGACACCGGCCATTTCATAAAGCCGAGGCGCAAGTGTCTTGAAAGACGAAGTCGCGTAATCGGGCGCGTTGTGCACCGGCGCACCCGCACGATGCTGCGATCCCGCGACCGCACCCAGCAGGTACACGGGCTTTTCGAACTGCTTCGCTTTTTCTGCAGAGACGACAACCATCGCCGCTGCGCCATCGTTTTCCTGGCAGCAGTCGTACAGATGAAACGGCTCCACGATCCAGCGGGATGCATCGTAGGTGGCTTCGTCCAGGGGTCGACCGTGCGTGATCGCGCGCGGATTGTTCTGTGCGTGTTCGTATGACGCCAGTGCGATTGCCCGCAGCGCGCTCTGCGATACCCTCTGTTCGTGCATGAAGCGCTGCACCTTCATTGCAAACATCTGCGCCGGAGACATGAGGCCGTAAGGTACGGTGTGGGCAAATTCACCGCTGATGGTATTACGCCGGGGTCCCTGCCCGAAACGGCCGAACTGTCCCTGAGCCAGGGCACGCAATACCACCACACAGTCCGCCATTCCGGTTGCCACTGCCGCCGCGGCATTCGCCAGTGCAGCAGAGCCGCCACCCCCGCCTCCGCCCCACTGCATACAGGCAAACCGCAGCTCATGGCAGCCCAGGGCGGCCGACAATCTCGAGGGATCACTGCGGTCGTTGCTGAAGGATGAAAAGCCGTCGATAGTCCGGGGGTCGATGCCCGCATCCTGGCAGGCGGCCAGCACGGCTTTCAGGGCCAGTTTGATCTCCGCATCCGGCGCTTCACCGCGTTTGAAGTAAGCGGTTTCCCCGACCCCGACAACGGCTACCGAACCCCTGAGTGAGCGGTTCATACTGCCTCCTTTATTACCAGTCGCCAGGGAATTTTCCGTCTGAGAACAACGAAATATGCCTACAAGCCTCTTTAATTTCTCTACAACTATGGTAGGGTGCGCCTGCCCTGTTAGTCAGCATGAGAGACCTTAAGTGAAAAATCTGTTCTTAGCCCTAACCGCGGCCCTCCTGTTTACCGGTTGCGCGTCCACATCGGATATCAACTCCATGAAGGATCGCCTGACTGCACTCGAGAGCCAGGTATCTGCCGCCGCTAACGCGGCCAACGATGCTTCCGCAGCAGCTCAAAGCGCCAGCCGCAATGCCAGCGCCGCCCAGTCTGCCGCAGAACGCGCGTTGAACGCAGCGAACGAAGCCAACGAGCGCGCCAAGCGCATGGCTGAGACCTGCTGCGCACGTAAGTAATCGTCAGATTCTGACCGGTACACCGGTCAGGCTTTCGAGAGCGACGTCGACGAGCTGCCAGTCAAGACTGGCAGCTCGTTCTTTTACCAGTTTCCCCACCTGCTCCCGCCGTTCCGGCACGCTGCCTTCCACAAACAGCTCCCGGTGGCTCTCCAGATAGAACTCGTCGTAACGCGTCCCCACCTTCACAGGCTGGTTCACAATCGTGACCCTCGTGCCTCTGGATACGAATTCTGACAGCGTCAGGATGTGTTCATTGTAGAGGCGGATACAGCCAAGGCTGACCTGCTGGCCAACACCGAAAGGCTTGTTGGTACCGTGGATGAAGTAACCGGGAACAGCCAGTTGCAGTGCCAGCGGCCCCAGCGGATTCTCCGGGCCCGGCGGCACCACCTGCGGCAGGATGTCTCCCCGCTCGGCATGCTCCCTGCGCGCGTCGGCGGTCGGCGTCCAGCTCGGTTCCGCGATACGGGTCACCACCCGGGTTTCGATGAGGGGTGTCGGAAACTCGGTACGGCCGATGCCCACCGGGTAGGTGATCACATGATCGGCCCCGGGTGGGAAGTAGTACAAACGGTATTCGGCAAGATTGATCACAATTCCTTCACGCGGCGCATCGGGCAGCACGTACTGAGTCGGCAGTTCGATTTCTGTCCCATCCCCGGGTATCCAGGGATCCACGCCGGGATTCGCATCGATGAGTTCCTGGAATCCCAGACCATATTGCTCGGCGATCGCCGCGAACGTGCTGTCGTAGGTCAGCCGCAGCCGGGTGACAGCGCCAATCACGTTGTCACCATTTTCGGGTAACTGATAGGCGGCCGCCCAGGTCGCGGGACTCACCGGGAAAAGGCTCAGGAGCAGCAGCCAGGCAGGTGCAAAGCGGCTCAGGGGGTGATTCATCTATCGCTCGTCTGTAGTCGATCAAGAGTAAATGCGCCGGCGGGGTGCAGATCCAGCAGATTCGGCGCTCCAGCTGCCGCTGTCCGCCCTCGCAAAGCGCGCCAAGTGTATCTCAACTGACAACAACCGCCCATCCGCTGGCATCGGCTTGCGGGCATGCGCTACATTACCCGGCCTGCTCACTCGATATTAAGGATGCACCTGTGCCTATCAATCCGAATGCCGTCGGCGCCGTCGGCACACCCGTGAAGCGCAAATGGACCTCCAAAGACGCTCTGCTGTACGCCGTGGGTGTTGGCGCCGGTACCGATGAACTCCAGTTCACCACGGAGAACACCCGGGATCTGCCCCAGAAAGTGCTGCCGACCTTTGCCGTGATCATCGGCGGTGGCGGCGTGCCGATGGGCGAGATCGGTTCGTTCAACCCGGCACTGATGGTGCATGGGGAACAGTCCATCGAACTTTACGGTGAGATTCCGCCCGACGGCGAAATCGAAAGCGTCGGAAAAATCACCGGCATCTATGACAAAGGGTCAGCGGCCGTTGTCGAGTTCGAGTCGACGTCCACCAACGTGGCGACCGGCAAGCCTCTGCTCAAGACCAGCATGAGCATGTTCTGCCGCGGTGAAGGCGGCTGGGGTGGTGACCGGGGGCCTGCGGAAAAACTGCAGTTTCCGGAGCGGCCCGCCGACCATACCGTGACCTACAGGACACGCGAAGATCAGGCGCTCATATACCGGCTCTCCGGCGACCGTAATCCACTGCACTCGGATCCCTCGTTCGCCGCCATGGGGGGTTTCGATCGTCCGATCCTGCACGGGCTGTGCAGCTGGGGTTTCACCGGCCGAGCCCTCCTCCACACGCTCTGCGGGAGCGACCCGTCGCGCTTCAAGAGCATGAAGAGCCGGTTCTCCAAGCCGGTACTGCCCGGTGACACACTGACAGTCTCGATGTGGGTGGATGGCAACAGGGCGCTGTTCCGTACCACCAATCAGAACCAGGATGTGGTGATCGACCAGGGTCTGTTCACCTTCGCGTAGCGATCATGAGAATTCTCAGAGTAATTCTGGTGATACTCGCCGGTCTGCTGAGTGCACCACTCACAGACCTGCTCGGTATCTACTGGATGGGCCTGGCACCCGCTGACCTCGATCTCACCGGCAGCTACTATCTGTCCGTGGTGATACCCACCGTACTGTTCCTGCATCTGCTGATGGCAGTGGTGCTCTGGAAGCTCTTCGCGCGGGAGCCAACCCGCAATCCCGTCATTTACGTTGCAACCCATGTTATCGCCCAGGCGGGGATGCTGAATGCATTCGGCAATCCGACTGCCGATATCGCGACCTACGCCACCATTGTGCTGCTGTCCGGCGGGGCGGTGATGGGGCTGTTCCGCTACTACCTCTGGTGTCCGCACTGCGCACTGGCTGAGTAGTCCGGTGTGCGGTTAAGCCGCCGGGTTGCACCCAAGCTCTACCCGCACCGTGAATCCGTCGTCCGCATCCACGAAAGACAGAGTGCCGCGATGACGACGGATCACGTTGCTGGCGATGGCGAGACCCAGACCGCTGCCCCCGGTATCCCGGCTCCGGGAGCCCTCGAGCCGCACATAGGGCAGCAGAACCCGGGTCCGCTCCGTATCCGGAATACCCGGTCCGGCATCCACCAGATCGACGCGGATCATCAGTCCCACCTGAGACAGCCTGACCCGTACGGAATCACCATAGCGCAGCCCGTTGTCGAGCAGATTCCCGAAGGCCCGACGCAGGCCGACAGGCTGACCGGTGACCACCACATCATCCAGCCCTTCCCAGGTGGCGGATTTGCCAGCGTCGCGCGCATCATCCACCAGGGATTGCAGCAGGGAAGAGACATTCACCGGGATCGGCTGCTCATCGCTGGCGTCTTCCCTGGCAAAGTCCATGGCTTCATCCAGCAGCTCACAGATGGCGGCAACATCCTGTCCCGCTCGTGCGCGCTGGTGTTCGTCTGCAATGGCATCCATCCGCAGGCTGAGACGGGTGACCAGGGTGCGCAGATCGTGAGAGAGAGCACCGAGCATCAGACGACGCTCATCAAGAAGGCCGCTTACCCGCGCCTGCATGGCATTGAATGCTTCCGTAAGACGCCGCAGCTCCTTCGGTCCCGCCTCATCAACGGGCAGCAACCGGGACTCACGACCGACCCGGTCCGCCGCTTCGGTAATTTTCGGCAGTGCCCGACTGAAGCGACGGGTCGCGAAAAGCACTATCAGCATCACCAGCCCGCCGAGGATGGACGTCCCGAAGACGGCCGCCAGAGTATGACCCTGAGTCACACCCGGCGATCCGGCACGGATCCGCAGCCAGCTGCGATCACCGAGCTGCATCTGTACCACCAGTTCGGGCGCATGGGGTCGACTCGTGTACCAGAGCCGGGTCGCAGCCGCGCGCGCGCCCACATCTGCAGGTATGCCGTTGTCACTCCCCTTCAGCATGGCGACTACCGCCACACGCACTTCGTCACTGTGCGGCCAGATCCGCTCCGGTGACTGCAGCGGTTCCTGGACGTACACCAGGCTGAACAGCGGCGTCTGCAGCATCTCCAGCAGCTCCGGATGTGCTCTGAGACTGGTGTGAATCGACAGCGCCCGCTCGACCGTCGCCATGGCGAAGGCATTTGCTTCGGATACCATTTTTTCATGGTTATAGAACAGCAGACTGCCGACATGCAGGCACACGAACCCTGCGACGATGCCCCAGGCTATCCGCGCGAAGGAACGGCCGGCTTCAGTCACCCTGCACCTGCGTCGCAAGCACATAGCCACCACCACGCACCGTCTTGATCAGTTCGGGATCACGCAGCTTGCGGCGCAGTCTGCTGATCTGCACATCGATGCTCCGATCGAAGGCATCCGCCGGGCGTCCTTTGGTGAGTTCGAGCAGACGCTCGCGACTGAGGATGGTCTGCGGATGCCGCACCAGGGCCAGCAGCAGATCGAACTCTCCGCCACTCAGGGAGACCAGCACACCTTCCGGATCGAAGAGCTGCCGCCGCCCCGGCGCCAGCCTCCAGCCTGAGAATGTGTATCGATCCACACTGTCCGGGCGGTGCACGGCTATCCGGTCCGAACTGCGCCGCAGCACCGCGCGGATTCGGGCAAGCAGTTCACGGGTCGAAAAGGGCTTCACCAGGTAATCGTCCGCACCCATCTCCAGCCCGACCACCCGATCGCTTTCCCCGGCCAGTGCGGTGAGCAGAATGATAGGCAGATTCCGTTGCGCGCGGATCTCACGACACAGGGTAAGGCCATCTTCACCCGGCAGCATGATGTCGAGGAGCACGATGTCCGGGGAGCCGGTTTCCAGCAGGCGGCGCATCCGCGCGCCGTCTCCGGCTGTCAGCACTTCCAGCCCATAGCCGTCCAGGTATTCACGCACCAGAGAGCGGATCTCCGCATCGTCATCGACAAGGAGTACACGAATCCTGTGCTCTGCACCGTTCATGGTGCCATTATAGGCACCCCGACCGGACTACCCTGTTACAGCCTGTTGCGGGATGCGGCTTCTGCAACCTGTTGTTACAAAATGTCTCGCGCCGGAGATGATCCGGCGCCGCCGGATCGGGATCCTAGTGCCTCCTCACAAGCGGACTCTCAACATGATTATTCGCAACCTTTTCCTCAGCGTTCTGATCAGCCTCACACTCCTGGCCACACTCGGTGCCGTGCTCGCCAGTACCTTCCTCCCCGGCACAGCCATTGCAGCCTGGCACGGTGGCGGCACCAGCCATTCTGCCCTGGATCGGGGTGCTGCCAGCGAGATCGGCGAACACTGCGATCGTCTGGATCCTGTGGGCGTGCAGCTGCTGGAGGCATACCTGATCGTCGCCCTGGATCTGAGCGACGCGCAGCGCACCACCCTGGCGCCCGCGATCACGGTGATCGACGAATGGCGCAGCGGCATGCAGCAACGCTGCGAGGGGCTGAACGTCACCGATGCTCCCAGCGCCCTGAGGGAAATGGCGGGGGCAATGACAATAACCCAGACTTCCATGACGGCTCTGGTACCGGCCTTCGATGCGTTCTACGCCTCCCTCACACCGGCACAGCAGACGCTGCTGAATGATCAGATCAACCATCGACGCGGAGGCTGAAGTGACCCCGCCGAAGATTCTGCCACCCCATTATTTCGTGGTGGCACTGCTTGCGATGATCATAATCGGTTTCACCACAGCAGGCAGCCTGCTGCCTGCCCCGTGGTTTCTGCTCGGCATCCTCCCCATCGGGCTGGGCATCGGGCTGGCGGTGTGGGGTTCGCGCCTGTTTGCAGAAGCCGGGACCAACATCATCCCTTTCACCGAATCGACCGCGCTGGTGACCAGCGGCGCCTTTGCCTTCACCAGAAACCCCATGTACAGCGGCATGATCCTGACCCTCGCGGGAACCGCGCTGCTGCTCAACAATCCGCTCTGCTGGCTGGTACTGATTCCCTTCGTGCTGATTCTCCAGTTCGGCTTTGTCCGCCATGAGGAGAAACTTATGGCCCAGACCTTCGGTCAGGCGTACCTCGACTATCGGGCGAAGGTAAGACGCTGGCTGTAGGGGATCGCGCAGATTGCTGAGGCTGCGGCCCGATCAGACAGCACACTCCTGCACCATGGCATCCGCCATGTTCCTGCAACAGGCAGCAAACGCGCGTGTTGCTGCCTCATCCTCCGGGTCGGGTGGCATGGCTGCCTGTTCGGCATCACCTTTGCGCAGCGAAAGTGCACGGACAATCAAACCCTGCCAGGAGGGATCCAGTGCAGCCTGTGCCCACCCCATCGCCTCTTTTTTTGACGTCACCTGGCCGGTTGCCATGGTGTGCAGGATGCGACAGAACAGGCCGACCCAGAAAGCCTGGTAAGCAAACATGGGCATCGACAGACCTGAATCGATGGCGATATCCATGGTTTCCCGCACCTCCGCCTGCAGATCATGAGCTGATACCGGGTCAATCAGACTGGCAATGTCAGGACCACTCAGGCGCACGCCTTTTTCCCGCAAGGTCCAGCGGACCACCTGACTGTTGTCATGTTCTGAGCGAATCAGCGTATTGGATCCATGATTCAGATACCAGAATGGGTAACAGCGGGCGGGCACCCCATCCATGCCGGGATCTCCCCAATCCGCATCGCGCGGTTCTCCCGGCGGATCCCTTGGCTCAACCGTCCAGCGGCGCAATATGTCTTTCGGCGCATAGGACCCCTCGAGGTTGACCGGCCAGTAGGGGTGAGGCAATCGCTGAAGGTCTTTATGCAGCTTCTGCAGAGCGGTGAGCTCACTGTCTGAAAGGTCATCGCCCGCGATGACAATGAAGTCGCAATCGGAAAACTCGCTGAAATCACCAATGGCAAAGGAACCCTGCAGATAGGCGCCGACAAAATTACTGCGCAGAACGTCCTGAACCCCCGAGACCAGATAGGTGAGTACCTGGTTGAGTTCGTCGTACGGCGTGGCTTCGAGAATTCCGGACATGAGACACCCGAACACTCAACCTATTCGAAAAGCGCACTCAGAGCGGCGGGTGCCGGTCGAATGCCACCACCCGCTCATAGGCCGCACCGGCCTGAATCATCCTGGCCTCACTCAACCAGCGACCTATGAGCTGGAAGGATTTCGGCAGTCCGTTCGCCGCCAGTCCGGCGGGCAGAGTGAGGGTGGGATGCCCCGAATAATCGAATGGCGCGGTGAACGTGATGAAATCTGCCGCGCCACCGACAATCGCCTCGGACTGCCCGGCCATCTGCGCCACGGTGGGTGGCAGCATCGGCATGCAGGGCGAAATCAGCATCTCGACTTCGTTAAGCAGGGCATCCAGTTCGGTACGGAACTGCACCCGCAGCTCAGCCAGGCTTTCGTAGGCGCCAGGAGGCGGCTGCAGGCCAAGTTCAATCAGTCCGGAGAGCACTGGACCATACAGCGACCTGCTGGCCGGATAGTACTGCCGGTGGGCGCGCGCGCACTCGACCGCGCAGGTGATGCCCCACTCTTTCACAAGCCTTCGATAGGCCGCCGGCAGTCTCACCTCCCGTACCTTGACACCAAGAGTTTCAAATACCGGGACAGCCTCACGCACTGTGTCTACGACCGCGGCTTCCACGCCTTCCGACACATAGTCCCAGTCCACACCCAGGGTAAGACCGCGAATCCCATCACCGAGGGCGGCAGAGTAGTTGGGTACCGCATCGGACAGACTGGTGGGATCCAGAGGATCCGCACCCGCCAGCACCTGCAGCATGCGTGCAGCATCCGCAACCGAGCGGGTCATGGGCCCTACGTGGTCGAGGGATTCCGCCAGGGGGAATGCCCCGTGGCGGCTCACCCTTCCGTAGGTAGGTTTGATACCGACAATGCCGCAACAGGCCGACGGAAAACGGATGCTGCCTCCGGTATCCGTACCCAGCGCGCCGTAGGCAAGCCCGGCGGCCACGGCAACACCGGAACCCGATGAGCTGACACCCGGCCAGTAGTCCGGGTTCCAGGGGTTGCGCGGCGCTTCAACCTCGGGATGATGGACACCGAATGCGCCTTCAGTGAGCTGGGTCTTGCCGATGATCACAGCACCTGCCTGCTGCAGACGCGTGACCACCGTGGCGTCCGTATCCGGCACGAAATCCGCCATCACCAGGGTACCGCTCGCAGTGGCGATACCGCGGGTATGGAACAGATCTTTCAGCGCAATCGGCACACCGTGCAGCGCGCCGAGGGGTGCGCCGGCGTCACGCCGCGCATCAAGTGCCGCGGCCTGTTCCAGTGCCCTGTCCGCAAGCACCCGCACATAGGCGTGCAGGCTGCGGTCCAGATCGCCGATGCGCGCGAGCAGTGCCGTCGTTACCTGCACGGAAGTCAGTTCACCGCTCTTTATGCGCGCACAGACTTCGGACAGTGAAGCGTAGTGGAGATCTTTCACCATATGGCGTCGCCGGTGAACGTGTTTCGAGCTGTAACCATCATGTCGATGCGGTCATATCGAAGATCTTCCCCGGATTCAGGATGCCCTTCGGATCCAGTGTGCGCTTGAGTGCACGCATCAGCCCGATTTCTGTCTCGCTTCTGGATATACCAAGATAGGGTTTTTTTTCCAGACCGACACCGTGTTCGGCGGAGACTGATCCTGAAATCGCCGCCAGAGGCTCATACACACTGCGCTCCACCTCTTCACGAACCTCGGCACCACCCTCACCCACCGAAATCACCAGATGCAGATTGCCGTCACCCATATGACCGAAGGTGAAATTGTGGACTTCGCCGTAACTGGCGGCGAGGCGGGCATTGACCTCCTTCAGATAGTCTTCCATGTGTGAGATGCGCAGGCTCACATCGAAGGCAAAGTTGGGCGCATAGCGGAATGTCTGGGCCACGTCATCGCGCATGGCCCACAACTGCATGCGCTGAGCCTCGGACTGCGCGACCACCGCATCCACGATGAGACCCTGCTCGTAGGCTTCAGCCAGCGCCGCTTCGGCCTGAGCTTCATCGCTGCCCATCGCCTCGACCAGCACATAGAACGGGTAGTCCTGGACGATCGGCGGTTGATTGGTGGCCGGGGGGGTGGTCACCAGGGTGTAGAAGTTGTTCCACATGACTTCGAACGCAGACAGTGTCCCGCCGAGCCGTGAGTCCATATGTTTAAGGAATTTCGCCAGCTTGCCGAACTCGTCGGTTGCCACAAACAGGGTTGCCTGGGTGGTCGGTTTCTCGCGCAGCCGCAGTACCGCACGGGTCACCACACCCAGACTGCCTTCAGTGCCGATGAAAAGCTGCTTGAGATCGTAGCCGGCATTGTTCTTGATCATCTGATTCATCGAGGAGACCACGGTGCCGTCGGCGAGCACGGCCTCCAGACCCAGTACCATATCCCGGGCCATGCCGTAGCGGATCACCCGGTTGCCACCGGCGTTGGTGGAAATGTTCCCGCCGATGGTACAGCTGCCCCGTCCGCCCAGATCGAGCGGAAACAGCAGACCGTGTTCTTCAGCGGTCTCCTGCACTTTCTGCAGCACCACGCCACTCTGCACCGTCATGATGCGATCGACAGGATTCACCTCTTCGATCACATTCATGCGCTCCAGTGACAGCGCGATATCGGCAGGCTGGGTGATCGAGCTCTGGACCAGCCCGGTCAGTCCGCCATGTGCAATCACGCTCTGACCGTGGGCGTTGCAGATCGCGAGCGCCTTGCTCACCTGCCCGGTGTTTCTCGGTCGCAGCAGCGCTTTGGCCTGGATGGGATCCTTGCGCCAGATACCCGAAGCGCGCTCCTGCACCGCATCTCCGGTGATCACACAATCTGCGCCCAACGCCTGGATCAGTTCTGCAATCACATCACCCATCGCCTGTCCCCCTGCAATTAACCGGACTTTGTCTAACCGGACTTCTGTCAGACCTTTGATCCAACTTTTTTTCCGTCGCGAGCCCGGCTGGACACTCCAGCCTCCCTGCCCGGACTGCCAGCTTATCTCAGATCACCGCAGATTTTTAAGATCGATCTGTCCGGCAGCGGAGACGGAAGCCGCGCGCCTCGCGCGCCTGTAGAATGCGGGCTGTCACGCCGCCAGACCTCCCGCTCATGCCCCGATTCGACAAAGCCTACTATGATCGCTTCTACCGCAATCCCGACACCCGGGCGGTCACGCCTGCCGCGGCGCGCCGTCAGGCGGAGTTCATTGCCGCTTATCTGCGTCATCTGGAAGTGCCGGTCAAGCGCATCATCGACATCGGCTGTGGCACAGGCACGGTACTCAGAGCCCTCGGTCGGTGCTTTCCGCGCGCCCGCTGCGAAGGGGTGGAATTCAGTGAGTATCTGTGTGAACGCTACGGCTGGACCAGAGGTTCAGTGGTCGATTATCAGAACACAGTCAGCGCCGATCTGGTCGTCTGCAACGACGTGCTCGCCTACCTGGACGACGCTGCATGTGAGCGGGCCATCGGCAATCTTGCAGCGCTGACAGGAGGCGCGCTGTTTCTCGGAGTGCTGACAAAAGAAGACCTCGCGGTATGTGATCGGCAGCGTACCGACCGGGCTCAGATTACCCGTCCCGCAGCCTGGTACCGGAAGCGCCTGCTGCCGCACTACATCGCCGCTGGTGGCGGCCTCTATCTCAAGCGCCCCCTTACCGTCACGCTGTGGACTCTGGAAATACTCGGTTCAGAGTGAGCGCAGATTGTCGTCCGGATTGCGGTCGATCATCTTCACAAAGGGATCCACACCGACACGATCCGGCGGGGCTGAGTCCGGCGGCAGTTCGAAACGCAGGGTCTGCTCGCCACTGCGGATGACTTCCCGCACGAGGAGCAGAGGTTCCGGCAGATCCTCATCCCCCATTTCTTCAGTCTTCGCGGGGAACACCGCCACTTCGAGGGTCTGCTCCAGGGGCATCTCGGTTTCGGCACCGGCGCCGTCCGCTTCAAACTTGCGGGCTGAGATCGTCATCTCAACCTGGTAGCCGTGTTCTGCGGGCTCGACCGACGCTGCGGTGACCTTGAGGTCGTAGAGCACGATCTTCTCGAACATATCGGTGATCAGCTGCTGGTGCTCGCTGCCGGCAACCGCGCGGAAGGCTTCGATCAGGTCGGTCGAAGTGGGGAACAGATCTTCCCGATACCCCCAGGTCGCGATGAACGCGCGCAATGCTTCATTGACCCGATCCTCGCCGATGGCGTCCTGCAGGGCGTACATCACCAGGCTGCCCTTCCGGTAGTGCACATAGCCCTGATTCTCCACCCGCTGCAGAGACTGCTCCTCGATCAGTTCACCGCCGCGCCCCTGCAGATAGCGGTCGAGCTCATACTTGAGGAAGCGGCGCATTTTCTGATCACCGAAGGCTTCCTTCATCACCATCAGCGCCGAGTACTGCGCAAGGGTTTCGACAATCAGCGTCATGCCCTGCATCTGTGCACCTACCACCTGGTGGCCCCACCACTGGTGCGCCATCTCATGGGCAGTCACATAGAAGACATAGTCGATGTCCTTCTCGTCGCGCAGATCGGCAATGAAACCGATCGCCTCAGAGTAGGGAATCGTGTTCGGGAAGGACTGGGCAAATCGCTCGTAGGCAGGAAATTCAAGAATACGGAACTGGCGGTACTGATAGGGCGAGAATTCACGGGTGAAATAATCCAGCGAGCGCTTGCTGCTCTCGATCATGCTCGCCACATTGAAGCCATGAGCGGAATGGTGATAGACCTCGAGTACCACATCGTTCCAGTGATCCGAAGCCACCGCATACCGTGCCGAAGTGATGGAAACGAACGGCCAGATGGGGGCATCCATCTCATAGATAAAGGTGCGCCTGCCGTCTTCCAGCGTCTCATCCAGCAGGTATCCGGGCGCCAGCGCGATCTGGTCCGCACTTGTGGAAACCGTGGCGCGGAAGCGGGAGCGGTTCACGACCCCGAACTGACCGATCTTCAGCGCCGTCGGGTCCCCGAGCGGCGGCAGTCGCTCGACCGGGGGCAGACCGTACTTACGGCGGACATTGTTGTCCTGCAGTTCCCGATTCGGCACGTACCCCGGCAGCGGCATGATTTCAAAATTGTTGACGAAGGTGCCATTTGCCACGACCCGGGTAGTGGAACCGCTGTTCGGAAATCCTTCATTGGTCCAGACCAGATCCCAGCGAAGCACTGCTTCGGCACCCGGAGGGAGCGGTGAATCGAACTTGAACTGCCGGTAACCAAGAAGCTCGTTTGCTTCGACCAGCTCGGCGCCTTCGAGCTGCAGGGACTCGACTTTGAGCAGCGGAGACAGGGTGAAATGGGCGGCGTGCATATCGCCTTCGCTGCGATTCGCCAGTCGAGCAGCGCCTGTTGAGTGCAGGCGTCGCTCTTGCGGATAGAGGTCGACCCGCAGATCGACGTCCACGACTTCGGGTTTCGGCAGGTCTTCGATAGCCTTATAGGCTTTTTCATAGTCGGCGCTGCGCGCTTCCCGGTCATCGCTGGTCAGATACTCGTTCAGTACATTGGTGTTGTAGAAAATCCAGGCCCCCGATCCGACCCAGCCTGAAAAGAGCGCAATACTGACCGCGACCACCCGCGGAGTGACCCGGGATCTCGCAGTCCGCAGGCGCTCCCGCCATCCCCCCGCATAGCCCCGGGTATAGAACAGGTGCGCACAGGTGAGGAGCAGACCGGCAAACAGAAACCAGTAGAGGGCAAAATTCACCATCGGCACAATAAAATGACCGTAGCCATTCATGTCCGAGTAGGGTGCATCCGGTATCCCATAGCGGTACAGGAAGTGTTCGAAGTCCAGGCTGGGCAGCGTCAGCAGCCCGAGAAATACTGCGAGAAAGATGACCATGCCGAGGAATTTGTTCGGCGACAGGACCTGAATCAGCACTGCCGGTACGCACAACAGGTAATACCAGCTCCCGAGCACACCAAACAGACTCTGCACATACAGCAGCAGTTCATGGCGATGGTAGTCCATGAACCACTGCACGATGATCGAGGTCAGCATCACGATGGCAAGCAGTGCGGTGATCACAAACCACAATGCACCAACCTTCGAAAGCACCATCACCACATTGGGGAAGGGTGTGGCATCGATGATCTCGTGCAGCTTCGCCTGGCGCTCCCGATGTACCAGCTCACCCGAGTAGTAGATGATGATGATGAACACAGCGAGGCTGAAACTGCCGCCAACCACCTGCACCAGCAGGCCGGTCACGGGGTACACGGGAGTGCCGAAAAGCTGGGTGGCCGCTCCGATGTAGCTGCCGATCACCTGCAGCATGCCGAAGGCAAGCAGTACGTAAAACGGCACGCTGCGGGTCATGCCCCGTACATCGATGCGCAACTGGGAAAGCAGACGCGCAATCGTGCTGCCCTCGCCGGCGGGCGTGCGCAGCACAGCCAGACGGCTGCCAGGTGCACTCCGGTCCTTACGGACCCGCCCCAGGCGTGGCCAGCGGAACCTGCTTTGTGCCAGTGAGAAACGGTAGCGCCAGGTGGTGAACAGCAGCGCGCCCGCTGCCATCGCAAGCCAGATCAGCCGATTGATGAGCAGAGTGTCCGCAAAAGCCGGCATGGCGAAATTCCGTTCGAAAACCGTCCAGTAACGGGTGATTTCATCGAAGGCGACCATGCCGAAAGGATCGGCGAGTGCCATGGTGCCGATGGTTTCCTGGTCGGTCACCGCAGCAAGCACAATGTAGGCAATCATGAATCCGAGTGCCGCCACATACGCCGCGAGCAGGGATCGGGTCAATGCCGCGACAGCAAAAAACAGTGCACAGATGACCAGCAGATTGGGCACGATCACTGCCCAGATACCGAAGACGTAAGGCGCGAGTGTGAAGGGGCCAAGGCGTTCCGGGTCGAGCCAGGGCATGAGCGAACCGGTCAGTGTACCCAGCAGACCCGCCAGTCCGGTGAGCACAGCAAACAGTGTGCCACCGGCAAATCGTCCGAGCAGATAACTGACCCTGTCTACACCGGTCGCGAAGAGTATTTCGGCTGTCAGCGTTTCGTAGTCACGGGTGATCGCGCTCGCCACGAAGGCGACGGCGGCAAACATACCGAGGATCGAAAGCGTGTACTGGATCTGCAGGATGGCGAAACTGGCGTTGAAATTGAGGTTGTCACCGACACCACCGACGCTCACCGATTCGGATGCCATGATCAGGAAGCCGAGCAGGAAGAACAGTCCGGCAACCACCAGGAACAGAGGCGACCGGCTCTGGTAGCGACACTCGAAACCGAATACGGAGAGAAACATCTGCGCCGCCTCAGTCCAGATCCAGGCCAAGGCCGTGCTGTTTCAGCGTTGCGAAGTAGACGTCCTCGAGGGTTGCACCCACCGCCTCGAAGCCGTCCCCAGGTCCCGTTTCGGACACCACACGAAGCTCCATGCGACCGCCGGTCAGCCGTGTGGACACCACCGGCAGTTCTGCCCGCAGGCCGGGCGCTTCATCCAGATCGACCACTCGTCGCCAGAGATGACCCTGGAGACGGCCCATCAGCTGCTGTGGCTCCCCTTCGATAAGGATGCGACCTTCTCCCATGATCGCCATGCGCGGACAGAGGTCTGCCACATCCTCAACGATGTGTGTGGACAGCACGACCACCACCTCCTCACTGATCTTGGTCAGGAGGTTGTGAAAACGCCTCCGTTCCACCGGATCCAGTCCGGCAGTGGGTTCATCCACGATGATGAGATGCGGATCGCCGATCAGCGCCTGAGCGATGCCGAAGCGCTGGCGCATGCCGCCGGAGAAGGAATCGATACTCTTCTTCCGCACGTCCCACAGATTGGTCTGCACCAGCAGCTGTTCCACCACCTCCCTGCGCTCACCTCGCCCGACACCCTTGAGTGTCGCAATGTGATCGAGCATCACCAGCGGCGAGGTCCGCGGATATGCACCAAACTCCTGAGGCAGATAACCCAGCGTCCGACGCAGTCGCATGGGCTGTGCGAGTACGTCGATATCATCCAGCCGGATGGCCCCCGCATCCGGAACCTGCAGCGTGGCGATCGTGCGCATCAGTGTGGATTTACCGGCACCATTGGGACCGAGAAGGCCGAACATGCCTTTCGGAATGTCGAGACTGACACCATCGAGGGCGCGTACGCCGTTAGGGTAGGTCTTCGATAAGGTCTGGATTCTGAGCATGGCTCTCTCTCATCGGGTCGATGCTGGAGGAAAGACAAGCAACAGGTGTTCCAACTCTGCGATGTCCCTCAAACCGCAGCGAAGCGGGCCTTGGGACGGACGTCCAGTCGTTCAGGCCCTCAACGGGTGGCCAATCTCACCACATGCCGGCTGAAACGACCAGCAGCGCGACCGGACAGACTCGGAACAATGGCATGCACGCCTCAGCGTGCGCTGAGATAGTTGGGATTGAAGAGTTCGATTTCTTCTTCCACCAGCAGCCCGCGGATCACGTCGCCGATGGAAAAACGATGGGAAGGGGGATCATCGGGGCTCAGTCCGGCTTCGATGACCGGCGGGCTGTCACCGGTGGACAGGCCTTGCACGAAATACAGCCCACCGTCCGCCAGGAACTGGCGTCCGATGAGGAATCGGTAGTCTCTGCCCATTCTGCTAGTCTGTGTCCCGTCCGCAGTCACATCCTGATCGCATTGACCCTGGAGAGGCAGAGTCTATCCAGTACGCGACCGGTTGATGTAAAACCCCGGCGGGCAGTTGTAAGCGGATCTCGTTAATGGGCCAGCCTTCACAGGATACGCACTTCAAACGAATTCTCGTTATCGGCGCCCACCCGGATGACGCGGAATTTCATGCGGGTGGTCTGATGATCACCCAGGCCGCCCGGGGCAGCCGGATCGGCATACTCTGTCTCACCGACGGCTCGGCCGGCCACCATCTGCTGGATCGGGCGAGCCTCGCCACCCGGCGTGCTGCAGAGGCCGCCCGGGCCGCAGACGCCGTGGGCGCCGAACTCGAAATCTGGGATGTGAAGGACGGCGAGCTGACGACAGACCTCGAGCTGCGCGGTCGCCTGATCCGCAGCATCCGCAGCTTCGCGCCAGACCTGGTGGTCACCCACCGGACCTGCGACTACCATCCCGATCATCGCGCGACCGCACTGCTGGTGCAGGACGCCTGCTATCTCCTGCGGGTACCAGCAGTCGAACCCTCAGTCTCCGCGCTGCCGGCAGATCCTGTGGTGCTCGCCATGGCCGATTTCTTCACCCGGCCTGCACCCTTCCGGGCTGATGTGGTGCTCGACATCGATCCGGTTTTCGACGCGGTCGTGGGCCTGCTGGCGTGCCATGAGTCCCAGGTCTTCGAGTGGCTGCCTCATGTGGAAAACACACCGGTGCGCGAGCCACGTCGCGACTGGCTGGCGGATTTCTATGGCCGTCGTCCCCGCGCGATCGCCCGACGTTACCGGAAAGAGAGCCGCTACGCGGAAGCCTTCGAACTCTCGGAATACGGGCGGCGTTTACCCGTCGAACAGATTCGATCCCTGCTAGGTATAACCTGATGAAACAGATTGCCGGAATGCTCTGCTCCTTGCTTCTAGCTGCGGCTCTGGCGGGCTGCAGTCAGAATGCTCCAACCGGTCTGGTCACTGGTGGCACCGTCGCGGGATGGCCCGCCTATGGCGCAACACCCGGCGGCACCCATTTTTCCCGCGCCGATCAGATCACGCCCGAGAACGTGGCATGGCTCACCGAAGCCTGGGTGCACAATTCGGGCGACTACCGCGAAGCCGCACGGGGCGATGGCCGCTTTCTGAGTCAGTCCTCCTTCCAGGCCACGCCAATCCTCATCGACGACACCCTCTACTACTGCTCGCCCTTCAACCGGGTGTTCGCCCTGGATGCGGAGACCGGCGAAGAGCGCTGGTCGTTCGATCCGGAAGTGGACATGGATGCGGAGGCCGTACTGCCCAACTGCCGGGGTGTGAGCAGCTGGCGCTCGGGAGAGGAGGGCTTCTGTGAACACCGGATCATAACGGCCACACTGGATGCGCGGATCTTCGCGCTCGATGCCGCGACCGGAAAGCGTTGTCCGGACTTCGGCAAGGACGGCGAGGTCGATATCACTCCCGGCATCTCCCGTCATCTCGCCATGGAGTATGGCGTCACCTCTCCACCCGCCATCATCCACGATCTGGCGGTAACGGGTTCCATGGTCCTGGACAACCAGCGGATCGATGCACCCAGCGGCGTGGTCCGAGCCTACGATGTGCGCACCGGAGAACTGGCCTGGGCCTGGAACCCGGTCCCACCGGAAATGGCCTCCCGGGATCCCGATGGCAATTACCGCAGCGGTACCACCAACGTGTGGTCGATCATCGCCGTGGACGAAGCGCGCAACCTGGTCTTTGTGCCCACCGGCAACACCAATCCGGACTACTACGGCGGCCACCGCGAAGGCCTGGACGCCTACTCGAGTTCGGTCATCGCTCTCGATGGCGATACCGGTCGGGTCGTGTGGCAGTATCAGATGGTGCATCACGACCTCTGGGACTACGACACCCCTGCACAGCCCACCCTGATCGATCTGGAAATAGACGGCGTCACGGTTCCCGCTCTGGTGCAGGTAACCAAGATGGGGATGACGTTCGTGCTCAACCGGGAAACCGGTGTGCCGCTGTATCCGGTAGAGGAGCGGCCGGTACCCCAGGATCCGGTGCCCGGAGAGTATCTCTCGCCGACCCAGCCTTTCCCCACCCATCTGCCGCACCTGGTGTCGTCGATCACACCGGAGGATGCCTGGGGTTTCACGTTCTGGGACCGGGGCGTGTGCCGGGATCGAATCGCCGAACTGCGCAATGAGGGCATCTACACACCTCCGTCCCTGCAGGGCTCGATTCTGATGCCGACCAATGGCGGCGGAAACAACTGGGGTTCACCCGCCATCGATCCGGATCGCAAGCTCATGGTGGTGATCACCTGGCGCATGGCCGCCTGGAGTCGGCTCATCCCGCGCAAGGATTGCCCCGAGTTCGGCCAGACCCAGGCAGGCACACCCTACTGCGTGGACACCGGCATCGTCAGCTCCCCCCTCGGAGTGCCCTGCACAGAACCCCCCTGGGCGACGATCGACGCCATCGATCTGGTGAGCGGTGAGCTGCTGTGGAGCGTGCCTCTGGGTACCACACGGAATATGGCCCCCTTCCCCTTCTGGTGGATTAAAGGCGTGCCGGGTATCGGCGGACTGAGCATCACCACCTCAGGGCTGGTGTTCATCGGCGCCGCAAATGAACACAAATTCCGGGCGCTGAGTGCGGCGACGGGGGAAACCCTCTGGGAAGCCGATCTGCCCACGGCCGCCAATTCGACCCCCATGATCTATCAGTTGCGTCCCGATGGACGCCAGTATGTTGTGGTTGCCGCAGGCGGTCACTGGAGCGGGGTCAATCCACCGGGCGATCACCTGATGGCATTCGCGCTGCCGGAATGACCCGCGTGCCTGGCCCGGGGCAGGGAGGGCTGGGATACTGTTCCCATGCGTCACCCCTACAAGACCGCCCGCTGTATCCTGTTCCGCCAGCAGCTCAGCGCCGAGAGCGAATACCTGCTGGCGGTGCATTCGAGCTTCTGGGGTAAGAAAGACCGCCGCTGGGGGCTGCCCGGTGGTCGCATAGAACGGGGCGAATCGCCGGAATACGCAGTGAAACGGGAGCTCGAAGAGGAGTTGTCCATTCATGTGCCCGAGCTGATCGAGATCGGGCCCTACCCTTACAAACGCGCTCTGCACATGGTCTATGCCGCACCGATGGACGACCCCATCGGCGCGTGGGACGAATCCGAGCTGCTGGACGTGCGCTGGTTTAACCAGGCAGGTGTCGCCACCCTGCACTCCGACGATGCGCTGCACGCGAGCTATGAACTCGATGCGATTCGCGCCCTGCTGCAGAAGCTCGAGAATTGACCACCCTCAGCAACAGCCGCTGTCAGCAGCAACCGCGCCCGGTACCACAGGCTGTCAGTTCGCCAACGAATGGCTGAGTCTTCTCGTGTTGCCCGTTACCGGCCTCGCCTTCGCGGTCGACTGCGAAGAACGTCGGTGAGTCCTCCAGCACCCGGTACCACTCCCACATCAGACCCTGAGGGTCGTGACTGATCGCTTTGTTCTGTCTGGCGTAGCAGCACACTTCCCCCTGCTGACGTTCGCTGAGCAGACCGGCAGCCGCCAGCCGCTCGGCCATCGCCTCGATGGGCGCATCGTCGAAGAGTTCGAAACCCACATGGTTCAGTCGTTCCGCGCCCGGTGCCTCGAACAGCACCAGTTTCAGCGGCGGGTTCTGCACCACGAAGTTGGCATAACCGGGTTCCCGCTTGTTGACCCCGACGCCGAAAACAGCGCTGTAGTAGTCGATGGCGCGTTCGAGATCGTCGACATTGAGTGCCAGTTGTACCCGCATGATCATTTCCTGTTGGTAATTTCGAGAATGTTCGAAATAATACGCACCACTGGCAGCACGTCCAATATCATTTCGTTATTTCTAGTTTTATAGAATTATCTAAGCCGATCTAAGCGTGCAGACACCCGTCTCCCGGGAAAACATGCCACAGGCGACGGGAGGCGCGGGGACCAAGGAAGAGGAAAAAGGGAGCCACCATGGAACTCACTGCCGCTGCAGCCGCGCTGGAAAGTCTGGGTAACGAAACCCGTCTCGCCCTCTACCGCACCCTGGTGCGCGCTGGTCCGCAAGGCCTCCCGGTCGGTCAGCTCAGGGAGCGTATCCAGATTCCGGGCTCGACTCTGTCGCATCACATCGCCCATCTGGTCGCCGCGGGTCTGGTCTCCCAGAACCGGGAAGGGCGGGTGCTGCGCTGCACGGCCAACTATCCGACCATGCGCGCTCTGGTGGACTACCTGATCGAAGAGTGCTGCGAGGATGCCGGCTGCTGCTGATGTGCCGACTGCCGGGGCGCGTAGCGCTACCTGCGTGTGCGCAGCATGGCCTGAAAGTCTTCCGTAGTATTCACCCGCGGGAAGTCTTCGTCCGGGATTGCAGTCCCGAGGAATTCACACAACGGTGGCCAGCCCTGATGCGCTTCGAATACCAGCAGCCGGTCTGCGGGGAGCGCATCCTTCACAGCCTGGTTATGGCGCAGGTAAACGTCGATGGCGTGATCCCTGTCTTCGATCCGACCGCCGAAAACGCCGTCCCAGATCACTTCGTAAACCATCTTCACCCGCCGCTGCACGGCGGCATCGGGTACATCGCGCATCGCTTTGCTGGACGGGTAGATGGTGCTCATCACACTGGTGTACCAGCGTTCAGGATCGCGTTCGCTCAACACCACCTTCGCCGCGGGATAATGGGCGAGCTGTTCCCGCCAGAAATTACACGACGGCCAGTCAACAGAAGACTGATAGCCGGCAAACAGATGATCAAAGTCAACCGCTTCGCCGCGGTGCAGCGCGCACCAGGCGAGATCTTCATCCCGGGTGATATCGAGTTCCATCATGTGGTAACACTTCGCATATCCGAGTTTCTCGAGTGCCTGTTTCAACGACAGGGTTCCTGTACGTCCGAACCCCGCCCCTATCACTTTGATTGCCATGACCCCTCCTCACCTGTAAATCTGATGCGCAGCTTGCCATGCCAGCGCCGGATTCGGCAGGATGGGATTCCTGCCCTCACCAGGCGGCCGGAGTTTTCCTGCCAGTGCATCCATTCGATCTGACGATCATCATCGCCTATCTGGTCATCATTGTGGCTGTGGGTTTAAGGATCAGCACCCGGGTACACGATGCGCGGGACTACTTTCTCGCCGGCCGCTCCCTGACCTGGTGGGTCATCGGCCTTTCCATCATCGGCACCAACATAGGCGCCAACGACTATGTCGGAGCATCCGGTGGCGCTTACCGTGTAGGCATCGCTCAGGCCAACTTCGAATGGATCGGCGCGATTCCTGCGATGATCCTCGCATCACTGGTCTTCATTCCTCTGTACTGGCGGGCGGGCGTGTACTCGATTCCGGAATATCTGGGATTGCGCTACAACCAGCCCGTGCGGGTACTCGCGGCCGTGATTGCCAGCACCTTTGCCCTGTTTGCGATTGCCGTTGCACTCTGGGCGATCGCGCTGACCCTGCAGTCCTATCTCGACTGGCCGATCTGGGTGGGCATCGTCGTGACCGGCACCGTGGTGGGTCTTTACAGCATCTCCGGTGGCCTGGCTGCGGTCGCGTACACCGATGCCCTGCAGGTGGTGATCATGTTTCTCGGCGGAATCGCCATCGTCGCACTGGGTATCAACGACGCCGGTGGTGCGAGCGCTTTCGGTCAGGTGCTCATCGGTGAAAATCCCACTCACCTGCAGGCCTATCTGCCGGCGGACCATGCCGACTTCCCCTGGCCGGGTGTGCTGCTGGGGCTCGCCATCGTGCTGTCACCCGCGTACTGGTGTGGTGGTCAGGCAATCCTGCAGCGCACTCTGGGCGCAAGAACCCAGTGGGATGCGAGCGCCTCGATGATGTTCGCCGCCATCGCCAAGACCCTCATTCCCCTGCTCATCGTGTTTCCCGGTCTGCTGGCCCTGGTGATGCATGCCAACATCGAATACCCGGACATGGCGCTGCCCTGGGTCGTGAAGAACGTACTGCCGCCAGGCCTGTCCGGGCTGATGTTCATTGCGCTGATCGCCGCGCTGCAGTCGTCCATTGATTCCGGCATCAACTCTACGGCCCTGATGATCACCCGTGACATCCGTGGCGTGCTGCTGAAAAACGCCGACAGCAAAGACGAGCTGCGCATCGGACGCTGGTTGACCCTGGTCATTCTGCTCTGCGGAATGTCTTTTGCGCCTTACATCGGTGAGTTCGGAGGTATCTACGCGTTCCTGCAGACGCTGCTGTCGCTGTTTCAGGGTCCCATGCTCGCCCTGCTGGTGCTCGGCGCCTTCACCCGACATGTGACACCAGCCGGCGGGCTGCTGACCCTCGTGTCCGGCCTCATCGTGGCAGCCATACTCATGTACAACGGTATGAACATGCTCTATGTCGCCTTTCTCACCTTCTGCAGTTCGCTGCTCATACTCTGGCTGAGCAGTTATCGGACCCGGAAGCTGAGCCCCGACCTGCTCGATCGACTGGTGTATGGACGTGGTTGAGTGGGTCCAGACACTGCCCCTGTGGTGGGCGAATGCGATCACCGTCGTGCTCTTCGTCGGCATCGGCAGCGCCGTCTTCCTGTTTCCGAAACGGCGGATCTTCGAGGACGCTCCGGATCAATCGGGCTGGCGCGACATCCGCTGGTGGGCGCTGGGACTCATAACCGTGCAGCTGGGCATCTATGTCCTGTTCGGATAGCCGGACATTGATACTTGCTCCCGGACTGCCTAGGATCACTGCAGCCTTTCACTTCCCGGGGGGGAAATTATGAGACAGATCATTCCTGTCATCGCGATACTGTTGCTGCTGAGCGCCTGCACGGAAGATGCCGCGGCTCCGCCGCCTTCAACACCCGCGCCTGCAGCGAAAACGCCTGCACCCACCGCAGCGATCACCGCAAATCCTGAGCGCAACGCCTACTTCGGCGACCTGCACGTGCATACCCAGCTCTCCTTCGACGCCTTCATCTTCGGTACCCGCTCGACACCCGACACCGCGTATGAATACGCCAAGGGTGCCGCCCTCGCCCATCCCGGCGGATTCGACATGCGTCTGAAGAAGCCGCTCGACTTCCTCGGGGTGACAGACCACGCCATGTACATGGGCATGCTGCCCGAGATGAATCGTCCCGAAACCAAAGCCGGTCAGCATCCGGTGGCGGTGGCCATTCGCGAAGCGAAGACCGCGGCAGATCGTACTCAGGCCTTCCAGGGCATGTTCCCCTACCTGCGCAAGCAGCTCGACGGAGAAGATGATCTGCTCGATCTGAACGTGGTCCGCAGCGCCTGGGATGACACCATCGCCGCAGCAGAGCGGCACAACGATCCGGGCACCTTCACCACCTTCATTGCCTACGAATACACCGCTTCGGGCGCGGAGCGGGAAAACCTGCATCGCAATGTGGTGTTCCGTGACGCAGGCCCGACCATCCCCTTTTCGAGCATGGATTCGTCCAATCCCGAGGACCTCTGGGACTGGCTGGACGCACAGCGGGAAAACGGCATTGAAGCCCTCGCCATTCCCCATAATTCCAACGGTTCCGATGGTCTGATGTTTGAACTCACCCAGACCGATGGCTCACCCATGGACAGCGCCTATGCAGATCAGCGCATGCGCAACGAGCCCCTGGTTGAGATCACCCAGGTGAAAGGCACCTCGGACACACATCCCCTGTTGTCACCCAACGACGAATGGGCCGACTTCGAACTCATGCAGGTGAAGATCGCCACAGTCCTGCCCAGCCGGCCCGAGGGCAGTTACGTGCGCGAGGCCTATCTGAACGGCCTGGCAATGGAAGCCAGCCAGGGCTTCAATCCTTATCGCTTCGGGCTCATCGGCTCCAGTGACACCCATGTCGGTGCCGGTTCCTTCGACGAAGCGAACTACTGGAGCAAGGTCGGCATCGTGGATTCCACGCCCGTGCTGCGCGGTTCGGTGCCCATGCCGGAACCCGCTGCGAACGGCGACCGCTATGTCGGCGGAGACATCGGCGGCTTCCAGGACTGGAGTGCTTCGGGACTTGCCGGTGTGTGGGCGGAATCCAATACCCGTGACGCGCTCTACGATGCCTTCCGCCGCAAGGAAACCTTCGCCACCACCGGGCCGAGAATCCGTGTGCGCTTCTTTGCGGGTTATGATCTTCCCGCAGGCATCGTCGACGACGTTGCCCGCATCACAAAACTCTACGACAGCGCGGTCAGCATGGGCGGAGACCTGATGCGTGACATGGACAAGCAGCCAACCTTCTTCGTGTCCGCCGCACGGGACCCGGACTCGGCGCCGCTGCAGCGCCTGCAGGTGATCAAGGGCTGGTACGAAAATGGTGAGCGTGCGGAGCAGGTATTCGATGTCGCCTGCTCGGATGGACTGAGTGTGGATCCCGCCACCCGGCGCTGCCCGGACAACGGAGCGCAGGTGGATCTGACGGACTGCAGCTTCACCCAAGATCGGGGGGCGGGCGAGTTGAGCACTTTATGGCAGGATCCGGACTTCGACGCCGCCCAGCGCGCCTTCTACTATGTACGCGCACTCGAAAACCCGACCTGCCGCTGGTCGACCTGGGACGCCATCCGGGCCGGGGTGCCGCCGCGAGCCAGCCTGCATGCCACCATCCAGGAGCGCGCCTGGTCATCGCCGATCTGGTTCGTGCCCTGATCGGCTCACTCGGCGGGCGCGACCGCATTTGCGGATCTGCTGGTATTTATTCACCGGGGGGCCATTCATGAGCCAGAGACCTGTCATCGCCGTGCTGTTCTGCTCGATGCTGCTTGCTGCCCTGCCGGCCGCCGCCAGCCAGGCAGCGACAGACAATCTGCGGCTGTATGTTTTCGACTGCGGCAGTCTGAAACTGGACGATGTCACCCTTTTCGGTCTCACCAGCGAAGAGACCCCGGTGCGCGAACTGTTCGTGCCCTGTTACCTCATTGAACACCCGCAAGGCCGTCTGCTCTGGGATGCGGGATTGCCGGTTGCCCTCGCGGGGCAGGGCGATGTGGAAATGGAACCCGGCGCTGTCATGCGCTACGAAAGTTCAATCGTGGATCAGCTCGCCGGCATGGGGCTGGCACCCTCAGACATTGATCTGATCGCCTTTTCCCACCTGCACTTCGATCACGTGGGAGCCGCGAATCTGTTCACCACAGCGAAACTGCTGATACAGACTACCGAGTATCAGTCAGGCTTCGTCGATAAGAACACAGAGCTGTTTCAACCTGATCTCTATCTCGGGCTGGCCGAAAGTGAACGCCGGTTGCTCAGCGGAGACCACGACGTTTTCGGCGACGGCAGCGTGATGCTCATCAGTGCACCGGGTCACACACCCGGACACCAGACACTGCTGCTGAATCTCGCGAATACGGGTCGGCTCATGCTTTCCGGCGATCTCTATCACTTCCGTGAAAGCCGCACACTGCGTCGGGCTCCTGTTTTCAACTTCAGTGCCGAGCAGACTTTCGCCGCCATGGACAAAGTTGAAGCACTCCTGGTGGAGACCGGCGCGACGCTGTGGATCGAGCATGAAAAGGCACTGGCGGACACCCTGAAGAAGGCACCCGCGTACTATGATTGACGAGGCTAATCTGCTGCACGGCTGAGCACGCGCAGATCCCGGCGTCAGGGTGCCTCTGATCGGCTCAATCGGAACAGCGGAATCTGTCGCGACAGGCGCGCCTGGTAGCGCACATAACCCGGATAGGCGTCTGTGGCGAGCCGCCAGGCTCTTGCGCGCTGCGCCCCCTCGAGTTCGACCGCGCGCAGACCCATTTCCTGCCCCGAGTACCTGGCCTGAATCTCCGGAAATGCCCGCAGATTCGCACACCAGGCAGGCTCCCGTTCTGCACCACCATTGGAGCCGACTACCAGCAGATCTTCACCATCCGGCACACACAGCAGGGGGACCTCGCGCAGGAGACCACTGCGCGCACCGCGGCACTCGATGAGGACACAGGGAATAATGAAGCTCAGCCGCCAGCGCCCGTCACTGACACGCATCAGGGGTCGATCGATCAGGGTGGCTAGGCGCAGCGCGATACGGCTCACCCAGGGAACGGCAATCAGGTGACTGAAAGACCGCCACAGGGCTTCGCGCATTTCCCGCTGCCTCAGTACCGGCTGCCGGTCGAGTCTGTGGTATCACTCAACCGATAGACGCGGGCCGCGGTATCGTGGAAGAGCGCGTCTTTCTCCGCGGCGGACGCCCCGGAAACGAGTTTTTTAAAGGCATTCCACAGCACCGGATAGGAGCAACTCTGCTTGTCCACCGGGAAATTGCTCTCGAACATGCAGCGGTCCGCGCCGAAGCACTCGATCGCGTGCAGATGATAGCGGCCGGTCGCCGCAACTATGGCATCCGAATCCGGCGGTGCCGGGAGTTTGTGGAATCCGAATCCATTCACCGGCATCACCAGCCCGCCGAGCTTGGCAACCACATTGCTGCATTCCGCGAGTTTCCGGATGTCGGATTTCCAGTTCTCGAAGATCTCCTCCCTGCGGGCGGCATAGGGTCCGATACCCAGCGGACCACCGAAGTGATCGAGGATGATGGTGGTCTCCGGAAAGGCCCGCGCGAGATCGATCAGTTCAGGAATCTGGGGATGGTACAGCCAGGCATCGAATGTCATCCCTCGTGGACCCAGCTCGGCGAAACCCGCGCGGAAGTCGGGATCCAGCAGCAGGTGTTCGAAGGGGTTTGTGTGTGAATTGCGCACCGCCGGGCTGGCGTCCCAGCCGGCCGCGTGGCGGATGCCTCGAAATCTGGGACTGGCCCGGAGATGCGCGTCGAGCACCTCCGCCACCGCAGCACCGAGGGTCAGATCAGCAAAGCCGACGATACCGGCACAGGCCCGGGTCGCGCCGTATGCACCGCTGGCCGACATCGCTGCCACGCCATTGACGAACTCGGTTTCGCCCACCGGGCGCAGCGCTTCCGGCCCATCCAGGCGGTACATGCTGCTGCATTCGACGAAGACGGTGCTGACCACATTGTGTCTGGCGTCACCCGGTCCACCACCGGTGTCCGCAAGGAGCTCATCCAGAAGATAGCGACTGTCCGGGTGATCCCAGAGGTGGTGGTGCGGATCGCAGATAGGCCGCTCGGGCTCGATCACGTCTTCAACGACCAGATCCAGCCAGGGTTGAGTAGCAATTGTCATAGCGCTGCTGCGCCCGCCGCCCGGGTATTCATGCTTTGTCCCCTCCTCTTACGATGCCCGATGTGAGCCCGTCGTGAGAAAGGATAAACAATACCCAGTACAATGCGTACGCCTAAAGGCATGGGTCTCCTCTCTTGGCGTTCGAACTCCGGGTCAAAAACTGGCGCAGCTATCTGCCGATCCTGGATGTCGTGCGCGACTACAGAAAGTCGGATTTCCCCCATGATCTGATCGCCGGTGTCATCGTCGGCATGATCACGGTTCCCCAGGCGATCGCCTACGCCTTCCTCGCCGGACTGCCCCCCCAGGCGGGTCTGTACGCCTGCCTCGCACCCATGCTGATCTACGCCATGCTGGGTTCTTCGAAGAAACTGGTGGTCGGACCTGTGGCGGTAGCCGCTCTGATGGTGGCCGCCGCTGTCGGCGAACATGCGCCCGCCTACAGCGACGCCTATCTGGGTATCACCACCATCCTCTGTCTGCAGTGCGGCATCATTCTCTGGCTGCTGCGGGTCTCCAACATGGGGGGTGTGGTAAACCTGCTGAGCCACCCGGTGATCATCGGCTTCGTCAACGCCGCCGCGCTGCTCATCATCATCAGTCAGCTGGGGCCCCTGACCGGCATCGCCAGCGAAGCGGATCAGAACCCCCTGCAGCGCCTGATTCAGCTTGCCGAAAACATCGACCAGATCAATCCCGCAAGTCTCGTTATCGGACTCTTTAGTGCCGGACTGATGTGGCTTGTTACCCGGCGTCTCGCCGGCTTCCTGGGTCTGCTCGGTATTCAGATCGCCGCCGATCATCCCCTGACCCGCCTTGGCCCCCTGGCTGTTGCGGTGGCAGCCGCTCTCGCCGTGTCGCTGGGAAACATACACGAGGTCTGGGATGTTGCCGTGATCGGTACCATTCCCGGTGGCCTGCCTGCTTTCACCCTGCCACCCTTCGATCTCGATCTCTGGACCGATCTGCTGCCCACCTCGACCATGATCGCCCTGGTCTCATACGTGGAGAGTTTCTCCATCGGTACGACACTCGCGACAAGAGAACGGACCCGCATCAACAGCAACCAGGAGCTCATTGCGCTGGGCGCCGCCAATATCAGCGCCGCCTTCACCGGCGCCTATCCGGTGGCCGGCAGTTTCACCCGCTCCTCAGTGAACTATCAGTCCGGCGCGAGGACCCAGATCAGTTCTGTGGTGTGCATGGGAGTGATCGTGCTGACTCTGCTGTTGTTCATGCCCGCCTTCACCCTGCTGCCCCACGCTGCGCTCGCCGCCATCGTGATCGTGTCGGTGTTCGGGCTGATCGATGTGGCATCGGTGAGGGCTCACTGGCGCGTCTATCGCAATGATTCCATTACCGAGATCGCCACGCTGCTCACGGTTCTCATGTTCGGCGTCGAAGCAGGCCTCATCACCGGAGTGAGTCTCTCCATCGCCTTTTTCGTGCGCAGGGTCAGCAGACCCCACATCTCCATCGTTGGACGCATCGGCAACACGGAGCATTTCCGGGCGGCCAAGCGCTACGACGTGGAGACATTCCCGCACATCGCCGCCATCCGCATCGATGAGAGTCTGTTCTTCGCCAATTCAAACCAGGTGGAAAACAAACTGCTGAAAATCGTGCAGCGGCGCCCGGGCACCCGCCATGTGCTGCTCGTGTGCAGCGCGGTCAATCTGATCGACGTCACAGGGGTGGAGATGCTCGATCGGATGAACGCGAACCTTGAGCAGATGGGCATCACGCTGCATCTGTCCGATGTGAAAAATCCGGTGATGGAGCAGCTGGAAGGCACCGAGCTGATTCTCCGCCTGACCGGCAGCGTGTTCTTCACCACCGACCAGGCAATGCGGATTCTGGCCGATCGCCGCTGAAGCCGACTGACTGTTCCGAGCCTCCCGCTCGCAGTATGCTCGGGCCAGCATCATCGCAGCGGGGGAGATCACAGATGTATCCAGGCAAGTGGGCGCGCCAGTTTCCCGACAAGGTCGCTGCGCTGAATTCGGACACTGGCGCATCACTGACCTATCGGGAGCTCAATGACCGCTCCAACCGGCTCGCTCAGCTTTTCTGGGCAGACGGGTTACGCAGCGGCGATCACGTTGCGGTGTTCATGGAAAACAATCTGAGCTACTTCGAGGTGATATGGGCGGCGCTGCGCTCGGGCCTGTATATCACCACCATCAATCGCTACCTCACAGACGAAGAAGCCGGCTACATTCTCGACAACTGCGAAGCACAGGCGCTGGTTACTTCTGCTGCACTCTCCGAGATCGCTGTCGAACTGCCCCGCTTTGCACCCGGCTGCAAACGCTGGCTGATGGTCGGGAATGCCGCCGCGGGTTATGAGGACTATGAAGCCACGCTCGCCAGCTTCCCGGCCAAGGTGCTGGATGACGAGCCCGCGGGAGCGTTCATGCTCTACAGCTCAGGCACTACCGGCCGGCCGAAGGGTATACTGCGTCCGCTCACCGGCCTGAAGATTCATCAGGATGCCGGTCCGGTCGGCGCGCTGCAGAAAGCCCTGTGGGGATTCGGCACAGACACCGTCTATCTGTCTCCCGCCCCCCTTTACCACTCGGCGCCGATCGGCTTCTGCACGGCGGTACAGGCGCTGGGTGGCACCGTGATCATGATGCCCCGCTTCGATGAAATCGGCGCACTGCGCGCCATCGAACGCTTCAAGGTCACCCACAGCCAGTGGGTGCCTACCATGTTCACCCGCATGCTCAAACTGCCGCCGGAAGATCGGGAAGGTTTCGATCTGTCGAGCCACAAGGTGGCCATTCACGCGGCCGCACCCTGCCCGGCGGGCATCAAGCAGCAGATGTTCGACTGGTGGGGGCCCATTCTCTATGAGTACTACGGTGGTACCGAACTCAACGGACTGACCCACACCACACCTGAGGAATGGCTCGCCCATCCGGGCACTGTGGGGCGGCCGGTGATCGGCACCCTGCATATCTGCAACGAGGAAGGCGCCGAACTGCCTGTCGGGGAACCGGGACTGGTGTATTTCGAACTGCCCCAGATGCCCTTCGAGTACCTCAAGGATCCGGAAAAGACCCGCAGTGCCCAGCATCCCCAGCACGCCAACTGGAGCGCACTGGGTGATGTGGGTTACATGGACAAGGATGGATTTCTCTACCTGACCGACCGCGCCACCTTCATGATCATTTCAGGCGGTGTGAACATTTATCCCCAGGAGATCGAAGACGTACTCATCATGCATCCGAAGATCGCCGATGTTGCCGTGGTGGGGGTTCCCAATGAGGAGATGGGAGAGGAGGTGAAGGCGGTGGTGCAGCTGGCGGCGGATCAGACCCCGGGCGATGAGATCGCCGAGGAGATTCTGGCCTACGCCCGGGAACACATCGCGCGCTTCAAATGCCCGCGCAGTGTGGACTTCATGGCCGAGCTGCCGAGACTGCCCACCGGCAAACTCTACAAGCGGCTGATCAAGGACGCCTACTGGGCTAAAACGAAGTCGCGCATCGTCTGAGCAGCGCCGGACTTACTCACCGAGTCTGCGGGAGAGTTCATCCACCCGGAGTTCTCCTTCCCGGGTCTGGCCACCGATCTCCAGAAACTTCCGCATGTTGTTCTGGGCGCTCTCGGTACGCAGCAGCTTCTGAAACAGATGGGCTTCATCAAGGAGTCCTTCCTCCAGAGGTTTCTCGGCGGCTGTCACTGACTCTTTGGCCAGACGCACCGCGTCCACCGGAAAAGAGGCGATGCGCCGCGCCAGCGCAGCAACCGCAGGGCCGATCTCGTCCGCGGCATAGATGCGGTTGAGATAGCCCCAGCGCTCGGCGGTATCCGCATCCAGATCTTCCCCGGCCAGTATGATTTCCAGCGCGCGGCCTCGCCCGACCAGGCGCGGCAGCCGCTGGGTGCCGGTGCCACCGGGCAATATGCCGAGCGGGACTTCCATCTGATTGATGCGTGTCCTGCCGCGGACGCCGAAGCGCATGTCGAAGCTGGCCGCCAGTTCGCTGCCACCCCCACCCACCCGGCCTTCGATCTGGGCGATGGTGACTTTGTCCATGGTGTGGAAACGCTCACACATCTGGTGGTAGTCGTTGAGCCGGGTATCCCGGACTGCCGGCTGGTCGGTGGGGAACGCCAGAATGGCCGCTACATCGAAGTGGGCGAGGAAGAAATCCGCATTCGAACTCTTCATCACCACTACGGTGAGCGCCGGATCCTGGGCAAGTTCTGTGCTGAGCGCCGCGAGCTCCGCAAACAGCTCCACCGTGATCAGATTGATCGGAGGATTTGCAACCGTTACCCAGGCCAGACGGCCTTCGGTTTCTACGTTGAGCAGCTGGTACTGGTAGGCCATGGCTGTGTTCTCCTCTCATCCTTATTCTGCCGGATGGTCCCAGAGTTCCGCATACAACGCCATAAGCCTTCCGGAGATTCCTGGAATCCAGCCACTGAGCCGCAACAATGGCTCCGCCGATCCATTGCTGCATAATACCCCTCGTCTTTTGTCGCTCCAGCAGAGGTATTCAAGTGGCGACCTATCAGCTTCCTGCCGGGATCCGTGACACGATCCTCGCCACCGTGGCTGAGCTGAGTGAACAACTCCTGGCCGTCTCCCACGAGATCCACGCCCATCCGGAGCTGGCCTTCAAGGAACATCGTGCCGCCGGACTGCTCTGCGACACACTGGCGAAACAGGGCATCGAGTCCAATCGCAACGTCTACACACTTCCGACGGCTTTCGAGGCCGATCTGCCCGAAGGCAATCCAGGCCCTACCGTCGCAGTGCTCGCGGAATACGATGCGCTGCCGGGTATCGGTCATGCCTGTGGCCACAATCTGATTGCCACGGCTGCACTGGGTGCTTTTCTTGCTCTGGCCCCACTGGCGCAGCGACTGCCAGGCACCATCCGTCTGCTCGGCACACCAGCCGAAGAACAGGGTGGCGGCAAGGAGCTCATGGCCCGGGCGGGCGCTTTCGACGGGGTCGACGCCGCGATGATGATTCATCCCGCCGGGGTGAACCTCACCACCATGCCCTGTATCTGTGTTGCCGAAGTGCAGGTGATCTACCACGGCCGCTCGGCCCACGCCTCTGCCATGCCCCATCGCGGAATCAACGCACTCGACGGGCTGCTGCTCGCCTATCAGGCCATCTCCAATCTGCGGCAGCACATCAGAGATGTGGAGCGCATTCATGGCATCGTCACCGAGGGTGGTGCTGCCCCGAACATCGTGCCGGATCGGGCTGCGGGACTCTTCTATGTGCGCGCCGCGGATGAAAAGGCGCTGGCCGCACTCAAACCCCGGGTGCAGGGCTGCTTTGAAGCCGGTGCAAAAGGCAGCGGCGCAGACCTCGAGGTGAAGTGGGCGGACGTCGACTACCTGGATCTCAATACCAACTGGCCCCTTGCCCATTGCTTCCAGAAGCATGGCGAATCACTCGGTCGCGCCTTCCTGACCCCCGAGCAGTTCGGCGGCGCCGGCAGCACGGATATGGGCAATGTCAGCTACCGGGTACCGTCCATACATCCGATGATCGCCAGCGCACCGCGCAACGTGGTGATACATCATCCCGACTTCGCAACCTGGGCAGGCTCCGAAATGGGTGATGCCGCGGCGCTGGACGGTGCCCGGACACTGGCGCTGACCGCCGCAGAATACCTGCTCAATCCGTCCCTGCAGGCAGAAACCCGACGGGCCTTCGATGTCTCGAAAGGACTCGCCTGAGGCATGTCTTCGGCCCACCAGTGGCTGTTCGGCTACGGTTCTCTGATCTGGCGACCGGACATCGACTACATCGAGCGGCGACCGGCGCAACTGCGGGGCTGGAGTCGACGCTTCTGGCAGGGCTCACACGACCACCGCGGCATGCCCTCGCAGCCGGGGCGCGTGGTTACCCTCATCGAAGCGCCAGCCGCGTACTGTGACGGCATGGCCTACCTGGTGGATGCCGCTACCGCTGCCGAGACCTTCGCCGCCCTCGACCATCGCGAGAAGAACGGCTATGAACGACACGAACTGCCACTGCAGTTTCATCATGACAATTCAATACGCCACGGCCTGGTCTACGTTGCCAGGCAGGACAACCATGCCTTCCTCGGCGAGACATCTCTGGCAGAGATGGCGCAACAGATCGCGGTAAGCAAAGGGCCGAGCGGACTCAACAGCGACTATCTCTTCGATCTCGCTCGCGCATTGCGGGAACTGGGCTTCGAGGATCCCCATGTTTTCGAACTCGAAGTGGCGGTGCGCCAGCTTGTCAACGCTGGTGGTCGGGCAATGCACATTGAGGCACACGAATGAACCTGACATTCAGTTCAACCCACGAGCGCTTCCGGGAAGAAGTCCGGGCCTTCCTGCAGCGCCATCTGCCGGCCGATCTCGTCCAGGCACAACGCCTGTGTCCGGGTATCTTTCTCGACTATGAATACAACATCCGCTGGCATCGGATACTTCACGATCAGGGCTGGGTCGCGCCGGCGTGGCCTGTACAGTACGGCGGCACCGGCTGGGATCTGGTGCAGCGCTTCATCTGGACCCGGGAAACCACCCTGGCCAGCGCTCCTTCGCTGGCACCCATGGGTCTGGGAATGTGCGGGCCCATGCTGATCGGCTGCGGCAGTGAGGCACAGAAAGCCTTTTATCTGCCCCGCATTCTGTCCGGGGAAGACTACTGGTGTCAGGGTTACTCCGAACCGGCTTCCGGTTCGGACCTGGCATCGCTGCGGCTGTCGGCACGGATGGACGGCGATCACTTCGTGCTCAACGGTTCAAAAATCTGGACCACTCACGCCCACTACGCGAACCGGATGTTTGCCCTGGTGCGCACCGCGAGTACCGGCAAACCCCAGCAGGGGATCACCTTCCTGCTGATCGACATGGACACGCCCGGCATCGGCGTCGAGCCGATCCTGTTCGCCTCGAGGACCCACGAGGTGAACCAGGTCTTTTTCGAGAATGTCCGGGTTCCGGCGGGAAATGTGGTGGGCAGCGTCCATGAGGGCTGGACGGTCGCAAAGTACCTGCTCGAATTCGAACGCGGTGGCGGTGGTGCTGCCGCGTATCAGTCCGCGCTGGAGCGGATCCGGCGCCTGGCAGCAGCGACACCGGCAGGGAACGGCTGCCTGGCGGATACAGCCGACTTCAGACAGAAGCTGAATGCCGCCGCGGTACGTCTGGATGCCATCCAGTACACCGAGTTCCGCATCATGGCGGCGCTTTCCCAGGGCCAGAATCCGGGTCCGGAGTCTTCCATCATGAAGAATCTCGGCGCGGACATCGGTCAGCATCTGACCGAACTCGCCGTGGAGTGTGCGAGCTACTACGCAGCTCCCGCGCTGGCCGCGCGGCCGGGAAACAATGAACCGAACGGAACGGGCCCGACCCCGGCGGGTACTGCACCTGCCGCGAGCAACCCCTCTCCCGATGATCCGACCCTGCAGGTGGCTTTCGCGCGCTACTTCAACCTGCGCGCGAGTTCCATTGCCGGAGGCAGCAACGAAGTGCAGAAAAACATCATGGCAAAGCTGGTTCTCGGGCTCTGACCCGGCTTTATGTTCAGGCTGTAAACCGAGCGGGGGACAGAACCGCCGCCAGGGGATGGTCTGCGCCACGCAGCAGACCGGCGGCCATTTCACTCAATCCCGGGGCCGTCTGCAGTCCAAACCCGCCCTGACCTGCCAGCCAGAAAAAATTCTCGACCCCGGGATCGAAACCGGCCGCCGGGACTTCGTCGGCCAGGAAGCTGCGCAGGCCAGCCCAGGTTCGGGACAGGCGTTTGACCTCCAGGGTAGTGGTCTCCTGAAAGCGTTCGACAGCTATGGCGATATCGAGCTCTTCAGGCTGCGCATCGCAGGGTGCAACCGGATGCTCGTCCGCGGGAGACACCATCAGCAGACCGCCTTCGGGTTTGAAGTAGAGGCCTTCCTGGGCACGATGCAGCAAGGGCCAGCCGGAGACATTCAGACCGGTATCCAGCAGCAACGCCGTGCGCCGCCGCGGCTCCAGACCAAGGGGTTCTGCACCCGCCAGTCTGCCGATCTGATCCGCCCAGGCCCCGGCAGCATTGACGACCACATCGGCTTCAAGCGTGGCCGGGTCGCTGCCGGTGCCGTTCCAGCCAAGCTGCCAGCAGCCATTGTGACGCTCGAGTCGGCTGACACGCGCGTTGCCGACAATGCGTCCACCCGCACTCTGCAGCATCCGGCGAAAGCTTTCGAGCAGGGCGTGCGGATCCAGCGCCAGCGCTCCCCGCTCCACCACGACCCGGACCGCCGCCTCGGGACGAATCACCGGCACCCAGCGCAGCAGCTCATCAAAACTGATTTCCTCGAGGCTTTCACATACCGGCTGCCAGCGTGCAAGAAAGCCGTCGAGCATACCGAGGTGATCCCTGTCAGCGAGGGTTACACAGCCGATCTGTCGCGCCCCGCACTGAATCTGCCAGGGTATTCCGGGCAGGGTGAGCTCGCGCACGACTTCGTTTTCGTAACACTCGATGCTCACCGCCGCGGATCGCCCGGTGCTGTGATAACCGGGCTGGGATTCCGCTTCGAGCACAGTGACGTCGAAATCGGCGGCGGCGCGTGCTGCCAGTGAAACGCCTGCGATGCCACCGCCGATCACGGCGAGCCTGGGGCGGGCCATGGAGACTCCAGATACGTTAAGGGACAGGATCCATTATGATCGGATGCAGCAGAAGTTGGGAGATCATCGGGAGGTCAACAGATGACGGAATCACTGGTACTGCGCGAAGACGATGCGGGTCTGTGCACCCTCACCCTGAACAGACCGGATGCGCTCAATGCACTGTCCCCTGCACTCTTCGTCGAGTTGCGTGCGCACATAGACGCCATTGCCGCCGCCACCGCTGAGATCGGGGTGGTGATACTGTGCGGTAAGGGACGATCCTTCTCTGCCGGAAACGACCTGAAGGCGATTCAGGCCGGCGAACGTGCACCAACCCCGACCTTTCAGGCCGAGACCCTGGATGCCCTGGAAGCCCTGCCCCAGCCGGTGATCGCCGCGGTGCAGGGGCACTGCTACACCGGCTCCCTGGAACTCGCACTCGCCTGCGACCTGCTCATCGCTGCCGACGACGCCCGCTTTGCGGATACCCATGGCAAATGGGGCATGTCGCCTACCTGGGGCATGAGTCAGCGCCTGCCACGCCGCATCGGGCCGCTGGCTGCCAAGGAGTTCATGTACAGCGGACGGGTCGTGGAGGGTGCAGAGGCGGTCCGACTCGGTCTCGCGAATCGCTGTGTGGCAGCAGCGGAGCTGTCGACCGCCGCACGGCAGATGGCTCGAAGCTTTCTGGAGAATTCCTGGTTCACCCTGCGCATGGATAAGCAGCTGGTGAATGGCGGACTGAACCGGGGTCTTGAGGAGGGACTGGCCTTTGAGCGCCGCACCAGTCCGGGGGCGGGCCCGGACATGCAGGAACGGCTCGCAAAGTTTTCGAAACGTTGAGGACGCAAACCGCATCGGGCCCGGCAGAGCCGGCGTAAGGCCGGCTGTCTCAATGAAGCGTTGGCGCTCCCGGCTGCGGACGCCGGGGATCAGCCGATGTCGCTGAGACTGCTGATCACCCGTCCGACGATGCCATAGGCGACCGATTCTTCCGCGCTCATCCAGTAATCGCGGTCGGTATCCTTCTCCACCCGCTCCAGGGGCTGACCGGTGCGTTCGGCGATAATGGTGTTGATCCGCTCCCGGGTCTTGAGGATTTCCCGGGCATGAATTTCCACATCCGACGCGGTACCGCCGAACCCACCGGCGGGCTGATGAATCAGAAAGCGGGTGTTTGGCAGACAGAACCGGTTTTCCTTTTCGGGCGCCAGGTAAATGTGGGTGGCAATCGATCCTACCCAGCCGGTACCCACGGTGCGGACCACCGGCTTGATGCAGCGGATCATGTCGAAAATCGTGTCGCCGGATTCCACATGGCCGCCGGGAGAACCGATATACAGGGTGATGGGGGCGTCGGATTCAAAAGACAGCGCCAGCAGCCGCTCCGTAGTACGGCGGGCAACATCCTGATCGATTTCACCGAACAGGGTGATGGTACGGGCTTTGAGCAGGGTGTTGTCGAGAAACTGAAACTGCTTCACCGCCTCGATCGCGCCGTCTTCCAGGCCAAGCTGCGTGGTCTTCATTACTTCTCCAGATTGATGGGGTCATCCACCCAGTGGTCGGGCGCAGGATGCGCTCGGGATTTGATAACCTTGAAAGCCGCACATTCTAACGCCAATCCAGAGGGAAACCATGCCACTAGCACCCGAGTATCAGGCGATGTTCGCCCAGATCGCGGAAACACCCGCACCGCCCCTGTCTTCCCTGCCACCCGCCCAGGGCAGGGAGTTTTACCGGATGATGCGGCCACTGAATCCGGATCTGCCGATCGGAAAGGTCGAAGATCGTCGAATTCCCGGGCCTGACGGGGAGATTCCCATCCGCATCTATCGTCCCGCTGGCGCCCGCGGGACTGGCGGGGCCAGCGAAACTGGCGGAAGGAAAGGCATATTCGTCAACTTTCACGGGGGCGGCTGGGTGATCGGCGATCTGGATACCGCGGATGCCGCCTGTCGCAGCCTCGCCGTGGCCGCCGACTGCATCGTAGTCTCGGTGGACTACCGGCTGGCTCCGGAACACGTCTATCCGGCGGCTGTGGTGGACGCTTATGCGGCAACCTGCTGGGTGGCGGACAACGCGGAAAGCCTGGGTGGCAATGGCCGACTGGCGGTAGGGGGAGAGAGTGCGGGTGGCAATCTCGCTGCAGTAGTGGCGCTCAAGGCAAGAGACGAGGGGGGGCCCGCCATCGATTTCCAGCTGCTCGCCTACCCGGTGGTGGACCATGACCTGAGCCGCGCCTCTTACGCGGCAAACGGCACCGGCTATCTCCTCGAAACCGACACCATGCGCTGGTTCTGGGACAGCTACTGTCCGCAGCCGGCGCGGCGCGCAGAAGCGGACGCTTCACCGCTGCTCGCGAAGGATCATCGCAACCTGCCCCGGGCCCTGATCCTTACCGCGGAATTCGACCCCCTCCGCGATGAAGGCGAAGCCTACGCCGCCTGTCTCAAAAATGCGGGCAATCGGGTCGAAGCCATCCGCTTCGATGGACTGGTGCACGATTTCCTGGCCACAGCCGGCATCTTCGAAGTGAGCAGGAAGGCCTTCGCTCAGGTGGCGGAGAAACTCAAAGCCGCGCTTGCCTGAGGTCGTGCGAAGCCGCAATTGAACTGAAGACGGCAACCGGAACGGCTGGGTCCGGCCCGGAACAACCGAAAATAGGAGAACCGATGCAATTCGTGCTGTTCTGCGAAGACAAAGCGGGTGCCGAGTCAGTAAGGCTGGCAACCCGGGAGGCTCATCTGGCCTATATCGGCACCGCATCCGACATGATCCGTCTGGCCGGTCCGATGCTGAGTGACGACGGCCAGAAGATGTGTGGCTCGATGTTTATTCTCGAAGCCCCGGACCGGGCCGCTGTTGAGGCGTTCAACAGAGCCGACCCCTACACCGGTGCCGGGCTGTGGGAGCGGGTGGTCATACACGCCTTCCGCCAGGTCGTGCCGAAAGTCTGACCTCGCGATGGCGACAACGACTGTCGCGCCATTTACCAGGAGACCAGGAGACCAGGAGACCAGGAGACCAGGAGACCAGGAGACCAGGGCCAGGACTCGACGGAACGCTGATCGGTCGACGTCCTGACACGCCGACCGATCCGTGTGGTCCCTGCCCGCGAGGCAGAGCGCCTGTCAGTCGACGCGCGCTTCCGCATAACCGGACAGCACCGTTGCACCATCCTGATTTTTCGTCTCCACGGTGAGTCGAAGGTTGTTGCCTTCCAGTGACTCCACGGTCGCGGTGCCGGTGAGGGTGTCGCCAGGCCACACCTGATTGGTGAAGCGCACTCCATACTTGGTCAGGCGCCCGTCACCCACATAGTTGGTCAGCATGCGACCGGTCATACCCATGGTGAGCATGCCGTGCGCAAAAACACTCGGATAGCCGGCTACTTTGGTGGTGAACACTTCATCCGTGTGGAGCGGATTGTAGTCACCCGAGGCGCCCGCATACTGCACGATCTGGGTGCGCTTGAGATCTTCAACGAGACATTCGCTGTAGGTGTCGCCAATCTTCAGGTCTTTTGCTTTCAATGCCATGCTGATGTCTCCTACTTCTGATCAACAGGACGTTCAGTACGAACGCCGACGCCGGTTGCAGTGATCACCAGTTCGCCGTTCTGGTCGTAATACTCTGTTACCGACTCAGAAAACATCAGTTTACCGGCGCGCTTGCTCTCCTTTTCCCAGCTTTTGCCGGGCTTGTTTTTTGCGGTCAGCACATCCCCGGGCTTGAGGTGTCTGTGGTAGACGAAGTGCTGCTCGGCGTGAAGCCCGCCGCCACCACCACCGCCGCCGCCACCACCAGACGATTTCTTGATACCGGTCGGCTCCTTACCCGATCCGAACCAGGGCTGGCCGACTTTCGGTCGCAGGAAATAGTCCGGGTCGAACTGGGCACTGGACTGTGGAAAGGTCGGCGGAGCTATGATCGAGCCAGGCTCGGTTTTCTTTGCGTAATCCGCGTCGTAGTAGATCTGATTGTCGTCCCCGATGGAGCGCGCAAACATCATGATGTGGCTCGCTTCCACGGGAAATTTTTCGACTGCCATGGTTTCCCCCTTATCTGGTTGTATTGGTATCGAATCGGTCTGAGTCTAACGCCCTTTGAAATCCGGATCACGCTTCTCCAGGAAGGCGCTGATCCCTTCAATCTTGTCTTCCGTCTGCACCAGCGCACCTTGAGCGTATTTCTCAAACATGAGCGCGCCGGCAAGGCTGGCCTCCATCCCGAAATGCACCATGGCTTTCATAGTCCGGGGCACGAAAGGTGCAAATCCGGCCATATGGGCGGCCATGCGACGGGCTTCTTCAAGGAGCTCCTGTGCCGGTACTATGCGGGTAATCAGACCAATGGACAGCGCTCGTTCGGCATCGATCGCCTCACCCATGAGCAGCATCTCCATGCCCCATCCTCGACCGACGATGCGGGGTAACCGTGCGGTCGCACCGCCGCCGGGAATTATGCCGAGTTTGCCTTCCGGAGTCGCGAAGCGGGCATTGGGAGTGGCGATTCTCAGATCGCAACCCAGGGCGACTTCGAGTCCGCCCCCCATGCAGATGCCGTTGATCGCAGCGATGGTCGGCTTAGGCGTGCGTTCGAGCTGATCCGCGAGTCCCTGCACGATAGGCTCCAGTGCCTTGCGGAAATCCCGATGCAGCACTTCCTCCAGATCTGATCCGGAAGCAAAAGCGCGCTCGCCCGCGCCGGTGATGGTGATCACCCGCACAGCCGTATCTTCAGCCGCGACTGCGGCGGCATGTCTCAATTCTTCCAGCGTGGCGAGCGAGATCGCATTGTGTCGATCGGGTCTGTTGATGGTGATAAGCGCCATATGGCCTTCCACCGCATAAAGAATGTTCTGGTATTTCATTGCACCGTCAGCCTGCGTCACTCACCGACATGTCCTCGATGAATTTCTGCGATTTCTCGATGGAAGCTTCCATGTCCCGGATCAGCGCCGCCACGTCTTTCTCGATGCCAACCAGCTCTCCCTTCAGGGAGGCTATCGCCCGCGCATTGAGATTGTGCTTGAGAAACAGGACCTGATCGCGGAAAGCATCCAGCACCGGCGCCATCTTCGCCTCGGCGCGTCGCATCGCCCGGATCAGATCCGAGTATTGACGTCTGGAAGCCTTCAGCTGGCTGGCACTCCGGGAGCGCAGACTGTCGCTGGAGATCAGCCGGATCTCATCCTGCCATTCATCGAACAGGGCTTCGGACACTGACTCCACCGCATCGATTCTGTCAGTCACCTTATCGGCCCGCTCCGAGGCATCGTCGTAGACCTCCTGCAGCGACTCGTAAGTGCTCTGCAGCCTGGACGGTGAAACCTGGACGACACTGGCAAACTGCTGATACGCGCTGCGGAATTCCTCCTTCGCCGCTTCCTGGGCTTCCGATGCAGCTTCGACCCGCTCCACCAGGATATCGCGCTTGTGTACACCCAGCTTTTCCCAGGCTCCGTAGTAAGCGCCGGAACAGCCAGTGACGCAGACGCCTGCGGTGAGGAGCAGGGCCACATTGCGACGCAGTCGCTTGCTGGCTGTTCTTTTCACCGCGGCTCTTTTCACCGCGGCTCTTTTCACCTCAGCTCTTTTCACCTCAGCTCTTTTCACCTCAGCTCTTTTCACCCCGGCAACTGAAAACTGGTCCCGAGTGGGGTAGTGTGTGCGCCGTGATTTCTGGCACTCATCGAGTCCCGCAATTGCCCCGGCGCGTTTCGCCAGCAATGGTACCTCTAATGCCAGGATCGCAACACAACAACCACTTCAGGAGACAGTGAGGACAGACATGGAAGAAATTTCTACGGAACAGGCAGCCGAGTACATGGATATCGGTATCGAGATGGCGATGAGCTATGGACCCAAGCTGGTACTGGCGCTCGTCGTTCTCTTCGTCGGTCTCTGGGTGATCAATCGATTCGTCCGCTTGATCGGCAAAGGCATGGAACGCAGCAATACAGAGCCGACGCTCGCCAAATTTCTCAGCAATCTGGTATCCGTCGGGTTCAAAGCACTGCTGCTGATCAGCGTTGCTTCGATGATCGGCATCGAGACAACCTCTTTCATCGCAATTCTGGGTGCTGCCGGACTGGCGGTCGGCCTCGCTCTCCAGGGCAGCCTCGCCAATTTCGCCGGTGGGGTGCTGGTGCTGATGTTCCGGCCGTTCAAGGTCGGCGATTTCATAGACGCCCAGGGCGTGTCCGGCACAGTCTCAGAAATCGGTATCTTTCACACCGTCATCAAGACGGGTGACAATAAAGTCATCGTGGTACCGAACGGGTCACTTTCAAACGGCATCATCACGAACTTCTCCAAAGAGGCTACCCGCCGCGTCGATTTCGTGTTTGGTATCGGCTACGACGATGACATCAGCAAGGCCAAGGCCATCATCGAGCGTCTTGTAACCAGCGATGACAGAGCACTGAGCGAGCCCGCTCCGCTGATTGTGGTGTCTTCCCTCGGAGACAGCTCGGTAAACATCACCACACGGGTCTGGGTGAAATCACCCGACTACTGGGCATTCTTCTTCAGCCTGACCGAGAAGGTAAAAGTTACTTTTGACGCAGAGGGCATCTCGATTCCCTACCCGCAACGGGACGTGCATCTGCATCAGGTCAGCGGCTGAGGTTCAGCCCCGGCTTCCGGGAGTCCTCTGGAAAGGCTTCGCAAAAACCAGAGGGCCATAAACAGGAAAACCGCCGGCCTGGAGAGGGAGCCGGCGGTTTTGGGGGTCGACCTTCAGAAAGGTCTCAAGGGGATCATCACCGCGGTCTCTGGTAAACCTCCGTCGAGTGGACGTCTTCCTCAACCGCGTTGAGTGCTACTATCGACGAAAGCTGTTTCCCGGCAATTTCGCAAGCCGGGATTATTGTGACATTTTGTTACCAGACCGCGCGGAAGTGCTTCAGATCAGCTGCGAAGCCCATCGGATCGACTCGCTTCCCCTGACATCGCCCCACCCAGAGAGACCACCACATCTGTGCCACCACCCCTGCGATCTGCGATCCGCACCCGCCAGCCATGGGCCTGACAGAGCTGCTGGACTATGGCAAGACCCAGGCCGCTGCCACCGGTTGCCTGGTTGCGGGAGTCTTCAATCCGGAAGAACGGTTGGAAAACCCGCTCCTTGTACTCATCCGGGATCCCGGGACCATCATCGAGTACGTGAATTTCTGTACCGTCCACGCGCACACGCACGTTGCAGCCGTAGTGTCGGGCGTTGCTGATCAGGTTCTGCAGCACCCGCTCCAGGGCGCCGGGCGCCAGTGACCGCGGCGCGGTGTCGACGCGTTCAAACTCCACGGGTATCGGAGGCTCGAATCCATCAGCCAGGTCCCGGATGAATGGCTCCAGACAGACGAGCCGGGGTGGTTCACCAGTGCCCCGCGCAAACTTCAGTGCATCTCCGATCAGCGTGTCCATGGCACCCAGATTGCGTTCGAATCGCTGCACGAGTTTCGGGTCAACCTCTTCCGGCAGCAGTTCCAAAGCCAGCCGCATTCGGGTCAGAGGTGTCCGCAGATCGTGGGAGATACCGGCCAGCAGCGTAGTGCGATTGGACAGCAGTGCCGATATCTCCCGCGCCATGGTATTGAAATTGCGCGCAAGCGATACCAGTTCGCGCGGCCCGCTTTCGGGTAGTGGCTCGAAGTTTTCACCGCCTCTGAAGGATTCCACCCGCTCCGCTGCCTGCACCAGTGGCCGGGTAATACGCTGCACGATGATCAGCGAAGTGACGAATACGATGGCCGCACCCAGGCCGAAAATGATGATGCCCACATAGAGTGGCTGGATGTCGCGTCGTCCGGGTGAGAATCCGATCTGCAGATCGTGTCCGCCCATATCGATGTCCACCCAGACCAGTTCATCCCCTTCCATCAGATGTACCGGTTCGCCGAGCCGCTCACTCAGGCTTTCCTCGAGCAGACTCAGATAAGGCTGTTCGAGTGTTGCGGGCTGGAGCTGCCTGGGCTGGGCGCTGACGATCAGATCGTGGTTCTGGGCAAGTTCCAGTTCGAAATAGGGTCGCGCAGCCGGTGGCAGCTCGACCCAGGTCTGAATGGACAGCACCAGCAGTGCGGCCTCATCGTTCGCCGATTGCCGGGCGATGGGATCAATCACGAATTTGTTGAGGGCTACGATCGCCACCACGGCAATCAGCAGAGAACTCACAGTCAGGGTGAGATTCGTGCGAGCCAGCAGCGATCCGGAAAAGAAAGAGATCGAGGAGTCAGGCATCACCGTCGGGACAGAACATGTAGCCCTTACCCCAGATCGTCTTGATGAATACCGGTGCCGACGCGTCCGGCTCGATCTTGCTGCGCAGACGGGTTACCCGTACATCGATACTCCGATCGAAGGGTGAACGTTCCGCACCGGTCAGCAGATCGAGAATGCGGTCCCTGTCCAGAACCTTGTTCGGGTGTGCAACCAGAATCGAAAGCAGATCAAATTCACCCGAGGTCAGGGGCACAGGTTCGCCTTCCCGGGACAGGCGATGAGCGCCGGTGTCCAGTTGAAAGGCCCCGAACCGAACGGTGCCATCGCCAGTGGTCTCTTCAGTCCGGGCCCCACGGGCACGCCGCAACACCGCACGAATTCGCGCGAGAAGTTCGCGGGGATTGAAGGGCTTGGCAAGATAGTCGTCTGCTCCGACCTCGAGCCCGACTATTCGATCGATGTCATCGCCCTGGGCCGACACCATCACGATCGGAATCGTGCCCTCATTCTTGAGTCGTCGTGCGATCGAGAGACCATGTTCACCCGGCAGCATCAGATCCAGCACCACGAGGTCTACCTCGGTGGTCTTGAGGAATGCATCCATTTCTTCACCACTGGCCACGCAATGCACAGTGAATCCCTGCTGCTGCAGGTACTGCTGGGTGAGTTCGCGGATCTCGGGATCATCGTCGACGACGAGCAGTGTTGCGCCTTCTCCTTCCATGCTCACGATCTGCGGAATCAGCGGCGGTCGGGGTCGTTGACGAGCATTACAGGCGGTAGATTGTCCTGAGGCTGGGGACGACCGGACTCGCCTGCCCTGCCGGTATCCGGTGGAGAGCCGGCATCCGGTGTAGAGCCGGCATCCGGCGTTGTGCCAACTTCCGGTGTTGCGCCGACTTCCGACACCACGGCACTGCGCCTTTCATAGCCAACACCGAATCCGCTGCGCCCTTCACCAGGCGCCACCGGCCGCACCTGTACAACCTGAGTCTCGATCCGCAGCACCCGCCCGTCGGAGTGCCGGTAAATCCGACCGTAGCGGCGCTGGGTGCGAATCATGAGCACTCCGTCCGCATCCTTGCGCTGCGCCATGCGCAGTTTCACTTCCCGCAGCAGAGCGCGTCGTTCCGGATCCGCGAGCTCGTCCCAGCGGGCGCCGAGTGCCGTCAGTTCGCTGTGGGTGCTCGTTGAATAGTCGGGGAGATTGCCTGGTGTGGAGTCCGCGGTCTCCGCGATACTTAAGGGAGCCAGCCAGCAGAGCACCATACCTGCGAGCGTCAGGGCAGAAATTCGACGACGACCACCTGGCCGCAGGCCGCTCAGACGGCGCTGTACTGGTCGAAAAGTATCAGACACTCCGGGGTCTCTACTCCATCCGCTCTGTTGAAGGATCCTGCATCCGGCAATTCAGGGCCGGGCTGGCAGCAACCGAAAAACACAGGGCACGCGCCGACGGTATTCTCACCACGTGCTGTTTCGTCGCCATTTCCCCACCGTTTCAATTTGTTACCGGCCGTTAGGAAAGGTCCGCCCGGCAGACGGCGGCCATCTGCCGGACAGCCAGCTGCCGGACGGAATGCGGGCTCAGGCTGCTTCGAACAGGCCCGCTGCGCCCTGACCACCACCGATGCACATGGTCACCACACCATATTTCTTCTTGCGGCGCTGCAGCTCGCGCAGTATCAGACCGGTCTGACGCGATCCGGTCATGCCGAAGGGATGGCCGATGCTGATGCTGCCGCCGTTGACATTGTAAATTTCGTTGTCAATACCCAGAGCATCACGGCAGTAAAGGCACTGGGAAGCGAAAGCTTCGTTCAACTCCCACAGATCGATATCGTTCAGACTCAGTCCGGCATTCTTCAGCAGCCGGGGAATCGCGAATACCGGTCCGATGCCCATTTCGTCCGGCTCACAGCCGGCCACGGTGAATCCACGAAAGATGCCGAGTGGCTCGATGCCCAGCTGGGCGGCACGTTCGGCACTCATCAGCAGGGTCATGGAGGCGCCGTCCGAGAGCTGGGAGGCGTTACCGGCGGTCACGGAGCCATCTTCTTCGAATGCCGGTGCCAGGGAAGCCAGGGCTTCGAGGGTGGTCGTCGGACGATTGCACTCGTCCTTGTCTACCATCACATCCACGAAGCTCTCTTCGCCGGTCGCTTTGTCGACCTTGAGCATGGTGGCCTTCATCGGTGCGATTTCGCTGGCAATCAGGCCCTTCTCAGCCGCCGCGGCGTAGCGCTGCTGGCTCTGCAGAGCGTACTGATCCTGGGCTTCCCGGGTCACCTGATAGCGACGGGCTACGACTTCCGCCGTGTTGCCCATGGCCATGAAAATATCGGGCTTTTCTTCGAGCAGGCGTTTGTTTGCCTTGGCCTTTGCCGGCTCCTGTCGATTGCGCATGGAGATCGAATCGGCGCCACCTGCGATGGCGACCTGGGCCTGACCCGATGCGATCTGGTTGGCGGCCAGTGCAATGGACTGCAGTCCGGAGGAGCAGAAGCGGTTGATGGTCATGCCTGCCGAGGTGACGGGCAGTTTGGAGAGAATCACCGCCAGACGGGCCAGGTTGCCATCCTGTTCGCCGGCATGGCTTGCCGAGCCGACGACGACATCCTCGACCTCGTCGGGGCTCATCTTCGGATTACGCTCGAGCAGCGCATCGATGCAGTGGGCCAGCATGTCGTCGGAACGGGTGAGATTGAAGCTGCCACGAAACGATTTCGCCAGACCAGTACGGATGCTGTCGACTATTACGACGTCTTTCATTGATTCCCCCTAAGGATTTATCGTTGCAGGGCTGCTGCCCTGATCTCTATTGGTGGTAGTTATTAGTTCTGTGCCTGGCGATCAGCGTCTTATCATTTGTATCAGAGCCTGCTGGCCACCAGCAGCCGATCGGTGCCGGCTATCTGGGTAACGGCCAATAATAACCCTATGAGCCAGCAGGCACCAGAACGTGGGGGCGCGGACACTCAACCGCCCCGTTTTCAGGGCGTCGCCAGCTGGTGGTCAGCGGGTGGCTGCATCCACCGCCGTCTCGGTCTTCTTTCCAGACGCCTCTACGGCGTCCGCCGCCGCTCTGGCTGCGTCTGTGGTCTTCACTTTGAAGTGGCGGGAAATCTCCTCTGGGGACATCTCCTTTGTGGACATCGTCGTTCCCGCAGCGGGGGTCTGCCCGGCGGCGGGCGCAGTGGTGCTCGACCCGGCCGGGGCCGCCATAGTCTGCTTCTGACCCTCCGCCGACGTATCCCCAGCCTGTTCGCAGCCACTCATTCCCAGGCACAACGCCAGCACGCTGCCGGCAACCGGCAGCAGGCGCATCACTGCTGCGCTTTCTATTCCGACCATAACAACTGCTCCTGTAGATTCTCCATCCGAACCGGGCGCCACGGCCTTTACCGGCCTGTGATGGCGCCCCAATCCCACATGCTAAGCTCGCGGGCTGCTCCGGAATACCACGGATCACTCCCTTACGACATCACCATAGATTTCCACCATCCCAGGAGGCATTCATGACCACAGTTGAGCTGGTTCCCCACCACACACTGACCCGGGGCCTGTGTTTCGGCGAAGGGCCGCGCTGGCACAACGGTCACCTCTGGTGCTCGGACATGCACGCCCACCAGGTCATCCAAGTATCCGACAAGGGTGCGGTCACCCCTGTGATCAGAGTCGAAAATCAGCCATCCGGGCTCGGCTGGCTGCCGGATGGCAGTCTGCTGGTTGTCTCGATGCTGGACCGGCGCCTGCTGCGCTGGGATGGCAAGGAGTTGACAGAACATGCCGATCTGTCGGATCTCGCCCGCTGGCACTGCAACGACATGGTGGTCGACCGCGAGGGCCGGGCCTGGGTGGGTAATTTCGGATTCGATCTGCACGGTGGCGCACCACAGGCGGCGACTGAGCTCATCTGTGTGGGCGTCGATGGGGTTGCGCGCATCGTGGCCGATGACCTGGTATTTCCAAACGGTATGGTGATCACCCCGGATGGCAATACGCTCATCGTCGCGGAAACCTTCGCCTCACGACTCACCGCCTTCGACATCGATGCCCGGGGGGATCTGCAGGGCCGCCGTCTCTGGGCTCAGCTGCCCGCCGGCGCCGTGCCCGACGGCATCTGTCTGGACAGCGGCGGCGGTATCTGGTCAGCCTCTCCGACGACAAACGAATGCATCCGACAGGAGGAAGGCGGCCTGATCACGCATCGCGTGGCACTCGACCAGGGTGCCTTCGCCTGCATGCTGGGCGGGCAGGCGGGTGAGTCGCTCTACATGTTGACCGCAGGCTCCTCGCAGCCGGACGAATGCCAGGCCCGGCGCTCGGGGAAAATCGAAGTTGTCCATGCTCCCTACGGCCGGGCCGGCCTGCCCTGAAAGACGGAACGCCGGGAGCAACGCCCCGGCCCGATCACACATCAATCCACGAACCGGAAAACTCATCCATGCTTTACGACAACTATCAGTCCCCCTGGCTCGACGACGAGCTGCGCATGCTTCAGGACGCGGCCCGGAAATTTTTCGAAGCCGAGTTCGCCCCGCGCAACGAGGCCTGGATCAATCAGGGCAAAGTGGATCGCGACGCCTGGAATCTGGCCGGTGCCGCCGGTCTGCTGTGTGCAGAGATTCCAGTGCAGTACGGTGGCGCAGGCGGTGACTACCGGCATGAGACAGTCATCATGGAGGAGATGCTCAGGGCCGGTATCGGCGGTTTCGGGAACCAGGTCCACAGCGCCATCGTGGCGCCTTACATCCTCAATTACGGCAGCGAGGCGCAGAAGCAGCGCTGGCTGCCGAAGATGGCCACCGGTGAGATGGTTGGCGCCATCGCGATGACCGAACCCAACACCGGCTCGGATCTGCAGCGCATCCGCACTACAGCCATCCGGGATGGCGACGACTACATCATCAATGGATCCAAGACCTACATCACCAATGGTCAGCACGCGGACATGATCATCGTGGTCGCTAAAACCGATCCCTCTCTGGGTGCCAAGGGCATCAGCCTCATCGTGGTGGAAGGTGATGCTCCGGGCTTTCAGCGCGGTCGCAATCTGAAGAAGCTCGGCCAGAAAGCGGCCGACACATCGGAACTGTTCTTTGCCGACTGCCGCGTGCCGGTCACTCACCTGCTCGGTGACGCCGAAGGCAGAGGCTTCATCCAGCTCATGCAGCAGCTGCCTCAGGAGCGACTCAACATTGCTCAGGCGGCCGTCGTGCAGGCTGAGCGCGCCATCGAGCTGACTCTGGATTTCGTGAAGGAGCGCCAGGTCTTCGGTCAGCGAGTACTGGATTTCCAGAACACCCGGTTCAAGCTCGCCGAGTGCAAGACTGAGGCTCTCATCGGCCGCACCTTCGTGGATCAATGCGTGCTGAAGCTGCTCAAAGGTGAACTCGATGCAGCCACCGCCTCGATGGCCAAGTACTGGTGCACCCAGAAACAGTGCGACATCATCGATGAGTGCCTGCAGCTGCATGGTGGTGCCGGCTATATGGACGAATACGAAATATCCCGCATGTATGCAGACGCACGAGTGCAGAAGATCTACGGTGGCACCAACGAAATCATGAAGGAGCTGGTCGGCCGGACCCTCGGCTGATCGCAGCCGGCGGCCTGCGACATGCTCGCCTACTGGCGCTTCTACTGGCCGCTGGCCCTCATGGGACTGGCGATGGTGCTGTCTGTGCAGTTCCAGAACGCAGCGCTGGCCCGCTATCCGGAAGCGATCACCGAGCTCGCCATTTTTGCTCTGGCCTACAGCACCTTCGGATTCTTCCGCGCCAGTCTGAATTTCATCGCCCAGCTCTCCAATGTCTTCGCCCGCAGCCAGCCCGGGACCGAAAGATGCCACCGCTTCGTTGTCGCTGCGAGTATCCTGATCATGCTGCCGCTGATACTGCTGGGTCACAGTACCGCCGGAGCGAAGCTGCTCGCAGTCGTTTTCCGTATCGATGCCGATCTGACCGGACGCGTGCAGGAGTACCTGATCTACCTGGCGCCGATCATTCTCCTCGGCGCGCAACGCTTCTACTACACGGGTCTCCTGGTGCAGGCGCGTCTCACCGGCTGGGTCACCAGTCTCAATGTCTTTTTTCTGGTGATGGTGATCGTCGGACTCATCGCCGGCTTCCAGCTTGGCCTGCGCCCGGTCCATGTACTGGTGGGCTCAGAAGCTGTCGCCATACTCATTCAACTGATCGCAACGATTTACGTAAAACGTCGCTACTACCGGCTGCCCGCCACAGCGGAACACGAGTCCCTCACCTACGGCGAACTGACCCGGTTTTTCATCCCTGTGTCGCTTACCGGTGTGATGTTTGCGCTGAGCCGGCCCGTGCTCTACGCCTTCGTGAGCCGCACACCCGACGGCATTCTCGCCATCGCCGCCATGCGTGTCGCCTTCGACTTCGCGATGCTGTTTCAGCAGGCGGCCAACCAGTTCCGCCACTTCTTCGTCACTTTCGGTCTGGACGACCTTGCCACCAAGCGGCGCTTCATGATGCTCATCTGGGCGGGGCTCACCGCGATCATGCTGCTGATCGCACTGACGCCGGTATCGAATCTGATCTGGCGTGATCTGATGCGCATTCCCGACGATGTCCGGGCTCTGTCCACAGATGTGTTTCTGATCATGTGTCTCATGCCCACGGTGATCATCCTGCGCAACTACTTCCATGGCCGGCTGATGGTGGAACGCCGTACTTCGGGCATGGCAGTGGGCAGCATCCTGCGGGTGGCAGGCATCTATGCCGGGGCCCAGGTGCTGTTTTCGCTGGACCTGCTCAACTCGTTGAGCGCATCTGCGCTGTTGCTGTTCGGCTTCCTGATCGAAGCCGCCGTTGTTTATCAGGCAGCGAAAGGCCAGGGCGAGCGGGTGAAGGCCACCGCGAACATATAGCCGACGCAGACCAGTGCAGCGACGAAACTGGCGATTTTCACACCGCGATTACCCGCACGCATGGTCACCACACCAAAGCCGATGTAAGCCAGCAGACCCAGCAGTTTGGCGCCCAGCCAGCCTTCCGTAAGTGATGCACCAATGCTGATCGCCATGGTCACACCGAGTGTGAGCAGCAGTGTGTCGATAACGTGGGGCGCTATGCGCACCCACTTCTCGTTGCGCAGCGGTGAATCCACGATGGCCCAGAGACCTCTCACCACAAAGCTCACCAGAGTGAGGTAGGCCAGCATGATGTGGAAGCTCTTCAACATGGTCTATGATCCGTCCGGTACGCAGGGGCGGGAAGAATAACAAAGCGACATCCGCTCACCAGTCTTCATCGCATCAATTCCCGAAAAAAATCATCCCCAGGAACCCGGCACTGCTGAATGGACATTGACCAGGCCATCGACCTCACCATGCGCCCCGTCGCAGACACTGTGGCTGGTTTCATCTTCTTTTCCGTTCCCGCCTTCGGCACCGAGATACCCCTGATCGTTGCATGGCTCATCGCAGGCGGCGTGTTCTTCACCGGCTATCTTCGCTTCATCAACCTGCGCGGCTTCGGCCACGCCCTGGCCCTGGTGCGCGGACGCTACGCAAAGAAAGGAGATCCCGGGGAGATTTCCCAGTTCCAGGCACTCACCACGGCAGTCTCCGGAACCGTGGGTATCGGCAACATTGCCGGTGTGGCGGTGGCCATTACCATGGGCGGACCGGGTGCTGCATTCTGGCTGCTGGTGGCCGGTCTGCTCGGCATGTCCACCAAGTTCGCAGAATGCACTCTGGGTGTGCGATACCGTCGGATACTGGAAGATGGTTCGGTGTCGGGGGGCCCGATGTATTACCTGGAGCACGGTCTCGCCGATTTACGGCTGCCGCGCACCGGTCGGGTACTCGGACTGTTCTACGCGCTTGCGATGGTGTTCGGCTGCCTCGGGATCGGCAACATGTTTCAGTCAAACCAGGCGGCGACGGTTCTCATCGGGCTTACCGGCGGTGAAACCAGTTTCTTTGCCGATCGAGCCTGGCTGATCGGTGTGGGCCTTGCTCTGGCAGTCGGCCTGGTGATCATCGGCGGTATCCGTTCCATCGCTCAGACCACGTCGCGCCTGGTGCCCGGCATGGCGCTTCTCTACATGATCAGCGCGCTCACCATTCTCGCTCTCAACGCCGAAGCGCTCCCGGGTGCTCTGCGGGCCATCTGGACCGGTGCGTTTTCCGCAGAAGGTGTCGCGGGGGGTGCTGTGGGTGCGCTGATCACCGGGTTCCGCAGGGCGGCATTCTCCAATGAAGCCGGGCTGGGCTCGGCCGCTATCGCCCACGCCACAGCCAGAACTCCTGAGCCCGCCAGCGAAGGTCATGTCGCTCTGCTCGAACCCTTTATCGATACAGTGGTGATCTGTTCGATAACAGCGCTGGTCATCGTCACGACAGTCTACGAGCCCGGCATGACGGCGGTGGGCGTGAGCGGAATCGAGCTGACCACCCGGGCCTTCGCCAGTACCCTCTGGTGGTCGCCCATACCTCTGTCGATCGCCGCAGTACTGTTCGCCTTTTCCACCATGATCGCCTGGTCGTACTATGGCCTGAAGGCGTTCACCTACCTCGTGGGTCACCATCGCTGGGCCGATCTCGGCTTCAAGGTTTTTTTCCTGTGTTTCGTGGTCATCGGCAGCAGTGTGCAGCTCAGCGCTGTTGTGGACCTCTCCGATGCGCTGGTCTTCGTGGTGGCCATTCCGAATCTGGTGGGCCTGTACCTGCTGGCCCCTCTCATCCGCAAGGAGCTCCAGAACTATGAGCAGAAAATTTCTTAACCTGATCTGGCTGCTGCTGGTGGCCGCCTGCGCGCCTGAGACAGAGACCGCTCAGTCTGCAGCAACGAACTCCGCAGCCGGGGTGACTGCTGAGGGTGCCAGCCATGTATTTCTGGGCAGCCACATCATCACCATGACCGACCAGAAGCCTCAGCCCACCGCCCTGGCGGTGACCGGCGAGGAGATCGTCTGGATGGGTGACCGGGCGAAGGCCGACGCGTGGATCGGGACCGGCACCCAGGTGCATGAACTCGGAGAGCGCGCCCTGCTGCCGGGATTCATCGACGCACACGGGCATCTGACCTATCTCGCCGCAACGCTGGGCTGGGCGAATCTGGCGTCACCACCGGTGGGTCCCGTGACGGATATCGCCTCACTGCAGACCACGCTGCGTGCCCATCTCGCGGCCACCGCAGCCGCACCCGGTGCCTGGGTGATCGGTCAGGGCTACGACGACTCCCTGATGGCCGAGCAGCGCCATCCGACACGCCAGGAACTGGATGCGGTCTCGAACCAACACCCCATCGCCCTGCTGCATGTGTCCGGCCATCTGCTCGCGGCAAACTCTGCCGCGCTGGCTGCCGCCGGTATCAACGCGGAAACGCCGAATCCACCCGGAGGTCACATCCGCCGGGAGGCGGGTTCGGAAACGCCCAACGGTGTGCTGGAAGAGACCGCCACCTATCCGTTGCGGGCAGTGCTGATGCAGCCGAGTGCAGATCCGCTGGCGGACCTGAGGCACGCCCTGTCGATTTACGCAAGCCACGGCATCACCACAGCCCAGGACGGTGCGATATCACCACCCGCTGTCGAACTCCTGGAAACCGCCGCCAATCTGGGCCAGCTCAGCCTTGATGTGGTCGTCTATCCGGTCGCGCAGAATCTCGAAAGTGCCGATGCCATGGCCTACCTTTTCGGCCCCTATCGCAATCGCCTTCGCTACGGCGGAGTGAAGCTGGTACTCGACGGTTCACCCCAGGGTAAGACCGCCTATCTCAGCAGGCCTTATGCAGTACCACCCCATGGCCAGAATGCCGATTACCACGGCTATCCCACCTTCCCGGCCGCCACCGTCAACGTCATGGTGGCCTCGCTGATGGAGCGGGACATTCCCGTACTTGCCCACGCCAATGGCGACGCCGCCGCGCAACAGCTCATCGATGCCGTGGCAGCGGCTCCCGGTCGAGCGGGCAGAGACCATCGCACCGTGATGATCCATGCTCAAACCGTCCGGGATGATCAGCTCGATCAGATGCTCGAACTCGGCATGATGCCGTCCTTCTTCTCTGCACACACCTTCTACTGGGGCGACTGGCACCGGGACTCGGTGCTCGGTGTGGAGCGCGCCAGCCGGATCAGCCCGACCCGCTCGAGTATCGAGCGTGGCCTGCCATTTACCGTGCACAACGATGCCCCCATCGTGCCGCCCGACATGATCCGCCTGCTCTGGGCCACCACCAACAGGATCACGCGCAGCGGACAGGTCCTTGGTGCGGATCAGCGCCTGAGCATCCATGAAGCACTCGCCGCGGTGACCCGGGACGCGGCCTATCAGTACTTCGAGGAGGATCGCAAAGGCACACTGGCTGTCGGCAAGCTGGCGGATCTGGTAATCGTCTCGGCTGACCCGCTGGCCATGGCGACCGAGGACCTGCTCGATCTCGAGATCTCAGAAACCTGGTCCCACGGCACCAGGGTTTTCGCGGGTGTGTCCGCAGGGCAGGCTCCGTAACCGGCGTCCGCCTCGATCACGCCACTCACAAAGACACGGAGATCCCGGCGGGACAGCGGCAGCCATTTCTGCCGGCAAACTCGCGACCTCCGAGCGAACGGCTATAATCGCCTCCTTTTCACAGCATTCAGGCCGAGATCCTGCCCCTATGGAAGGTCCAACATCCCACTCCTATTTCTCCCAGCGACTGCGGCTGCATTATGTCGACTGGGGTAACGAGGACGCGCCTACCCTGCTGCTGGTGCACGGCGGTCGCGACCACTGCCGCAACTGGGACTGGGTGGCTCAGGCGCTGCGCAAGGACTACCACATCATCGCGCCGGATCTGCGCGGTCACGGTGATTCCCAGTGGATGCTGGGTGGCAACTACAACCAGATCGACTACGTCTACGATATCGCCCAGCTGCTGCATCAGACCGGCAAGACACCGGCGACCATCATCAGCCACTCGCTGGGTGGCTCCATCTCCCTGACCTACTCGGGACTGTTCCCGGAAAATGTCGTGAAACTGGTGGCCATCGAAGGCATGGGGCCTCCGCCCGAAATGATCAAAGAGCGGATCAATGTGCCGATCGAAAACCGCCTGCTGCACTGGGTGAACGATCTGCGCAAGTCCTCGGGGCGGATGCCGCGCCGCTATGCAAGCCTCGAAGAGGCCTACGAGCGGATGCAGACCGAAAACCCGCATCTCACCGAGGCCCAGGCGCGTCACCTCACCATCCACGGCAGCAACCAGAACGAAGACGGCACCTACAGCTGGAAATTCGACAACTACGTGCGCGTGTTCTCCCCGGTCGGCCTGCCTTTCAAAGAGCAGCACGAACTCTGGGGGCGTATCACCTGCCCCACTCTGCTGATTCGAGGCACGGAGTCCTGGGCTTCCGACCCGGAAAAGGACGGACGTGCCGCGCACTTTCAGAATGCACGGGTAGCGAACATCGCGAAGGCCGGCCACTGGGTCCACCACGATCAGCTCGACGAGTTCCTTACCCTCGTGCGGGCATTTCTCGCCGAGTAGCCACTTGTCCGAGCGCGCCGCCAGACTCCATGCCGCCGACTGGCAGGGCGTGATTCATATTACCGGCGGCGGTACGGGACTGCTCACGGAACTGCTTGCCGTGCCCGGGGCATCCCGGACTCTGCTCGATGCCCACATTCCCTATTCCACCGCCGCCCTCGGCGAGCTGCTCGGCAGGCAGCCGGAGCAGGCCTGTTCCGCTCAGACCGCCCGGGCACTGGCCATGGCGGCAATGCAGCGCGCCATCCGCCTCGGCAGCCCTACACCTTTCGGGCTGTCCTGCACCGCGAGCATTGCGACAGACAGAAAGAAGAAAGGCACACACCGGGCGCATGCCGCTGTGCAGACGCTGGATGTCACCGCTGGCGCTTACTGGGAACTTCCCGGCAATGACCGCGCCGAGCAGGAACGGCTGATCACCGACAGGCTCTGGCAGCTGCTGTTCGAGACTCTGCAGCTGGATTTCCGGCAGGCAGAGACGCCTCACGAGCGCGGCCCCGCTGAGCCGGAATGGCGGCGACTCATCGAAGGTTCTCTCGACGCCCACCCGAGCTCGGCTCACGATGGTCTACTGCTGCTGCCTGGCGCCTTCAATCCGCTCCACACCGGGCACAAAAAAATGCTGGCCATCGCCGAGGCACGCACGGGTCTGCGGGGCGCCTATGAACTGTCTCTGCTCAATGTCGACAAGCCACCCCTGGATTACCTCACCATCAGAGAGCGCCTGGATCAGTTCGACCGACCCGTGTGGCTCACCCGACTGCCGACTTTCGCTGCCAAAGCCGCGCGTTTTCCCGGGGCGCATTTCGTGGTGGGGGTAGACACACTGGTGCGCATCATCGATCCGCACTACTACACCAGTGAACGCATCATGACCGAAGCGCTCAGCTCCTTCATCTCCCGTGACACGCACTTTGTGGTGTTCGGCCGGCAGGTGGCAGCGGGATTTGTGGTGTTGAGTGATATCGCGCAGGACCTGCCGGAATCGCTGCGCAGTCGCTGTATCGAGATCGGTCAGACGGAATTTCACGATACGGTCTCTTCGACTCAGCTGCGCTCAGGAGCGGAGCGCCAGTCAGGCCTCTGAAGCCACCCGGCTGAGGGGACTATTCGAGATCCTCGAGCCGTTTCGGCCAGTTGGCTTTGAGCAGACGTGACAGCGAACGGTCGGCCAGCAGGCGCCCATCGGTCTGACACTTCGCGCAGTAGTTACTCTCGTTCTCTGCATAAACAATCCGCTGCACGGGAGATCCGCAGACAGGACAGGGCTGCCTGAAACGACCGTGCACGGCCATTTCCGGATGGAACGCGGTGACTTTGCGGGGAAATTCATCACCCACCTGGTTGCGCAGCCGCTGCGTCCACTCCTCGAGCACATCGCGGCAGGCGGTATGGAGTCTTTCACTCTCCTGCGCTGAGAGATTCACCGGTCTCTGAAAGGGCGACAGCCGTGCCCGCAACAGAATTTCATCCGAGTAAGCATTACCGATGCCTGCAAAGACATGCTGGTCGGTGAGAGCACGTTTGAGCGTATGGTTACTGTCCGCAAGTTGCCGGCGGAAGGTCTGCAGATCGATGTCGAAGACCTCGAGTCCGCCCGGATCGAGCTCCGCCAGCGCGGTCCGGCCCTGCACCAGCCGCAGCGATGCGCGCTTCTTCTTACTCACCTCGGTGAACAGCAGCGTACCGGACTCGAAATCGAAGGCCGCGAGCCCGATGCGTTTCGGTACTGCCGCACCAGCCGGACCCCACTGCAGTCGGCCGGAGATCATCAGGTGCAGCACCAGAAAGATCTCCCCTTCAAGCTCAATCACCAGCTGTTTGGCCATCCGCCGCAATCCGGCCACCCTGCGGTTCACCACTTCGTCGACGGTCGGGGACACGGTACGAAGCAGAAAGGGGCTGCTGATGCGGATGCCGGTGAGTGCACGATCAGAGATGCGCCGTTCAAGGTGTTCCAGATAAACAGTGAGATCCGGCAGCTCAGGCACTCTGGGGTCCAGGGGCCTCGATGCGCACTACCGTCTTCCAGCGACCGCTGCGGAAGCGCCAGATGAGCATCACCGTTTTCAGCAGATAGTCCCCCACCAGTGCGGCGTAGACCCAGACCACCGGCATGCCCAGGAAGGTGAACAGCGCAGCCAGCCCGCAACGCATGCCGATGAGACTGAACATGGTGGCCAGCAGCGGAAAACGGGTATCGCCTGCGCCGCGGAGGCTGCCACCGATGGAGAAGTCTACCGCCAGCATCGGCATCATGGCACCCAGCAGATAGATGAACTCAACGGTGCGCGCAATCGTGACCTGATCATCTCCGATGAAAAAGGTAGTGATCTCACGGGCATACAACATGATCAGCGCACCCAGCGCGCCCATCGTCACCATGGCCAGCCACATGGAGCGCCAGCCACTGCGAGTGGCGGCATCATGATCATTGGCCCCGAGGTGCTGCCCGACCAGGGTCGATCCCGCGATCGAGAAACCGAAGCCCACCGTCATGCAGACCTGCAGCACATTCACACCAATGTTGTACGCAGCAAACGCCTCGGTGCCGTAGAAGTTGCCGATGAGCATGAGAAACACGAAGAAGCCAAGCTGGAATACGAACTGCTCGAGTGCTGCCGGATAGCCTATGTCGAGCAGACGCCTGAGCCGCTCGCGGCGCCACCAGCCACCGCTGACGTGCTTGACCCGGAACTTCTGCTTCATCCACAGCGCCACGAGCAGGAAGCCGCCGACCGTGAAAGACAGTCCGGCAGCTACCGCGGCGCCAGCGACGCCCATCTCCGGGAAGCCGTATTTTCCGAACACAAACAGATACAGCAGAGGAATGTTGATCAGATTCACCGCACCGCTGATCCACAGAGGTGTCCATGCATCGCCGGAAGCACGCAGCGCGGCGCTGAGAATGAAGTTGACCGCGAAGGCGACATTGAAGACGCACAGCCAGCGGATATTGTCTGAAGCCATCTCGAGGGTGTGGGGATCGAGTCCGAAGACGCCGGCCACGTAGGGCGCCAGCGGCACACCGAGCACGGCCACCACCAGCGACAGGGAGCCTGCGAGCACCAGCGAGGCCATGGTGACCCGGCTGGCTTCCCGGTAGTCGCGCGCGCCCCAGGATCTGGCTACCAGTGCTGTGGTACCTGCACTGACCGCCATGAGTATCGCCTGCATGGCAAAGAACACGCGCTGACCGGCGCCCACAGCGGCAAGCGCCTGGGCACCGAGTTCCCCGATGAACTTGGTCTGCACCATGCCCACCAGGGTGAAGGACAGGTTGCCGAGAATAGACGGCAGAGCCAGCTGCCAGATACCCGGTCGCTGCCCTTCCTCGTCTTCGCTGGTCGGCTCTGTCTGCACTTTACTCAACACGCTGCTACTATTCCCCGCTTCGAAAACGGGGAACGCCATGACTCAATACACCGACATCGCGGTGACACACGCCGACTATGTGACCACAGTCGAAATTCAGCGACCGCCCACCAACTTCTTTGATCACAGCCTCATCAGACAGATCGCCGATGCCTTCGAAGCAGCTGACGAAAGTTCCGACTGCCGCGCGATCGTGCTGGCATCACAGGGCAAGCATTTCTGTGCGGGTGCCAATTTCGGCACCGGTAGAGAAGACGATTCCGGAAGCAGTGAGTTTACCGAGGATGGCTTCAGGAACACCACCGGTAAGCTGTATCGGGAAGCAGCCCGGCTGTTCGGCAACCGCACCCCGGTGGTAGGCGCCATTCAGGGTGCGGCGATCGGCGGCGGGCTGGGTCTCGCTCTGGTGCCGGATTTCCGAGTGGCTGCCCCTGAGGCCCGTTTCGCCGCCAACTTCGTGAAGCTCGGCATCCACCAGGGTTTCGGGATCTCCGTAGCACTGCCCCGCATCATCGGCGAGCAGGCGGCCGCTCTGATGCTGCTGACCGGTCGCAGGGTGAGTGGTGAGGAAGCCCTGGCGATGGGCCTGGTGGATGTGCTCACCGATCTGGCTTCGCTTCGCGATACTGCCACCGCCCTGGCCCGGGAGATTGCCGGGAACGCACCGCTGGCCGTGACCTCGGTACGTACAACGCTGCGGAAGGGACTCGCCGACGCTGTCGTGGCCGCCACCGAACACGAACTCAAGGAACAGCAGTGGCTGCGCGCAACGGCGGACGCCCAGGAAGGCATCCGTTCGGTCGCCGAGCGCCGCGCTGGAAATTTCACCGGAAAGTAGGGACAACGGGATGGATATCGGAAAGCTGGGTGTGTGGTACTTCTTCGACAGTCTGCCCGCAACGGCAGCGGCGGAGGCCGCACGCCGTATCGAATCGCTGGGATATGGTGCACTGTGGATTCCCGAGTCCATCGGCCGGGACCCCCTGGTGACGGCATCCTGGCTGCTGGCGGGCACAAAAAAACTCACCCTCGCCACCGGCATCGTCAACATCTACAACCGGGAACCCGGAGTAACCAAGCAGGCCCAGCGCACCCTCGCTGAGCAGTCGGGCGGCCGCTTTCTTCTGGGTCTTGGTGTGTCCCATGCCCCTCTGGTGGAAGGCGTGCGCGGCCTCAAATACGGCCCGCCCGTCGCCACCATGCGGAAATATCTCGAAGGCATGGACAAGGCACCCTACCAGGGCCTGCCCCTGTCCGAAGAACCCCGCCGCGTCATCGCCGCTCTCGGTCCGAAGATGCTCGAACTCGCCAGGGAACATTGCGACGGCGCACACCCCTATTTCAGCTCCCCCGAACACACCGCGATGGCGAGCGAGATCCTCGGAACAGACAGGATGCTCTGCGTGGAGCAGAAGGTGATTCTCGAAGCAGATCCTGCCAGGGCCCGCGCTCTGGCCCGACCGGTGGCACAGATTTATCTCGGCCTGCCCAATTACCGCAACAACTGGCTGCGCATGGGACTCAAGGAAAGCGACTTCGAAAACGGCGGCTCTGACAGATTCATCGACACAACCTTTGCCTGGGGTACCGCGGAACAGATCCGCACCCGACTCAAGGCGCACTACGATGCCGGTGCCACCCATGTCTGCATTCAGCCGGTGAATCCGAATGGCCAGTTCGGCGACCTGCACTGGGAAGCCCTCGAAGCTCTGGCTGCCTGAGGTACAGCAATAGCAGCGGGATCTATCGACGGGAACCGGGGCACAAGGAAAGCTGATGAGTGAATTCGAAGGCAAAGTCGTCCTGGTGACCGGCGCCGCCGGTGCGCTGGGCGCAGCAGTGGTGGATTTCTTCGCAGCCGCCGGTGCTCTGGTAGTGCAGTTCGATGTCGTGGCGATTCACAACGGTCATCCGAGCCGGATCTGCGATCTGACCGACGTGGATGCCTGCCGCCAGGCCGTGGACGCCGTCATCGCCGAGTTCGGGCCGGTGTCCGTGCTCGCCAACATTGCCGGCGGCTTCGCCATGGGTGAACGGGTGCACGAGACCACAGACAAAACCTGGGACTTCCTCATGGGCCTGAACGCCCGCTCAGTGCTTAACATGGCCCGAGCCGTGATTCCCGGCATGCTGAAGAACACCACCGCAACCGGCATCGGCGGCGCCCGCGGTAAAGTCGTCAACATCGGCGCCGGTGCCGGCCAGAAGGCCGGTGGCCGCATGGGGGCCTACAGCGCCTCGAAAAGCGTGGTCATCCGCCTCACCGAAGCCATGGCCGACGAGCTCAAAGGGGAAGGCATCAACGTCAACTGCGTGCTGCCCAGCATCATCGACACCCCGCGCAACCGCGCCGACATGCCGGATGCGGACTTCGATGCCTGGGTTACGCCGGCCGCAATGGCCAGGGTGATCGGTTTCCTCGCCTCCGGTGCGGCGGATCCGCTTCATGGGGTGGCGTTGCCGGTGTCCGGTCTCAGCTAGCGGATATCAGCCAGCCGATAAATGAAAAGTCCGTAATGAAAAGCCCGCGCAGAGCGCGGGCTTTCAGACCAGGGTAGGTGTCAGAAATTCTGACAGCTCAGGTGGTTCGACGACGGCGGAAGAGACCGACCCCGAGCAGTCCGGTGCCAAGCAGGACCAGTGTGCCCGGCTCAGGAACGGAAACCGTGGACCCGCCATTGCAGGCAACATCCGAGCCCGATCCATTACCCGCACCCGGACCTGAACCGGGAATCGCAATGAATCTCATACAGGCCGCCAACTGGCCGCTGTTGAAGCCTGCCAGCAGCGCAGACTGCACGTTTCCGGCGTTATTGGCGAAGCCGTTCAGTGAGAAACTAACGGAAAAGCCGCTCAGCGAGCCTGCGGATGCCAGCAGTCCACCATTGCCCCCTGCACCGCAGTTCGGACCGGAGAAGAAACAGGCATCGAATGTGGAGGCTTCACCCGGAAGCGTAGCGGTACCGTCTGTCTGCGCCCTCCAACCGGTTGGTGTAGACACCATGACGATTGAGCCCAGGGTGTCGAAGGCGACACCGGTCAGACGCACATTGTTGAAAGCACTGCCGCCGACGCCGGTATTGCTGGTGTTGTCGATCGAGAAGCTCATCCGATAGAGGTTGGTGCCGATGTTCGACACGGAAAAGTCCAGTTCTCCGGACACCGCCGTGCCGTTGTTGCCGGAGGTATCACCGATCTGAATAATCACCGCATGGGAAGGCAGCGCCATCCCCAGAAAGCCCGCTGCCACTAGAAACGCGACGCACCTGCGAGACAGCAATCGCAGCCCCCCTGTCAGACCCTTCACTCCGGCGACCTGCACGCTTTTCGAAACTGCCAAGATCTTTCCCCTGTTGAACCTGTTGGATAACTGGCTCGTTGTGCCACATCCGCGGCGCACTCGACGAGCACCAAATACAAGGCAAGTCTCGCGCCAGAAATTTTATTCCTTTTTTATCAATCGGTTAGCTCTGATAATCCGCCGCTCTACGGAATTTGTGTAAATCTATCCGACAGAATTTGCAGTCCGGCCTCATTTCCCTGTCAGGTTCCCTGACACCGTCTTTCGGACTTCCGTGTCCTCGCCTTAGCTGGCTGCGAATTCCAGACTTGAGCACATTCCAGGATTCTCGGAATGCGTTACGGATGCGGGTTGGGGGAGGGCAGTGCGGAACCGTGTAGCAAAGCCGACGACGCCGACCAGACCCGCTTCGGGGCTGGTCGGCCGAGGAGGGAAGTCCGGAGGACCTGAGCGAGGTTCCGCACTGCCCTCCCCCAACCCGCAGGCTCGGCACGCTATTCCGAGCCCCTTGGATCACCCTCAGAGACTACGGATTCCGATCAACTCAAATCAGGCGTGAAGGAACCGTACCGCCCGCGAAAGAACAGCAGCGGCGGGGATTCCGGGTCGAGAATGTATATGTCCCGCACCCGACCCACGGCGATGGTATGGTCACCCGCCTCGTGTTCCGCCTCGAGGTCGCAATCCACGTAGGCCACGACACCTGAGAGCACCGGCGAGCCGGTAATCCCCGGCCGCCAGTCGAGGCCGTCGAATTTGTCGATGCCGCTGCGGGCAAAGAGATCGCACAGTGACTGCTGGTCGGCACGGAGCACATTGACACAGAAGCTGCCCGATGCGCGCAGCCTGGGCCAGCTGGTACTGGTCTTTGCAGGACACAGTGCGATCAGTGGAGGATCCAGTGACAGGGAAGTGAAGGACTGAGCGGCGAAGCCGGCCGGCTCACCGTCCACACAACCGGTCGCGATCACCACCCCGGTACAGAACTGGCCCAGCACCGTGCGGAACTCCCGGGCATCGATCCGTGACATGAAACACATTCCTGCAGCGACGAGGCACGACTATACCCCAGCCCGCACACCCTGCAGCGTCTGTCCCGGCCGAGTCCCGTCGAGCGGGAGCGCAACCAATCCAGGATCAAATTCCCTTAGAATGCGCACCAATCTGAATTCATACCGAGAGTAGACCCATGACCGATCTGAGCGCATTCCGCAAAGAAGTCAGCACCTGGCTGGAAGAGAACTGTCCGGCCTCCATGCGCACTCCCATGACCGAGGAAGAAACCGTGTGGGGCGGGCGCCGGGAGCCCTTTGTGAATCCGGATTCGAGGGTCTGGCTCGAGCGCATGGCAGAGCGCGGCTGGACCTGCCCCACCTGGCCCAGAGAGTACGGCGGCGGTGGCCTCTCGGCGGAGGAAAACAAGATACTCGAGCAGGAGATGCGCCGCATCAACGCCCGGCCGGCTTTGCAGAGTTTCGGGATCTGGATGCTCGGGCCGGCACTGCTCGAGTTCGCCACTCACGAGCAGAAACTCACTTACCTGCCACCCATCTGCCGCGGAGAGATCCGCTGGTGTCAGGGTTATTCCGAACCCGGTTCCGGCTCGGATCTCGCCAGCCTGAAAACCCGGGCGGAAGATAAGGGTGACTATTACCTGGTGAACGGTTCGAAGATCTGGACCTCCTATGCCGACCAGGCGGACTGGATCTTCTGTCTCGTGCGCACGGACTTGAGCGCGCCGAAACATGAAGGCATCAGCTTCCTGCTTTTCGACATGGAGTCACCCGGGGTGAGCACCACTCCCATCGGTCTCATCAGCGGGTCTTCGCCTTTCTGTCAGACCTTTTTCGACAATGTGAAGGTCCCCAAAGATCATCTGGTGGGAGAACTCAACAGAGGCTGGACAATCGCGAAACGCCTGCTGCAGCACGAACGGCAGATGATTTCCGGCATTGGAGGTATTTCCGCCCTTGGTGGCTCAGGTCGAAACCTCGAAGATATTGCCCGTGAGTATGCGGGTGAGCAGGACGGCCGCATCAGCGACCCTGCCCTGCGCGGCGACGTGATCCGCCACCGGATGAACGACCACGCTTTTCAATTCACGCTGCAGCGCGCGGGAGACGAGGCGAAGGCCGGCAAGGCTGATGGCAACCTTGCCAGCATCTTCAAGTACTACGGCACCGAGCAGAACAAGCGTAAATACGAACTGCTGCTCGACACCATGGGCAGTCAGGCGGTGGGCTGGGAAGGCGATGGCTTCAGCGCCCGGGAGCTCAACACCACCCGTCAGTGGCTGCGTTCCAAGGCCAACTCCATCGAAGGTGGCACCAGTGAGGTGCAGCTCAATGTGATCGCCAAACGTGTGCTCGGACTGCCGGACTGACAATCAGGGTAGTATTCGACCCGACAGTTCTCGAATCTCCACAAGACTAAGAGGAAAACTGCATGGAAACTATTGTCGTCCTCGTGGTGATCGCTGCGATCGCCTTCTGGATCGCCAGCATCTACAACAAGCTCGTGACCCTGAAGAACCGCTTCAAGAACGCTTTCTCCCAGATCGAAGTACAGCTCAAGCGTCGCTACGACCTGATTCCCAACCTGGTCGAAACTGCCAAGGCGTACATGAGCCACGAGCGCGAGACCCTCGAAGCGGTGATCGCTGCAAGGAACCAGGCGATGGCGGGATTGCAGGCTGCCGCCAGAGACCCGGCAAACGCAGATGCCATCAGGCAGCTCGGCAGTGCGGAAGGTGCGCTGGGTGGCGCTCTGGGCAGACTGAGTGTGGTGATGGAGGCCTATCCGGACCTCAAGGCCAACCAGAACATGATGCAGCTGTCCGAGGAGCTCACCACCACGGAAAACAAGGTGGCCTTCTCGCGCCAGGCTTATAACGACCAGGTAACCGAGTACAACACCTACAAGCAGACGTTCCCACCGGTGCTGTTCGCCAACCTGTTCGGCCATGTCGGCGAGGCCGCACTGCTCGAGTACGAAGATCGGGAAGCGATGCAGGCGGCGCCCAAGGTATCTTTCAACTGACAGCAGCGCCTGGAGTTGCCTGAGTGAATTTCTTCCAGGCCCAGGACGACGCCAGGCGCAAGACCTTCCGTCTCGCGGTGCTTTTCGGCGCCGCGGTGATCTCGCTGGTGGTGCTCACCAACCTGCTGGTCGCCGCCGTCTTCCTGTGGACGCGAAATTACGCTTATCCACAACCGATGAGCCTTCCCGACCTGCTCGGTCAGCTGCCCCTGGCAACCTGGCTGTTCATAACCACCGGCGTGGTGGGTCTGATCGCGGTCGCGAGTCTCTACAAATTTCTCATGCTGCGGGGCGGCGGCCGCGCAGTTGCCGAATCTCTCGGTGGTCGGCCCCTGGGATACGACACCCTGGATCTGCCGGCCCGGCGCCTGCTCAATGTGGTCGAAGAAATGGCCATCGCCTCCGGCGTGCCGGTACCACCCGTTTACCTGATCGACGAACCCAGCATCAACGCCTTTGCCGCCGGATTCAGTCCCGATGATGCGGTGATCGGCATCAACCGCGGCACGCTGGACCATCTGAGCCGGGACGAGCTGCAGGGCGTGATCGCCCATGAGTTCAGCCACATCCTGAATGGCGATATGCGACTGAATCTGCGCCTGATTGCCGTTCTTCACGGCATCGTGTTCTTAAGCATGATCGGCTACGGCATTCTGCGCGGCAGCGCTTTTTCCGGTCGTCGCCGTTCGTCGGGTGGCGGCCTGCCGATTCTGCTGCTCGGTGTGGGGCTGCTTGTCATCGGTTACTCGGGTACCTTCTTCGGTAACCTCATCCGATCCGCTGTGAGCCGTCAGCGTGAATACCTCGCAGACGCCGCAGCAGTGCAGTTCACCCGCAATCCTTCGGGTATTGCGGGTGCACTGAAGAAAATCGGCGGACTCAGCAGTGGCTCCCGCATCGATCTGCCGGCCGCCGCCGAGGCGAGCCATATGTTTTTCGGTCAGGTACGCACCCTGTTCCTGAACTCACTGATGGCCACCCATCCCCCTCTGGAACGACGCATCAGGGCGATCGATCCGGCCTGGGACGGCCGCTTTCCCCGGACCATGGCGACGCCCGGCGAAGGCCAGACGGATGCACTGCAGGCAGACAGGGAAAGACCGGTTGCTGCCTTCGCAGGCTCGGTCGACACACCCACCGCCCCGGCATCGGCGCCGGGAGCTGCAACCTCGCCGGGGGATCCGGGCGCACCGGCTCGGGTTGTCGACAGCGTGGGTCGCCTCGATGCATCCGCTCTGGATGCCGCACGCACACTGATTGCTGGCACAGACGACCGGCTCAGAGCAGCCGCCCACGACCCCTGGGGCTGCCGCGCGCTGCTCTATGCGCTGCTGCTTGCCGATGATTCCGCCCATCGTGAGCGTCAACTCAGCTTCCTCAAGGAGCACGCGGATAACGGTGTCCCCGACCTGCTGGATGCCCTCTGGCCACTGACCCGGCATCTGGACGATCCGCACAGACTGCTGCTGGTGGAGATGGCCATTCCTGCGTTGAAGTCACTCTCCCATCCGCAGTATCAGCGCTTCATCGGTAATCTGATCGGGCTGATCAAGTCTGATCGGGTGATTGACCTCTTCGAGTGGGTCCTGCACCGGCTGCTGCTGAAGGAAGTGACCGCGCATTTCGAAGACCATCGACCGGTACGGGTCCGGCATCGAAAAATGAAGACCGTACACAGAGAAACATCCGAGCTGCTCTCTGCGCTTGCACGCTCAGGAAACGAAGGTGATGCTGCCGCCCAGCAGCGTGCCTACACGGCTGGTGCGGCCACCCTGGAGATTGAGTTGCCCTTTGATCCGAACCACGATCCGAACTTCATGCGACTCAACGCCGCGATCAGCGTCCTGCGAACCCTCGCACCCCTGGTCAAGCCCCGGCTCATCAAGGCCTGCGCGGCTACCGCTCTCGACGATGAGCGGATCTCCGCCCGGGAAGGCGCCCTGCTGCAGGGCGTTGCGGCCGCACTCGACTGCCCGCTGCCGCCCTCTATCTACAGCGCTTCGCGATGACAGAAGCAGAAGCCCCGCAGGAGCGGCAGCTGGCCGCACTGGATCTGGGTTCCAACAGTTTCCATCTGCTGGTGGTCCAGGAGTCCGCAGGGCGCATCCAGGTGGTGGACAAGCTCCGGGAGATGGTCCGCATCGCCGACGGCCTCGACGAAGACAACCAGCTCGACCCCAAAGTCGCGGAGCGCGCCCTCGACTGCCTGGTACGCTTCGGGCAGAGACTGCGCGAGCTGGAGCCGGAAAATATCCGGATTGTCGGCACCAATACCCTGCGCCGTGCGCGCAATTCGGCTGATTTCATCAAACGTGCGGAAGCACTGCTTGGCGCCAAGGTGGAGATCATTTCCGGACGGGAAGAGGCACGCCTCATCTATCTGGGTGTGTCCCATGCGCTGGAAGACAACGCGGACCGACGCCTGGTGATCGACATCGGTGGCGGCAGCACCGAGCTGATCCTGGGTAGACATTCCCGGGCGGAGCGCATGGAGAGTCTCTACATGGGCTGTGTGGGAATCACCCGCGCGCACTTTTCCGACGGGCGGCTGCGCGGCAGTCAGTTCAAGGCAGCGATCGCCTCCGCGCGTCAGGAACTGGAGCCCATCGAGCAGAGCTACCGGGAGGCCGGGTGGGACACCGTCATCGGTGCATCAGGCACCATTCTCACCGCCCAGACCATCCTCGGCGAACTGCTGCCCGGAGGCTCAGGCATCACACTCAAAGCCCTGCACCATCTCCGCGAAGTCATTCAGGAAGCAAAGTCCATCGACAGGCTCAACCTGCCGGGTCTGCCTTCAGAACGTGCTCCGGTATTCGCCGGCGGACTCGCGGTGCTGATCGGCGTGTTCGAATCCTTAGGCATCGAACAGATGCAGGCAACCAGCGGCGCACTTCGGGAGGGACTCATTCAGGACATGCTGGGCCGCGTGCATCATCAGGATGTGCGCGAAGGCAGCGTGCAGGATCTCTCCCGCCGTTATCACGTGGACCAGGCACATGCCCGCAGAGTGCGGGAATCGGCCATCGAACTGCTTGCCCAGGCCGCCCGGGACTGGCAGCTGACCGAAGCGGAAGATCGCCTGCTGCTGGGCTGGGCTGCGGAACTGCACGAGATCGGCATGGACATCGCCCACAGCCAGTACCACAAGCACGGCGAATATCTTCTCAACAACATGGACATGCAGGGATTTTCGCGCCTCGACCAGCACTACCTTGCCATGCTGGTACGCACCCATCGCCGGAAGTTTCCGACCGATCTGCCGGATATGAACGATCGCCTGATCCACCTCTCGGTACTGCTGCGGATCAGTGTGGTGCTGCACCGGAGCCGCAGCACCAGTCCCTTACCCCACATCAATCTGCGGGTTGGCCCGAAGAAAATCGAACTGGGCTTTCCGCACGGCTGGCTGGACGATCACCCGCTCACCCGCCTGGATATCGAACAGGAGACCCGCTATCTGAAGCCGGTCGGACTGGAGCTGTCTATCGCCGGCTGATCGTCAGTCGCCGGCGAGTTCAGCCAGCAGGGCTTCCTGCGCACTGCGTTTTTTTGCAGTACCCGGCTGGATCTGCTCATAACCGCCATCCGCGCCGAGCAGCCACGCCTGACAGTTGTCGGAAAGGTAGTAGCGGCACTCCCGCAGGATGCGGCTGCGCAGCGCTTCGTTTTCTATCGGAAAACAGGTTTCCACACGGTTGAAGAAATTTCTGCCCATCCAGTCTGCGCTGGAGAGATAGAGGCGGGGCTGTTCGCCATTCTGGAAATAGAACACCCGGGTGTGTTCGAGAAAACGCCCGATGATGGAACGCACCTGAATGTTATCCGACACGCCCTTCACCCGCGGCCGCAGCGAGCAGATACCGCGCACGACCAGATCGATCTTTACCCCGGCCTGGGAGGCGCGGTAGAGCGCCTGGATCACCTGGGGCTCGATGAGCGAATTCATCTTCGCATAGAGGTAGGCACGCTCTCCCGCTCTTGCACGATCCGCCTCCTGCTCAATCATGCCGATGATCGACTTATGCAGCGTGAAGGGTGACTGCAGCAGCTTCTTCAGCCGACCGGCCTTGCCCATGGAAGTGAGCTGCTGGAAGAGCTGCTGCACGTCTTCACCCATATCCGGATCACAGGTGAAAAGCCCGTAATCCGTGTAGAGGCGGGTAGTGCGCTGATGATAGTTGCCGGTACCCAGATGCACATAGCGTCGCAGACTGCGCCCTTCCCGCCGGATCACCATGCTCATCTTGGCGTGGGTTTTGTGTCCGACCACACCGTAGACCACCTGCACGCCGACACTCTGCAGGTGGTTGGCCAGTTCGATATTGGCTTCCTCATCGAAGCGCGCGCGTAACTCGATTACCACCAGCACTTCCTTGCCGCTGGCCGCAGCGCTGGTCAGCGCTTCAACTACCGCTGAATCCAGGCCCGTGCGATAAAGTGTCTGGCGGATGGAAAGCACCTGGGGATCGGCCGCAGCCTGGCGCAGAAAGTCGATGAAAGGCGCGAAAGACTCGAAGGGATGCAGCAGCAGGATGTCGCCTTCACGGATGGACTCGAAGATGTCGGCACTGCCGCGCAGGCGTTCCGGTACTTTCGGGGTGAAGCCTGGATATTTGAGCTCTCCCCGTTCCACCAGGTCGGGTATGGCCGCCAGCCGCATCAGATTCACCGGACCACTGCAGCGGTACACGTCTTCCCGGGTAAGGCGGAACTGGGCTGCCAGGAAGGCCATCAGTTCTTCAGGGCAGTCATCGGCCACTTCAAGCCGCACCGCATCGCCGAAGCGCCGGGATGGCAGCTCACCCTCCAGTGCCCTCAGCAGATCGTCCACTTCTTCGAGATCCACAAACAGATCGCTGTTGCGGGTCACTCTGAACTGGTAGCAGCCCGCGGCGGTCATGCCGGAAAACAGCACATCCACATGTGCCTCGATCACCGAAGACAGCAGCACGAATTCGTATTCTGACTGAGCGCAGCTTTCCGGCAGCCGGATCACCCGGGGCAGCGCCCGGGGTGCCTGCACGATGGCCCGGCCGCTGCGACGTCCGTAGGCATCGTCACCTTCAAGATCGACGATGAAGGTCAGGCTCTTGTTCAGCGGCTGGGGAAAGGGATGCGCGGGATCCAGTGCGATCGGACTGATGATCGGCGCCAGCTCACGATTGAAGAAACGCTTCAGCCACTGCTGCTGTTTCGGATTCCAGACCTTTCGATCGAGCAGCCGGATGCCCTGCAGATCGAGCTGTGGCAGCAGCACTTCATTGAGGATCCGGTACTGCTCCGCCACCAGTTTCTCGGCAATCGGGCGCAGCTGGCGCAACTGCTCTGTGGGAGACAGATTGTCCGGACCACGCTGGGTGGCCCCGTAGGCTTCCTGCTGTTTGAGACCGGCGACCCGGATCTCGAAAAATTCATCCAGCACCGAATTCGCAATACACAGAAACTTCAACCGTTCCAGCAGCGGGATACCTTCGTCCCGGGACTGGGCAAGCACGCGACGGTTGAATTCGAGCAGAGACAGCTCTCGATTGATGTAAAGTTCCGGACGTGTGAGATCAGCTTCCATCTGGCGGGTGTGCTCCCTGCACCTGTTTAACTGGCGGCACCCCAGGTCAGGCCGGTGGGTGCATTGCTCGCGACCGCACAGCTTAGCATCCGCACCATGAGGAAATTCTGACAATGGAAGTGCCATGAGCCGCGACGACGTTTTCCGCACCGCCCAGCCCCAGCTCGTCGATTTCGCCTTTGACGAGCGGGTGGCAGCCGTATTTCCGGACATGATCCGTCGCTCGGTACCGGGATACGAACTGGTGGTGCCGATGAGCGGATTGCTGGCTGCCCGCCAGTTGACCGGCTCCCCTACGCCGCTCGTCTACGATCTCGGCTGCTCCCTGGGCGCCACCGCCATCGCCACCCTGCGCGCTGCCGACGCGCTCGGCATCGAGGCAATCCGTATCCGCGCAGTAGACGATTCCCGCGACATGCTCGATCGGGCCCAGACCCTGATCGACGATCACCGGGTCGAGTTCATCGAGGCGGACGTGCGCCAGCTCCCCCTGGAACCCTGCGCTGCGGTGCTGATGAACTTTGTACTGCAGTTTATCCCACCGGAAGACCGGACCGGCCTGCTGCGGAAAATCCATGACAGCCTCGCTCCCGAGGGCGCCCTCATCCTCGCCGAAAAGGTCCGCAGTGATGACCCTGAGGAACAGGCCTTCAACGACGCGGCACATCTGGATTTCAAGCGCGCAAACGGCTACTCGGAACTGGAGATCAGCCGTAAACGCAGTGCACTGGAGCGGGTAATGATCGTCGACACCCCCGCAGCGCACATGAAACGCTTCGCCGCGGCCGGCTTTACCCGCTGCCGACAGTGGTACACCTGCCTGAACTGGGCAGCGTTTATTGTGCAGCCTTGAGCGACCTACGCAGAGGGTGAACGGCCGAACGCACATCGAGCGCCGGGTAACAGAAAATCTGGGCCCGTTATTCCAGGCATTCCCCGGTTGGCGCGCCCTCGCCGAGCCGGCGTGCGAGCAGATCACCCGGCACGGCACCAGTTCCGACTGGTTTGCCGCCCTCGATCGACTGCCGCGGCTGATTCCCACCACAATCCGTCTCGACGACACCGTAACTATCGGTGGTACAGCGAGTTCTGAGGAGGAGGCCCGCCTGCGACAGGCGCTGCTCGACCTGCATCCCTGGCGTAAGGGGCCCTTCCGGCTGTTCGATGTGTTCATCGACAGCGAATGGCGCTCCGACTGGAAATGGCAGCGACTCGTACCCCATCTGCCGCATCTGCAGGGCGAGACCGTGCTCGATGTGGGAAGCGGCAACGGCTATTTCGGCTGGCGGCTGCTGGGAGCAGGTGCGGCCAGAGTGGTCAGTGTCGATCCGACCGCCCTGTTCTACCTGCAGCATCTGGCACTGAGCGGCTATGTGCACGCGCTGCGGCCCGAACTGCGCAACTGGCTGCTGCCCCTGCCCTTCGAGGCCCTGCCGGTCACCCCCTTCGATACGGTGCTCAGCATGGGCGTGGTGTACCACAGGCGGGATCCACTGGAACACGTCCGTCAGCTCTTCGCATTCACCCGGCCTGGCGGTCGCGTGGTGCTGGAATCGCTGGTGGTGGCTGCCGAGGGGGGTCTGGCTCCCACTGACCGCTATGCCCGAATGCGCAATCTCGGGCAGATCCCTTCGACCACTCTCATGCGCCGCTGGCTGGAGACTGCGGGTTTTACCGACGTGCGGATCGTCGATATCACGGTAACCCGGCCAGCCGAACAGCGCCGCACAGACTGGATGACCTTCGATTCACTCAGCGAAGCGCTGGATCCACAGGATCCATCGCGCACAATCGAGGGCCTCCCGGCACCCGTACGCGCCATCGCCATCGCCCGTCGCCCCGATCAGCCGGACTGCGCCCCGCAGCAACGAACACGGTAGACTCCGGGCAACGACACCTGGTGGACTGTGGCGGGCATTTCGGTACAGTCCACCAGGTCCGAGGCCCTCTGGAAGCCTGCCCTCATGATGATCGGCATCGTACCCATCTCCTTCCGCTTCCGCGGCAAACTACGCCGACTCGCGCAGATCTATCAGTGTTTCCGGGATCATCCGGACAAAGCCATGCATCCGATCGAGATTGCCCGCCACACGGGCATCGGTTTTGCGGAGGTCAACACGCGGCTCGAGTCCACGCCTGAACTGTTTGTGAAGCTGCCGCGGCGGCCGGATGGTCTCACCCGCTACCGGCTCACCAGTTCCACAGCCACACGCACACCCGAAGAGGTCGAAAAGCTTCTGATCACGGCGGACCGCAAGGAATCGCTGCTGCTCTACGCCTTCGGCACGATGGTGCTTTTCATTCTGCTCATCGTGCTGGCCATCATCGCCCCAATCTTCAACTGAGGATCCCCCATGCCCGAGTCTCTGACCGAATCCGAAGCTGCACTCGCCCGGCGCGCCAGGGCGTTCGCCGTCGACGTGCTCCTGCCTGCGGCAGATCTCGAGCCCGGCAAGGCGCGAGCGCTCATCATCGACGCGGCCCGCAAGGCGGGTTTCTATGCGATGACCCAGCCTGCCGCTTTCGGTGGCACGGAAGCGGGCGCGCTGGCGCTGACCATCGTGCGCGATGAACTTGCCGCCACTAACGCCCCTTTCACAGGACTCGTTTTCGGCCCGGGTCCCGGCGTACTCGGAGGCGCCAGCGGGCCGCTGCGGGACAGTCATCTGCAGCCTCTGCTCGAGGGCCGGCTGCGCGGCGCATTCGGCTTCACCGAGCCGGACGACGCCCCCCAGCCCACCACCGCCGTGCGGGACGGCGATTTCTGGGTCGTCAACGGCCAGAAGTCCTATGTCACCGGCGGCTCGGACGCGGACTTCATCAACACCCTGGTGCAGATTCCGGACGGGGGACCGGGCATGCTGGTCATCGATACCGGCACCCCCGGGGTGGAACTGACACAACGCTTCGAATCCCTGGATGGCAGCCATCACGCCGCCTTCCGCTTCCACAACGCACTGGTACCCGCCAATCATCTGATCGGAACGCCCGGCGAGGGACTGCCGCGGGCCATGCGCCAGATCGGCGATACCCGGCTGGCCTTTGCAGCGACCTGTGCAGGTCAACTGCGCTGGGTGGACGAATACCTGACCGGCCACCTCAAATCACCCGATCGCACCGGCAAACCCCGGGGAGACAAGGAAGGCGTACGGTTGCGCTATGCGGAGGCCCGTATCCACTCCTTTGCAGCGCGCAGCATGGTCTATCGCACCGCCCGGCTGGCCGATCGTGGTGCCAACATCGTTAACGAAGCCATCGCCTGCAAAGTCTTTGCGACGGAAGCCATTGGCGATGCGGTCGACAACGCCATTCAACTGGTGGGCGGCAACGCACTGATCCAGGGCCACCCGCTGGAGCGGCTGTACCGCCAGGTCCGTGCACTGCGCCTCGCCGAGGGTGGTAACGATGTGCTGCGCCTCAATCTCGCTCGCGGGCGACTGGATCTGGGCAAGGGCGTGATCTGAGCGAACCCGGCAGCCGCCGACTGCCACCGACCCGAGACTACTCCGGCGGCGACTTCAATCCGTACTGCTCCCGGGTCTGCTCCTTGGCCTGCGCGGACTTCTTGACCAGCACCAGCACAGCGCCGGTGCCACCCCGCCGCTGATCGGCGCTGTGGTAGGCGATCACCTGGGGTAACTGACCCAGCCAGTGCCTCACATAGCTTTTCAGCCGTGCCGGAGTGCGGCTCTGCTCGCCTCGGCCATGGGCAATCAGCACGGTTCGCCAGCCGCGCGCCTGTGCCTGCAGAAAAAACCGGTACACGGCCTCCCTCGCCTCCTTCACCGTGTGGTGGTGCAGATCAAGCGAGCCTTCGACGGGATACTGACCGCCACGCAGCCGGGTAAACACGGCGTGCTGCACACCGTCTTTTTTCCAGGCCAGGATTTCGCGAGGATCACAGGGCACAACTTCTGCCAGCGTCAGGGGATTCGGGTCAACTGCAGGATGGCGGGTAATTCCCAGCGCCGCATTACGGCGCTCCTCCTGTGCAGGGGTGAGCTGGCCGGTTCTGGCGCTTTCACCGGTGAGCACCCGATCCTTTCTGCGACTCGACGGCGGCAGCGGGGCCACATCGCCCATCGCGCTCCTGAAGTCTGCGTCGTCATCGTCCACATCTGCCATGCGCCTAGGAGAACCCGACACCGGCAACAGTTCAAGCCCGATGTATGATGGCCTCACCGGACAGAAGCAGGGGTGAGCCATGAACTTTCGTGTCGTCGGCGTGGCACCCTGTCCGCTGTCGCGTCAGCAGGTCGCAGCACAGTACCGCACGCTGGCACGATCCGGCCGGGGTCTGCGACCCGCCGGTCGGGCCCGTCATGCTCCAGAAAAACTGCTGAAAGCGCCGTTCATCCCCAGGCACGCGGTTTCGCTCTTCGCTGCCGACTATCTGCTCACGGACTTCTACTACATCGAAGATCTGAATTTTTTTGTCGGATATGTTTTCCAGAAATCCCAACCACCCGGCCGCCGCTGGCTCTATCCACGCATTTTCTACAAGGACTCTTCACTGATCTGGCGGGTAGCCAGTCACATCATCGATTCCCCGGAAGAACAATGGATCGGCAAAGGCGACGTGATTGTCGAAGAGCGCGCCGAAGGCAGCTGTCTGTCGTCAGATGAAAGCAGCACCAATCTGCCCTACGAAATTCAGAGCGCCTTCGATGTCGTCAGCCGCAGGAGCCAGCCCAGGAAGGTGTCAACCGCGCTGGGACTGGTGCTGCGCAACGCCCCGCCAGGGCGCATGCATCCCTACGCGGATTTCAGCCGTCCGCGCCGTCGCGCAGCACAATTACACAACATCAATTCAGGCCGGCCCATCGTCCGTCTGACCCGACGGGACGACCCCGGCTCACTGAAATTCGCGAAGGGTTTCGAGCCGGATTTCGATACCGGGCTGATCGAGACAGGCGTTTCCCGCAGCAATCTCTACGGTGGGGAAATTTTTAAACATCGCATCCGCTCGACAAATAATCTGGTGCAATACCAGTTCGTGGAATCACCCACCCATCTGTGGATCAACCCGCCCCAGGCCTTCGATCCGGCCATCACCAGCTACGGCGTCCGGGCGCTGCATATTCAGGCCGATGAGGACATTTTCATCCCGGGTTTCGAATTTCACTTCATGGACGACCGCGAGGAACCACCGGAACTGTTCTCCCAGATTCCAGCGGGCTGGGCGGGTGCGCAGAGCACGGTTGACCCCTTCCGGGCAGACGCTTCCCCCTGGATCAACGCTCTGCCGGTCATCCAGGAGTTCCGGCGCAGGATCATCGGGCGTCGCAAGGGGCCGGGGCCGGCACCCTGAACTCCGGTCAGGGAGCCTCTGATCAAGTATCAACGCCTCAGAGCTTCTCGCCAGAACGCCGGTACGACACGCTGAGACGTTGATACTTGATCAGAGGCTCCCTTAGCCCAGCGGAATACTCGGCAGCTGAGCAGAGCGTGTCGCCGGGATCGGTTGGTTGTCATCCGTGTGGTAAGTGAACACAGCGCTGAGTTTGACGTCGTCAGTGAGGTTCATGCCCGCCGCGTGGAACAGCCGGCAATGGAAAAACAAAGTATCCCCCGCTTCCAGCTCGACGGTGCGCGCCTGCTCGATCAGTTTACGGTTCTCTTCGAGTTCGGGCCGCAGAAACAGCACGCTGTCGAGTCTGCCTCGATCAATCTGTGCGCGGTGACTGCCGGGGATCACCTTCAGCGCACCGTTGCGCACCGTCTCCCTGCCCAGTGCCAGCCACACAGAGATGAGTTCCGGTCGATCAAACGACCAGTAGCGGATGTCCTGGTGCCACAGGGTGGCACTGCTGTAACCCGGGTGTTTGGTCATCACACAATTGTGATGGGACTGGGAGACGAATATCTCAGCCTGACCGAAAAGCTCACGCAACACGCTGCCGACCTGCGGGCCCGTCGCCCACTGCCGCAGTACCGGGTCACGGCTGCAGGCGCTGAGCAGACGTCTTGGTGTATCCCCGCCGACGACGTGGCGATTCGCAGGCGCACCCGGATAGCCTACATCCGCTTCGTACTCCACCGGACCCAGCAGTGGATCGAGCTGTGATTTCACCGCGTCCTTGAGTACCTCCCGCAGAGCGGGCGGGCAGAGCCCGCGCACCACCAGGTAGCCGTCACGCTCGAACGCAGCAGCTTCGATGCCCGCTGCCGTTTTCATCGCATCTGCATCTTCACAGCCTTCAGCATTTTTTCTCCGTAGGGCGGTCTCAGGCCGGCGAGTTCTGCCACGTTCACTTTCGTCTGAGTAAACACGGCTTTCGCATGGCTGAAGGTGCGGAAGCCATCGAGGCCGTGATAGGCGCCCATCCCGGAAGGTCCGACACCGCCAAAAGGCAGGTCCTCCTGGGCGACATGCATGACCACGTCATTCACTGTCACACCGCCGGAAGTGGTGCGGGTAAGCATCTCCCTTTCCTCTGCACCATCCTGACCGAAGTAGTACAACCCCAGTGGCCGCGCATGTCCGTTGATATAGGCTATGGTCTCTTCCACGGCCTTGTAACCCTTCACTGGCAGAACCGGTCCGAAGATCTCGTCCTGCATCACCTTGAGGTCGTCCGTCGGATTCAACACGAAGGTCGGCGGGATCTTGTGGTGCGGCTGCTGACGGAAATCCTCGTTCGCCGGATTCACCTCGACCACGGTCGTACCTTTCGCTCTGGCTTCCTCGATATAGGCGTTCAGACGTTCAAAATGGCGCTGGTTGATGACAGAGGTGTAATCCGGGTTGTCCAGCAGGGTGGGATACATGCGGGTCACCGAGCGGGTTGCCGATGCCACAAAGTCATCCATCCGTTCCTCCGGCACGAAGACGTAATCCGGAGCCAGGCAGATCTGTCCGGCATTCATCATCTTCCCGGTCATGATCGAATCGGCCGTTTTCTGCATATCGGCGGAGCGGCCGACAACCACCGGCGATTTGCCGCCGAGTTCGAGGGTGACCGGTACCAGGTTTTCCGAAGCTGCACGCATCACATGTCGGGCAATTGAAGTGGCCCCTGTGAAAAGCAGATGATCGAAGGGCAGCCCGGCAAAATCGGCACCGGCCTGGGGGCCACCGGTAACAACGCCAATCTCCAGTTCATCGAACGCGGTCGGAAAGATTTCCGCCATCAGTGCCGAGGTCGCCGGGGTGAATTCCGATGGTTTGATCATGCAGCGGTTGCCCGCGCCGAGAATGCCGGCAAGCGGGGTGAACGTCAGATTGACCGGAAAGTTCCAGGGGCTGATCACCCCGACCACCCCCAGGGGCTGGTATTCGACCCGGGCTTTCGCACCCAGCAGATTGAGCGGGAAGGGCCCGACCTTGCGCTTCTCCGGTCGCATCCACTGTGCCAGGTGTTTCTGCGCGTGGCGCAGGGGACCCACCGATCCGGCGATATCTGTAAACAGGGACTGGTGCTCGCTGCGGTGGCCGAAGTCTTCGCGCATGGCCGCCACCAGATGATCCTGATGTCTGATCAGAAGCCCGATGGCGCGCTCCAGCCGGTCTTTACGGGTGGCCGCACTGACCACGCCTTCTGCCAGATAGGCTGCCCGCTGGCGGTCGAGCAGATCGCGCATCTGCGCAGCTGTGAACTCTGAGGTCTGGTTGTGCATATCGCCTCCTTCCTTCTGTCGGCCTGGAAAACCAGTAGAGGGCGATCATATCCCAAATGAGGATTGTGCAAGGACAGGGCGGGTGGAACCGGGCTGTGCATCCGCCGGCAAGAATCAATATTGTCAGGCAGATCGAGCGCCGGTCGCCTTACCCCAGCGTTCCAGGATCCCCCTCAACTGGTCCGCTTTCACGGGTTTGGAAAGGTAGTCGTCCATACCTGCGGCACGGCAGTTCTGCTCATCCCGTTCCATGGCATTGGCGGTCATGGCTATGATCGGGGTATGCGCGCCGTCGAGGATCTCGAGCTGGCGGATCTGGCGCGTCGCTTCGATGCCATCCACCTCCGGCATCTGACAATCCATGAAAATGATCTCGTAGGGGAACTGTTCCCACATGTTGACCGCTTCCTCGCCGTTGGCGGCCACATCAACCCGACAGCCGAGCTTCTCCAGCATGCGCACGGCAACCTTCTGGTTGATCACATTGTCTTCGGCCAGCAGAACTCGACGTCGATGGCCCTGGGAGGCAATCTCCATGCGCCTGCCTGCAGCCTTCGGCTTGCGGGCATCATCCGGGCGGGAAACCAGATCATCCAGGAGAGTCACCAGCGTTCCGGGCAACACCGGCTTGATGATTCTTGCATCGATAACCCCCGCTCTGATCTCACCACTGCGCGCATCCGCCGCGACACAAGCCACGATCCTGAGATCCGGATCCTGCTGCTTCCAGCCGGCGATCGCCTCGAGATGGTCATCGATCAGAAATTTCTGATCGAGCAGCACGAACCGATATTCGCCGTAGCTGAGCAATCGGTCGGCCTGGGACAGATCTCTGACCGCTTCCACGGTCAGCCCGGCTTCGCGAAGCGCCGACTGGTAGATGCGCCGCCCCACATCGCTTTCGATCACCAGCAGCAGGCGCTGACCCGCCAGACTCGCCGGCACAACAATTGCCTCTTCGCTGTAGGTCGGCAGATTGAGGGTAAACCAGAACTCGGACCCTTCTCCTTCGACACTGCTGAAGCCGATTTCGCCACCCATCAACTCGACCAGTCTGCGACTGATGGCCAGGCCGAGTCCGGTGCCGCCGTGCTTTCGTGTGGTAGACGCGTCTGCCTGGGTAAAGGAGTCAAACAACCGGGACTGGGCGCGCTCTGCAATTCCACAACCCGTGTCCTTGACCGACACTTTCAGTCTCGCGAACGTGCGCTGCTGCAATCCTGAACCTTGAAGATCTGCCTGTTCATCGGTCACACGCACCACCACGGAACCTTCCTGCGTGAACTTGACCGCATTGCCTATCAGATTCATGAGCACCTGGCGTACGCGCCCGAGATCACCCAGCAGATTACCCGGCACATCCCGCGCAAAATCGATATACAGCTCAATCTGCCGTTTGTTGGCCGACAGCAGATCCATGACTTCGCGGATCGTCACCCTGAGATCGAACGGCATGGTTTCGAACTGCAGCTTGCCGGATTCGACTTTCGAGAAATCGAGAATGTCGTTGATGATTGTGAGCAAGGCTTCTCCGGAGGCGTGGATAACCTCCGCGGTTTCGCGCTGCTCTTCGTTCAGCTGCATATCCATCAGCAGCTGAGTCATACCCAGCACGCCGTTCATCGGCGTTCGTATTTCGTGACTCATCGTGGCCAGAAATTCGCCCTTGGCAAGCGTGGCTGCCTGAGCTCTGGCGACTGCCTGGTGCAGCTCATCTTCGGCACGCTTACGCTGGGATATGTCCCTGAATACCACGATGAACCGTTCGTCAGATCCCGTGTCCAGGCGGGTGACTGAAAACTCCACAGGAAACAGATCGCCTTCACCCCGCGCAGCAACACACTCGCGCAGCTGTCGATCCGCAAGCGCATCCCAACCGGTCTGGCCAATGGTAAGCCGCTCAGCAAAAGGCCGGGAGATCAGCACGTCCCGACTGACCTGCAGCATGACTTCACAGGCGGGATTGATGGCGCAGACTTCGCCCGCCTCGTTGAGCGTGACAATGCCGTCCGTGATGTTGTCGAGCACCGCACCCAGACGGGAGACTGTATCCTTCAACAGAATCTCCGCGACCTTACGACGGGTGATATCGGAGACGAATCCGGTGATCCGTCGTGTTTCCCGCGTTTCCCCCTTCGCGCTGTGGCCTCGCACCTGCATCCACCGGTACACGCCTGAGTTGTTGCGGAAGCGGAACTCCGTATCGAATTCCTGCCCTTCGCTCAGGCAGCTCTGCACCGCCATTCTGACCGTCGACAGATCCTCCTCGTGTACCCGGGAGCTCGCCCACTCGATGGGAGGCAACTGGATTCCACTGTCTTCATCTTCCAGTTCCAGCCAGCCACGCAATCTTTCGGAGAGATAAAGCTCCTCCGATTCGATATCGTAATCGAACACGCCGTCGTTAGATCCCTGCACGGCCAGTTTGAGCCGCTCTTCACTGGCTCTGAGTGCCTCTTCCTGGGCGTGCTTCTCCGTGACGTCGTTACCCAGCACAAGCAGCCAGGCGCGTTTATGCTGTATCACCGGGATCGCGGTGAACTCGAATGGATACACTGTGCCGTCTTTGCGGGTGTGGGTGTAACGATGGGTAAGCTCGCCGCCGGTTGCCAGATAACCCGCCAGCTCAGAGAGATAGGCTTCGTCCTGCAGCTCCCGTGCGATTTCCGGCACCTGCATGCCGGTCAGCTCTTCCTTCGTGTAACCCAGATTTTTCTGGGCAGATCGATTAGCAAGGTGCAGTCGCAGATCGTCCGCATCGATGATGTATACCTCGTTGCGACTGCCCTGGATGGCCTGACTCATCAGCTTCAGCTGATCATCAAGCCTCTCCCCTTCGGCAAGCGAGGTCTCGAGGAGCTCTGCGAGGGCGCCGATTTCATCGTCACGAAGCTTGGGAATCGGCACCACGTTGCCCTGCCTGCGTTTCTCCACGGCATCCTTGATGGCGTCGATCGGACGCAATACCTGTGTGCGCACGATCAGTGATGCGCCCAGCGCGAACAGGAGCACGCCAACCAGCGTTGTGAGCAGACTCGCCCGCAGCGTTTCATGCATTTTGTCCACGATCAGAGTGCCATCGAGCGTGACAAGCAACTGGCTGTCTGAACCAAGACCAGGGCCTGAGGCAGGCAACACCAGGGTCTGCAGCGAAGGCCCATCCAGCCACCAGGCGTGACGTCCTTCAATCAGCGGGTTCAATTCCGCAATGTCCGTCCACAGGGCACCGGACCAGTCGGGCGGCACACTCGCGATTACCCGGGATCCCTGTGCATTCAGCAGTGCAAGTCGGGCGATACCGACACCGCCCTCGTTGTGTCCTGCCAGGACCTCGAGAGCTTCCTCGGGGCTCGCGGCAACCAGCAGAGACTCGAAGGTCGTCGTCAGAATCCCGGCACGATCCTGCAGTTCCCGTGTCAGATTTTTTTCCTGCTGAGCACCCTGCACCAGCAGCACCAGCGCCGCAAAGACGATGCCGAACCCGAGAATGGGTTTCGCAATCCGGAAAAAGAGGTGTTCGCGCCGCTTCAACCTGCTGTCAACACTGGCTGGCATTGATTAAGCATAGTCACTGGAACCGCAACTACACTGAAACTGATGAAGCGGTTCTTCACTCTTTTGCTGTTCGGCTGTACCGGCATTGCGGCCGTGCACGCAGAGCCATTGCCTGCCCGCGAAGTGGTCACGGAAATCGGGCGGGATTTTGCCCCCCCCATGGATATCACGCACAGCTGGTCTGTCGCCAAGGCGGACTCCGGCAGTCGTGCACTGCCGGACAACCGGCTGTCATTTTCCACATCGAGCAGCGCGGAGCTGCCCGGGGAAATCGTCTGGCTGAAAACACAGCTGGTGAATGACTCGGAGCGGATCGTCAGTCGGGTTCTGGAGCTGGACAATCCACTGCTCGCTGAGGCAGAGCTGATCCTCGTCCGCAGCAATGAGCCTGTATTGCGGATGCGCAGCGGGCTCCTCAATCCCGTTTCGGAAAAATCCCTCAATCAGCCGCAACCTGCATTCGCGTTCAGCCTCGAGCCTGGCAGCACCGCTGTCCTCTATCTGTATCTGCACACCAGAGAGAAGACCATTCCGGCAATCCGGCTCTGGAATCCTTCCGCATTCTACGAATCCCAGATGCGGCGCACGCTGATTGAAGCGCTGGTGTTCAGCGCGATATTCATTATGGGCCTGTACAACCTCCTCTTCTGGGTCATCGCCCGGGAGAGGGTGTACCTGAGTCTGGCGATACTCCTCGGCAACCTGCTGCTCCTGCTGCTCATCATGAAAGGATGGGCTGCCAGCTACCTCTGGCCGGAACATCCGTCAATGAACGGCCTGCTGCTGGGTCCGGTGCTCGCATTCGCTCTGATGTCGCTGAGCTCCTTCTGCCAGAAACTGCTGGATATGAACGGCCGGGGGGTGGTTGGCGTCGGCGCTCGAATCACCGCCGCCTTCAACCTGATCATGGCAGCCATTCTGATCGGGAATCCTTCCATCCCCATGATCAATCTGCTGCTGGCGGTGAATGTGCCCATGCTCCTGATACCGCTTGCACGGGCCTTCCAGCTCTGGCGCAGACACAATGCCGATGGTCTGCACTTTCTCGTCGCGGTCTCGCCGGTATTCGGCGTTCTCACCTTCACTCTGATGAACCAGCTGTTCGGCATTGGGGTGGAACGGATCGTCATTCAATCCCTCCTGCTCATCTCCTTCGCTATGCTGGCCATGGGGCTGGCCATGGTGCTGGCGCTGCGCATACGTCGTATCAACAGCGAGAGGGACGCTGCCTATGAGGAGATTCTGTCCGCTGAACGCCAGGTGCACGCTTCTGAAGTGAAGGCCGAAGCCGCTACCCGCGAAAACGCTGCAAAGAGCGCCTTCCTGGCCACCATGAGCCATGAAATCCGCACACCGATGAACGGCATTCTCGGAATGGCAGATCTGCTGATGCATACATCCCTCGATCAGCAGCAGGCTTACTACCTCGCCACCCTGACCCGCTCGGGCCACGCGCTGATGGACATACTCAACGATGTGCTGGACTACTCGAAAGTGGAAGCCGGCAAGCTCGAACTCGAACGCATCGACACCAATCTGATAGAGCTGCTCGATGACCTCATCGTGCTGTTCCGCGAACCGGTAACCCGCAAGGGGCTGGACTGTCATCTCTACCTGCATCCGGAGGTCCCGGAATGGATCTGCACAGACCCCACCCGACTCAAGCAGGTGCTCAACAATCTGCTCAGCAACGCCGTGAAGTTCACTGAAGAAGGTGAGATCAGTCTGAGGGTGAAGCTGCTGCGTCCCGGCCGCCTCTCCTTTGTGATCTCAGACGAGGGTGTCGGCATGGATCCGCAAACTCAGGCCCGTCTTTTCGACCGTTTCTCCCAGGCTGATTCATCGATCAGTCGAAGGTACGGGGGTACCGGCCTGGGGCTGGCAATCTGCAGATACCTGGTGGAACTGTTTGGTGGCCACATTGACGTCAAGAGCCAGCCGGGGGCGGGTTCGGCTTTCGGTTTTGAGATCGACTTTCAGGATTGCCGCTTCAGTACCCAGTATCCGGAAATCCAGACACTGTGCCTTCTCTCACACGACGATCGACTCGCAGAGTCCATCGGGCTGCTGGCCGCCCGCTGGCAGAAGCCTTTTCTGCATCTGCGTGGCTTCAATGACGAGACTACTCTGCGGCTGGAGGCACTCACTGACAGGGATGTGATTCTTGCGGACGATCGGGTAGATCACCCGGTCAGAGCGAGCGTGGTCAACCTGGACGGCGAAGATCTCATCCAGCCATTCTCCATCGGCGAACTCTCTGCGGCGATCGGCGAACGGCTGGATGCCGGGCATGAAGATCCCTCGCCAGCGGAGCGCCCGCTGGCGAACATGGATGTCCTCGTGGCAGAAGACAATCCCACCAATCGGCTGGTGGTCGGGAAGATCCTCAGTAACTGGGGTGCCAACGTCCGTTTCGCCGAAAACGGCCTCGAAGCCAGCGACCTCTACTCTACCGATCACCGGGAAGTGGACCTGGTGCTGATGGACTGCGAGATGCCGGAAATGGACGGCTACCGGGCAACCGAACGCATCCGCCGGATGGAAGCGGAGGGCAACCTGAAGTCGACGCCCATCATCGCCCTGACCGCCCATGTGCTTCCTGAGTTCCGTCAGCGTGCCGCCGCTGTCGGCATGTCGGACTACGTCACCAAACCCGTCGACCGTCAGGTGCTGCTGGCCGCAATCCTCAAGCAGACAGGACCTCGTCCAGAATCGGCTCCCGGTTTATCGTGACCTGAAGCCGCCGCCCGCTCGCCCAGTAGCGGGCTTCAATATAGTGGTGCTCCTCCCACTCCAGTTCCACATTCGTCCACACATACTGCGGCTCCTGGGGTCCGGGTGCGCGCTCCTTGCGAAGGCAGTTGTCCAGATAAAGCTGCAGGGTGCCACCATCGGTGAGCCGCACGAAGAAATGTTTGTGTCGATGCTGAAAATCAAACTGCTGCATGACGCGGCCCTCTGAACAGCTGTGCGGAAGTAGCGGGGGGATAGTATGCGAATCAAACCACACGCACACTCGTGTATCCTCGAAAAAAAACCGGCAGCCACTGCATGACCCACCCCTCTGAAGAGCACTCGAGTTCAGGCAAAGCCCAGGCTCGCTTCAATAAAGTACTGCGCACCCGCGATGTGCTCACCCTCGCTTTCGGTGCGATGATCGGCTGGAGCTGGGTGCTCATGACGGGTTTGTGGGTGGAGCAGGCGGGTTCACTCGGCACCCTGTTTGCCTTCCTCGGTGGTGGTCTTGCCATTGCTCTGATCGGGCTGACCTACAGCGAACTGGTATCCGCAATGCCCCGCGCCGGCGGTGAGCACGTATACACACACCGCGGACTCGGTATCGGTGCGTCCTTCTGCTGCACCTGGGCCCTGCTGCTCGCCTACGTGAATGTCTGCCTCTTCGAAGCAGTCGCACTGCCTACCGCGGTCGAATACCTCGCGCCTGGTATCCGTATCGGCACTCTGTGGAATGTCTTCGGCTCGGATGTCGACATCGGCTTCGTCCTGATCGGCGCGGGAACCTCCGTGCTGATCACCATCATCAATGTGCTGGGTATCAAACCTGCTGCCCGATTTCAGAACTTCGCCCTGATCCTCATCCTCATCGCCGGCATACTTCTGATCACCGGCGCGATCGGCAGCGGCAGTCTCGAAAACGCGCAGCCCTGGATCGCCACCCCCGCCACCGGCATTCTCAGTGTCCTTATCATGGTGCCCGCGCTTCTGGTGGGTTTCGATGTGATCCCTCAGTCCGCCGAAGAGATCAACCTGCCACCCAGGCGGATCGGCATGCTGCTGGTGATTTCGGTTTTCCTCGCGGTCGCCTGGTACGGGGTTATCTCCCTCGCCGTCGCCATGGCGATGCCTCCGGGTGCGCTGGCGGGCAGCAGTATGGCCTCGGGAGACGCAGCCTCCCTGTTGTGGGGTAATCCGATTGCCGGATCTCTGGTGGTGCTCGGCGGTGTTGCCGGGATTCTCACCAGCTGGAATGCCTTTGTGATCGGCGGCAGCCGGCTGCTGTACGCACTCGCCGGGTCCGGTCTGGTACCCGCCGCCTTTGCCCGACTGCATCCGAAATATCACACACCCTATGTGGGCATCATCGCCATCGGTGTGCTGTCGTGTCTGTCTCCCCTCTTCGGCCGGACGGTGCTGGTGTGGCTCATCGACGCTGGTGGATTCGCGACCATCATTGCCTATCTGTTCGTGCCACTCGCATTCCTGGCCTTACGCCGCCGGGAACCGGAACTCCCGAGACCTTTCCGGGTGAGTCATCCGCGCCTGGTCGGCTATGGGGGCCTGCTGCTCGCACTGGCGCTGATCACCGCTTACCTGCCGGGCAGCCCCTCTGCGCTCATCTGGCCCTATGAGTGGATGACGATCACAATCTGGTCCCTGCTGGGCATCGCCCTCTTCATCCGCTATCGGCTGCGAACAAGGAGCCCTTCGGACTCCGGTGGCGCAGGTCAGAACAGACTGGCCTGATAACCGGGGTGTGAAAACAGATCACTGCGCAGAGCCGCATCGAAGCCACCTGCATCGATACCCTGTTTGCGCAAGGCGTGGCGGAAACGGTTCTGCAGCAGCTGTGCGATCTCTCCCCGTCCGGTCATCCGTGTGCCCCAGGCGGCGTCATAGAGCCGGCCGCCCCGGGTCTGGCGGACGGCGTTCAGGACACGGGTTTTCTTGAGCGGATAGTGGGTATCGAGCCATTCCTCGAATAGAGGCGCTACTTCCAGCGGCAGCCGCAGGAGTATGTAGCCGAACCTGCGGGCGCCGGCGGCAACGCCTGCGGCGATGATCGCCTCCATTTCCGCATCGTTAATGAAGGGTATGACCGGTGCGACCATCACACCGGCAGGCACACCCGCCTCGGAGAGTGCCCGCACGGTCCGCAACCTGGCCGCGGGAGATGCAGTGCGTGGCTCGAGTTTCACTTTCAGATCATTGCTGAGCGTAGTCACGCTGAGATGCACCTGGACCAGATGCATTCGAGCCATCTCTTCGAGCAGATCCAGATCCCGAAGAATCAGCTGACTCTTGGTCACGATCGTCAGCGGGTGACGCCATTCCAGCAGCAGCTCAAGTATTTCCCGGGTAACCCGCAGCTGCTTTTCGGCAGGCTGGTAGGGATCCGTATTAGTGCCCAGAGCGATCGGCTGCACCTGATACCCGGGGTGAGACAGCTCTGCCTGCAGGCGCTCCCGTACCCCGGTCTTGTAGAAAATGCGGGTTTCGAAATCGAGACCGGGCGACAGATCCAGGTAGGCGTGGGTCGGGCGGGCGAAACAGTAAACGCAGCCGTGCTCACAGCCTTTGAAAGGGTTGATCGAGCGATCAAAGGGTATGTCCGGCGAGCGGTTGCGGGTGATCAGACGCACCGTGCGATCCGCCAGCAGCCGGGTTTCGAGCGCGCAGCCAGCGTCCACAATTTCGTCTACCGCCCAGCCATTGTCCGCCCTCTCATCGTCCAGCCATTCGCTGCGGGTCGGCAGATAGCGGCTGCCCTCATTACTGAGGGCACCGCGACCCCTGCGGATCTGCAACGGCGCTTTTTCGGGGACATCTGAGGCGGACTCCCAACCAGGGAACTCACTGCTCTGATCTGACACTGCGGCGGTCTCGGTTACACTGTGGTTTCAGCCCGGGGCCAAGGATAGCATGCATAACTGTATATACGTACAGTATCTGCATACCGCGAGATCGCGAGCCGGCGTTGCCGGTATCGCAGCGCCTATTGTGTGCAGAAAGAGAAAGCATAGACTACGCCGCCTGCCAGTTGCCCTGGAAAGCGTGGCGTTGACTGCCTTTCGGAAATTCATGAACCATCGGATCCCCGTGCTTGTCTTCGGTAGCCTCAGCTTCCTTCTCGGCAGCGGGTGCGCCTACAGCCCGGGTGCGGAAGCGAATCAGGCCCAGCTGCAGAGGCTCGCCAGCATCGAAGCGCAGATCGCCGTGCTCGGCAGTGCGGTCGAAGCCTCCCAGGACAATCTCTCCACCCTTGAGGCCACCCAGTTGAACTCCGCCCAGGCACTCGGCGACAGTCTCGATCAGCTGTCACTGGATCTCGAACTGCTGCCGACTGCGGTGGCCGAACTGTGCCGACCACCCGAACCGAAACCAGCGCCGGCATCTGCAACCTGCGAACCGGGTGAGCCGCTGCGTACCGTGATCATGAACTCAGACAAACTGATGCTCGGAGAGCTGGAGAATGTCTGGCTGGATCCGCCGGGGGCTTCTCTGGTGGCCCGGCTCGACACGGGGGCGACGTCGAGCTCGCTGCACGCACAGAATCTCACCAAGTTCGAACGGGATGGCGAAGAATGGGTGCGTTTCGAGCTGCAGGTCGAGAAGCAGCCCATCGAAGTTGAACGACGTGTTCTGCGCCACGTTCTGGTCATCCAGCAGGCGGATCCTGAGGGTTCCCGCAGACCGGTGGTACAGCTGAGAATCCGCATCGGCAATCTGGATGAAACGGTCGACTTCACACTCGCCGACCGCTCTCATCTGGAGAACGAAGTGATTCTCGGCAGGAACTTTCTGAGCGATGTCGCACTGGTTGACGTTGGCCAGCGGTTCATTCAGCCTGTTTACGAGCCGGACGACGAGTAACCGACGAGCCTGAAACAGGAAAGACAGGACTGAGATAAAAAAACAGGGCTGAGATAAAAAGACAGGGCTGAGATAACAAGACAGGACTGAGATAAAAAGACAGAGCTGAGATAACAAGACAGGCCTGAAATATAGACAGGCAAGATACAAAAAGTCGGGGGACAACAACGATCAGCCGCCGGCTTCCTTCGATAACATCAATGCCATTGTGGGGGGTGTGCATGATGCACCGTGATTGCGTGACGCCTGGTATTCGGTCAGAGGCTGCGGCGTGACGCAACGCGGACCCTTTCTGTTTCTCGTCGGACTGCTGCTGCTTGCCGGCGCCGGTACGGCCACCTTCCGCCATCAGTCCTATGGCATACCGCTGCTGCCCGGAGAGCAGCAGACTGTGTGGCAGGTCGAGGCGCGGGTCGAATTCAATGCACGCGGTACCGAAACCCAGGCGCTGCTGACGCTGCCTCCCGAGCAGTCGGGCTACCGCATCATCGCGGAAAACAGCGCAGCCCCGGGCTTCGGTTTCAATGTGGAACAGGATACCGAACAGCGCCGTGCACACTGGACCAAGCGCGCGGCCCGCGGCCCGCAGACACTGTTCTTCGGGCTCGAAGTGGTTGCGGACCCCGGTCACAGGGTGACAGACATCCCGCCGGCGTATGAGCCTTCGATACGCTGGGATGAGCCCTATCGGACCGCCGCGCGGCAGCTGATCGACTCCCTGATGCCGATCACGGCGGATGCGCATTCCATGACCGTGCAACTGATCCGCGCACTGCACCGCAATCCGCCGGATCAGAGTGTGAGCCTGCTCAGAGATCGCTATGCAGACCCGGAGCTGCTGGCCAATCTCCTGAAAACTGCGGCAATTCCGGCGCGCACCGTGCAAGTACTGCAGCTCGAAGATGGCCGCCGTCGCCAGGATCTGGCGACATACGTGCAGGTCTGGCAGGGGGACTCCTGGCGTCTCTACAGCCCCCGCGATGGAGCAGTCACCCAGACCGACAACCTGCTGCTGTGGCAGACGGCGACGCCCACGATACTCGAGGTCATCGGCGGCACCAACTCCAGGGTGAGCTACTCGATGATCAGCCAGAGTCGGTCCATGCTCGAACTTGCCCAGGAAGTCGATGCTCCCGGATTCGGCTTTTCACTTTACAGCCTGCCCATTGCCGAACAGGGCATGTTCAAGATGATCATGCTGCTGCCCGTGGGCGCACTGGTTGTGGTGTTCATGCGTGTACTCATTGGTCTGAAGACCTCTGGCACTTTCATGCCGGTGCTCATCGCGCTGGCTTTTCTTCAGACAGAACTGCTGCTCGGCGTGACCAGCTTTCTGCTGGTCGTGGCCATCGGTCTGATGATCCGATCCTATCTCTCGGCACTGAACCTCCTGCTGGTGGCGCGCATCGCCACCCTGGTGGTGCTCGTGATCGGCATGATTTCGATTTTCAGCGTGGTGAGTTTCCAGCTCGGCCTCATCGGCGGTCTTTCCTTCACCTTTTTCCCGATGATCATTCTCGCCTGGACCATCGAGCGGATGTCCATCACCTGGGAAGAGCAGGGCCCGAAGGAAGTGCTGGTTCAGGGTGGCGGCAGCATGCTGGTCGCCATCCTTGCCTTTCTGTGTATGGACCAGGGTCTGGTCCGGCACCTTGCCTTCAATTTCCCGGAACTGCACCTCTGTGTGCTGGCGTTTGTCATGATCCTGGGGCGCTACACCGGATACCGGCTGACCGAGCTGTTCCGTTTCGCGACTTTCAAGAAATCGTGAAGTTCAATCTGATATCTCCACTGGAACTGCGCCGCCTCGGTATTCTCGGCATGAACCGCCGTAACGTCGCCTACATTGCGCGCTACAACCCGAGATCCAGGTTCCCACTGGTGGACGACAAGGTGAAGACCAAACTTGTGGCAGAGAAGATGGGACTCACCGCACCAAAGCTCCTGCACGTGATCAGCACCCAGCATGAAGTCGAAGACATAGACCGGGTACTCTCCACGCTCAAGCAGTTCGTCGTGAAACCGGCACAGGGTTCCGGCGGCAAGGGCATTCTGGTGATCCGCGGACGCTCTGAGGCAGGATTCGTGAAGGCCAGCGGCGATACGATCAGTCTCGAGGGCATCAAACGCCACGTCACCAATATCATCAGCGGCCTGCACTCCCTCGGCGGCCGACCCGACGAAGTGATCATCGAGACACTGATCGAAGTCTCACCGATATTCGAAGACTTCAGCTTCGAAGGTGTGCCGGACATCCGCCTCATCGTGTTCAAGGGTTTTCCGGTGATGGGGATGCTGCGTCTGGCCACCCACAAGTCGGACGGCAAGGCCAACCTGCACCAGGGCGCTGTCGGTGTCGGTCTCGACATCGGCAGCGGACGGGCGATTGCCGCTGTCCAGTCCAACCAGCTGGTCACTGTTCATCCGGACACCGGCGCTGAACTGGTGCGGGTAAAGGTACCCAACTGGCGCCAGCTGCTGGTTCTCGCCGCGAGCTGTCATGAAGCTACCGGGCTCGGCTATCTCGGGTGCGACATCGTCATCGACCAGGAACACGGTCCGATGCTGCTCGAACTCAACGCAAGACCCGGACTGAGTATTCAGATCGCCAACAACGAAGGCCTGCTGCCACGACTGCGGCGCATCGAAGCGCTGGACTCACCCTACATGGCGGTGGAGGATCGGGTGGACAACTCGATGGAATGGTTCAGTCGAGAGCCCGTGCTGCAGCAGCAGCTTTTTGAGGAGCCCGCATGATCGTCGTGAATGTGATCATAGATTCAACCGAGAGAGACATCGCCGCGCTGAAACAGGCTATCGCTGCGATAGAGGCAGCGTCCCGCGCCGAGTCCGGGTGCGAAGACTATACCTTCAGCGTGGAGCTGAATGACTCGACCCGCCTGCGCATCACCGAGCGCTGGCGGGATGTCCAGGCATTGAAGGACCATTTTGGAACCGAGCACATGGCCACCTTCAACGCGGCCATCGCCAGCCATCCACCGAGAAGTCTGGTCGTGAAGTGCTACGAAGCGCGGGAGATTCCCCTTCCGAGGTAGAGACTGCGACAGGGAGGCGTCACGACCAGCCGGTTGCCGCTCCAGGGCGGAGGCGCAGACGGCTGCAAGCCGCCCCAACTTCTCAATCCCGGCAACGCCGATGCCGCATTGGCGTGCGCCGTTCAGCGCAACAGCCAGTCGAGAATCAGATCATTCTGTTCCCGTGGATAGGTGTGAGAAAGATCCTCCAGTTCCTGGTAAACGAGATCTGCGCCTGCCGCTGTGAGCGTGTCTCTGGCCATACGAGCCACCTCAGGTGGAAACATCCAGTCCAGTACGCCATGCACGAGATAGATCGGCAGGCCACGCAGGCGTCCGACTGATGCGGCCTCAATCAGCAGAGGATGGAAGCTCGCGGAGATCGGTGCGAGATGGGTGAAAGGACTGTCGTCCTGCAGGCCGCTCACATAGGAGAAGGTGCCCCCATCCGACATCCCGGTAAGCAGCATGCGTGATGCATCCACCCGCCAGGTGCTGCGAATGTGATCGACGATGTCCGCGAGATTGGCGCTGTCGATGTCCGGGCCCATGAGCGACCAGGTGCTGTCCCGGGAACTGGGGGTCACCAGGATCACGCCCCGTGTTCTGGCGTCTTTCAGCCAGCTCCACAGAAAGCTGCGGCCATGGCCGCTGCCGCCGTGCAGAGCAACCACCAGCGGCAGTGCCGCGCTGCCGTCATAATATTCCGGCACATAGAGTGAGAATCCGCCCCGCTCTCCGACCCCATTCGACGCATGCATGATGCCCACCTCTTCCCGGGACGGGTCCGCAGCCGCGAGCCGCGCCTGCAATGCTTCATCCCCGCGATGCGCATCGCTCAGGAAAAAGCGGCTCACCGGCGGCAACATGAATGACACCGGGTACAGTACCTCCACCGCCCGGGTCTGATAGGAAAGGGCCCGATAGGCGCCGAGGATCGGATTGCTCGACGTCAGCGCGCGCTCGAGACTCGCGAAGGCTTCGAGGGTTTCTGTCGCCGAGCGGATGACATGGTCGGAAAAGCGGCTCAGATGCTCGGGCCAGGGTGCCACTTTAAACCGCTCGAGTCCCGCAGCCACCGGCGCCCCCAGGGATGCGACGGCGGCAACCACTTCGTTCAGATCCGGGGGATTGAGCCGACGTCCGACCCAGGCCAGACCGTCCAGCGCGCCCAGCAGCGCGGGCACCAGTGCGGTGGTGGCGTCGAGAAGCACATCGTCGGCATCACTCATCGTCCTACTATAGCCGACCGCATCAGCGACCCGCATCAGCGACCCGCATCAGCGACTCGCATCGGCATGCCGGGAACGGTAAAGTCGATCGCTCACGCCAACGGGTCCATTCCATGCCTACCGCCGGGTCTTTCGATCGCAGCGCCGAGGATGTCGGCAACATTCTGCTGCTCGAGCATGTGAATCTGACGGTACCCGACCAGGGGCTGGCTGCCCTTTTCTATGTCAGCGGTCTGGGTTTTACCCGGGATCCCTACATCGATTTCGGCACCGCGAACATGTGGATAAACGCCGGCGAACAGCAGTTCCACCTGCCCCGGTCGAGCGCCCAGGTGATCCGCGGTCACATCAGCATCGTGGTCCCCGATCTGGATGATCTGCTGCGGCGCCTCGAGGCTCTGCGTAAACCCCTGGCCGGTACCGCCTTCGACTTCGAACGCCGCGACGATCACATCGCCACCCGCTGTCCCTGGGGCAACGATATCCGCGCTTTCGAACCCGGGCAGTTTCCGCTCATGGATCTCGGCATGCCCTGCCTCGATCTTCAGGTCCCTCCCGGTACGGCAGAGCGCATCGCACGCTTCTACCGGCAGATCATGGGCTGCGCCGCCTGTGCCCGGGCAGGTGTGGCTTCGATCAAGGTCGGCTACAACCAGATACTGAAGTTCAGCGAAACCGACACGGCCATCGCCGCATACGACGGGCATCACATCGCCATCTATGTCGCAGATTTCTCCACACCCCATGACCTCATCGACACCCGGGGTCTGATCACCGAAGAATCCGATCGCTGCCAGTACCGCTTTCAGGCCATATTCGATCCCGAAACCGGCCACACGCTCACCGAGCTCGAACACGAAGTACGCAGTCTGAGTCACCCCATGTACCGGCGACCGCTGGTCAACCGCAACCCGGCGGTGAACTTCTTCACCTACCGGAAGGGCAAGGAGATCTATACCCCGTCATGAGTGAAGCCGCCAAGCTGGCCACACTGGCCCAGCAACCCTATTACCTGCCCCTCGGCGACGAGGTGGAAGTGTTCCGCGCCGCCTACGATGCGCGTCTGCCCATCCTGCTGAAAGGTCCGACCGGCTGCGGGAAAACCCGTTTCGTCGAGCATATGGCCTGGCGTCTGTACCGCAGCGAACACCACAGCGAACTCGAAGTACCGCTGCTGACCATTTCCTGTCATGAAGATCTGACCGCGACTGACATGGTCGGGCGCTTTCTGCTTCAGGGCGATGAAACAGTGTGGCAGGACGGTCCCCTGACCCGGGCAGTACGCAGCGGTGCTATCTGCTATCTGGACGAGATCGTGGAAGCCCGCAAGGACACCACGGTGCTCATCCACTCCCTCACCGACCACCGACGCCTGCTCCCCATCGACAAGACCGGTGAACTGCTGGCCGCACACCCGGACTTCCTGCTGGTGATTTCCTACAACCCCGGCTATCAGAGTGTGCTGAAGGATCTGAAAACCAGCACCCGCCAGCGCTTTGTGAGCCTCGCCTTCGACTACCCGGATGAGGCGCGGGAAGCCGCCATCATCGCCCACGAGGCCGGCGTGGACGGGCAGCTCGCCGAACGCCTGGCGGTGATCGGCGCCAAAGTCCGCAACCTCAGGGAGCATGGCTTCGAAGAGGGTGTGAGCACGCGCCTGCTGATCTACACCGGCAGCCTGGTGAAACGCGGTGTTGCCGCACGCCGCGCGGCTGAGATCGCCATTGTCAGTGCGGTATCGGACGATGCCATCGTGCAGCAGGCGATCGCCGACATCATCGACGTTGTGCTGCCCTGACGTTGTGCTGACATGAGCTTTCCTGAACCCGGGGTTGTGGCATGATCGAACTGGCGGATGTCGAATCCCGGCTGGCGTTGTTCACCGAAGGTATCGCCGGCCGTTACTACCACATCAAGGCCACAGAGGAATTCGCAGGGCGACACTTTCATCTGGCCCCGGACCGGGCCGCCCAGACCCTGGATACGATCTATCTGCCCTCGACCCTGGAAACGGTCGGATCCACGGGATTCCGCCTGCTCACGCTCGAACAGCTCGGACAACGGGAATTCGGCACCTTCCGTTTTCAGATCGACGAGGCGCGGCGCCGCATTCCCGCCCTCGCCGCCTGGCCGCTGCCCACCACCGGCACCAGGCAGAGTGATTTCACCCTGCTGTACCGGCATGTGCCCGTGCACTGGTTACTGCGGGACCTGTTCGCCCACTGCGAACGCGCGCGGATCATGGCACGGGTCATGGCCCGCTATCCGGGCGCACGCCGTCTGCTCGACACGGCTGCGCAACGCGGCGGAGAATCCATCGAAGCCATCGTCTCCATCGCCACCCTGGTCACCGCACTGGGTGAACTGGTGGATGGTGCGGACCGGGAGCTGCTGCTGGCCCTGGATGTCACCGGCCTCCTCGGCCCCAGCCTGCTCCCGCTGGACACCCTGCTGCTGCCCACGACCGACGTTTACGACTCAGCCGCGGTCGCTCTGACGATCTATGAGTTGTGGACGCAGCAGCTGACGGCCATCGAACCGGTAAGCCTGAATGAAGACGCCGGGCAGTCGGGCACCATCGACTGGCTGCAGCGGGATGCCAAGCTGGAGGACTGGGAAGAAGCCCTGGCCGCAGCCGAATCCGCGCTGATGCTCGAATTCCTCGAAGGGGATCATGCGGACGCAGCCCAGGGAGACAATCTCGCGGGTGAACTGCGCCCCGACGATGTGGATCTGCGCGCCCTGCAGACCGATCGGGACAATCTGTCCCGGCGCATCGACATGGAACGCGCTGCCATCCGCGACGCCCTGGGTGCGGTGCGGCCGCTGGCACGCAGCTACCGCTACGATGAGTGGGACTATCTGAACAGGCGCTATCTGCGCCACTGGTGCCGGCTCTATGAAGAGCAGCTGGTACTCGAAGCCGATGTGGACATCTCAGAGCTGCTGCGGGTGATCGCACACCACGCACCGGAAGTGCAGCGGCAGCTCGAACACATCCGCCCGCTCGGCTTCCAGCGACTGCGCAGGGTGGCCGATGGCGACGAACTGGACATCGACGCACTGATCGAGGCACGCCAGGATGTGCGTGCCGGGGTGAGTCCGGATGAACGCGTGTACTCCCGAAGAGAGCGGGTACAGCGGGATCTGTGTGCGGTATTTCTGGTGGATCTCTCCGCATCCACCGATGATCCAATCAACCCCCCGCCGCCTGCTGCCCATCCGGATCCCGACGATCTGACCGCCCAGTCGATTGTGAACCTGCGGGATCCTTACGACGATGTGCTGGCCGTGAACGTCGAGACTGCGCCCGAGGCCCCGGAACGGCGCATCATCGATGTGCAGCGGGAGTCCATGCTGGTGATGTCCGCCGCGCTGGAGAAGCTCGGCGACAGCTATGGCATCTACGGTTTTTCCGGCTACGGCAGGGACTGCGTGGAGTTCTTTGTCGCAAAGGAGACAGACGAACCCTTTACACGGCGCACGCTGCAGGCCATCGCCAGCATGAAACCCAAACGCAGTACCCGCATGGGACCTGCCATACGTCACGCCACGGAAAAACTGATCGCTTCGGGGAATGCACTGAAGCTCCTGATCATCTTAAGCGACGGCTTTCCCCAGGATTCAGATTACGGGCCCCAGCGGGGCGAGCATGAATACGGGGTGCAGGACACCGCCGCAGCACTCAAGGAGGCCCAGGCCAAGGGTGTGGAATATTTCTGTGTCACCGTGGACAAGTCAGGTCACGACTATCTGCGGCGCATGTGCGCCGAGTCACGCTACCTGATTCTGGATGAGATCGAACAGCTGCCCGAGGTGCTGTCCGGAGTGTATCGAACCCTGGCGGGTCGCTGATTTATCGAGGTGATGTCGAGGCGCTGTCTTTTCAATGAGATGCCGGGGCGCGAACCTTCTCGATCAACGCCCCGACACAATCATCATTCCACGGTGGCGCCTGCTTGCGCGCAGCCGCGGGTCCGGCTCAATCGTCGCCCAGTGCGCCGAAGATGTGCAGCAGCGACAGCAGCAGGTTATAGATCGACACGTACAGGGTCACGGTGGCGAGAATGTAGTTGGTCTCTCCGCCGTGAATGATCGCGCTGGTCTGCCAGAGAATGGCTGCCGAGGCAAACAGCACGAAGCCCGCGGAAATGGCCACCTGGAAGGCGCTCAGATCGACGAACAGGCTCAGCAGCACCGCGCCCATCAGCACGAAGAAACCCACCATCAGGAAGCCTGACAGGAAACCGAAGTCCTTGCGGGTGATCAGCGCATAAGCCGACAGACCAACGAAGGCGAAGGCGGTGGTCCCCAGCGCCGAACTCACCAGGGTGCCGCCGTTCGGCAGCCCCAGATACATGTTGAGTATCGGACCGAGCCCATAGCCCAGAAATCCTGTGAAGGCGAATACCGACAGCAGGCCCCAGGAACTGTTTGCCGTCTTGTGCACGATGAACAGCAGGGCGAAGAAACCGATCAGCCAGGGAATGATGCCCGGATGGGGCAGATTCAATGTCAGGGAGACACCAGCCACGACTGCACTGAAAGCCAGGGTCATACCGAGCAGAAGATAGGTGTTACGCAGAACTCTGTTGATCTCGACCGCCGCGCTGCGCGGTGCCGTACGGAGAGAACTCGTGGGATGTTCAGCCATTGGTTAACCTCAATTTCAAGTAACCTGCAGTGGTATATATGGGTTCATCCCGGGTTTTGCAAGGTCAGCCCGCCGAACGGTGGTCAGACCAGAATGCTCTGCTCAGCGGCGGGCGACACCGAGGCGACCCAGAGTCGCCGCCATATCTTCGGCGGAAGTTTCAGGACGCACGGCGGTATCGATGGCGGCGATGTTGCCATCGACATCAATGTAGAAGGTATGCCGGGCGGCGTAGCCCCGCGCAGTCAGCACGCCGTAGGCCGCAGCGACCGTCTTCTCCGGGTCGCTGAGCAGCGGAAAGTCCGCGTTCTGCTCCTTCGCAAAGCCGACGTTGTCTGCCAGCGGATCCACACTCGCCATGAAGTAGCTGACCGCATATTTGCGCAGCAGATGGCCGTTCTGCGCAAGGGATTTGCACTCTATGGTACAACCACTGGTATAGGCTTTCGGAAACCAGGCCAGCACCACTGCCTCCCTACCACGGAAGTCAGACAATCGGTAGGTCTGGCCATCCGAACCCTGCAGTTCGAAGTCCGGCGCCCGATCGCCAACGGCCAGGGTGGAGGCAAAGGCGGAACTCGAAACGGCCAGGATCAGCAGCAGGCCGGCGCAGGCAACGAGGTTCGTGTGGTGATGGCGCATGAAGTGATCCCGATGAATAGGCCGACGAAAGTATCATAACCCGAGGCGTGCATGGACGCTGCAAGAGCGGGCTCCGTGTCCGACTTCAGTTGCATCCGAGAACGCTTGGGTTATGCTCGCCCCCGGGTTGGAGAGTGTAAGACGGCGAAAGTCCGTCTGCCCTAATTCTCCAACCGGGATTCTGGAGAGTGGATTAACAAGGGGAAACGAAATGAGATCAGCCCATATACGACAAGCATTTGTCGGTGCCTCTGTGTCGCTGATGCTGTGTGCGAGTATCGCACCGGCGATAGGCGAAGAAGGCGCAATTGAAGAGATCGTAGTCACCGGATCATACATAAAACGCAGTACTGCAGATTCGCCTTCACCTCTAACTGTGATTGACCGAGCTCAAATCGAACAGACTGGCGCGATAGAGGTTGCAGACATTGTCAACCGTATGACTTTCAATTCAGGTTCAACCAATCAGACCAACGCATTTTCGGGTGGCGACAATTCGACCGGACAAACGAACATCAACCTCCGAAACCTGGGATTAGGTTCCACACTCGTCCTGATCAACGGCAAGCGTTACGCGAAAACCAGCACGGATTCGGGCGGAAATGCGTATGTCAATACCTCCACGCTGATTCCGTCTATCGCAATCGGTCGAGTGGAAGTAGTCAAAGACGGCGCCTCCGCCCTTTATGGCTCAGACGCAGTCGCAGGTGTTGTCAACTTTATTACACGCAATGACTTCGATGGCATGGAGCTCAGCCTGGACGGCCGGACGGACCAGGAAACTCGAAAGCAGGACGATGTGACCTTCTCCGGTATCTGGGGTATCACTGGTGAGCGTGGCAGTTTCGTAGCATCCGCAGAATATCTGGATCGCAAGCCGCTGCAGATTGACGACCGTTATAGCGACTTCGGTGGCACGGGTCTCTCTACTCTCGGGAACCCAGGCAGCTTTTCGCCAATCGGACTCGGAGCCAGTGCGGCGTTAGTGGCACCTGCATACGTAGTCGGTGGCGGGGGTCTCGGAGATATCGATTGCGATCTGGCAGCCAGCCAGCACCGGCAGTCTTTTCGTTCACCCGTATCCGGGACGCCCTTAGCGGGCAGTGCTCTCGAAGCCAACAATGGCTGTATCTATGACTTCTCACCATTTTTCGCTCTGGTGGGCGAAGAAACACGATTTCTAAGTCATGTTTCCGGAGAGTTCGATGTAAGTGACTCCCTGCAGGTTTATGGGGAAATGTCCTATGCGGACCAAAATTTCACCCGAGAGAATTCCATGTTCCCACTCGTTCGCTTCCCGGTCCTCCCGGCAAGCCATCCCGGGTTGCAGGCGGACCTTGCTCGAAGAGATGCAAATCTGGTCGCCGCCGGCTCCCCGCTTGCCGGAGTTCTGACAACACCAGGAAACGTGGGTGGTGCTGTGTTCTTCGGTCGCCCGCTCGGTTTCACTCCGGATGACACCGGATCCGACATCCGGCCGATCGATACTGATACTCGCGAGTTTGGCGAGACATACCGTGCGATTCTTGGTATGCGTGGTGATTTGCCTTTCGGCGACAGCTGGACTTTCGATACTTCTTTCACCCGTAGCCAGCGAAATCAATCAACCCGTGGTACAGACACTAATCAGCAGAACCTGTTGAACGCAATAAGTGGATTCGGTGGAGCAAACTGTAATCCCAATCTTGCCGGGTCGGTACCGGGCAGTGGCAACGCAGGCAATATCGCCGCAGGTCGGGAGTGCTACTACTACAACCCATTCTTCAGCGGCTTCTTCGCACCGGATGGCACGCCTCAAAGTGACCCCATGCTTGCGAACCCTCGTGCACTGTACGAATGGATGATCGGCGAGTTCCGCACCGGAGCTGAAACTACACAGCTGGTCTGGGATTTCGTGGCGACCGGCGATGTGCTCACCCTGCCGAACGGGCAGACAGTCGGCATGGCTGCCGGGTTGCAGTGGCGCAATGACGAGCAATCCGTCGAGATCGATGATACTTCCAACGATGGTGGTTTCTCTTTCATTTATGGTGGCACGAACTGGGATGGGAAAGAAAATACTTATGCAGCATTTCTGGAGTTTGCGATTCCGCTCACGGACAGGTTGGAACTGCAACTTGCCGGCCGCTACGAAAAGTTTGACGAGATTGACCAGGATTCGTTTGACCCCAAACTCACCGCCTTGTGGATGGCGACAGATAGTCTGACTGTGCGAGGATCTCTTGGTACCTCATATCGTGTGGGGTCGCTGCTGCAAACCAACGGTTTCTCCACTCAACTGATCAACATCGCAGATCCTTTCTCAGGCGCAGGTTTAGCGTTTCGGCCCGAGATCGCTCAGGGCAATACAGAACTCAAACCTGAATCGGCCTTCGTGTGGAACGTGGGATTGTCCTGGGCGCCAATTGAAGGGGCTCTGGAGGGATTGTCCGTCGATCTCGACTACTACAGCTACGATTACGACGACCTGATCGCTCGACCAGGTACCTCTACATTGATCAATCAGGATATCGCTTCACGTTGTCCTCAAGGTCTTAACAACGGTACCGATCCAAGTCGACCGAACTGTGGAATACAGGCTGCAGGCACGCCGCTCGCAGGCCAGATCGCCTTCGATCCAAATGGCGGGCCCGGCATTCCAGACCAGATAATCCGTGATCAGTTCGGCAACTATCTCAGAGCCGAGCCGACGTTTTTGAACGCACAGGAACTGAAAACATCTGGTATGGATTTCAATATCGGATATGAATGGGACGCCGGAAACTATGGCCTCCTGAAGGCTGGAGTTGCCGCCAGCTGGACAAGGGAGTACGAAATCACAGATATAAATGGCGATACTTTCGATGGCGCCGGCAAGCGCAATATCGGTACCACTATCGGCCGCTCACTGCCTGAATGGAAGGTAAACTACTCCCTCAGCTGGCTGAAGGATCGCCATAGTGTGTTCGCCCTGGTACGGTACATCCACAGCTATAAGGACGATCAAGCGGTCCAGCGTAGCTCGACAGGTGATCCTCTCTGCGTCGGAAGCTGTTTGCGGGCGGTTAACTTCGGCATTTCTGATTTGCTGGACGACAAGGTCGACAGCTTCACTACGCTGGATCTACAGTACAGCTACGAGTTGCCTGCTTGGGGCGTACAGGCGGAAGGAAGCCGGGTTACCATTGGCGGTGTAAACGTCACCAATGAAACCCCACCGAAGCTCAACTTTGATGGTGGATTCGACCCGTTTGTGCACGATGCCCGTGGCGCGATGTGGTATGCACGCTACACAATGCAGCTCTAAAACGGATATCCAGACACGCTCCGTCGTGTCGTTCACTCGAAAGGGGCGACTTCGGTCGCCCCTGTTCCGTTTGTATTACCTGAAGCTGGTGGCACCTGCCACTATATTGATGGTTTCGAGTGCGCCGGTTCTTGCCATCGAATGGAGAGAAGAGATCGCGCGCTGCGCTGCTGTAGTCGGGACAGCTGAAAGGCTCGCCTGCTTTGAGGCGCTCGCCATGATTTCCGACGAAGACCCGAGCACCTCACTGCCACCGCCAATCAAGGATAGGGCTGAATCTGCAGACCAGTCGGCAATCGAGTTGCCTACCGAAGAGGCCCTCACCTCGACTGACCGGTTCGGGAGAGAGACACTTCCAGCCACTGCAAAACCCTCAGAGGATGAGTTAGATTCCATCGACTCAGTTCTGGTCAAATTAGTTCGCCGACCACGCGGTGAGTATCTGTTTGAGCTCGCAAATGGTCAGGTCTGGACCGAAATCAGCACCGGTCGAGGCCAATTTAGCGAAGGCACCCCGATTCACATCGAGCGCACTACCTTTGGCGGTTATATGTTGAGTACTGCCAGAGGTGGAGCGACAAGAGTTCGTCGAGTTGAATAGAAGGTATCCCTGCAGCCACTCGATAATCAATTTCAGATCACCACTTGAGGTCTATTCTTTGTTCGGAAACCATTCGCCCACTTCAAAACATAAGATATCCCTATGATTTCTACTCTGTCTGAAACAGAACATCCGCCCGTGCGTCTGATTCGATGCAATCTTGCACTGATCCTCCTGAGTTTGAGTCTGCTGTCCGGCTGCTGGAATGGCGAAAACATCAATCTGCGCATGGGCGATGTTTCGGTCGGCCAGCAGCTGATCGATCTGAAGCGCGCGCTGGACGAAGAGGCCATCGACGAAGAAGAATATGAACGGCTGCGTACCGCACTCATGCAGATCGCAGATGTCTGCGGTAATCAGGAAGCCATGACGGGTTCAGACAAAGACTGATCGGTTTCGCCACAGCCCTGCGCACGACACTTACAGCGGCGGTTACAGTGGCCAGGGTTGCCGGGGCTGAGGCTGCAGGGGTCGGGTTACACAGGCTGTAAATACAGCCGCACCGAAGTACCCGCGCCAACGCGGCTCGAAATCGCCAGCCCGCCACCACTGCTCTCGACATATCCCCGCACCGCGGAGAGTCCCAGACCCCTGCCTTCCTTCTTGCTGGTGAAGAATGGATCGAATATCCGATTCAGCGCTGCCTCTTCGATCCCCACACCATCATCGGTCACCGAGATGCACACGTAGCGCCCGGGATGCAGGTCGCGGCCCTGTATGAGCCGCCCGATCTGCCGCGCCTGCAGCGTCACCAGATCGGTTCTGATGCGAATCCGCCCGGGTTTACCACCGAGCGCTTCTGCTGCGTTGAGCACCAGATTCACTATCACCTGCTGCAGCTGGGAAGGATCTGTTTCTACTCGAGGCAGGTCTGGTTGCAGTTCATAGACGACGCGGGCGGAAGGGTAATGGGACAGCTCTACCAGGGCACTGGCACTGCTCACCAGCTCGCTCACCTCCACCAGCATCGGTTTCGAGGGTTTTCTTCCGGCGTAGTCGAGGAGCTGACCGACGATCTCGCCCGCGGCCAGCGAGGCGGATTCGATATTGTCGATAAAGCGTCGTGCCGGGCTCGCCGCATCGAGAACCTCGGAGGCCAGGTTGGCGTTACCCAGGATGGCCATCAGCAGATTGTTGAAATCATGAGCGATGTGGCCTGCCATGAGCCCGAGACTTTCCATCTTGTGCTTGACACTGAGCACCCGCTCCATTTCAAGGCGCTCTCTTTCGTCTCGCAGGCGGGCAAGCTCCGCCGCCACACGCGCGATGTACAGCGAGAAGACGGGGGATTCGATCACCCCTGGCTCCAGAGTCCTCGTGTGCCCCACACCGAGACTCCCGATCGGCTGGCCATTCGGATGCCGCATGCCATAGACGATCAGACTCTGAACCCCGAGCCTGTGCACCATGCCCCAGCCCGGGTATCGCTCCGGCAGCCCCTCGGGAATGCACACCCGATCTTCGCTGCTCAGCTGCGCAAACGGTCTTCCCGAATACTCGACCCGGGTGCCTTCATAGTCGACGAGTCTGTTGCCTCTATGCAACAGCGCGCGCACCACACCTGATGATGGATCCTCATCACTGTTCTCGATCAGAAAGGCTGTGGTCACCTGCAGCACTTCACACAGGTGAGCGACCGCATGGGTGAAAACCTGCTCACTCGAGCTGGTGGCCATCCAGCGCACAGAGTTGAGAATATTGCGCTGTGTGCGCAGTACGCCGGCTTCTCTTCCCAGTCGCGGTGTCAGCCATTCCAGCAGTGCCAGAGTGTCCTCCGGCGCGGATTGCGGTTTGTCATCGAATGCGCAGACGAGACCGAACAGCCGGCCGAAGCCGTCCCGCAGCGGCAGCCCTGCGTAACTGACGATGGATTTGTCCCGGAAGCCCTTATCCTGAGGATAGGCGGCGGAGGCATCATTGACGAGACAATGAGGCTGTCCCCTGCTGATCACTTCAAGACAGGGTGTGCCCTGCAGCCCATAGCTCGCTGGCCTTTCACCCGCAGTTCTGCTGGCAAAACCAAGGATCCGGATACGATCGACATCCGGACCGTCAAGTTCGCCGATAGAGACGGTATGTACGCCGAGCGCCTGCTGCAGCCACTCGGCACACTTCTGCAGATACTCCGGCCCCTGCAGGTTGGAGAGCATGAGCAGTCCACGCTGCAATTCCGGCATCCCGTCGATGAGTCTGTCTACGGCTGACACGCGATCGCTTCTCTTCGTGGGTTGCCTGATCAGTAATTCCAGCCCAGAAGGTTCCAGTACCACATGACCAGGACCAGCAGGGTAAAGAGCAGCGTCACCCAGGTGTAGCGCACGCGCTGCCAGATGCTGCACTGGGGTGCCCGCCAGACCGGAACCAGCAGCGCCAGGCAGATCAGTGTGCACAGCGCGGTCAGCAGTGGCAGCACCAGCACAGCACCGGTTCCGGCGGGCGGAAAGTCAAAAATCAGCGCGTTGAAATCAACGCCAGCAAAGACGGCGACCAGGCCGATCGGGAAAAGCAGATTCACAACCGCGGCGCCGACCATTGCAGTTTTCGCGTGCGCTGCGGCGCCCTGAAGCGCCTGCCGGCCGCGATTGCGGATGGCATTGATCACCACGAAGAGGCTGGCCAGCAGCGCCAGCGCAATGATCAGCTGATGGGTGCTGGCCCGGTGCGGAAACGACAGGCGATCGGCCACCATGACCGGCAATGAGCCGATCAGGGCACGCTGCACCTGCCCGGAGGGGCTCGTTTCGAATACCAGCAATTCCTGCCGTCCCTGCTCACGGAAAACGTAGGGGGCTACTTCGATAAACCGGCCACCAAAGCGCGGCACCGGAATGGAAATTTCACCTGGACCTGCCGGTACCACCGACAGGTCACCGCCCAGCCCGGTGATACCTTCAAGCTGCGTGTAGGAGCGACGGTTCAAACGATAGGCGCCCACGACGGCCGCGATCCTTGCTGCACTGCCTTCGAGGGGGGCAGCCGGGAAGGCGGGCAGTCGCTCAGGATGACCCGGGTAGAAGTAGTCGAGCACGGCATCGGTCACCGCAGTGCGGGCCATGGCCCCTTCCGCGGCATTGAAGGACAGGAAGAAGCCGAAATCCGTCTCAGGCTGCATTACCAGTTCCGAGTGGAAGGCAATGGTGTCGCCACCATGGCCGATGAAACGCTCGCCGTTGCGCCGGATCTCGTAGAACCCGTGGGCCATACCCGCGACATCCGGGTGATGGGCAAACAGCCGCGCGTGCATCAGCCGGGCTGTCTCTTCACGAAGGATTCGCCTACCGCCATAGGCACCGTCCTGCAGATGGGCAATCAGGAAGCGGCTCATATCCTCGGCGCTGGCGGAGAGCGCTCCGGCGGGTCCGAAGTTGTGGATGTATTCGAAGCCGAAGGGTTCCAGCCCCTCGTACTTGAGCACATAACCCTGGGCGAAATCTTCGGCGAGGTCCGCCGGCAGGGGTTCTTCGAAGGTAGCGTGCTGCATGCCGAGGGGCTCGAAGATCTCTGTGCGCACATAGTCTTCGAAAGCCCTCCCGGTGACGTTTGCGACGATCAGTCCGGCCAGCGCACTCGCCCAGTTGCTGTAGGAGGCGAAAGTGCCCGGCGCCCGGACCTGAGCCGGGATATGTGCGGCCAGCGACTCGGCCAGCGGGACGAGGTCTGTCGGCTCATCCGCAAAGAGAAAGCCGGCGGCACCGTCTTCGAGACCGGGGGTGTGGGTCATGATGTGCGTCAGCGTGAGGGGCACCCCAAACGCATTGGGGATTTCGAACTGGGGAACGTACTGACTGACATCCGCCTGCAGATCCAGTCTGCCCTGCTCCACGAGCTGCATCACGGCGGTCCAGGTGACCAGCTTGGAAACCGAACCGGGCCGGAACAGATGGCGAGCGGGATCGACCCGTACAGCCGCGGCCAGATCCGCATGCCCGTAGCCTTTGGAAAACACCAGGCGGCCGTTCCGCACCAGGGCAAAGGTCATACCCGCGAGCCGGTAGTCGGTGAACTGAGCGGCCATCACACCGTCCAGGTATGCCTCGAAGCGGCCGATGTCGTCTGTCTGCCCGACAGCATCTTCAGTGAATGCCGCCGATGCAGAAGTCAGACAGAGAATGCCTGCCATCCATGCTGCTGTTCGGGTCATGCGAACCTCCCCCTGGGTGCTGACAAGAATACCGGCTCAGGACAGCAGCAGGTAGCCGAACACCAGATAGAGCACCACTGCGAGGCCGGCCGCAATCATGGCCAGGGGCAGCTGGGTATTCACATGATCCATCAGGTCGGAGCCGCAGGCCAGAGCGGAAAGTATGGTGGTGTCCGAAATCGGCGAGCACTGATCGCCGAAAGTTGCACCGCCGACTATGGCGCCGAAGCAGAGCAGGAAGTAGGTCGGATCCGCGGACAGGGCGAGAACCAGAGGCAGGGCGACCGGGAACACCACCGCGTAGGTGCCCCAGGACGAGCCGATGGAGAAGGCGATGATCATACACACCGCGACCAGCAGTGCCGGCAACACGAAGGGAACCTCACTCATCCAGCCGCCCACAGCATCGATGACAAAACCGGACGTGCCGAGCTGATCCGACACCGCACCCAGGGTTACCGCCAGACCGAGCACGATCGCCCCCACCGTGACCCCCTTGATGCCACTGACGATGGCATCAAACACAGCGCCCACCGGCATCCCCTTGATCACACTCACAACCGCGCTGGCTACCACCGCCAGGCCGAAGCCTTCGAAAACCATCGGCGAGCCGCCCATCACCCAGGGCAGGATGCAGAAGCCCATCAGGGTCAGGATCGGGGCGAGAAAATCGAGCATCGAGGTCTGGTATCCCTCGATCACCCGCGCATTCGTGAGCTCGGCGGCCGCGACCGGCTGGGCACCCGGCGCATCCAGCGCACCGGTGCTGGTGACACGCTCCACCACCTTGCGCATGGGCGTGTTCAGCAGAGGCAATCGATCCAGTGCAAAGAGCAGGGTCATGCTCACCGCGATCCACCCGTAGAAGTTGAAGGGAATCGCGGCAATAAAGAAGCCGATGGCCGTCTCCTGATCCGGGACAGTCTCCGCCAGGCTGTCGATGGTAATCAGGCCGGCCACGTAGATCGGCCAGACGTTGAAAGGAATCAGTGTGGCGACGGGGGATGCCGTGGAGTCGACCACATACGCAAGCTCCTCATGAGCCACTTTGTGCTGATCGGCCACCGGCTTCACCGTGGTGCCGGTGAGCACCGTGCTGATGGTGCCCCCCTGATGGAAGATCAGTCCCAGAATCCAGGCAAAAGTTTTTGCGCTGACCCGACCGCGCACGAAGCGCCTGGCCACGGTGCGGGCGAAATAGGTAGCCCCGCCATTACGGTTCCACAGGCCGAGCAGGCCACCGAGTGCCCAGAGGTAAACAAGCAGGATCTGCGCATAGTTCTCGGTACCCAGCGCGGGTACCAGGAAGGCATCGATGATGTTGATCCGACCCATCACCAGACCGCCCACGACTACGCCCACCAGCAGCGCCAGGATCACATGTCGGGTAGCGAAGCAGATGACGATGGTGGTCAGCGCAGGCAGCAGCGACCAGAGCCCGTAATGTTCGCCCGTGGATTCCGGACGGCTGACCCAGATGAGCAGCAGAAACACGGCAAGACCGAGCATGCTCCAGCGGGTGATGGGGCTGTTCAGATGGGCAGACACGCTGTGCAGTGTACTGATTCCCGGACTACCCTGCCCGGGGGAGTCATTGCCGCGCCTGGCGATACCCGCGGCAAGCGTAGCCTGCGGGCATCGCTGTGCGGTTGGACGTCGGCCAGTGCGGTTGTCAGGCCTTGATCGACAGGGTCTGCTCGCAGCGTTGAATCCAGGCGCTGACTGCCGGCCGCGTGTTGAGATCGAAGCCGCCCTCCGCCGCCACCCGTGTATAAGCAAGCAGCGCGATGTCCGCGATGGTGATGGAATCACCCACGAACCAGCTCCGCCCGGCCAGCAGCGCTTCCATGAAATTCAGCGCAGCTTCGCCACGCTCGACCCGCCAGCCCTCCCGCTGCTCCCGGGTTTTACCCTGATAGAGCATCGCGAAGCGGCAGACGGCCACGTAGGGCTCATGGCTGTACTGTTCCCAGAACATCAGCTCATAAACCTTCGCCCGCAGATAGGCATCTCCGGGCAGCAGCGCACTGCCTTCGGCCAGGTAGCCGATGATGGCATTGGATTGGGCGATGCAGCGACCGTCGTCCAGTTCCACTACCGGAACCTGACCAGCCGGATTGCGCGCCAGAAATTCCGGCGTGCGGGATTCGCCTTTCATGATGTCCACGGGCACCCATTCATAGGGCAGCCTGAGGAAATCGGCCGTGTATTTGATCTTCAGGCAGTTTCCGGAGATCAGATCACCATAAATTTTCATCCCTGTAACTCCTCTGTGAGATTCAGCCGCGCTGGCTCGCCAGCAGATAAAGCGCATCAAGTACCAGTGTGGCCGCAGCCAGTGAAGTCAGTTCCGCATGGTCGTACGCGGGTGCCACTTCCATCATGTCGATGGCCACGATATCCAGACCACCAAGCCCGCGGATGATCTGGGCGATTCTGTCGGTGCTGACACCGGCCGCAACCGGTGTGCCGGTGCCCGGTGCGAAGGCCGGGTCGAGGCAGTCGATATCGAAACTCAGGTATACCGGCCGATCGCCGATCGTCTCGACAATGCGCGCAACCGCCTCTTCCGCGGAGTGGGCGTTCGTCCATACCGCATCGAGTACCGCATAGGGATGGGTTTCATATTCGTATTCGGTGCGGATGCCGATCTGCACACTGTGGCCCGGGTCGATCAGCCCTTCGTTCTCCGCGTGATAGAACATGGCACCGTGGTAGTACTTGGTGGTGCTGGCTTCGGTGTCGGTGTGGGCATCGAAGTGCAGGAGCGCCAGTTCGCCGAAATGCCGATGCGCTGTTCGCAGCAGAGGCAGGGTCACGAAGTGATCACCACCCAGTGTGATCAGGGTTTTCGAAGCCGAGAGGATGCGTTCTGCATGGGCGGTTACCTGGGCGATCATGTCGTCGCTGTCGCCGTTTTCGAATACCAGATCTCCGTAGTCCACCACCCGCAGCAGATCTCCCAGCGCAAAGCGCCAGGGCCAGCGCCGTGTCTCCCAGCGCAGCTGGGCGGACGCCTGGCGGATACCCGTGGGTCCGAAGCGGGCACCGGATCGGCCGCTGGTACCGAGGTCATAGGGCACCCCCATCACCACCGCGTCCACGTCCGGACCGAGGTCCCGGCTCAGCGGCAGTCCCAGATAAGTGAAGATATTGCCGTAGGTATTGCTGTCGGCACCGAGCAGGTCGGATGAAGGCATGATTTCGTCTTTTCGATTCGGAGAAGAACGTGCAGGCTAAGGCAGCCGAGGCGGGGATGCCACAGGCTGCTGAGAGATTTCGCGCAGCATCGGATAAGGGGGTAAAGTAGCCGGCTCTACAGGGAAGAACATGAGGGGACATGACGATGACCATGATTTCCAGAACCGCGATGATCGGCCGCGAACAGACTGCACGCCTGCTCGCCATCTGCCTGCTGCTGGCCGCACCACTCGCGACCGCCGATCAGCACGCAGCGGCCGCCCTCGAGGCTGCGCTCACCAGTGCAGATCGACCCGCAGAGGACAAAGCCAGAGATGCGGGCCGCAAGCCGGCTCAAGTACTGACCTTTCTCGGCATTACGAGCGGCATGACCGTGATGGATGTGATTGCCGCCGGTGGTTACTACACCGAAGTGCTGTCGGTCGCCGTGGGCGAGAGCGGCAGGGTCTATGCACAGAATCCCGCCGTGGTGCTGCAGTTCCGTGACGGCGCAAACGACAAGGAAATCACCGCGCGGCTGGCCGATAATCGACTCGCCAACGTGATCCGCTGGGACCGGGAAATCGATGATCTGGGCATCGAGCCAGGCAGCCTGGATGCCGCAATCACCGCCCTGAATCTCCATGACCTGTACAATCGCGACCCCGCAGTCGCGGTCGGTATGCTGCGCGCGATCAAAAGTCTGCTGAAACCGGGTGGCGTGTTCGGCATCATCGACCACGCGGGCAATCCGGGCGCTGCAAATGCCGAACTTCATCGCATGGAGAAAGCCCAGGCGATCGAAGCGGCGGCAACGGCGGGTTTCGAGGTCGCCGGCGACAGCGATCTGCTGGCCAACCCGGAGGACGATCACACCAGGATGGTGTTCGCTCCGGAGGTGCGCGGCAAGACGGATCGATTTCTGCTGAAGCTGATAAAGCGGTAAAGCAGGTGAGTCCCGGCTGGAGCGCGAAAGATGCGGCAATCGGCTGCGATCCGCACCCGCCGCTCCGAAACGCCTGACTCCACGGCGGACGCGGCGGGCGAAGCGCAGATTCGAAGCTCGTGGTTTGAGAAGGGTAAGCGGGTACCATCGCCGCGGTGAAACGGATCATCTTCAACCTTTTTCTTGGCCTGCCCGTCCTTATCGTGCTCGCAGGCTTCGAGATTGGCTTCAGAGTCCACGCTTATTGGTCAGACAACCGTCTGCAACAGGGTCTGGCGGGAGTCGGCGAAAACCAGCAGCGAGGACCTCAGTCTCCAGCATGTCATCCGCTGGCATGAGAATCCGAAGATCATCTACGAACTGATCCCGGGTTTGCGCGGCAATTTCCGGGGCCATCGGCTGGAGATCAACTCCGACGGTTTCGCGGCCCCCAGGTCCCGATTGTAAAGCCAGTGGGCGGATATCGTATTGCGGGTCTCGGAGACTCGGTAATGTTTGGTTGGGGGGTCGGCGATAGAGATTTTTATCTCCACCACACCGGACTACGCCCGCAAGCATCGCACCCGGATCGGCAGATCGACTGGATCAATTCTGCTGTCCCAGGTTACAACACAGTCAACGAAGTTGAGACTCTCAAGAGCAAACTACTGATATACGATCCGGATCTGGTGGTTGTCGACTACGTCGGCAACGATCTTCATGTGCCGGGATTCATACGCACCCGACAACCCTATTTCACGGTCGACTATTCTTTTCTGGCACGGTTCGTCCGACACAGCCTTGATGGGCTGCACGTCCCAGACCACACACTGCAGCGACCGCCGGACGCTTTCCGCACCGGGGCTTTCGAGGGCGAAAACGATCTGATTCCCAACGCGTACCGGGATCTGATCGGTATCAACGCATTCCGTTCGGCGATCGCAGAACTTCAGCGGCTGAGCCAGGACCATGGTTTCCGGGTACTTTTTTTCGCCCATCGCGGCTTCGACGCAGAGCCGCTGGCAATCCTGCAGCGCGCAGGATTCGAAACATTGGATGCGGATCCTGTCGCGTTGGAATACCTGGCACAGCGTGGGATTTCGGACTATCTCGGATCACCTCTCACGGTGAGTGTGAAAGATTCACACCCTTCGGCGCTGTATCACCGCCTGCTTGGTGACCTGCTCGCGAACTACATCGACAACGCTCTTAAACCGCAGAACCCCTAACCTGCATCCCCTTCGATCTGCAACGCCTCCGCCGCCTTTTCGCCGGACCGACTCACCGCGTAGCGATCCAGGTGATCCAGCACGGCTTCCACCACCGCTTCCGTGGCGGTCGCCATCAGCCAGTGGCCGGTATCCAGTTCGAGGGATTCGAAGGGTCCTTCAATGAACTCTTCCTGACCTTCGACCGCAGTGCGACCGACCGCGATATCTTCGTTGCCCCGGATGAAGAGGATGGGGAGGGACACATTGCCCACCGGCTTCGCAGGACCATCGGCTGCAGCGCGATACCAGTTGAGCGCGCCGGTCATGGCACCAGGTTCACCGAATACGGCCAGATATTCCTCCAGGTGGTTGGCCGGGTGTCCGGCGTAGAGTTCGCGCAGTGCCGCCAGGTCGTTAATGGCGAAGGTCTGTTCCGGCAGCCTGGGGAGCCAGAAGAAAGCCATATAGGAACTGCGACTCTGCTGCTCCGGATCCTTCGCGATGGCCGCCGCAAACGCAGCGACGTGGGGAATAGACAGCGCGCCATAGGTGAGCAGGCGTTCGGGCGCCTCGAAGGCAAGCTGCCAGCCGACAGCCGCTCCCCAGTCGTGTCCCACCAGATGAAACCGGGTGAAACCGACGGCGTCGGCCACTGCGAGTGCATCCGCCGTCAGTTCCGCCATACCGTAGCTGGATCTGCCTTCGGGCCGGGCACCTGGTGAGTAGCCGCGCTGGTCGAAGGCGACCACTCGATAGCCCTCCCGGGTTGCCGCTTCTATGAGCGGTTGATACATCACTGAGGTTTCGGGGAAGCCGTGGAGCAGCAGCAGATCGCCTTTCGGGGCGGGGTTGTCGAAGCCGCCGATACGGGCGCGAAAGATCAGCCCACTGGCGGCGATCTGCACCTGTCGCTGTGAGGTGCCTGGCTGAAACGCGGGCAGTGCCGCACTTGCCCGGGTGTGGGAATAGGAACGATCGAGACTCATCGACGCGCCGATCCAGAGGGCGAGCAGCGCCAGCACCCCCAGCCCGAAGACCGCGACCACGGTCAGTTTCAGCACTCGTATCATCAGTGTCTCCCTGGAATAAAACGAACTTTTCGACCGGCACTTCTACACCCGGCAGTACCCGACCCCGCGCGCCGGAAGCCGAAGCTGCCCGTGCGGAATCACCGGATCTGGTGAGAACATAAGCTTGCTGGCAAACCCCGGCAGGTGTAAGTAGCGTAAATGAAACCGCCGCAGATTCGCACTGTCGTGATCGTCGAAGACGACGAGCAGACGCGCGCACGTTTTATCGACAAGATTGCCACCTGCCCGAACCTGGCTGTAGTCGGCGAAGCTGCGAGCTGCGCGGAAGCCCTGGCGCGACTGGCGGAAGTTCAGCCAGACGTGCTGCTGGTGGATCTGGGACTGCCGGATGGTGATGGCGCGGACATCATCCAGTACGCGACGCGCCTGTCCAGGGTTCCGGCCATCATGGTCATCACGGTGTTCGGGGATGAGCAGCGGGTGCTGCGTGCGATCAGATCCGGCGCTTCCGGGTACCTGCTGAAAACCGATCCAGCCCATGATATCTGCGCCAGCATCGAGGAACTGCTGGCGGGCGGTGCACCAATCAGTCCGGTCATTGCCCGCTATCTGATCCGCCACTTCCGCGAGGATAGCGCTCAAGAAGGAGTCGATACCGAATCGGCGGGCCTGACCGAAAGGGAACTCGAGGTGCTCAGGCTCGCCGCCAAAGGTTACACCTACCAGGAGGTTGCCGATTTGCTGGGGCTCAGTGTCAACACGGTCGGCACCCACACTCGCATCGTCTATCGCAAGCTGGCGGTCGGCTCACGCAGCGAAGCGGTGTTCGAAGCGGCCCGGCTGGGACTCGTGGATGTGCCCTGGCGCCGGACCTGAGCGTCGCCCCGGGCCGACGTTCTGGGTCTTGCTGTTTGGCATTCCGACTCTCTTCTTCGCGCTCATGTATCTCGTCGATGGCCAGAGGATGGTCAGCGAACGCTGGCGGATGACTGAGGCGGAGGGTGTCATCGCCGATGTCGATCGACCTCCTGGACCGGACGCGGATTGGGACCGGGTGCCGATCCCGCGCAACTACAACGGCACTCCCGGCGGTTCCAGTTTGTGGTGGCGCTTCGACCTGCCGGATGCACTGAAAACTCCCGGTCTCGAGTGGATGCTGGTTGTGCCCTCCCCGCGCTTCTCCAATCTGGCTTTATGGATCGATCAGCGCCCGCTGGCAACCCACGGTGACCTTCACTCAAAGCGCTCCACTCCCCGCAATCCCGTATCGTTTTCCGTCATCAACCCCCTCGCTGCGTCACCGCCCGAGGTCGTATTCCTGCGAACCGTATCGCCGCTGGATTCAATAGCCATGTCTTCGGTCATCATCGGTCCGAAGACCGAGCTGTCCGGGTACGCAGACTATCTGGACTGGGCGCAGCGCTTCAGTATTCAGGCCATCATCGCCGCGATGGCGTTGCTGGCGACGATCATGACGTCGGTCTGGCTGTTACGGCGGGGGCGGGATACGGTCTATGGCTGGTACTCGCTGCTGTTGTTCCTGTGGGCGGTACATCTGATGCACTCCCAGATCGAATACCCGCCGCTCATCAGTGTCAGGCTCTGGTTCAACATCTCCCTCATTACCCTCGGCTGGTTCGTAATTGCGGCCTTTGTTTTCGTAAACCGGCTCACCGATCAACACCACCCGAAACTCGAACGCGGACTCATGGTTTTCGGGCTGGTGGGCACTCTGTTGATACTGGCGCCGGGATTGCTCGGTTCCTACAGCCTGTTCTTCCAGACCCGGATCTGGGTCCCGGGTCTCCTGGGAGTTGGCCTGATCATTCTCATCAATCTGCTGAGTAGTCTCCGCCAGCAGCCGACAGCGGAGAACAAAAGCCTCCTGATCCTGACGTGCTTCCTGATTCTGGTCGGGCTACGGGACTACGCCTACAACAACCTCACCATCATCGACGGCAACGTGCTGTATCTGCCATTCGCCGCCGGTTTCGCCCTGATCGTCTTTTCCGTGAGCCTGATCCGGCGCTTTGCAGCCGCACTCGATACCGCCGAGCAGCTCAACGATGAGCTTGAAACACGGGTCGAAGAGAAAACCCGGGAACTGGACAGGCAATACGCCCGCAATCTTGCTCTGGAAAATGAGCAGGTACTTTTCGGGGAGCGGCAACGGTTGTTACAGGAGATGCATGATGGACTCGGCGGTCACATTGTCCATGCCCTGGCAATCGCGGAACGCGATGTGCAGCTCAAACCCATGGTGTCGCCGCTGAAACTCGCCCTGGAAGACCTGCGCCTGATCATCGATTCACTGGATCCGGGTGAAAGCGCTTTCGGTGCAGTGTTCAGCTCGCTGCGGGCTCGCTTTTCGCATACCGCCAGTGCACTCGGAATGCGTTTTACCTGGCAGTTTGATCCCGCATTCGACCATCTCGAGCTGAATCCCCACGACGTGCTGACCCTCGGACGCATCGTCCAGGAAGCCGTGACCAATGTGGTCAAGCACTCTGGTGCAACTGAACTCACCATCCTTGCCGCATACGAGCCCGTTGCCGGCAGAGCGACCCTGTCTGTCTCCGACAACGGCAGTGGGTTCAGTACCGGCGGTGCGGTCGCGGGCCGCGGACTGACGACGATGAAAAGCCGCGCCACAGAGCTCAAAGGGGTCCTCAAACTGGTTCCTCTCAATCCAGGAACCCGCGTTGAATGTATCTGGTACCCACGCCAGAAAACCTGACCCAGGCACTCACCAGTTCCGGTGATTCATCGCAGCCACAACCCTTTCCATACTGTTCATCGATTTTTGAGCAGCTGGTCTGGAGGGTGAAATGGCATCTTTTTTTTCGGCACTGGCCATCCGGCTAGCCGCTCCCGTCGATACCCTGAAGAGATCCCGGCGCTCCCCCCCGGTGTTACCTATCTGTCCCCTGCTGAACGCTAGCGTAAACCGCGGGGCTTCGGGGGAAGTGAAATGCAGAACACAACAGGGTCGAGTGAGCGATATGACTGACGCAAATTCGGGTTCGCGAGCATCGCGACGGTTCTCGATCTGGATCGGAGTGATAGTGATCTGGGCGGGCGGCACGGCCGTCGCCGACTGCCTCCCCGATCCGCCAGCCAGCGGCAACGGCGTCACCTGCAGCGGCGACGACCTCGATGGCTTCCGGGTGGTGGCGGCGGGTATCTCTGATCTGAGCGTGCTGGTGCAGGCCGACGCTTCGGTGACGGCCACCTCCAACGGTGCCATCTATCTGCGCGGCGATGATCACAGCCTGAACAACCTTGGCACGATCCGCGGCGGTGTCACCGCGGGCGGCGCCGACCTGTCCGCCGTCGTCGCAACTCTGGGCAGCAACTTCAGCCTCGACAACTCCGGCCTAATTCGGTCGGGCACACTCGGCAGCACCAGCTGGAGCGTCGGCTCTGTCGATCTGCAGAACGTCAACGGTGCCGTCCTTCTCAACCGGGTGGGAGGCGTGATCGAGAACCTGTCCGGTAATGGCATGCGCTTTTCCACCGCTACCAACAACAACGGCGGTGCTCCGATCCTGTTCGATATCACCAACAACGGATTGATCCACAGCACCTCGTCTGTAGCGCCTGGTGGCGGACTGACTAGCAGTTTCGGCCTCTACTTCAACACCCAGCCGGCGATCACTGCGGGCGGGACAGTCGATGTGCGCATTGCCAACAGCGGGCGCATCGAGGCGGGAGCGGAGGTGATTCGCAATTCGGTCGGGGGACTCGGCGCCAGCGCCGGTGGGCGCTCCTTCACTCTGTCGAACACCGGCCAGCTCATCAGTCGCGGAGAGGCGGTATCCAACGCCGTCTTTGTTGGCCTGGGTAATTCGGTCTTCGCTTCCGTCTCGGTCTCCAACAGCGGCACGATCGAGGGCCGTTCCGGGCTGTGGCTGGCTGGTGGATCGAGCATCACTGTTCAGAATGACGCGGCTGGTGTGATCCGCTCTGGGATCGGTGGTGACGGCAGTGCGCTGCAGTTCATGGGTGGGTTCCTACCCGGCGGCACGGTGTCGGTGATCAACGCGGGCCTGATCGAGACCACCGGTGTTGGAAACGGGTTGAACAGCGGCATCTTCTGGAATTCGACTCAGTCCGTGGACATCCGCAACACCGGAACGATCGCCACCCGAACGACTGGCCTCAACGGCAGGGGGGTGGCGAACGCCAACTTCACGGGCAACGCCGCGGTCGGTCTCTACAACGAAGGTACGATCAGCGTTGCGGGCGATTCGACAGCTGTAGACCTGTACGGCACCAATCTGACCTTTGACAACAGTGGCCTCATCGAGACTGCATCTTCCACTGCGGTGGAGCTTTTCATCGTCGGTACTTCACCTTCGCCCTCAATGTCATTTTCCAATCGGGCGGGCGGGGAAATTCTGGGGTCCGTGGTCCTCGCCAGTTCCGTGGGTACTGCGGCGGTACCCGTACTCAACGCCGGGCTTATCGACGGGGATCTGATCGCAGGTTCAACCGGCGATGCCAGCTATACCGTCAATAACTCCGGCGAGATCACAGGTTTCGTCACGCTGGGCAGTGGCGACGATGTGTTCAACTGGCTTGCAGGAGGTGATGTTGCCACCGATCCGGGCGCGCAGATCCGTGGCGGTGCCGGCCGCGATCTACTCTTCCTTGAGCCTGATAACGGCGGTATCAGACTCCGTAACGACATGCTGGTTTCGGGTTTTGAGGAGTTGCAGATCGACGGTGTCGGCCGTGTAACGCTGGAACGCTTCATCGACGTCATGGACGAACAGTCTGTACCAGGCACGGTCGAGGTGATCGCGGGTGAGCTTTACTTCAACGATTTCTCCACCGGTATTCGAACCGGCGACGTGAACGTGCGGCCCGATGGGATGCTGCGCAGCACCGGCCTGGTGGGCGGCAGCCTGCTGGTCAGTGGCCTGGTCGGTCCGGTGGGTAGCACGGGACGGCTGCGCATCAGCGGTAATTTCACCCTCGATCAGAACGGTGTGATGGAAATCGAGTTCGACGGGGTCAATGCCGGTCTGCTCGAGATCACCGGCACAGCAACCCTCTCCGGCACCCTGCGTCTGACCATGCCGGCAAGCCTGGATGGTGACTTCGATTTCGTCATCCTCACAGCCAGCGGTGGTGTTGCCGGGCAGTTCAGCGACGTTCAAATACCCGATCATGTTTCCAGTGCAGACATCCTGTTCGAGCCTAACCGGGTTCGGGTGTCGCTGACCTCGGTGCCGGGATCAGGTCCCCCGCCTGACCCCGACCCGGATCCCGACCCGACTCCGGATCCCGATCCAGGCACTGACCCGGGCACTGACCCGGGCACTGATCCGGGTGCGGGGTCACCCCCGGGCACCGGCACCGGCAGCACACCGGCCACCAGCCGTGTGCGCCAGACACAGGTTGCCGCGCCCCAGTCCGTCGCTCAGCAGACGGCCAATGCCGTCGCCGATATCGCGCAGCGGCGACTGGCCGCAGGTGCTCCGGTGAGCTGCGGTCCCGCCGCCGGCCTCACCCAGGATTGGATGGCCAGAGCGCTCCCCAGCGACGATGGACGCGGAGCCTGTGGAACCGCTTCTGAGTGGAACGGTGGTGCGGATCTGCTGGGCGCCCTGGCAGCCATGACCCTGACCGGCGACTTCGAGCGCGAGCACCTCGCCACGGCCGCCGAGCCGCTGTTCGCCAACGGCGAGAGCAAGGGGTCGGTCAATCTGGCCAGCGCAGACCGCTGGACGGCCTACCTCGGCGGCGGCTACGACCGCGGCCACTTCAGCCGCTCGGCGGGCTCCACCGGCTTCGATTTCACCGGCGTCAATCTGCTGTTCGGACTCGATTACTTCGTGACACCGCGGCTGGTGGTGGGAGGTGGTGTGAGCTATTCGGTCGGTGATGCGGATTACCGCGATGGCGGCAAACTCGAAAGTGACAGCAGCGGGGGGGTGCTCTACGCAGGCTGGGCGGACACCAGCGGCTACTACGCCAACGGCACCCTGACCTACGGTGTGACCGACTACGACCAGTGGCGACCGCTCGACCCCGACGGGTCAATCCCAGGCCGGGTCGAATCCTCGACCGACAGCGACCAGCGCAGCCTTTCACTCCTGGTGGGTCGCGACGTCACCTGGGGTAATCAGGTCTTCGGCGCCCACGCGCGCTACAGCGACACCCATGTGAAGGTCGACGGCTACACCGAGCGGGGACCCGCGGGCAGTGATGATGTGTTCGAGGTAGACAGCACCTCAAATGACTCCCGCGTCGGCGCTCTGGGAGCCCGCTGGGCCTGGCTTTCGTCACAGCCCTGGGGCCACTGGGCGCTGGCCTTGCGTGCGTCCTACGAACACGAGTTCGAACACGCCAGCAACCGGCTGCGGGTGACGGATAACGCCGGTGGCGGCGACCTGATCCTGGCGGATCTGGATGATCCCGATCGCAACTGGGAACGCATCGGCGCGTCGATGAGCTTCATCATCCGGCCCGCGACAGTGATCGGAATTTCCTACGATGTGGTCGTCGGCAACGACGACCAGCGCATCGGTACCGCAACGCTCGGCGCGCGGATGCGCTTCTGAGGAGGAAGCTGAAATGATGCGCAGACTGACCCTCCTGTGTCTTCCCTGGTTGCTGGGTGGCTGCCTGACGCTCTATACCCAGAGTGGCGAACGCACCTACTCGGAAATCGAGGAGTCGTATGCTCAGACCATGGCCAACCTCGACGATCTGTACGCGAGTTGTTCAACCACTGAGTGCAGAGAAGAGATCGAGCGACGCCGCGCCGAGGCAAGGGATCTCATGGCTCTGGCCAGCACCTCGGTCAACGATTCACGCAACGCGGCCGAATCCGACTATTCGCTGATCGACGAGCGCAACGAGGTAGCACAAGGTCTGTCCCTGGTGCAGGAAGAACGACGGCGGATGGCCTCGGCCGTATCCATTGTGAGAGATCTGCTGAAGGCGCTCGCATACTTTGAAGAGGCATTGCGGGAGGAAGAGGATTGGTTTGTCGCCTCGGACTCCGACAGGATGGACAGCCTTATGCTGGGAGCGGCCACCCTGGGAGTCGGTACCGTCGTCCAGGGGATCGTCAACGGAATTCTGTCGCTGCTCGGTGCCGAGACCGCCTATGAACGTCTGCAACGTCTGCGCCAGGGCGTGCTGGAGCAACTGCTGTACTACACCGAAGGACTCGTTGTCGAAACCTTCAACTCAATCGATCGACTCACGGTATTCGATACGGCATCCGAGTACGTCGACTTCACAAGATACGACCTTGCCGGACTCAATCTGCAGACCTACGCAATGCGCCAGGATGTGGCGGCTATACCCGCAATCGGCAGCGACCTCGGAGAAGGACAATTCATAGAGTCTCGGCAGCGCCAGGGGGCGATGGTCGCGTGGCTGGATTCGATCGAATCGACGTACAGCCGGATGGAATCTGATCTCGCTAACAGAGATCAGCAACTGATGGAACTCGGTATCTCTGACACCGGGCGCGCGGCCAGTGCTGATGAGAACCTCGCATCCATTCTGGGTTTGATGGACGGGCTGCGTGACGACTCCCGGGCGGCGGTCACGGCCCGAGACGCTGCGGAGACAGGCGGTGAAGATCTGAATACCGCGATACTGTGTCCGGGGCGGCTCTAGCGATGCGCATCCTCCCTCTTATCGGACTGTCCGCAATGTTGCTGATGGGCGGCTGCGCGACCATGACCGCTAATTCCAATCAGACGCTGCTCGATGAAATCATCGACATGAATGACGACGTGCAGGACGTCGAGGACGGTCTTGTGCCTGCTGCAGTGCTGGACCGTGCAAACGAGATCGAGGCGGAGGCGCGCGTCATCGGCCGGCTGTCCGGAGAGGCCAGTCAGGAGAAAGCTCAGGGTGAGCATGATCGCGAGAAGATCGCTGAGTTGGTCGACACCGACCCCAGACGTGCAACGCGCCAGACCGCTGGTGCCGCAATGTCAAGCCTGCTCCTAATCGATGACATCAACAGCACACTGGAGACGCTCTACTTCAGCGGCCGTCAGGCCGATGAGCTCGCCGACATTGTGGTGGATCGGAGTGTGGGGCTGCTCACCAACGCTGTTGGTATGTTCGTATCCGGCCCGTTCGCACCTGTAGTAGCGATCGGTGGTTTTGGAGTATCCGCGTTGCTCCAGGCAATCTTTGGGGACACAGAACAGCGCATTGCGCAGTATACGGACCTGCGCGACCAGCAGGTCCATCAGTTGATCCAGGAGACTCGCCTGCTGGCGACCCGGACCCGATTGGAAGCCAACGCCATGACCAACTTTGTCAATGAACTGTCGCCACAGTCACGCAACGCCTACTACACCGAGCTGTCGCTGATCGAAGCCCGGGATCGGGCAAACATGGCCGACGGTCGCGCGCCCCAGATCATGATTCCACCTACCACCCCGGAGGAGGCTACCGCCCTTGCCGTCCGCAGCGAAGGTCGGGCGCGCCTGCTGCAGACCAATCTGCAGGACGAGTTGAATGGCTTCCTGGTACCTCCAACCGAAGAGGAAGTCTGGGACTACGCCACACGTATGGTGGTACCGACGCATACGGCGCAGGTGTTGCTCGAACAGCGGGCTCTGGCTGACGCTTTCGTTCGCGCGCGCGCCTTCATTACTGAGATGTATGCGGATATCTGGTGGACGAGCCGATTCTTCGAACGCCAGCTGGAAGCGCTGGCCGCTGTGGGTGACCGGCCGACGATGGTCGAGCGGGAGGACCCCGACCGACCCGGGGAAACCCGCCTTGTAACCGCGTTTCAGGCATTGGAGGAGGATCAGGATCAGATGATCGCGCTGCACGAAGAAATGACCCAGATCCATGCCAGCTATGCCAGCGCAGGGACCTGCCCCGGTATACAGTGAACGGAGAATCAGGCAGCCGCTAGCGGCGTACGCCGCGACCGTGGGTTAAAGCCGGCAGTCGACATCGCCCGGCCTTGGGGATATCTTTTCGGGTATCCCATTCAGGCTGCGCACAATGATGGCCCGGGTGATAGAGCGCGATGTCGAGCCTCTGCCGCGGGAATCAGGCACACACCGCTCGGTACGTATGCGCCCGCCCGTGCGCAGCGACCTCGTTGCCCGGGAACGCCTTTACGACGCGATAGATCTGGGCCGTCAGTGTGGGGCCGTGTGGCTGGCAGCGCCGCAGGGATATGGCAAGACCAGTCTGGCGGCCGGCTATCAGGCTCACCGCCAACTGACCCCTGTCTGGTATCACCTGGAATCGGAGGATGCCGACCCCTTTTTATTTGCAGCCCGGCTGACCGAGGCACTGCAGCTGATCGACATACGGGTGCTGCCTGCCCTGACCCCCGAAGAGGGTCTCAGCATCGACGGCTTTGCGCGGTTGTTCTTCGACGCGCTGGCCGAGCGGCTGCCGGTGGGGACACTCATCATCCTGGACAATCATCAGGTGCTGGCCGCCGACTCTCCTGTGCATGTGCTTGTCTGCGAAGGTATCAGCCGTCTGCCGCCGGGCAGCTGGCTGATCGCCAGCCGACACCCCCCGGTCGGTCGCATGGCCACCCTGCTCGGCAATGGCAGTCTGACTGTGCTGGGGATAGAAGACCTGCGCTTTACGGAAGACGAGACCGCCCAGGTTATGCGGCGGGAAAACCGGGCGAGGACCACGGTGGAGCTGGCCCACAAGGTGTGGGAGCGATCCGAGGGCTGGCCGGCCGGTGTAGTGCTGCTGCTGCACGAACATCATCTGGCCGCCATGCTGGCAACCGGTCAGTCACTGGTATCCGACTACCTCCACAACCTGATCCTGCATCCGCTGAGTGGCGCGCTGCGTCGATTCCTGATGCGAACCGCCTGGTTGCCAGAAGTGAGCCCGGCCATGGCGAACGAACTCAGTGGACGTGAAGATGCCGCCAATGTCCTCGAGCGATTGGTCAGCGATCATGCACTGGTCACCCGGCTGCCCGGCACTACTCCCGGCTACCGGTATCACACACTGCTGATCGAAACCCTGCAGGAAGCTGCGCGCAGCACCTTGCCAGCGCATGAGATCCGGGCACTGATTCATCGATCGGCGACACTGCTGGCGGCTGCCGGTGACCCCGATCGCTCCATCGAGCGGTTTGCCGAGATCGGCGCGTTCGATGAACTGCAGGCTGTCATCGCGTTTCATGCCGAAGACGAACTTTCGCTCGGTCGTGTGGATCGTCTCGCCCACTGGCTGCGGCATTTACCCGCGGAGCGTATCGCGGACTCGCCTGAAGTTCAGTACTGGCAGGGTGCGTGCCTGCTGCCCAGAAACCCATCCCGCGCTGTTGAGGTGCTGCTGGCTGCATTCGACATTCTGGTGCAGCGAGGATGCAGTCGGCTCGCCTACCTCGCCTGGAGTCGTTGCCTTGAAGGCCACCGTATGCTGTGGAGCCTGAGTCCCACAATGGACATTCTGGTGAATCGGCTCAAACAGGCTGAGCGGGTACTTCCGTTGCCTGCCGATCCATTGCTGCACGTCCGCATAGTCGAGGGACGCTACACGGCCGCACTCTGGTCGGCGGGTTTCAATAAGGAATTCGACGAACTCGACCCGGCAGCGCTGGGAGTGATTACCAACTCCACTCTGCCGGCCACTATCCGTGGCGGCACAGCCGCCTCCTTTCTGATCCGCCAGATCTGGCATCTCGGACGGCGCCGGCCGGCCGCGGACGCACTCAACGCTCTCGAGAGCATACTGGACGAGTTGCCCTTACACCTGCGGGCGGGATGCGCGGTTCAGGGGCAGAGCTTTCGGATGTGGTTTGATCCCGAACCGGATTTCACGCGCTCATCCCTGGAGTCACTGGCTCGGGAAGTTTGTCAGGCAGGTCTTACGGCCGTGCACACTCTGGTGGTCAGTCAGATTGCCTACGATGCACTTGCCCAGGGTCGCACCGAGGATGCTCACGGCGCCCTGGATGACATGGCAGCCAGTGGAGATGCCGAGCGGGAACATGACTCCGGCCACAGGCACCTGTTGCGCGCCTGGGCCGACCTGCAGGATGGCCAGCTATCCGCCGCCCGTGAACAACTGGACGCCGTGATCGGCAGACTGTTCAGGAACAAGCACCTCGCCGGTGACGCGGTTTCCTCGATTCTGCTCGGTCGGACGCTGTTCCGTTCCGGCGCAAGGCAGCAGGGATTCTCTTTGCTGCGGCGCGGACGCCGCCTGACTCGACTCCTCGGATCCTGGAATCTGGAATTTCTGGCACGTCTCCAGCTCGCGGTGTGTCTCAAGGAAGCCGGTCGTCACCTGCTGTGCAATCGGGCGGTGGCAGCGGCGATGGCCGTGGGGCGCCAGGGCGGCTTTGTCCGCTGTGTCTTTGTCAGCCCCGATGAACTTGCAACCGTGGTGGCGCTGGCGTGTGATCTGAACATTGAGCCCGACTATACAAAAAGCCTGATACGCGCCAATCGACTGCGACCGCCGTCGGGTCTTCCAGCCGAACGCTGGCCCTGGCCGATTCGCATTCATGCGCTGGGGCCTCTGCAGATCTATGAGAACGGTGTGCGTAAGGAGTTTCCGGCGCGGCTGCCAGGCAAACCTCTGGAACTTCTCCGCGCCCTGCTCAGCGCCGGCGCAGAATCCCGCTCGCTGGACGAGCTGGCCGATTCACTGTGGCCTGAATCCGACGGCGACCATGCCCGAGCTGCGCTGAAAACGACTGTGAAGCGCCTGCGCAGTCTGCTGGGGCAGTGCACGGTGATCCAGCAGGGCGGCCGACTGCGGATCAACGAAGAACTGGTCTGGCTGGATGTGATGGCCTTCGAACGCCTTGTCGCCCTGGATGAAACCAGGGGCGATGTCGCTGACCGGCTGCGGCGCATCCTGGCTGTATACCGGGGGCGCCTGTTCGCTGACGCAGCAGAGGACGAAGTGAGCCTGCCAGCCAGGCGCCGGCTGGCCGGGTTATTCGCTGCTGCCGTAGCCCGGCTGTGTCGGGAGTTGCGTGACCGCAACGAAATTACCGCGGCCCTGGAAGGTTGCCGCTGCGCAATTGAACTGCACCCTGAACAACAGATCCTGGCAATCGAGTGCATCGGATTGTTGCTCCAGATCGAACGTCACTCGGAGGCAGTCGCCGTGTATGTGAACTGTTGTGCAGCGATGCGCAAAGAAGGGGAAGGACCCCCGGGGCGCCTGCTCCGGGATCTCATTGCACCCTGGCAGTAGATGTCGAACAGGTTGTTCAGCGAAGCGCTTTCTCGGATGCGCACCGCAGGCAAACGGGTTGGTAGCTACGGGTGGGCTCGAACCACCGACCCCAGCATTATGAATGCTGTGCTCTAACCAACTGAGCTACGTAGCCACGGATCACCGGCGCCTGGTGGCCGATGGGGGCGGAATTTTCGGGGAGCGGCTGCGGGATGTCAATTCTCCCGCCCCGCCAGCTGATGCTACCGTATCAGCTTGAGCGGGAAATTGAACCGCGACAGGAAGCCCCCTATAGTCCGCGCCCCGAAGTCGAACTGGCACCGAACTTGACACCCTGTCCTGCGCACCCGAACCCCGCCGTCTCCCCCCACACCACGCGTATCCTGCCTTTGCAGTCAGATATCCCGCCCGCAGCCAGGATCTGGGTGGATGTTCCCGGTTCCATGACCGCTGCAATCGGTAAGTTTCTGGGCCAGGCACCCGAGGTGGAGCCCGTCCGGGAAGGCCCCTCTCGCGGTGCGCTCTGGGAGAGTCTCCTGCTGGACAGCGGCAGACGGACCCTCTACGCCCGGGAGGTCGTGCTCAGCGTGAAGGCCCGGCCGGTCCTGCTCGCCCGCACGCTGACCCTCCTCGACGACCCCTCGGTCAGGGTGCTGCGTCAGCTGCAGCGCCAGCCCCTGGCGGAAGTCCTGTTCCGGGATCGGCGCTGGCAGCGGGTATTCCCGCCGTTCGCACTCGAAATGCGGGATCGGGCGCGCCGCGTACCCGGACGGGTGAGCCTCTGGTGGAACCGCGCAACGCCGCACAGCCGTCTGCTGGTCGAGGAATTCTTCCTCCCCCCGCTGCTGACCCGTCAGCGCAGGGCTGACGCATTCAGAGCGCAGCCGACACATTCAGCCCGCCACTGATCCTTCGCCGCGCACACCCGCCAGTTGCCGGTAGGTGATCGCGAACATCATCGCCGTCCAGGGCACAGTCCAGATCCAGCCGATCAGCGTGATGAATCCCAGCGCCATCGCCACCACACCCATCAGGGCGATCAGCAGCACATTGACGAACTTCGCGTTCACCAGCTTCAGCGACATCATCAGACAATCGCCGATGGGCAGATCCCGCTCCACTTTCAGCGGAATTGCCAGCGACAGGGCGAGTGCCAGATACAGTCCCGGTAACACGAGAAGCAGCATGCCGATGGCGGTCAGCGCCGACTGGATGATGCCGATAATTGCCAGGGGCACAAACAGAGAATAGAAGCCGAACGCCATGTTCAGATCCACAGACCGTCCCACGCTGTGAGCCAGGCAGACCATGAATATGCCGGCGACGAGCGGATAGGTGGCGGCGGAATTCAGACACTGGAGAATGAGTGATTCGACAAAGGTCTGATCCGCATAACCGAACATCAATCCGAAAATGCCCGAGACGAACATCGCGATCAGCACCATCACCACACCGCTGATCAGCACGATGGATCTCACCCCGGCGGACTTCTCCCAGGCCTCCCGCAGTACATCGGACAGATCGAGGTCCGCCTGACCCGCCAGTGTGCGTTCAATGGAGCCGCCCGTGGTCTGGCCGGTTGCACCGCCCTGGCTGCCAGAGGTGTCATAGTCGCTCATTTGTCTTCCCCGTTTGTCTGGGTGATTTTCTCAGTCCACACAGGCCGCATGCACTGTGCAGGATACTGTCAGCCGTTCCCAGTGAAGCGTTAGACGTTAAACCGGAACAGAATGACGTCGCCATCCTGTACCACATATTCCTTGCCTTCAAGCCGCCACTTGCCCGCATCCTTGGCACCCTGTTCGCCATTGCAGGCGATGTAGTCATCGAAGCCGATGACCTCGGCGCGGATGAAGCCTTTTTCGAAATCGGTATGTATGACGGCCGCCGCCTGGGGCGCACGGGTGCCGATGGGAATGGTCCAGGCGCGCGCTTCTTTGGGACCCGCGGTGAAATAGTGGTGCAGGCCCAGCAGTTCATATCCGGCGCGGATCATTCTGTTGAGCCCGGGCTCCTCGATGCCCAGCGCTTCGAGAAACTCCGCTTTCTCGGATTCCTCGAGCTCGGAGATTTCTGCCTCTATCTTGTTGCAGATCGCGACCACCTCCGAACCTTCGGCAGCCGCGACGGCCTTCACCTGATCCAGCAGGGGATTGTTTTCAAAGCCTTCTTCGGAAACGTTGGCAACGTACAGCACGGGCTTCGCGGTAATCAGATGCAGCTCATGCAGCTGGGCCAGCTGTTCTGCAGGCAGTCCCAGACTGCGTACCGGACGTCCCTCATCGAGTCCCGCCTGGACAACTTCCAGAACCGCCAGCAGCGTTCGGGCGTCCTTGTCTCCGGAGCCCGCTACCCGCCGCGTGCGCTCGAATACCTTGGCGACGGTCTCCATGTCCGCCAGAGCCAGTTCCGTGTCGATGATTTCGATGTCGTCTTTTGGCGACACCGAACCGGATACGTGAATCACATTGTCGTCTTCAAAGCAGCGGACCACATGGGCAATGGCGTCTGTCTCGCGGATGTGGGCAAGAAACTGGTTACCCAGACCTTCCCCCTTGCTCGCACCTGCCACCAGGCCGGCGATATCGACAAACTCCATCGCTGTGCGGACGATCTTCTGTGACTTGGCCAGTGCGGCTATCTGTTCCAGGCGCGGATCCGGTACAGGCACCACGCCGGTATTGGGATCGATGGTGCAGAAGGGAAAGTTTTCCGCATCGATGCCCGCTTTCGTCAGTGCGTTGAAGAGGGTCGACTTGCCGACGTTAGGCAGTCCTACGATGCCACATTTGAAGCCCACTACGGTTTCTCCTTCTGATCCGGCGACGGCTTTTCCGCCGGCGCATGAAGCTGGTTCATGGCTTTTGCAAAGTTGCCGTCCAGCAGTTCGGCGAGTACTGCATCCGGCAGTGTGCAGGCCGCATCCACCAGTGCGCGCTCGGATTCCGGCATGCGGATCGAGGTCAGAAAGGCCGTGACCATTTCCCTGCTGCCTGGATGGCCGACTCCGATCCGCAGTCGATGGAAATTGCGGTCATTGCCAAGACCGGCAATGACACTGGTGATGCCGTTGTGGCCATTCGCACCGCCACCCTGCCGCAGACGCACAACACCGGGTTCGAAGGCCATTTCATCATAGGCGATCAGGATTTCGTGGCTTTCGATCCTGTAGAACCGGGCAACCGCACCGACGGACTCGCCACTCAGATTCATATAGGTAGCGGGGATCAGCAGCCGTATGTCATGACCAAGCAGGTCGCCCCTGCCCAGTTCACCTTTGAAGCGGCTTTCGTTTACCAGCGGGATTCTGAAACGGTCCGCCAGGTTCCGTACCAGACGCGCACCGACATTGTGGCGGGTATCGGCGTATCGCGGACCTGGATTGCCCAGGCCCGCAATGAGGCGGACGCCTGACATGGCTCAGTCGTCGCCGTCTTCGTCCTTCTCACCAATCGTCGGTGGCGCTTCCGGAGCTTCATCGCTCAGCTCTTCTTCAGCTTCTTCCACTCTCGGCGGCTGGACGCTGACAACCGCACGGTCGTCGTCTTCGTGCTCAAGGGCGATGATCGTTACACCTGCGGGCACTTTCAGCTGGGACAGATGCACCAGGTCATTGAGCTCGAGTTCGGTCACATCGACCTCGAGGAACTCGGGCAGATCTGCCGGGAGACAGCGTACTTCGACATCCGTCATGAGGTGGGTGATCACACCGCCGCCCAGACGCACGCCTACACAGGCTTCTTCACCGATGACGTGGATCGGAACATGGACCTCGATTTCCACATCTGCGCTGACGCGCAGGAAGTCCATGTGCAGCACCTTGCCGTTGATCGGATTGCGCTGCACGTCCCGGACGAGCGCCTGCTGAGAACCGCCTTCCACCTGCACATCAATGATCTGCGAGAAAAACGATTCGTTCTGCATGGCTTTGTTGATCTCATTGACATTCAGTGTCAGCGAGATCGCTGCTTCCTGGGAACCATACATGATGGCTGGAATCACATCGCCGGAACGACGCAGGCGGCGGCTCGCACCCTTCCCCACGTCAGCACGCCGCGATGCGTGAATTGCTAGTTTCTGGGACATTTCGTTTCCTTCCTGATTAAAACGCTGTGGGGTTCGATCCCCGCAGCTGTTACTGACAGTTCAAATCCGCGACCAGATCCGAACGCCTTTATCCCACGCGTGCTTCGCCGTCTACCAGTGAGTCACCGGAACATCGCGCTGATGGATTCTTCGCTGCTTACCCGTCGGATGGCTTCCGCAAGCACCCGATCGAGACTGATCTGAGTAATCTTTCTGCAGGCCCCCGCTTCCGCGTTCAGCGGAATGGTATCGGTGACAAACATGGCATCGAGATCGGGGGCTGAAATCTGTTCGATCGCGCGTCCGGACAGTACCGGGTGGGTGATATAAGCCACCACTTTCACTGCCCCTTCTTCTTTCAGCGCGCGCGCCGCCGTGCACAGGGTGCCTGCGGTGTCGACGATGTCGTCCACCAGCACGCAGGTCTTCCCTTCGACATCGCCTATCACGTTCATCACCTTGGTCTCGTTGGCCCGCGGTCTGCGTTTGTCGATGATGGCCAGATCCAGATCATTCGCCTGTTTTGCAATCGCCCTGGCCCGCACGACCCCGCCGACATCGGGTGAGACGATGATCGGCCGCTCATAGCCTGCGGAAGTCATATGGTCGACAAGCACGGGCGAGGCGTACACGTTGTCCACCGGCATGTTGAAAAAACCCTGGATCTGATCCGCATGGAGATCCACCGTCAGCAGCCGGTCGATACCGACACTGCCGAGCATGTCTGCCACCACCTTGGCAGAAATCGGCACCCGGGCGGATCGGGGTCGACGATCCTGGCGGGCATAACCGAAATAGGGAATCACCGCAGTCACCCGACTCGCAGACGCTCGCCGGATGGCGTCTGCCATGATCATCAGTTCCATGACATTGTCGTTGGTCGGGGCACAGGTGGACTGCAGCAGAAAGACGTCCTGGCCCCGCACATTCTCGTGAATCTCGACATCCACTTCGCCGTCGCTGAACCGGCCCACCTTGGCATCGCCCAGCGCCATGCGCAGCTGACAGGCAACTTTTTTCGCGAGCGAATGATTCGAGCTGCCCGCAAACAGCATCAGGTTCGGCTCGTTCGGATCCTTTGTGGCTGTCGACACGATGTACCTGCTACCCGGTTGCCGCTGTGCGGAGGCCTCCACCGCACGGCGGGCCATTTTCCTGTTGCGCGGAGGTATGGCTGGGGTGGGAGGATTCGAACCTCCGCATGGCAGGATCAAAACCTGCTGCCTTACCGCTTGGCGACACCCCAATGGTTGAACCGAACCCGGTCGTGGCCGACGCCCGGGGTGCAGGCGTGGGCGCAATACTGGACAAAATTCGACAAAAGCGGCGTGCTGCCTTACCCCCGCTTCGCGAGGGGCGCTATTGTGCTGACGCGTCCGGTCTCTGTCAAACCCATTTGCGCGCCGGAATACAGGGGATTTACCCTGTAAATCAACGAGTTAAAACTGCCACTCGGCGATCACCAGACGGATCCGGGTCGCCGGGCCGGTCGCGCTGAGCCGGCGTGGCAACCATTGTCCCGCCGCCTCGCGATGCTGCTCGTAAACCACCCGCCACTCGAGCTGAGTGAATGCCGCCAGTAACCCCTGGTCGTCGTATTCGAGGTCATGGGCAGGGATCCCTGCCAGCGGGTTACCCTGCAGCCAGGCGGGCAACACCGCAAGCGGCAGGCTCCAGCCGAGCTGCTCCCGCATGACCTGCTCCGAAGGGCCTTCGGTCACCACCATACCGGCCCCGTCGAGGATGGCCACTGCACTGCCACGGCGCACCAGCTGGATGCGGCCCTGTCCCATGGGTCCCCAGAGATCGACCTCGAAATTCTCGCCCTGCTGGCGCCAGAGCAGATTGGCGGTATGTCGCTCGCCCGCCTCTTCAACCGCCAGCTTTCCCCGCAAAAGAAAGTCATCCTCAGGGGCCGGCGCGGGCAGGGACGCGCAGCCTCCGCCGATGGAAACGGAAAATATGTTTAAAAATAAGAGCTTATACACGTTCGCCAGAGTGAAGACTCTGTTAGAATCGCGCGTCATCCTGAGCACAGCGTCCACCTTGGCATCGGCTGATGGCGATATTGGCATACGGCGTTAACTATCGCACGGCACCCGTGGAGTTTCGGGAGCGTATCGCGTTCCCGGAAGGGACCCTGGCAGACGCTCTGCTGGAAGCCACTCACCACATTCCCAGCGTGTCTGAGGCGGCCATCATTTCGACCTGCAATCGCACCGAGCTGTATCTGTCTCTGGATCCGGCCCATGAGCGTGAAGTCGGTACCTGGCTGGCGGAAGCCCGCAAGATCCCCTTAAGCGAGCTGGACAGCGTCGCTTACAGCCACTGGGATCTGGATGCCGCCCGCCATCTGATCCGGGTGGCCTCCGGTCTCGACAGCCAGGTTCTCGGCGAACCACAGATCATGGGCCAGGTGAAATCGGCCTACGACCTGGCGCGCCAGGCGGGCACTCTCGGTCCGGAGCTGAGCCTGCTCTCACAGATCATCCTGTCCACCGCCAAACGGGTGCGCACCGATACGGACATCGGCCGCAATCCCGTCTCCGTGGCCTACGCAGCGGTGGTCATGGCGCAACAGATTTTTACCGATCTGAAAGATACCCGGGCACTCCTGCTGGGGGCGGGGGATACCATTCAACGGGTGGCCGAGCACCTCACGGAAGCCGGGGTGGCCGGGATGGCCATCGCAAACCGTACCCTGGCAAATGCGGAAGCCCTCGCTGCACGCTTCGATGCTCTGCCCCTGCAGCTCACCGATGTGCCCGCCCACCTGGCCAACTACGACATCATCATTGCATCGACCGGCAGCTCCCTGCCCGTGGTCGGCAAAGGAGCCCTGGAAGCTGCAATCCGTCAGCGCCGCCGCAAACCGATGTTCATTGTCGACATCGCCGTGCCCCGGGATATCGAACCGGAAGCGGCAGAACTTCCCGATGTGTTTCTCTACACGATCGACGACCTCGACGACATCATCGAAGAAAACGTGAAGAACCGCCGGGTTGCCGCGGAGGAAGCAGAAACCCTGGTGGATGACGGCGCCAATCACTATCTGCGTGAGCGGCGCGCGCACCATGGCCAGGCGCTGTTGCGGAAGTTCCGCGATCAGGCAGCGAGCATCCAGACCGCGGAGCTGGAGCGGGCCCTGCGGGAGCTCAGCAGAGGAACGCCGCCCGAACAGGTTCTCGCCACGCTGAGCCGCGGCCTGACAAACAAACTGATCCACGCACCCACCACCGCCCTGCGCAACGCCGCAGCGGATGGCCGCGCTGATCTCCTCGACTACCTCAAGACCCTCTACCATCTGGATTGAATGATCGATGAGTCTGACTGAATCGATGGTGGACAAACTGTCGGGCCTCGCCGATCGTCACGAAGAGGTGAGTGCGCTCCTGTCCGATCCGGAGGTGATGGCAAACCGGGACCAGTTCACCGCGCTGTCCAGGGAATATGCCGAGCTCGAACCGGTCATACAAGGCTTCACCGAATACGAGCGGCTGGTTGGGGAAATCGAAGAGATCACCGAGATGACCCGGGATGCGGATGCGGAAATTCGCCAGCTTGCCCAGGAGGATCTGGGGCGGCTGGAAGCGGAACTGGCAAGTTCGGAGCAGGCCCTGCAGACCCTCCTGCTGCCGAGAGATCCTCACGACGGTGCGAACGTGTTCCTCGAAATCCGTGCGGGTACCGGGGGAGATGAAGCGGCGATCTTTGCCGGGAATCTTTTCCGCATGTACAGCAAATACGCAGAACAGAAAGGCTGGCAGCTCGAGATACTCAATGCCCGCCAGGGCGAACACGGTGGCTACAAGGAAATCATCTCCCGGATTACCGGCGCGAACGTGTACTCCCAGCTGAAATTTGAATCCGGCGCCCATCGGGTACAGCGGGTACCCGAGACCGAATCCCAGGGCCGCATCCACACCAGCGCCTGCACGGTCGCCGTCATGCCCGAAGCAGACGAAATCGATTCGATCGAGATCAGCAAGGCCGATCTGCGCGAGGATACCTACCGCGCTTCCGGTGCGGGTGGCCAGCATGTGAACAAGACCGATTCCGCCATCCGCCTTACGCATCTGCCGACAGGCATCGTGGTGGAATGTCAGGACGAGCGCTCTCAGCACAAAAACCGCGCCCGCGCTTACGCACTGCTGAAGGCCAAGCTGCTGGACATGGCGCGCAGCAAGCAGCAGGCCGAGGAGGCCGAAACCCGCCGCACGCTGGTCGGCTCCGGGGACCGCTCCGAGCGCATACGCACCTACAATTTCCCCCAGGGTCGGGTCACCGATCACCGCATCAATCTCACCATCTACAAACTCGATGAAGTGATCGAAGGCCTGCTCGATCATGTGATACAGCCGCTCGTACAGGAGCACCAGGCAGACCTTCTGCAGTCACTGGGTGAGGCCGGGTGACACAGGTGAGCACAGGCACCGACCCGGCACACTCCGTCAGGTCCTGGCTGCGAGCCCATCGCCGGCTGCCCCGACTCGATTGCGAACTCCTGTTGTGTCATCGGCTGGGATTGAGCCGGGCTCAGGTGATGGCGGCGCCTGAACGCATCATCGACGCGGCAGCACTGAGCACACTCGAGTCACTCGCCGCCCGTCTGCAGGAGGGTGAACCCCTGGCCTATGTGCTCGGGGAGCGGGAATTCTGGGGACTGAGTCTGCGGGTCACGCCAGATGTACTGATTCCGCGGCCGGAGACGGAAACCCTGGTCGAACTCGCGCTGCCGCTTGTGAATTCCGGTGACCGCGTGCTCGATCTCGGCACCGGCAGTGGCGCCATCGCCATTGCTCTGGCGAAGAGCCTGACGCTGGAAGTCTGGGCCAGCGACGTCAGCCCCGCCGCCCTGAAGGTGGCCGCTGACAATGCCGGGCGCCATAACGCCCCGGTGACTTTTTTCGAAAGCGACTGGTTCGAACAGGTCCCCGGACGCTTCCACCTCATTGCTGCGAATCCACCCTATGTCGCAGCCGACGATCCCCATCTTCCCGGGTTGCGCCATGAGCCCAAGGGCGCACTGGTCAGTGGTGCGGAGGGGATGGACGATCTCGCCCGGATCATCGGCAGCGCGGACAGCTTTCTCCACCCGGGAGGCTGGCTGCTGGTCGAACACGGCTGGAATCAGAAGCGGCCGGTGACCGACTGCTTTCTGCGCCAGGGTTACTGCGAAGTGGCAACCCGCCAGGATCTGGCGGGTCTGGACAGGGTGACTTTCGGCAGAAAAGCGTACCCTGTGACTGCGGGCGAGTTACGCGGAAGCGATGAAACGTGAATGACGAACAGCTGCTGCGCTACAGCAGACATATCCTGCTACCGGAAGTTGACATCGCCGGTCAGGAAGCACTGCTGGCTGCCACCGTGCTGGTGGTCGGCCTCGGCGGTCTCGGTTCGCCGGTTGCGCTCTATCTCGCCGCCGCCGGTGTGGGCCGACTGCTGCTGGTGGACCACGATGAGGTGGACCTTTCCAATCTGCAGCGCCAGATCGTGCACCGGCAGTCTTCGCTTGGCCGGCGCAAGGTGGCATCAGCAGCGGCAACCCTGTCTGCCCTGAATCCGGACATCGGCATCGAAACCATAGACGCGGATCTGGATGATGTGGCGCTGCACGCTCTGGTATCGCGTGCCGACGTGGTCGTGGATGCGACGGACAATTTCCGCATCCGCTATGCGCTGAACGATGTCTGCTGGGCCAGCTCGGTACCCCTTGTCTCAGGCGCTGCCATACGCTGGGAAGGCCAGGTCGCCGTCTTCGATCCGCGGGTGCCTGACTCGCCCTGTTACCGGTGCCTTTACGCTACCGGTGACGATGCCGCCCTCAACTGCTCGGAGAATGGTGTGGCAGCGCCACTGGTGGGGGTGATCGGCACGACCCAGGCACTGGAGACCATGAAACTGATCACCGGTGTCGGAGAATCTCTTACCGGATATGTGCTCTACTTCGATGGCAAGCACATGGAGTGGCGCAAACTCAGACTGCCGAAATATCCGCAATGCCCGACCTGTGCGGAGTGAACGCAAAGGTCTCTGCCAGGGCGGCGATCAGTCTCTCGCGCACTGGACCGGGACTGTCAGGACCACCCAGGTCGACCATCTGAGTCACCGTCATGCCCAGCAACCCACAGGGATTGATGCGGCCGAAAGGTTCCAGATCCATGTTCACATTGAGACTGAGGCCGTGATAGGAACAGCCGCGCCGAACCCGTAAACCCAGGGAGGCGATCTTCGCACCCGCGACATAGACACCCGGAGCATCCGCCCTGGGAGCACCTTCGATTCCGTAGCCGGCCAGCACCCTGACGACGGCCGCCTCGATGCCACTGACAAGGCCTCGCACACTCAGCCCTTTGCGGCGCAGATCGATCAGCAGATATCCGACAATCTGGCCCGGGCCATGATAGGTGACCTGGCCGCCTCTGTCTGACTGCACCACCGGGATGTCGCCTGGTGCCAGCAGATGCTCCGGCCGTCCTGCCTGCCCCTGGGTGAAAACGGGTTCATGCTCGGTCAGCCACACCTGGTCTTCGGTTACGCTGGTTCGCTGTTCGGTGAACCGCCGCATTCTGTCAAACACGGCCTCGTAATCCGTTCGCCCCAGGTCGACGATCTGCACCGGAGTTTTCACAGAACCAGCTTGACCTCCGGCAGGGCCATCAGGTCTCCATGCAGTGCCCGCAGCTGCCCTTCACTGCGTGCAGTGATCAAAAGGCGCACGGATGTGTAGTTGCCTGCCCGGCTGGGCTGCAGACTCAGGGTCTGTTCATCGAAATCGTCGACGTGAATACGCACGACTTCCACCACACGCTGGACAAGCTCGGGAGCGCTGTGGGAAATCACCTTCAGCGGGTAGCTTGCACAGGGAAAAACGATGGATGGCGTATCCTCCATCGACTACTCGTCCGCGAAAAAACTGGCGAAGAACAGCCTTGCGCCATCGAAGAACCGGCCGAGAAGGCCCGCTTCGGCAACATCGGTGAGCGCAATCAGGGGAGCACGCTGAATAACTTCGTCATCCAGCGACAGAATCAGTTCGCCAACCCGCTCGCCGGCAGTCAGCGGCGCTTCAACCACCCGCACCACCTCGAGTTCCGCAGCCAGGTTTTCATAACGGCCGCGTGGAATGGTCACCCGCACGGAATCCGCCACACCCAGTTCTACACTATCGGTTTCGCCATACCATACTGCCACCGTCTTCAGCGGCACACCGGCTTCATAGAGCTGCTGGGTTTCAAAGTAACGGAACCCGTAGGAGAACAGTTTCTGGCTTTCGCGCATCCGTGCTTCGTCGCTTTCGGTCCCCATCACCACCGAAATCAGGCGCATGTTTTCCCGGACCGCGGAAGCCACCAGACAGTAGCCGGCAGCTTCGGTATGACCGGTCTTGACACCATCGACTGTGCGGTCCCGCCACAACAGTCGATTGCGATTGGGCTGGTCGATGTTATTGAAGACAAACGAACGCTCGGCATACATCGCATAGTGATCGGGGTAGCGCTGGATCAGTGCCCGGGTGAGCAGGGAAAGGTCCCAGGCAGAGGTGTAGTGTTCTTCATCCGGCAGTCCGGTGGCATTCATGAAGTGCGTGGTGGTCATCCCCAGCAGAGCGGCCTGCTGGTTCATCATGTCAGCAAAGGCGCTTTCACTGCCCGCTATATGCTCGGCCACGGCGACACTGGCGTCGTTTCCGGACTGGATGATGATGCCTTTCAACAGGTCTTCCAGTGACACCGTGGTGCCTTCCCGCACGAACATGCGGGAGCCTTCCGTCTGCCAGGCGTTGACACTGATGGGGACCTGATCCTGGAGGCTGATACGGCCGGACTCGATTTCTACGGCGGCGATAAAAGCGGTCATGATCTTGGTGAGGCTCGCGGGCGGGAGCGGCTCCCTGGCATTGTGCTCGACCAGCACCTTGCCTGTATCCGCATCAATCAGCAGATAAGAGCTGGCCGCAACCGACGGCGGCGGTGGAATCACCTGGGCTTCCATCGCCACCGCGGCAGCCGAGGCCACAAGAATCACCAGCGCAACAAGAGCCTTCAGCGGAAATAGAGCCTTCAGCGGAAATAGAGCCTTCAGCGGGTAAGGAGCCTTCAGCGTATGAAAATTAGCGACGCAGAGCCTTCGCTGCATGCTTGTCCTCTTGGTTTTGAATGACACGACCGGCGCAGTCTACCACCGGTCCCGGAGACAGACCCGGCGGTGCTGCCCCGGGGCCGGGCCGGTGACCTCAGTTCGGCAGGATGAGAGGTTCCGGGTGTCGCGCCGCCACGATCAGGCCGCGCAGGCGCTCTGCCTCCTGCCGTCCCGCCACCGGGCCGACCCGCACCCGGTACAGGGCGTCGTCAGCGACCCGCACTACGAAGGACGGTTGACCCGTGAGCGCTTCCAGCTCCGCCTTCAGTCGGTCCGCACTGTTGAGATCCCTGAAGGCGCCCGCCTGCAGGAAGAAGTCTTTCGCCGCAGTGAGAACTTCCACCCGGACCCTTGCAGTGCCCTCCTCGGCGTAACCGAGCTTCACCGCGGCAGCGTAGGACAGATCGATGAGCCGGTTCGCATGGAAGGGTCCGCGGTCATTGATCCGCACAACCGTGGAGCGGCCATTGTCGAGATTGGTGACCCGGGCGAAGGTGGGGATCGGCAGGGAAGGATGGGCCGCGGTGAGCTTGAACATGTCGAAGGGCTCGCCACTCGAAGTCGGTCGGCCGTGGAATTTTTTTCCATACCAGGAGGCGAGCCCGGTTGCGTAGTAGCCGACTTCCGAATCCATCACCCGATAGGTCTTGCCGAACACCGTATAGGTTTCCGGGTTTCCGCGTTTGCTGCGCGGCTCACTGATCACCACCGGGTCCGGCAGATGTGCAAGATCCGGCGGAATCACCAGCGGTGGTCCATCCCCGGGTTCCGCCGCTGTCGTACTCCGGGCAGGGTCGTGCCGATCAGATCCCGGTGTCTGGCAACCGGACAGCAGGAGGGCGGAAAGGCCAAGCAGAACGATCAGGCGCACTGTGACAATTCCCACGTCTCCACCGTGTCCACCATCTCCACTCTCAGTCGAATGTCCGGTGACTCGAAACCAGCGCATCCTGTCTCGCTTCCCATCCGGACCGGATCTCCTGCCCGAGCTGGTGCACGGCCAGTGCATAGAGGCGGCTGCGATTGTAACGGGTGATCACATAAAAGTTGTTCAGCCCCAGCCAGTACTCGCGTCCGTCTTCGATTTCCATGCGGAACAGCGCGGCCTTTTCCTCTGCGGCAAGGTCGTCAATCTGTACACCCGCGGCCCGCAGCTGGCCGACCGTGTAGTCGAGACTCAGGGATTCATTCGCCAGCGCGTCCGCTTCGGTTCCTGTCACAGCCACCTGCACCACCACCGGTGCCTGACTGCGCCAGCCATGGCGGGCGAAGTAGTTGGCCACACTGCCGATGGCATCAACCTGATTGGCCCAGATGTCCCGCACGCCATCCCCATCAAAGTCCACCGCATAGGCACGGAAGCTCGAGGGAATGAACTGCCCGTAGCCCATGGCGCCGGCATAGGAACCCTTGAGCACCAGGGGGTCCATCTTCTCCTCTCTGGCCAGCAGCAGATACTGGGTCAGCTCCTTTCGAAAGAAGTCCGAGCGCGGAGGATAATCGAAGGCCAGCGTGGTGAGGGAGTCGACCACGCGATAGTTGCCGAGAATACGTCCGTACCGGGTTTCCACGCCGATGATGGCGACAATGTACTCGGCCGGCACACCATACTTTGCTTCGGCACGAGCCAGGGTTTCTGCATTGCTGTTCCAGAACTCGAGACCCTGGGAGATGCGCGGCTCCTTCAGGAAGATGTCCCGATACTCGTGCCATTTCAGCGTGCGCTCCGCCGGGCGCGCAATCGCATCCAGGACACTCTGCTGACGCTCGGTGTCGTGGAAGAGTTCCAGCAGCGCAGCTTCATCGAATCCGTGTTCCGCAACCAGCGCACCAATATAGGTTCGGACATCCGGCCGGTCGGCATAGTCCGCATGCGCAGACCCATAGAGCATCAGCGTGGTGAGGCCGACAATGAAACCGATTCGTAGCGTCATGATGAGTATCGTCTGTCCCTCTCGATCCTGTTGTCAGCGAAAACCGATTCTTCCAGTCATCGGTCCAATTAGCCAATTCTTCCCCGCCTGAGCGGCTACCAGGCCCGATGCGTCCGGATCGCCATGATGATCCCGAACCCGGCCATCAGTGTGATCGCAGATGTCCCGCCGTAGCTCACCAGGGGCAGCGGCACACCGACCACGGGCAGCAGCCCACAGACCATGGCGATATTCACGAACACGTAGACAAAGAAGGTCAGCGTGAGAGCCCCGGCGAGCAGGCGGCCATAACTGCTCGGAGCCTGTGTCGCAATGTACAGGCCGCGCGCGATGATCAGCAGGTAGAGTATCAGCAACGTCAGCACGCCGATCAATCCAAGTTCTTCTCCGACTACCGCAATGATGAAATCGGTCTGGCTTTCCGGCAGGAAGTCCAGCTGACTCTGGGTACCCTGAAACAGTCCCTTGCCGTAGACCCCACCGGAGCCGATCGCCGTGGTGGACTGAATGATGTTCCAGCCCGCGCCGAGCGGGTCACTCTGGGGATCGAAGAGGGTCAGAATGCGCTTGCGCTGGTATTCCTGCAGCGTGTACCAGAGCCCCGGAGCGGCGACCGCCATGGCCATCAACGCATAAAGAATCCAGCGCCAGCGCACACCGGCGAGCACAATGACTGCCGCCCCGGCACCGGCGACCAGGATCCCGGTACCCAGGTCCGGCTGCACGATGATGCAGCCCGCAGGGATGGCGATGATGGCCATGGCAACACAGAGGTCCCCGAAACTGGGCGGCAGTGGTCGCTCGTGCAGATACCAGGCGACCATCATCGGCACCGCGATCTTCATGACTTCGGATGGCTGAAATCGGAGCAGTCCCGGGATTTCCAGCCAGCGCTGGGAGCCTTTCACCGTGACCCCGACCAGCAGCACCAGCACCAGCATGATCACACCGAGCATGTAGATGATCGGCGTCCAGCGCAGGTAAAAACCGGGCTGAAACTGGGCCGCCAGGATCAGCACCACGAAGGCAATAGCGAGACGCAGGACCTGATTTTCGAAGACTTCGACGTTGCGGTTCAGTGCGCTGTACAGCACGACCAGACCAAAACCTACGATGGCCAGGAGCACCACCAGCAGCAGAGGGTCAAGGTGGACCCGGGTAAGGCGTTCACCGGCACTCAACCCTGACCCGGCCGGCAGGCGGCGGACAAAATCCTGACTGCTCATCGGGCAACCAGCTGGGGCTGCAGGTAGGCGTCGAGTACTTCCCGGGCAACGGGCGCTGCAACGGAGCTGCCGCCACCGCCATTCTCCACCAGTACCGACAGGGCAATCACCGGATCATCCGCCGGTGCGAAGGCGATGAACCAGGCGTGTTTGCGGCTGTATTCGTCGAGTTCGTCCTCTTCGTATTCTTCCCCCTGGCGGATCTCCACCACCTGGGCCGTACCGGATTTACCAGCCATCCGATAGCTGATGTTCTGGCCGATATGCGCCCAGGCCGTGCCGTTCTGACGGTAACCCTGATTACCCCGGTGCACCACATCCTCCATGGCGTCCACCATGCGTTCCCAGTCCTCGGCGGACGGACCCGCAACCGGTGGCATCGGCTTCGGCAGATCGAACTCAAACAGCGGGCTGCTGCTCGACATCAGCATCCGTGGCCGCTCGACACGGCCCCGGCTGGCGATGGTGCTCGCCACCAGCGCCAGATGCAGGGGGGTGACAAGAAGATCGCCCTGACCGATGCCCATGTTGACGTTGTCACCCGGATACCAGGCTTCGCCCTTCGCACCGCGCTTCCACACCGGATCAGGCAGCAGTCCCGGACTGGTCTCCGGAATGTCCGCCGCGACACGCGCGCCAATGCCGAACTGAGCTGCAAATCCGTCCAGATCCTCGATCCTGATCCGGCTTGCCAGATTATAGAAATAGACGTTGGAGGAGCGATAAATCGCACGGTGCAGATCCACCGTGCCCTGTCCGCCGGAGTTGTTGGTTGTCCAGCTCCAGTCCCGATAAATGCGCTTCTGGTTGGGTAACTTGAACCAGCCCCGATCCTCTATCGTGTCATCCCAGGTCGTGATACCCAACGACAGACCAGCGAGTCCGACGATGGGTTTGAACGTGGAACCCGGGGCATACTGGCCATTGAGTGCCCGATTGAACAACGGCGTATCCCGGGATTTGACCAGCGCCTGGTAGTCACTGCTGGAAATGCCGCTCACGAACAGGTTGGGGTCATAGCCGGGGTTGCTGACCAGGGCCAGCACACCGCCGCTTCTCGGGTCCAGGGCAACGATGGCGCCGCGCCGGTCGCCCAGAGCGGCGGTTGCCGCAAGCTGAAGCCGGCTGTCCAGGTGCAGGGTGATGTTGCCGCCGGCCACCGGTGGTTTGATTTCCAGCACCTGGCGGATGCGCCCGTGGGCGTCAATCTCCACCTGCTGGTAGCCCACTTCGCCGTGCAGGAAGGACTCGTAGAATCTCTCAACACCCAGCCGCCCGACAAAGCGGGTTGCACTGTAGCGGATCGGGTCCAGGCGCCGCAGATCGTCTTCCGTGACCCGGCGCACCGACCCGACCGCGTGTGCCATCAGAGACTCGAAGGGATAGTGACGGGCGAGCTGGGTCACCACCTCGACACCGGGCAGCCGGTGACGGTTCACCGCCAGCCGGGCGATCTGTTCCGCATCCAGGGTGAGCTTCAAGGGCACCGGCTCGTAGGGTCGCCGGCGCCGCTTGCGACGGTCCTGGAAACCTTCAATGTCGTCTTCACTCACCCCCACCAGGGCATCGAGATCCGCCAGCAGCGCATCCATGTCGGCGATCCGCTCCGATACCAGGGCGAGGGAGGAGATCGGCCGGTTGTCTGCCAGCAGGACGCCGTTACGGTCGAAAATCAGACCCCGTGAGGGCGCCAGGGGCTGCATCTGGATGCGGTTGTCTTCTGAGCGGGTCTGGTAGGTTTCGTGTTCCCAGACCTGCAGCTGCAGCAGCCGCAGAATCAGCACACCGATGAGCAGCATCGCCATGGCAAACAACCAGGCAGCACGCACGACGAACGCGCGTCGCTCGGTTGCCGGATCCTTCAGTGACAGGGATGAAGCCATGAATCAGTGCCTGGGTTCAGCCGCGATGATAGGGGTGACCTTCGAGCAAGGTCCAGGCCCGGTACAACTGCTCGGCCAGAATGACTCGAACCAGCATGTGGGGAAAGGTCAGCGCCGACAGCGAGAGGGTCTCCTGGGCCGCGGCGAGCACACGACTGTGCAGACCATCTGCACCGCCGATCATGAATATCACATCGCCGCCGAGCATGCGCCAATCATCCATCCTGGCGGCGAGTTTTTCCGTGCTCAGTGTCTTGCCACCACCATCCAGGGCGACGATCCGGTCGCCATCGCCGACCCGGCCCAGGAGGCGACCGCCTTCCTCCTCGCGCAGTCTTTCTGCCGTCCAGCCCCGATGGGCGGGTGCGGAAACCTCGACGAGTTCGATCGCCATGTGTGGCGGCATGCGGGCCGCGTATTCGTTGAATCCCGCACTCACCCAGGAGGGCGCCCGGGTCCCGATCGCCAGCACCTTGAGTTTCATTGCATGTGGGGTCTGGTGCTCAGACCAGGGATTCAGAATCCGACGGAATCTCCGTCCAGAGGCGCTCGAGATCGTAGAATTTTCGGGTGTCGGACTGCATGACATGAACCAGGACGTCGCCGAGGTCGACGAGTACCCACTCATTGGTTTCGGTCCCTTCGATCCCCACCGGGTTCACCCCCTCTTCTTTCACCATCTCTACCACTTGATTGACAAGAGCTTTTACGTGGCGGTTGGAAGTTCCGCTGACCAGAACCATGTAGTCGGTGATATCGGTGATTTCCGCGACAGGGAGAGAGACGATGTCGCGGCCTTTGAGTTCCTCGAGTGCGTCCAGCACCAGATCACGTAACGCTTGCGAGGTCACAGGGGGCTCCATTTCAACTGGGTTTCATGCTCCATAGAGACGATGGGTCCTAATATAAGTGTCCACGGCGGCCGGGAGCAAATGAGCAACTTCCGCGCCCTGACTCAGCGCCTTGCGGATCGCCTCTGCGGAAACCTGCTCCATGTCTCTTTCGAGAACCAGAATACGACCCGCGGACTGCTCATGGAGGTCCGCGATAGCCGTCGTCTGTGCCCGCGCCATCAGCGCTTTGAGCCTGGGCTCGAGTGTAAGCGGATGCCCGGGTCGATTGAGCACGACCAGATGACACAGTTCCAACACCTGCTCCCATCGATACCAGCTCGCCAGCAGCGCGAAGGCATCACTGCCGATCACCCAGACCAGCGGTTCCCCGGGGTTTTCGCCGCGAATTTCGGCGAGTGTGTCGACGGTGAAGGAAGGCGCACTGCGGCGCATCTCCCGATCGTCCGGGACAAGCCGCTGATCCGACGCGCAGGCGAGCTTCAGCATTTCCCAGCGCTGCGCGATGCTGGCACCCGGTGCTGTGCGGTGCGACGGACGCGCGGACAGAATCAGCCGGATCTGCGGCACATCCAGCGCGTCGCACACCGACAGCGCGGCGTGAAGGTGGCCGAGGTGAATCGGGTCGAAGGTGCCGCCAAAAAGACAGATCAACGGTGCCGGACTTCCCCGTTGCCGAGGACCACGTATTTCTGGGAAGTCAGCCCTTCCAGTCCCACGGGCCCCCGGGCGTGAAGCTTGTCCGTGGAGATACCGACCTCGGCACCCAGGCCGAATTCGAAACCATCCGCAAACTGGGTGGAAGCGTTCACCATCACGGTGGCCGAGTCTACTTCCGCAAGGAAGCGCCGCGCATGGCCATAATTGGCGGTCACAATGGTATCGGTATGCGCCGAGCCGTACTCGTTGATATGGGCGATCGCAGCATCGAGTCCGGCAACCACCCGGATGGCAAGCACCGGACCCAGGTATTCCTCCCGCCAGTCGGCTTCGGAAGCGGATTCCGCCTTGATGTGCCTGCGGGTAACTGCGCATCCCCGCAGCTCTACACCCGCCTGCGCAAAACGCCGCGCAAGCTCCGGTAACACCGTGGCGGCCATCGAGTCAGCGACCAGCAGAGTCTCCAGCGCATTGCAGACCGCGTATTTTTCCACCTTGGAATTTACGGCAATCTCGACCGCCATGGCCGCATCCGCGTCACTGTCGATGTAGACATGGCAGATGCCGTCGAGGTGCTTGATCACGGGGATCAGGGACTCCCGACTGATGCGCTCGATAAGGCTTTTACCCCCTCTCGGTACGATGACGTCGACATGTTCCTGCAGACGCAGCAGTTCACCGACCGCCTGCCGATCCGTGGTAGCTACAAGCTGAACCACAGCTTCCGGCAGACCGGCAGCCGCCAGCCCGGTACGGATACAGTCTGCGATCGCCCGGTTGGATTCGATGGCTTCGGAGCCACCTCGCAGGATGCAGGCATTACCGGACTTCAGGCACAAGCTCGCCGCGTCGACGGTGACATTAGGCCGGCTCTCATAAATGATGCCGATTACACCCAGAGGTACTCGCATGCGACCTACCTGGATACCGGTAGGCCGGTAGGACAGCCCGCTGATTTCGCCGACCGGATCCGGCAGCTTGTCCACCTGCAGAACCCCTTCGATCATCCGATCAATGGCGGCATCGTCCAGCAGCAATCGATCGATCAGGGGCTGGTCCAGACCGCCGGCTGTCGCCGCCTTCATGTCTGTGCTGTTGGCCGCTTTGAGCGGCAGACGCGACTCATCCAGGGCCCGGGCGATGGCCTTCAGCGCAGTCGATTTGGTCGCGGTGCTGGCTGCGGCAATGACCCGGGAGGCTGCCCGGGCAGCACGGCCCGCCGCCTGCATATAACCGGCAATGTCCGCTGGTGCTTCAGATAGAGATTCGGCGGTCTTCATTCCGGCAGCCCGGGCGTGATGGGACCCGGAATTATACGCGCCAGCCTGTCCCGGTCCATGTGCATGCCACTCACGGGCGCAGTACCCTCATTCCCCACCGCGATCGGCGGTCGAGCCCGGGTAAGGCCGGCTCCGCTCAACCCCTCAGCTTGTGGACCAGGCGGGTCAACTCCTGCAGTCGCTCCCTGGGCAGCTGCAGCTGCAGCAGACTCTGCTTGATCTCCGCATCGATCGGCAGCAGCTCGGCCAGCCGCCAGCCCACGGAGCGGGCATCGCTGAAATCGATCTGCAGTTTTAATCGGGCTACCCCCGGGTGGATCATCAGCTGGTTGAGCAGGTCCACCAGATCCTGGTGCTCCTCACCTACCCCGATTTTCGGTTCTTCCGGCAGGTAGCTGACCTCACCGATGAGCAGGTGATCGTCTGCCTCGCGAACCCGCCGTATGCGGAATTTCTCCCCGCCCTGCACGGTGATACCCAGGCGCCCGTTGCTCAGCTGATTGAAGTCGACGATGTGCGCGGCGGTCCCGATATCAAAGATCTCAGGCGCCGCCTCCTCAGCCGTAGCCCTGGCATCGCGGCCGCTGCGGATGAGCACCACGCCGAAGGGTGCCTGCTCTTTCATACACCGGGCGACCAGATCCAGATAGCGCGGCTCGAAGATCTGCAGGGGCAGGAGGCCGTCCTGGAACAGCACGGTGCCGAGCGGGAAGAGGGGCAGCTCCGGATAGTGGGATACAGCACTCATGCCCGGCACTTTACACCGCCGCGCCCGCGGGGTGGAGTGATCCGGGCCTGTCCCGGACCGGGGTCAACCGATAGACTGCCCGGCGTGGATTGGCTGCAGATCATCGCACTCGCGCTCGTACAGGGAATCACCGAATTCCTGCCTATTTCCAGCTCGGCTCACCTGATACTTCCCTCCCACATACTCGGCTGGCCGGACCAGGGCCTGGCCTTCGACGTTGCCGTGCATCTGGGCACTCTCATGGCAGTGCTGGGCTATTTCCGCACCGAACTGGGCGGCTATCTGCAGGGTTTCCTCACGCTGTTCGACGGGACTTCCCCGGGACAGAACGGTCGCACACTGGATCCGCGGCTTGATGAACTGCTGAAACTGAGCGTCGCCACGCTGCCTCTGGTACTCGCCGGTTTTCTGCTCAAGGACTGGGTCAGTGACAATCTGCGCAGCGTGGCTGTGATCGCCGCCGCCACCATAGGCTTCGGTCTGCTGCTCGGCTTCGCCGATCGCTACCGGGGAACGGCTGCGGGAAGGCCAGAGTCCGCGGGGCAGGCTGTTAACCGTCCGCCGCAGTCTTCTAACAATCCGCCGCAGGCGCTTAACAATCCGCCGCAGGCGCTTACCTGGACCCAGGTGCTGGTGATCGGTGCGGCTCAGGTGCTGGCGCTGATTCCGGGCACATCACGATCGGGTATCACCATGACAGCGGCCCTGTGGCTCGGACTGAGCCGGACGACCGCCGCGCGTTTTTCCTTCCTGCTGGCCATACCGGCGATCGGCGGTGCTGCAGTGCTCCTGGGTACCGATCTGGTCACTTCGGCAGACCCGGTGCCCTGGCTGGGCTTCGGCGCCGGATTTCTGCTGGCCGCGGTGAGCGCCTACCTGTGTATCGCCGCCTTCGTGGCGCTGGTCGAACGCATCGGCATGATGCCTTTCGTCATCTATCGGCTGGTGCTGGGTGCCGCGCTGATCTGGTTGCTGGTGTAGCGCTCAGGGCCGGGCCGGGAGCCAACCCGTATTGGTTGCGACCGGCTGTGGGTCAGAACGGGATATCGTCGTCGAAATCCCCATCGTCTGACAGAGTCGGGGCATTGTCCCGCGTATTGCTGCCGGCCGAACTGCCTCGCGAGCTGCCGCCCATCGGCTCGTTTTCGAAGCCCGACGGCGCGCCGCCTGCTCCACCCCGGCTGTCCAGCATCTGCAGCTCCCGCGCCATCACCTCGGTGCGGTAATGCTTCTGACCGTCTTTCTCCCAGTTCGAAGTACGCAGGCTGCCTTCCACGAACACCTTGGAGCCCTTTTTCAGATACTCACCGGCAATTTCAGCCAGACGCCCGAAGCAGACGATGTTGTGCCACTCGGTGCGCTCCTGCTGCTCGCCGGAAGCCTTGTCGCGCCAGCTCTCTGATGTCGCCAAGCTGAAATTAGTGACCGGACCGCCACCCTGGGTGTACCGGGTTTCCGGGTCTCTGCCCAGATTGCCGATCAGAATGACTTTGTTGATACCCCGTGCCATGAGTTCTTGCCTCTCAATTCCTGGTTAGCCCTTTCAGGGGCGAAGTTTATCGTATGAGCTGTGCCAAAGCCGAAGAGTTTCCCTTCTCAGGATGTCAGTCACGGCTGAGCTTGCTCCGTCGAATCGATCCGTCTATGTTGTCCCGTTCCCTTGCAGATGAGCCGGATTTCCCGCCTTGGACACTATTTCCGTACGGGGTGCGCGCACCCACAACCTCCAGAACATCAACCTGGACATCCCCCGGGACAAGCTGATCGTGATTACCGGGCTGTCGGGATCCGGCAAGTCGTCCCTGGCATTCGATACCCTCTACGCGGAGGGTCAACGCCGCTACGTGGAATCGCTTTCCGCCTATGCCCGGCAGTTCCTGTCCATGATGGAAAAGCCGGACGTCGACCACATTGAAGGCCTGTCTCCTGCCATCTCGATCGAGCAGAAATCGACCTCGCACAACCCCCGTTCCACCGTCGGCACCATTACCGAGATCTACGACTATCTGCGGCTCATGTTCGCCCGGGTCGGCGAGCCACGCTGCCCGACACACGACGAGCCCCTCGATGCCCAGACCGTGAGCCAGATGGTGGATCAGGTGCTGAGTCTGCCGAAGGACAGGCGGATCATGGTGCTGGCACCGGTGGTGACCGAGCGCAAGGGCGAACACCTGCATGTATTTGCAGAGCTGATCAGCAACGGCTTCATCCGCGCACGGATCAACGGCCTGGTGGTGGATCTGGACGAAGCACCAAAACTCGACAAGAAAAAGAAGCACACCATCGAGGCGGTGGTGGATCGCCTGCGGGTCCGGGATGACATCCAGCAGCGCCTGGCCGAGTCCTTCGAGACCGCGCTGAATCTGGCCGATGGCGTCGCCCGGGTGGCGGACATGGATGACCCGAAAGCGCCTGAGCTGGTATTTTCCGCCCGTTTCGCCTGCCCCCAGTGCGGTTACAGCATCAGCGAACTCGAGCCGCGCATGTTCTCCTTCAACAATCCCGCCGGCGCCTGTGAAGAATGCGACGGCCTCGGGGTGAAACAGTTCTTCGATCCCGGGCTGGTAGTCCAGGATGAGGAACTCACCCTGGCGGAAGGCGCGATCCGCGGCTGGGATCGGCGCAACGTCTATTACTTCCACATGCTGACCTCACTGGCCGAGCACTACAAATTCGATGTGGAAGTGCCTTATGCAACCCTGAAGCAGAAACACCGGGATGCCATTCTCTTCGGCAGTGGCGGCGAGCGGATCGATTTCAGCTATGTGAACGACCGGGGCGATGTGATCCAGCGCCGGCACAAATTCGAAGGTGTGATTCCGAACATGGAGCGCCGCTATCTCGAAACCGACTCCACCATGGTGCGCGAGAATCTGCAGCGCTACCTGCGGGTGCGGGATTGCCCGAAATGCGCCGGTACCAGACTGCGGGAGGAGTCCCGGCACGTGTTTATCGATGGGGTGAATCTTCCGGCAATTTCCTCAGGGTCCGTTGAAGACACGCTCGACTACTTCAAAGGCCTCAAACTCACCGGCCGCCGTGGCGAAATCGCGGACAAGATTCAGAAGGAAATCCGCGCCCGCCTGCAGTTTCTGGTGGACGTGGGACTCAACTATCTGACCCTGGATCGCAGCGCGGATACCCTCTCCGGTGGTGAGGCCCAGCGAATCCGACTTGCCAGTCAGATCGGCGCGGGGCTGGTGGGGGTGATGTACATTCTCGACGAACCCTCGATCGGCCTGCACCAGCGGGACAATGCGCGATTGCTTAAAACCCTCGTCCATCTGCGGGATCTGGGCAACACGGTGCTCGTCGTGGAACACGACGAAGAGGCAATCCGCAGCGCGGATCACATTATCGATATCGGCCCCGGTGCCGGCGTACACGGCGGCAAAATCGTCGCTTCCGGAAAAATCGAAGACATTCTCAGGAGTTCGAAATCGATTACCGGTCAGTATCTCTCCGGGAAAAAGCAGATCAAGGTACCCGCGAAACGCACCGCCTATAACCCGAAGAAGGTCGTTCGGGTAAGCGGTGCTACCGGCAACAACCTGCAGTCTCTGACGGTGGACATTCCCTGCGGACTGCTGACCTGCGTGACCGGAGTGTCCGGTTCCGGGAAATCGACGCTGATCAATCACACGCTGTTTCCGGTCAGTGCCGCAAAACTCAATAAGGCGACGACCCTCACCGCGTCACCCCACGAGTCCATCACCGGTCTGCAGCATCTGGACAAGGTGGTCGATATCGACCAGAGCCCCATCGGCCGTACCCCCCGTTCCAACCCGGCCACCTACACCGGCCTGTTCACGCCGATCCGGGATCTGTTTGCGCAGACCCAGGAAGCCCGCGCCCGGGGCTACAAACCCGGACGCTTCAGCTTCAATGTGAAAGGCGGACGCTGTGAAGCCTGCCAGGGTGACGGCATGATCAAAGTGGAGATGCACTTCCTGCCGGACATTTATGTGCCCTGCGATGTCTGCAAGAGCAAACGCTACAACCGGGAGACCCTGGAAGTCCGCTACAAGGGTAAGAACATCCACGAAGTGCTCGATATGACCGTGGAAGACGCCCGGGAATTTTTCGATGCGGTGCCCATGCTGGCCCGCAAACTGCAGACCCTGATGGACGTGGGCCTTTCCTACATCCGGCTCGGCCAGAGCGCCACTACCCTCTCCGGCGGCGAAGCTCAGCGGGTGAAACTGTCCCGGGAGCTGTCGAAACGCGACACGGGTAAGACCCTCTACATCCTCGATGAACCGACCACCGGTCTGCATTTCCAGGATATCTCCCAGCTGCTCGACGTACTGCACCGCCTGCGGGACGACGGCAACACCGTCGTGGTCATCGAGCACAACCTCGATGTCATCAAGACCGCGGACTGGATCATCGATCTTGGACCCGAGGGCGGATCGGGCGGCGGGCAGATCATTGCCACGGGTACACCCGAAGAACTCGCCAGGAACAGGCGCTCCTACACAGGCAAGTACCTCAAGGCGCTGCTCAAGGCTCGGGCCAGCGCGGCATAGGCTCGCGGCACAGTCGGCTCGTCGCTCGTCGCTCAAATCAGGGCTTTGGAAGGGTGATCCAGGTGCGGCGGGCCAACGGGGGGTTCGAGACACTGCGGCGGCCGTCCCGGCTGCCTTCGGTTGGCGGACTTGCCTCGCGCAGAGCCGCGAGTCAATCCGCCGCCCTCAGCGCCGCAGCACTGTCCCGAACCCCCCGTTGGCCCGCCGCACTCGTATTTCGTTCCCAGTGGCTGGTTTGAGCTATGTGTGAAGTGTTAGGTGAGGAACCCGAGCCGAGCGCAACGCTTTGTCCGTGTGGCTGAGAGCCACAGCTCGCTGACAGCGTTTTGCCGGGAAGATAATTGCAAGGGTGGAGGGGTGACAGGGTCTTCAGCGCCGTGTAGCACTGCGCCTCGGCCGCGAATTGACTCGCTGCCCTGAGCGAGGCAAGTTCGCTTAAGAGGCGGAACCGCGGAGCGGCAGTGTGAGGCGCTGAAGACCCTGTCACACCGTCACCCATCGACTCAACTTTCCAGAGCAGACTCCGATCCGATAAGTACGGGCTGCTGAAACGACAACGCCCGCAGCAGACTCTGCAGCGGGCGTTGATCAGGCTTCCGCGCTGTCCCGGGTAGGGAGGCGCGGCAGGGTCGGCATCTACTTGTCTTCGGTCTCGACCTCTTCCGCGCCTTCGAGGTCATCCAACTCGACGACCGGGCGGTCCACGAGTTCCACATAAGCCATGGGCGCTGCATCACCAGGGCGGAAGCCGCACTTCAGAATCCGGGTATAGCCGCCGGGGCGATCGGCGTAGCGGGGGCCGATTTCGGTGAACAGTTTCCCGACCGTGGCATTGTCCCGGGTACGGGAGAAGGCCAGACGCCGATTGGCGACGGAGTCGGACTTCGCCAGGGTGATCAGCGGCTCAGCCACACGACGAAGCTCCTTCGCCTTCGGCAGAGTCGTCTTGATCACTTCGTGCGCGATCAGAGACACCGCCATATTGCGGAACATTGCCTGACGGTGCGAGCTGTTCCGGTTCAATTGCCGGCCGCTTTTACGATGACGCATTCTTTATTCTCCTCAAGCGACTCGCGCTTTTCCTAAGCGACCCACGCTTTTCCTAAGCGACTCACGCTTTTCCTAAGCGACCTTGTCATCCGAGCGCAGGCTCGGCGGTGGCCAGTTTTCCAGCCGCATTCCCAGGGACAGGCCGCGGGATGCCAGCACGTCCTTGATCTCTGTCAGCGATTTCTTGCCGAGGTTCGGCGTCTTCAGCAGTTCGACTTCGGTGCGCTGAATCAGATCACCGATGTAGTAGATGTTTTCCGCTTTCAGGCAGTTGGCGGAACGCACGGTCAATTCCAGATCGTCCACCGGGCGGATCAGGATCGGATCGACTTCGTCTTCCTTCTCTTCGACCGCAACTTCACCTTCGCTTTCCAGATCGACAAACACTGCAAGCTGCTGCTGCAGAATGGTTGCCGCGCGACGGATGGCGTCTTCCGGATCTATGGTGCCATTGGTCTCAAGATCCAGTACCAGTTTGTCCAGATCGGTGCGCTGCTCGACCCGTGCACTTTCCACGCTGTAGGCAACACGGCGCATCGGGCTGTAAGTCGCATCGAGACGGAGGACGCCGATCTGGCGGGAGTCTGCTTCTTCGTCCACTACACTGTCGACCGGTACATATCCACGGCCACGGGTGACACGCGCCTCCATGCGGATGGAGCCGTTGTCATTCAATGTGCAGATCAGATGATCGGGATTCGCGATCTCAACACCCGAGCTGAGCTGGAAGTCACCGGCAGTCACTGCGCCGGAACCATCCTTGCTCAGGCTGATCACGACTTCGTCCTGCTCATGCAGAACCACGGCCACACCTTTGAGGTTCAGCAGGATATCCAGGACGTCTTCCTGCACGCCTTCCATGGTGCTGTATTCGTGCAGAACGCCGTCGATCTGCACTTCGGTGATGGCACAACCCGGCATGGACGACAGCAGGATGCGTCGCAGCGTGTTGCCCAGCGTGTGCCCGAAGCCCCGCTCCAGCGGCTCCAGGGTCACCCGAGCGCGGGACGCGCTGATTTCCTGGATATCGATATGACGCGGGGTCAGAAATTCTGTAACGGACTGTGCCATTGACTTTAGTCTCCTTGAGCCTGGTCTACTTGGAGTAGAGCTCGACGATGAGGTTTTCGTTGATTTCGACAGGAAGCTCCACACGGTCGGGCAGCCGACGGAATACGCCTTCGAGCTTGTCCTGGTCAACGTCGACCCATTCCACTGGCGCACGCTGGCTGGCGAGCTGCAGTGCACTTTTGATGCGGAGCTGTTCGCGCGCATGTTCGCCGATTCTGATCACATCTTCGGCTTGCACCTGATACGAGGCAATGTTCACAGCCGAACCATTCACCAGAACCGCTTTGTGAGAAACCAGCTGGCGTGCTTCCGCCCGGGTGGAACCGAAGCCCATACGGTAGACGACGTTGTCCAGCCGGCTCTCGAGCAGGCGCAGCAGGTTCTCACCGGTAGCACCTTTCTGGCGGTCCGCCCGCTTGTAGTAGTTGCTGAACTGCTTCTCGAGCACTCCATAAATCCGGCGGACTTTCTGCTTTTCGCGCAGCTGCACGGCGTAGTCGGACAGGCGTGTCCGTCGCGCACCATGCTGGCCCGGGGGGTTGTCGATCCGGCATTTCGAATCGATCGGCCGCACACCGCTCTTGAGGAACAGATCTGTTCCTTCGCGGCGTGCCAGCTTGAGTTTCGGTCCTGTGTAACGGGCCATTGTCTATTCTCCCAATGGTCTAGACGCGACGCCGCTTCGGCGGTCGGCAGCCGTTGTGCGGTATCGGGGTCACGTCGGAAATACTGTTGATCTTCAGTCCTGCATTGTTCAGTGCACGCACGGCGGATTCACGGCCAGGCCCCGGGCCTTTGACCAGCACATCGACGCTCTTCATGCCGCCTTCGACCGCGACCAGTGACGCTTTCTCCGCAGCAACCTGCGCAGCAAACGGCGTACTCTTCCGCGATCCGCGGAAACCCGAGCCACCGCTGGTTGCCCAGCTCACGGTGTTGCCCTGCCGATCACTGATCGTGATGATGGTGTTATTGAACGAAGCGTGGATATGAGCCACTCCATCGATCACAACCCGCTTGGCGCCTTTCTTCTCAGCCATGCCTAAAGTTTCCCTTGAATTCCTTGCTGCCTGTCTTTGACTACTTTCTGATCGGACGACGCGGACCTTTTCGGGTACGCGCATTGGTGCGTGTCCGCTGACCGTGCACGGGCAGACCGCGCCGGTGACGGATACCGCGATAGCAACCCAGATCCATCAGACGCTTGATGCTCATCGCCTTTTCGCGGCGCAGGTCACCTTCGACCGAGCGCTTGGCGATCTCACCACGAATCACGTCCAGCTTCTCCTCGGTGAGATCCTGGATCTTCTGGCTCGGTTCGACTCCAGCCGCATCACAGATCTGTGCCGCTGTGGTACGCCCGATACCAAAAATATAAGTGAGCGCGATCACCGCATGCTTGTTGTCCGGGATGTTGATTCCGGCTATTCGTGCCATCTATATGCTCCGTTAACTTCTCTCTGACCTGACGCCGGTTAACCCTGACGCTGCTTGTGGCGGGGTTCTACTTTGCAGATCACCCGCAGCACGCCATTCCGCTTAACCATCTTGCAGTTGCGGCAGATTTTCTTGACCGATGCTCTTACTTTCATTGCTAACCTCGAAGGCCTGATTCGTTCCGGGTGCTTCAGCGCACCCGGGCGTTACGGCCGTACCCTTTCAGATTCGATTTTTCCATCAGCTTTGCGTACTGACTGGACATCAGGTGCGCCTGCACCTGGGACATGAAGTCCATCGCCACCACCACAACGATAAGCACTGCGGTGCCGCCGAGCTGGAAGGTCACGTTGAACGCCACGATCATGAACTCCGGCAGCAGACACACCGCGGTGACATAAAGCGCACCAAATACGGTCAGCCGGGTGATCACATCGTCGATGTACTTGGCCGTCTGCTGACCCGGGCGGATACCGGGCACGTAGGCACCCTGCCGCTTCAGGTTGTCCGCCATGTCTTTCGGATCAAACATGATGGCGGTATAGAAGAAACTGAAGAAAATGATCCCGCCTGCAAACATGAGGATGTACAGCGGCTGGCCGGGTGAAAGTACCAGCGAGATCTGCTGCAGCCAGTCCATGCCCGGGGAATTCCCGAACCACTGCGCCATGGATGCCGGCGCCAGCAGCAGGCTGGAAGCAAAAATCGCAGGGATAACGCCCGCCATGTTGATTTTCAACGGCAGATGGCTGCTCTGGCCCTGGAACACACGCCGCCCCTGCTGACGCTTGGCATAGTTGACCGCGATCCGGCGCTGGCCACGTTCCACGTAGACCACGAAACCAACCAGACCCACTGCCAGGATGCCGATCACCAGCAGCGCAATGATGTTGATATCACCCTGCCGTGCAGCCTCGAACGACTGACCGATTGCCGACGGGAACCCGGATACAATTCCGGAGAAGATGATCAGCGAAATACCGTTACCGACACCCCGCTCGGTGATCTGCTCACCCAGCCACATCATGAACAATGCGCCGGTTACCAGAGTTGTCGTGGCGACAAAAAAGAACGCAAATCCGGTCGTGAATGCCAGACCCTGATTCGCCAGTGTGACTGACAGAGACGTGCCCTGAATCAGTGCGATGAGCAGTGTGCCGTAGCGTGTGTACTGGGTGATCTTGCGACGGCCGGATTCACCCTCCTTGCGCAGCTGCTGCAGGCTCGGATACATCATCGTCATGAGGTTCATGATGATGCTGGAGGTGATGTAGGGCACCACGCCAAGCGCGAGAATACTCATCCGCTCGAGCGCACCACCGGAAAACATGTTGAACAGATCGAGGATGCCACCCTGCTGCTGGTCGAACAGCGCAGCCAGGCGATCGGGATTGATGCCGGGTACCGGAATATGTGTGCCCATCCGGTAGACGAGCAGCGCCATGAAGACGAACAGCAGCCGGCTGCGGAGCTCACTCAAGCCCGCCTGCACACCCGCCAGTTGTCCCGGATTGGTCGCCATCAGTCTTCTACCTTGCCCCCGGCGGCTTCAATTGCAGCGCGAGCGCCCCTGGTGACGGCCACGCCTTTGACGGTAACCGCACGATGAATATCACCGGACAGAATTACACGCGCGCGCTTCATGTTGCGCGACACCACGTTGCCCGTCTTCAGCGCGTCCAGATCGACCAGATCCGCACCCAGCGCATCGATTTCACTCAGTCGAACTTCTGCCGTGGACAATCCAACACGCGAGCGGAATCCGAACTTCGGAACGCGCTGCTTGAGAGGCTGCTGACCGCCTTCAAAGCCTGGCCGCACATTACCGCTCTTGCGGGACTTCTGTCCTTTCTGACCACGCGCGCAGGTCTTGCCCCAGCCGGAACCCGGTCCGCGACCAACGCGTCGCTTTCTGCGCCGGCTGCCTTCCGCCGGGCTCAAATTATTGAGATGCATTTCTACTGCTCTCCTTCCACGCGGACCATATAGCTGACCCGATTGATCATGCCCCGGTTCGCAGGCGTGTCTTCCACTTCCACCGAGTGGCCGATGCGGCGCAGACCCAGGCCCGCCACACAGGCCTTGTGCTTCTTGAGCCGACCGGCCGTGCTCTTGACCAGTGTCACTCGAATCGAATTTCCACTCATGACTGCTACCTAAATCCTTATCTTCGAGATCAGGCGCCGATCTCTTCCAGCGTTTTACCGCGCTTCTCTGCCACCGCATTGGGCGACCGCATGGTCGTCAGCGCCTTGAAGGTGGCCCGCACGACGTTCACCGGATTGGTGGAGCCGTAGCACTTCGCCAGCACGTTGTGCACACCGGCGGCTTCCAGCAGTGCGCGCATGGTGCCTCCGGCGATGATGCCGGTACCTTCTGATGCAGGCTGCATGAACACTTTCGATGCGCCATGGCGCCCCACCATCGGATACCAGAGGGTCGAACCATTCAGATCCACCTGGACCATATTGCGACGGGCGGCTTCCATCGCCTTCTGAATAGCGACCGGTACTTCCCGGGCTTTGCCACGACCGAAACCAACCCGGCCGTTGCCATCGCCCACCACACTGAGTGCTGTGAAGCCGAAAATGCGGCCACCTTTGACCACTTTGGCAACCCGATTCACCTGCACCAGTTTCTCGACAAGTCCTTCTTCCCGACTTTCTTCGGTATACGCCATCGCTAAAACTCCAATCCGCCTTCACGCGCCGCATCAGCAAGCGCTTTGATCCGTCCGTGGTACTTGAACCCGGAGCGGTCGAATGCCACCGAGGTGATACCGGCAGCTTTGGCTCTTTCCGCGATCAGCGTGCCGACCCGGGCTGCCGCATCCACATTGCCGGTGCTGCCACTGCGCAGATCCTTGTCCAGAGTCGAAGCCGCGGCCAGCACCCGATCACCTTCAGCCGCAATCACCTGGGCATAGATGTGCCGCGGTGTGCGGTGCACGCTCAGCCGCATGACGCGCAGTTCACGCATCTTGGAACGCCCCCGGCGTGCCCTTCGCAATCTCGCTGACTTCTTGTCCATCTGTGTCGTTACCTGTTCGTCTCTTTACGTATTCGGGCTACGTCTCCCGACTACTTAGTGCTGTCTGTTAACTCTTGCTGTTATTTCTTCTTGGCTTCTTTGCGGCGTACCCGCTCGTCCGAATAACGCACTCCTTTGCCCTTGTAAGGCTCCGGCGGGCGGAACGCGCGGATTTCTGCCGAAACCTGACCAACCTGCTGGCGGTCGCATCCGGTGACAATGATCTCGGTCTGCGTCGGCGTCTCGGCTGTGATGCCTTCCGGGAGCTGATACTCGACCGGATGGGAGAAACCCAGCTGGAGATTCAGCTTCCGACCCTGTGCCTGGGCGCGATAGCCAACGCCCTGCAGCTGCAGACGACGCTCAAAGCCTTTGGAAACCCCGGTGACCATGTTGTTCACCAGTGCCCGAGTCGTACCCGAAAGCGCCTTAGCCAGCTTCCCGCCACTGCGTGCGGCGAAACGGACACTGTTGTCTTCCAGTACCACCTGAACATCGCCGTGGACGTCCATTTCCATGGAGCCCTTTGCGCCTTTCACGCTGATGTGCTGGCCATTGATCTTTACTTCCACCCCTTTGGGCAGATCGACCGGATATTTCGCTATACGTGACATGCTGTTACCTTGCTGAAATCAGACCCGGCGATCAGAACACGGTGCAGACGACTTCGCCGCCCACACCCGCTGCCCGAGCTGCTCTGTCTGTCATCATGCCGCGGTTGGTGCTCACAATCGCAACGCCGAGCCCACCTTCAACCTTCGGCAGTTCCTCACAGGCCTTGTAGACCCGCAGCCCGGGACGGCTGACCCGGTCAATTTTTTCAATTACCGGTCTGCCGAGGTGATATTTGAGCTGCACCTGAAGCTGGGGCTTGGCATCGCCGTCGACATTGAAGTCGGCGATGTACCCTTCATCCTTGAGTACCTGGCAGACGGCAACCTTGGCACTGGAACTCGGCATCGAAACATCCACATGCCCCGCACGCTGCGCATTGCGCACTCGAGTCAGCAGGTCGGAAATCGGATCTTGCATCGACATTGGGGTACTCCCTTACCAGCTGGCCATGACCAGGCCGGGCACATCGCCCCGCATGGCTGCTTCGCGCAGCTTGTTTCGACCCAGACCGAACTTGCGGTACACACCATGGGGCCGGCCGGTCAGTCCGCAGCGGCGCTGACGCCGGCTCGGGCTGGCATTTCGCGGCTGCGCCTGCAGCTTCAGCTGAGCATCCCAGCGCTCTTCGTCGGACGCATTGCGATCAGCTATGATTGCTTTGAGCGCGGCCCGCTTCGCGGCATATTTGGCGACCGTCTTGGCTCGCTTCTTTTCCCGCTCGATCATTGATGTCTTTGCCATAACTCGCGTCTTACCTAGTTTCTGAACGGAAAGTTGAGCGCCCGCAGAAGGGCCAGGCCTTCTTCATTGGTTCGCGCGCTGGTGGTGATGATCACGTCGAGACCCCGGACCTTGTCGATCTTGTCGTATTCGATCTCCGGGAACACGATCTGCTCCTGCAGTCCCATCGCGAAATTGCCACGGCCGTCAAACGAGCGCGGATTCAGACCACGGAAGTCCCGGATCCGGGGAATCGCGATGCCAATCAGACGATCGACGAAGTCGTACATGCGGTCGCGGCGCAGCGTGACTTTGCAGCCTACCGGCCAGCCGGTGCGGATTTTGAACGCCGCTTCGGACTTGCGCGCGTTGGTGACTACCGGCTTCTGACCGGCGATCGCTGTCATGTCGCCAACCGCGTTATCCATGATCTTCTTGTCGCCAACCGCTTCGCCCACGCCCATATTGAGTGTGACCTTCTGCAGTCGCGGAACCTCCATGACGTTCTTCAGCCCGAGCTCCTCCTGGAGCTTCGGACGGATCTCGTCCATATATCTTTGATAAAGAGTCGTCATGATCAGTCAATCGCCTTATCGGTAGATTTGAAGTACCGGACGTTCTTACCGTCTTCCACCCGGATACCCACGCGGTCTGCCCGCTCGCCATTCCAGATCGCCACATTGGAAACATCGATCGGCGCTTCCTGTTCGACGATGCCACCCTGCTGACCGATGTTGGGGTTGGGGCGCTGGTGCTTTTTCACCATATTCACACCGGCAACGATCAGCTTGCCGTTATCCAGCACACGCAGCACGTCGCCCCGCCTGCCCTTGTCGCGGCCCGCAATCACGATCACTTCGTCGTCTTTCTTAATCTTCAACATCGTTAAAGCTTCTCAATCAGTCTTTATTCGCTGACCTCTGGGGTCTCTCGAATCAGAGTACTTCCGGTGCCAGCGAGATGATGCGCATGAACTTTTCAGTGCGCAGCTCGCGGGTTACCGGTCCAAATATCCGGGTGCCTACCGGCTGGTTCTGTGCATTCAGCAGCACCGCGGCGTTGGTATCGAACCGGATGATCGAGCCGTCCGGTCTGCGCACGCCTTTCCGGGTACGTACAACTACAGCATTCATCACCTGGCCTTTCTTGACCCGGCCACGGGGGATCGCTTCCTTGATGGTGACCTTGATGATGTCGCCGATATACGCATACCGACGATGCGAACCGCCCAGCACCTTTATGCACTGCACACGACGCGCGCCGCTGTTATCGGCGATCTCCAGCATGCTTTCTGTCTGAATCACCGTTACACCTCGCCCGCACGCTCGAGAATGCTCTCGAGCTTCCAGGATTTCGTCTTCGACAGCGGCCGGCACTCGGTCACGGTGACCAGATCGCCGATGTTGCAGCTGTTGTCTTCATCATGGGCATGAAGCTTCGACGATCGACGGATGATCTTGCCGTAGACCGGGTGCTGCACCCGCCGCTCGATCAGAACGGTAATCGTCTTGTTCATTTTGTTACTGACCACAGTGCCCGTGGCGCTGCGCGTAACTTTCAGATCCTCAGACATCCCGCTTCTCCCGGATCACTGTCTTGATTCGAGCTATGTCGCGCCGAGCTTCATTCAGCAGATGCACCTGGCCCAGCTGACCACTGGCCTTCTGCATGCGCAGGTTGAACTGCTCTTTACGCACGCGCAGCAGCTCCTTGGTGAGCTCGTCGACGCTCTTGGTTTTCAGTTCTTTCACTTCTGACGCTTTCATTACTATTCCGCCGCTGTATTCCGCCGCTACATCACCGACCGCTTAACAAACGCCGTCTTGAACGGCAGCTTTGCGGCCGCAAGCGTGAATGCCTCGCGCGCCACTACTTCTGTAACCCCTTCCATCTCATAGAGGACTTTGCCGGGCTGTACCTGACACACCCAGTATTCCACTGCGCCCTTACCCTTACCCTGCCGGACTTCAAGCGGCTTCTTGGTAATGGGCTTATCGGGGAACACGCGAATCCAGATTTTTCCGCCACGCTTCACGTGTCGGGTCATGGCACGCCGGCCGGCTTCGATCTGACGCGCGGTCATGCGCCCGCGACCTACCGCCTTCAAGCCATACTCACCGAAACTCACACGACTGCCGCGCAATGCCAGGCCGCGGTTGCGTCCTTTGTGCATCTTTCTGAATTTGGTTCTTTTCGGCTGTAACACGTCGCTCTTCCTTTAATTCCTGCCGCGCACCCTCTAAGCGGATGCTGCCGCCTTACCCTTGTCGCTGCCGCCAATCACTTCGCCTTTGAAGACCCAGACCTTGATACCGATGACGCCATAGGTGGTCTTCGCCTCCCATGTTGCATAGTCAATGTCGGCGCGCAGGGTATGCAGCGGTACCCGGCCTTCGTGGTAAACCTCGTTGCGGGCGATTTCCGCACCACCGAGACGGCCGGCTACGCGCACTTTGATACCTTCCGCGCCCAGCCGCATGGCATTCTGGATCACCCGGCGCATCGCACGACGGAACTGCACGCGTCGCTCAAGCTGCTGAGCCACATTCTGTGCGACCAGCAGGGCGTCGAGTTCCGGCTTGCGGATCTCTTCGATGTTGATGTGTACCGGCACACCCATCATCACCGCGACTTCCTTACGAAGACGCTCCACGTCTTCACCTTTCTTCCCGATCACGATCCCGGGACGAGCTGTATGAATGGTGATCCGCGCGGTCTGCGCCGGGCGCTGGATATCGATCCGGCTGATCGACGCCTGGGACAGGCGCTGACGCAGAAAATCTCTGACCGCCATATCGTTCAGCAGATAGTCGGCATAGTTTTTCTTGTCCGCATACCAGATTGAGGTGTGCTCTCTGACAATCCCCAATCGAAACCCGGTGGGATTAACTTTCTGACCCATATAAATTCCTACTCGTCCGAGACAGTCACAGTGATGTGACTGGTCCGCTTCACAATCCGATCCGCACGGCCTTTGGCACGCGGCCGAATCCGCTTCATCGACATGCCTTCGTTCACGAAGATCGCCGAGATCTTCAGCTCATCCACATCCGCGCCTTCGTTGTTCTCCGCGTTGGCGATTGCAGATTCGACAACTTTACGCACCAGCACAGCACCCTTCTGGGGGCTGAAACTGAGGATATCCAGTGCGTCGCTGACCGGCTTCCCGCGCACCTGATCGACAACCAGGCGCGCTTTCTGCGCCGAGATGCTCAATCTTTTTGCGGTTGCACTTACTTCCATTTCGTATCACCTGACCAATCAGTTATTGCACGCATGCAGCTGTTGCACGCACGTTGCGCACCCGCCTAACGGCGAGCCTTCTTATCCGCAGCATGACCACGGTAAGTCCGGGTCGGCGCGAATTCGCCCAGTTTGTGTCCAACCATGTCTTCGTTGATGAGTATCGGCACGTGCTGACGGCCGTTATGCACGGCGATTGTCAGACCCACCATGTCGGGCAGCACCATCGAACGTCTCGACCAGGTCTTGATCGGTCTCTTGTCATTGCTGGCTACAGCGGTCTCCACCTTTTTCGAAAGGTGCAGATCAACGAACGGACCCTTGCGCAGCGATCTGGGCATGCTTATCTCCTGCCTCTGCGGCGTACGATGAGGTTATCGGTGCGCTTGTTGCTCCGGGTTTTCTTGCCTTTGGTCGGCAGCCCCCAGGGGCTTACCGGGTGGCGGCCTCCGGATGTCTTTCCTTCACCGCCACCGTGGGGGTGGTCAACCGGGTTCATCGCCACACCACGCACTGTCGGGCGGATACCAAGCCAGCGCTTTGCGCCCGCCTTGCCGTAGGAGCGCAGGTTGTGTTCGCTGTTGCCCACTTCGCCGAGTGTTGCCCGGCATTCGGAAAACACGCGGCGCATTTCACCGGAACGCAGCCGCAGGGTGGCATAGGTGCCTTCCCGGGCAACCAGCTGAACGGATGCACCGGCACTGCGTGCGAGTTGAGCGCCCTTGCCCGGCTTCAGCTCCACGCAGTGGATCACGCTACCCAGCGGGATGTTCCGCAACGGCATGGTGTTGCCGGAACGGATTGGCGCCGAAGTACCGCTCATCAGCTGATCGCCGGCGCTGACGCCACGCGGTGCAATGATGTAGCGACGCTCACCATCGGCGTACTTGAGCAGGGCCAGATTCGCGGTCCGGTTCGGATCGTATTCGAGCCGCTCCACCACCGCAGGAATACCGTCCTTGTTGCGACGGAAATCGACGATGCGATAGTGCTGCTTGTGTCCGCCACCCTGATGACGGGTGGTGATACGACCTGCGTTGTTGCGACCGCCATTCCGGGATTTCGGAGCCAGCAGCGGTTTGTACGGCGCGCCTTTATGGAGCTCCGGATTAACCACTTTGACCAGGAAACGCCGGCCGGGTGATGTCGGTTTTGTCTTGATTACAGCCATTTGCTACTAATCCGCCGCCATGAAATCGAGTTCCTGACCAGCAGCAACCCGCACGTAGGCTTTCTTCCAGTTCTTCTTACGGGTAACGCCGCGAACGGTTTTCTTGGTCTTACCCTTGACGTTCAATGTGGTGACTTTGTCTACTGTCACACCAAAGAGCTTTTCCACCGCCTCTTTGATCTCGGCCTTGGTGGCATCAACGGAGACCTTGAAGCCGTATTGATTGGCAATGTCACCCTGAGCGGAGACCTTCTCCGAAAAGTGCGGCTCAACGAGCACGGTATACAGACGTTCTGCGTTCATACCAGCGCCTCCTCGAGCTTTCGCAACGCGCCCACAGTCATGAGCACCTTGTCGTGGCTGATCAGACTGACAGGATCCACACCCTGCACGTCACGCACATCCACGCTCTTCAGATTCCGGGAAGCGAGATAGAGATTCTCATCCACTTCCTCGCTGACGATGAGCACGCTATCCAGCTGCAGGTCTTTCAGCCGCGCCAGCAGACCCCTGGTCTTGGGTGACTCGAGACCGAAATCCTCGCAGACCACGAGACGTTCCTGGCGCACCAGTTCCGAGAGGATGCAGCGCAGCGCACCCCGGTACATCTTGCGATTGACCTTCTGGGAGTGATCCTGGGGCCGCGCCGCAAACGTGGTGCCGCCTCCTCGCCAGATCGGGCTGCGGATACTGCCGGCGCGCGCACGGCCGGTACCTTTCTGACGCCAGGGCTTGCGGCCACCACCGCGGACTTCCGCGCGGGTCTTCTGGGCCTTGGAGCCCTGCCGGCCTCCGGCCATATAGGCCACGACCACCTGGTGGACGAGTGCCTCATTGAATTCACGACCGAAGGCGGTTTCGGATACTTCGACGCTGCCACCGCTTGCTGCCAAGTTCAGGTTCATGTCATCTATTCCTTACGCAGCCCCGGAAGATTTGGTTTTCACCGACAGGCGGATGTACACATCGCCGCCAGCCGGACCAGGAACCGCACCCTTGACCAGCAGCAGGTTTCTCTCGCTGTCTACCCGCACCACTTCCAGGTTCGCTGTGGTGACCTGGACGTCGCCCAGGTGCCCGGACATCTTCTTGCCTTTGAATACACGGCCTGGCGACTGATTCTGCCCGATCGAACCCGGTGCCCGGTGGGAGACCGAGTTCCCGTGGGTGGCGTCCTGGGTACGGAAGTTCCAGCGCTTCACCACACCCGCAAAGCCCTTACCTTTCGAGACTCCGCGGACATTAACCAGCTGACCCGGCGAGAACTGCGCGACGCTGATCTCAGAGCCCACCGTGACTTCACTCGGGACTTCGTCCACCCGGAACTCCCAGAGACCGCGACCTGCCGGGGTTTCCGCCTTGGCAAAATGACCTGCCAGCGGCTTGCTCACCCTGTTCTGCTTGACCTCGCCGGCTGTCACCTGAATGGCGACATAGCCGTCTTTGTCGAGGGTCTTCACCTGGGTGACCCGATTCGGCGCCACTTCGATGACGGTGACAGGAATAGATACGCCGTCTTCAGTGAAGATGCGCGTCATGCCACTTTTTCTACCTACCAGACCGATTGTCATTCGTAGTTCCCAGTCTTCTCAATCCGGCGAGCGCTGCGGGTTACCGTCGCGTTCGCTCAAGATGCCAAAACCGCTTACCTGCAATCCACCTCCGCGAACTGGAGGGATGGCGCCGGTAAACGGTCCGTTTACGTTCGCTGGCCCCCTATCGGGGCCCTGTTGCGGCCTGTCGGCGAGTCCGCCATCAGGCACAAAAACGCCGGCTGCAAAGGCCGGCGCCAAGTCAATTCAAACTGATCTGCACCTCTACGCCCGCTGCCAGATCCAGCTTCATCAGGGCATCCACGGTCTTTTCCGTGGGCTCGACGATGTCCAGCAGGCGTTTGTGGGTGCGGATCTCATACTGATCCCGCGCATCCTTGTTGACGTGCGGGGATACCAGCACCGTGTACCGCTCCTTACGGGTCGGCAGCGGAATCGGGCCTTTGATCTGGGCACCAGTACGCTTGGCCGTATCAACGATCTCCTGAGTGGAAACGTCAATTAGCTTATGGTCAAACGCCTTCAGGCGAATACGGATCCGTTGGTTCTGCACCTGGCCCCAACTCCAATAAAATTCACTATAAAAACAGGTAACTGGCAGCCGCTTTGAGTACTAATTGTGGCGGTCTGGCAGACTTTTCGTCCCCACCGTTTCATGCGCAAAACGGAGCGCGGATAATACAGATCAGGCTCTGATCTAGCAACAGCGAGTTGCCGCGGGGCGGTTTTGCCGCCCCCGGCGCCTGTTTCCCGACTACTCTTTGATGGTGGTTACCACGCCGGCGCCGACCGTTCTAGCCCCCGGCTGATCCGCTTTGCGGATCAGCTAAGCAGAACGGTCGGCTTGCTCACTATTCCTTGATACTCGTTACCACGCCGGCGCCGACCGTTCTGCCACCTTCACGGATCGCAAAACGCTGGCCTTCTTCCATCGCAATCGGCGAAATCAACGTCACCACCATATTCACGTTGTCTCCCGGCATCACCATCTCCACGTCCGTCGGCAGCTCACAGGTGCCCGTCACATCCGTCGTCTCAAAGAAAAACTGCGGACGATACCCCTTGAAGAACGGCGTATGACGCCCGCCTTCATCCTTCGACAGCACGTAGACTTCCGACTCGAACACCGTATGCGGCGTGATCGATCCCGGCTTCGCCAGTACCTGACCCCGCTCAACCTCTTCCCGCTTCGTGCCACGCAGCAGCACGCCGATGTTCTCCCCTGCCCGACCTTCGTCCAGCAGCTTGCGGAACATCTCTACCCCGGTGCACGTCGTCGTCGACGTCGGGTTGATCCCGACAATCTCGATCTCATCACCCACCTTCACGATGCCCCGGGCCACTCGACCCGTCACCACCGTACCCCGACCCGATATCGAGAACACGTCCTCGATCGGCATCAGAAACGGACGATCCACCGGCCGCTCAGGCTCCGGAATGTACTCATCCAGCGCCTCAACCAGCTTCTGTACCGCCGGTACACCAATGTCGCTCGCATCCCCTTCCAGGGCCTTCAGCGCACTGCCAATGATGATCGGTGTGTCATCACCCGGAAACTCGTACTGGTCCAGCAGTTCGCGGACTTCCATCTCAACAAGCTCCAGCAGCTCGTCATCGTCCACCATGTCCGCCTTGTTCATGAAGACCACGATCTTCGGCACACCCACCTGCCGCGACAGCAGAATGTGTTCCCGCGTCTGCGGCATCGGGCCATCCGCCGCCGATACCACCAGAATCGCTCCATCCATCTGTGCCGCCCCGGTGATCATGTTCTTCACATAATCCGCGTGTCCCGGGCAATCCACATGGGCGTAATGACGCTTCGCGCTCTCGTACTCCACGTGCGCGGTCGCAATCGTGATGCCCCGCTCGCGCTCTTCCGGTGCATTGTCAATCTGGTCAAACGCCAGAAAGGTGCCACCGTAGGTCTCTGAACACACCTTCGTCAGCGCCGCCGTCAGCGTCGTCTTGCCATGGTCTACATGACCAATCGTCCCAACGTTTACGTGCGGCTTCTTACGCTCAAATTTTTCTTTGCCCATGGCTAATTCCTAATCTCCAGTTTCAGTAGTCGGCGGACCACAAGCGTCCTCCAGCCCCAAGGATCTCACTTACGCTTGATCACGCCTTCCGCGATGCTGTCAGGCACCTCGGCATACTTTTCGAACTCCATCGTGTAGTTCGCGCGACCCTGGGTCGCAGATCGCAGGTCGGTCGAATAGCCGAACATTTCTGCGAGCGGCACATCCGCGCGTACGATTTTTCCTGCAGGATTTTCATCCATACCCAGGATGATGCCGCGACGACGGTTCAGATCGCCGACCACATCTCCCATGTAGTCTTCCGGTGTCACCACTTCCACGCTCATGATCGGCTCGAGCAGTACCGGGCGCGCCTTCAGGGCACCCTCTTTCATTGCCATGGATCCGGCAATCTTGAATGCCATTTCCGAGGAGTCGACTTCGTGGTACGAGCCGTCGAACAGGGTCGCCTTCACGCCGATCAGCGGATAACCGGCGATAACACCGTTCTTCATCTGCTCTTCGATACCTTTCGATACCGCACTGATATATTCCCGCGGGACCACACCACCCACGACAGCATCCACAAACTCGTAAATCGTGCCTTCCTCGTTCTCCGGTAGCGGCTCGATCTTGACCCAGACATGGCCGTACTGGCCGCGCCCGCCGGTCTGTCGAACGAACTTGCCTTCCTGTTCGACCGTGGCCCGGATCGTTTCTCTGTAAGCCACCTGAGGCTTGCCGATGTTGGCCTCGACACCGAATTCCCGCTTCATCCGATCGACGATGATGTCCAGGTGCAGCTCGCCCATCCCGGAGATGATCGTCTGACCGGATTCCTCATCCGTGTGCACACGGAACGAAGGGTCTTCCTGAGCCAGTTTGCCCAGCGCGACGCCCATTTTTTCCTGGTCCGGAACCGATTTCGGCTCCACGGCAACGGAGATCACGGGCTCCGGAAATTCCATGCGCTCGAGGGTAATAATCGAGTCCATGGCGCAGAGCGTGTCACCCGTGGTGACGTCCTTCAGGCCGATCGCGGCGGCAATGTCGCCGGCCCGCACTTCCTTGATTTCATTTCGCTCGTTGGCATGCATCTGCACCATCCGGCCAACCCGCTCACGCTTGGATTTGACCGGGTTATAGACCTGGTCGCCGGAACTCAATACGCCGGAGTAAACGCGAAAGAAAGTCAGAGTACCGACGAACGGGTCGGTGGCGATCTTGAACGCCAGCGCCGAGAAAGGTGCCGCATCGTCGGCTTCCCGGGTGCCATGGGTTTCACCATCTTCCAGGATGCCGTCGATCGCCTTCACTTCCGGAGGTGCCGGCAGATACTCGATTACCGCATCGAGCATGGCCTGCACGCCTTTGTTCTTGAAGGCAGAGCCACACAGGGCGGGCACGATCTGGTTGTTGAGGGTGCGGATACGCAGACCCTTCTTGATCTCTTCGTTGGTCAGCGGAGTGCCATCGAGATACTTCTCCATGTATTCGTCGTTGGCTTCCGCAGCCGCTTCGACCATGTGCTCGCGCCACTCCTCGCACTCGGCCTGCATGTCGGCCGGAATGTCCTTCAGATCGTAGGTCAGACCCTGGTCTTCTTCATTCCAGTAGATGGCCTTCATACGAATGAGGTCGACAATGCCCTTGAATTTTTCTTCCGAGCCGATTGACAGCTGAATCGGCACAGGATTGGCGCCGAGCCGGTTTTTGATCTGAGCAACTACCCGAAGGAAGTCTGCTCCCTGCCGGTCCATCTTGTTCACAAAAACGATACGGGGAACTTCATAGCGGTTTGCCTGCCGCCACACTGTTTCAGACTGAGGCTCCACACCGGATGTACCGCAGAAGACCACGACCGCACCGTCGAGTACCCGCAGACTCCGCTCCACTTCGATTGTGAAGTCCACGTGTCCGGGGGTGTCGATGATGTTGACGCGATGCTCATCGAACTGCTGGTCCATGCCTTTCCAGAAACAGGTCGTGGCCGCAGAAGTGATAGTGATCCCGCGCTCCTGCTCCTGCTCCATCCAGTCCATGGTCGCTGCGCCGTCGTGCACTTCACCAATCTTGTGAGACAGACCGGTGTAGAACAGCACACGCTCGGTCGTCGTGGTCTTACCCGCGTCGACGTGCGCCACGATACCAATGTTGCGGTAGCGGGATAGAGGGGTTTTACGAGCCATGATGCTCTCCGATTAAGTTGATTCTGACCTGGCTACAGATCTCGAGTTACATGCAGATGAAGGCGATGCAGACTCAATAGCGATAGTGGGAGAACGCCCGGTTGGCATCGGCCATACGGTGCGTGTCTTCACGCTTCTTAACAGCGGTGCCGCGACCGTCAGCCGCATCCATCAGCTCACCCGCGAGCCGGGCGGCCATGGATTTCTCCCCGCGCTTGCGCGCGCTGTCCACGAGCCAGCGCATGGCGAGGGCTTCCCGGCGCGATGGCCTGACTTCCACCGGAACCTGGTAGGTCGCGCCGCCCACCCGTCTGGATTTCACTTCCACATAGGGTGCCACGGCATCCAGTGCCTTGGTGAAAACCTCCACCGGATCCGGATTGCCGCGCTCTTCGACCCGGGACAGAGCCCCATAAACGATACGCTCAGCCACGGCCTTCTTTCCGCTGACCATCACATGGTTGATGAACTTGGCGACCGTCTGATTGTGGTATTTGGGATCCGGAAGGATTTCCCGTTTCGCAACGACTCTACGTCTTGGCATGATTTCTCCTTAGCTTCAGGTGGACCCCCGAGATCAGACCGGGGCCTTACTTGGAGATGAAAACCGCAGGCGCGTTTCGCGCCTTTACGGCGGGTGGCCGGTACCCTCCGGCACACCGCTCATCTGTTGGTTGGATACACCTATGTGGCTGGATTGAACTCCCTTGTACTGGAGCAGTGTCTGTTATTGAGCCAGGTCTTTGTCGGACCGGCGTCTATCTGTTGAATCAGTATCTACCGGGGCACCCCAGGAAACCTCAGCATCTACAGGCATTTCGTCTGTTACTTCGGCCGCTTGGCACCATATTTGGAGCGTGCCTGACGGCGATCCGAGACACCGGACGTGTCCAGAGTGCCGCGTACTGTGTGATAGCGGACTCCGGGGAGATCCTTGACCCTGCCACCGCGAATCAACACCACAGAGTGTTCCTGCAGATTGTGGCCTTCGCCACCAATGTAGGACGACACCTCATAGCCATTGGTCAGGCGCACACGGCAGACCTTGCGGAGCGCCGAATTCGGCTTTTTTGGCGTGGTGGTATAGACCCGGGTGCAGACGCCACGCTTCTGCGGACTGCCCTGCAGCGCCGGCACAATGCTCTTGTCGGCCTTGCGCTTGCGCGGTTTTCTCACCAGCTGGCTGATTGTCGCCATCTACTTATAACCTCTTGAATACTTCCATTGCCCCGGGCCTGTGCCCGGGGAAAAGAGCGCGGCAGTTTAATCACCTGAAACCCGGGACGCAATGGCCGGCTCACAAACCCGGCTCATCGGCGCCTCGGTCTCTTTTTTTAGTTTCCCTCGCCGCTGAGCGCCTCGGTCTCTTTTTTTAATTTCCCTCGCCGCTGAGCGCCTCGGTCTCTTTTTTTAATTTCCCTCGCCGCTGAGCGCCTCGGTCAGGGCCTGCTCGATGTCGTCCGCGGTTACACCCTGTTCGCGGGTGAGCTTCGCGGCCAGCTCCTCTTCACGGCGTCGCTTACGGTCGCTGTGATAGGTGAGGCCCGTACCAGCGGGAATCAGACGACCCACGACCACGTTCTCCTTGAGACCCCGCAGGTGGTCCTTCTTACCGGTCACGGCGGCTTCGGTCAGCACCCGGGTAGTCTCCTGGAAGGAGGCCGCCGAGATGAAGGATTCGGTGGCCAGCGAGGCCTTGGTGATCCCCAGAAGGACCCGCTGATAGCCGACTTCCTGTTTGCGCTCCGCATCCAGAAGTTCCTGCACTTCCAGCAGCCGGGTGTACTCCAGCTGTTCGCCGCGGATCAGGTTCGACTCGCCGGAATCGAGGATCTCAACCTTGCGCAGCATCTGCCGCACGATCACCTCGATGTGCTTGTCGTTGATCTTCACGCCCTGCAGACGATAGACCTCCTGGATCTCATTGATGATGTACTTGGCCAGTTCCTCGACACCTTTCAGACGCAGGATATCGTGGGGGTTCGGCGGGCCGTCGCAGACCACTTCTCCGCGCTCCACATGCTCGCCTTCGAACACGCCGATGTTGCGCCACTTCGGAATCAGGGTTTCCACCGGATCGCCATCGATCGGTGTGATCACCAGACGGCGCTTGCCTTTGGTTTCCTTGCCGAAACTGACGGTACCGGTTTCTTCGGCCAGTACTGCCGGCTCCTTCGGCTTGCGCGCTTCAAAGAGGTCGGCCACCCGCGGCAGACCACCGGTGATGTCCCGTGTCTTCGAGCCTTCCTGGGGAATCCGCGCAATGACGTCGCCGACCCCGATCTTGTCGTTGTCTTCGATGTTCAGAATCGAATCGAACGGCAGGAAGTAGTGCGCGGGTACATCGGTATTCGGCAGCAGGACCTGCTTGCCCTTGGCATCGACCAGACTGACCGCCGGGCGCATATCCTTACCCGCGCTGGGGCGATCTTTCGGGTCGAGTACCGTGATGTTGGTCAGACCGGTCAGCTCATCCGTCTGCCGGTTGATGGAGAGACCTTCTTCCATCGCCTCGAAGACCACTTTACCGGCAACTTCACTGACGATCGGATGTGTATGGGGGTCCCACTGGGCAACGACCTGGCCAGCATCTACTGCGTCCCCTTCGTCCACGGTAATGACCGCGCCGTAGGGCAGCTTGTAGCGTTCGCGCTCGCGGCCATGCTCGTCGGCAACCGCAATCTCACCGGAGCGGGATACCGCAACCAGTTCACCGCTCTCCTTCGTGACCGTCTTCAGGTTATGCAGGCGGATATAGCCGCCATGCTTCACCTGGATGCTGTCGATGGCGGTCGCCCTGGACGCAGCACCACCAATGTGGAAAGTACGCATCGTCAGCTGGGTGCCCGGCTCACCGATGGACTGGGCCGCGATGACACCAATCGCCTCACCCACGTTGACCTGATGGCCACGGGCCAGATCACGACCATAACAGGCGGCACAGACCCCGAAGCGGGTTTCACAGGTAATGGCGGACCGCACGACGATCTCGTCCACCCCCATCTCGTCGAGCTGATCGACCCAGAACTCATCCAGCATGGTTCCTGCGGCGATAAGAATGGTCTTCTCATCCGCATCGTAAACAGGCTGAGCGACCACCCGGCCGAGCACACGGTCACCCAGTGGCTCAACCACATCACCGCCTTCGATGATGGCCGAGACCAGCAGCCCTTCTTCGGTACCGCAATCCAGGTCTGTGATCACCACATCCTGGGCCACATCCACCAGACGGCGGGTGAGGTAACCGGAGTTCGCTGTTTTCAGCGCGGTGTCCGCAAGTCCTTTGCGCGCGCCGTGTGTCGAGATGAAATACTCGTTTACGTTCAGGCCTTCACGGAAATTCGCCGTGATCGCATTCTCGATGATACTGCCATCGGGACGGGTCATCAGGCCGCGCATACCCGCGAGCTGTCGGATCTGGGCCGGGGAACCCCGGGCGCCGGAGTCGGCGTAGATGAATACGGAGTTGAAGGAGGCCTGCTGCTCGTCTTTGCCCTCCCGATTCTTCACCGTTTCCTTGGAGATACCTTCCATCATGGCCCGGGCAACCAGATCGTTGGCCCGGGACCAGATATCCACCACTTTGTTGTACTTCTCGCCCTGGGTCACCAGGCCGGAGGCGTACTGGGATTCAATCTCAGCAACTTCAGACTGGGCATCATCGATAATCCGGGCCTTCTGATGCGGGATCACGAAATCGTCCACCCCGATGGAGGCGCCGGAGGAGGTCGAGAACGCAAAACCGGTGTACATCAGCTGGTCGGCGAAAATCACAGTGTCCTTGAGACCGACGTTCCGATAGCAGGCATTGATCAGTCCGGAGATGGACTTCTTGTCGAGAGGCTTGTTGACCATCTCGAAGGGCAGCAGCTTCGGCACCACGTCGTAAAACAGTGCTCTGCCGACCGTCGTGTCCTTGAGGCTGCGAACTTCACGAATGGAACCGTCTTCGTCCTGAACCTGCTCGACAATGCGCACCTTCACCCGGGCATGCAGATCGACCTGCTTCGAGTGATACGCCCGATGGAGCTCGTTGGTGTCCGCGAAAACCATGCCTTCGCCTTTGACGTTCACCATCTCCCGGGTCATGTAGTACAGACCCAGCACCACGTCCTGGGACGGCACGATGATCGGCTCACCGCTCGCCGGGGACAGGATGTTGTTGGTACTCATCATCAGCGCACGGCTTTCCAGCTGCGCCTCGAGAGTGAGCGGTACGTGCACGGCCATCTGGTCGCCGTCGAAGTCGGCGTTGTACGCTGTGCAGACCAGAGGGTGCAGCTGAATGGCCTTACCTTCGATGAGCACGGGCTCGAATGCCTGAATGCCCAGCCGGTGCAGGGTTGGTGCGCGGTTCAGCAGCACCGGGTGTTCGCGGATGACCTCAGCCAGAATGTCCCAGACTTCCGGGGTTTCCCGCTCCACCATCTTTTTCGCTGCCTTGATGGTAGTGGCCATTCCCCGGGCTTCGAGCTTTCCGAAGATGAACGGTTTGAACAGTTCGAGTGCCATTTTCTTCGGCAATCCGCACTGATGCAGGCGCAGTGTCGGGCCGACCACGATGACCGAACGCCCCGAGTAGTCCACCCGCTTGCCGAGCAGATTCTGGCGGAAACGACCCTGCTTGCCTTTGATCATGTCTGCCAGCGACTTCAGCGGACGCTTGTTGGAGCCGGTGATGGCCCGGCCGCGCCGGCCGTTATCCAGCAGCGCATCGACTGCCTCCTGGAGCATGCGCTTTTCGTTGCGGACGATAATGTCCGGCGCAGAGAGGTCGAGCAGTCGCTTGAGGCGGTTGTTGCGGTTGATGACCCGTCGATACAGATCGTTCAGGTCGGAGGTCGCGAAACGTCCACCGTCGAGAGGAACCAGGGGCCGCAGGTCAGGTGGCAGCACCGGCAGCACTGTCAGGATCATCCACTGGGGACGGTTGCCGGATTCAACAAAAGCTTCCATGAGCTTAAGGCGCTTCGACAGCTTTTTGATTTTGGTTTCAGAGTTGGTCGCCGGAATTTCTTCGCGCAGACGGGAAGTTTCCGCATCCAGATCCAGCGCCTTGAGCAGCGCCTCAACGGCCTCTGCACCCATCCGGGCATCAAACTCGTCGCCGAATTCCTCGAGCTTCTGGAAATATTCTTCGTCGGTCAGCAGCTGACCGGTTTCCAGATCGGTGAGTCCCGGGTCCACAACCACGAAGGATTCGAAATACAGGACCCGCTCGATGTCGCGCAGGGTCATGTCCAGCAGCAGTCCGATACGGGAAGGCAGCGACTTCAGGAACCAGATGTGAGCGACCGGGCTGGCCAGCTCGATGTGGCCCATCCGCTCGCGCCGTACTTTGGTCAGAGTAACTTCAACGCCGCACTTCTCGCAGATTACACCGCGGTGTTTGAGACGCTTGTACTTTCCGCACAGGCACTCATAGTCCTTGATCGGTCCGAAAATCCGTGCGCAGAAAAGGCCATCGCGCTCGGGTTTGAAGGTCCGGTAATTGATCGTCTCCGGCTTCTTCACTTCGCCGAACGACCACGAACGGATCATCTCAGGCGACGCCAGTCCGATTCGCAATGCATCGAACTCATCGACGCTACTTTGAGACTTCAGCAGATTTAACAGGTCTTTCAAGTTCTCTCCTCCGATCTGGATTGGAGTGACGGTAGTTCGCGATTCCTACTTGATTCCAGTGAGTGGCAGGCACTCATTCGTTTTCGAGCTCAATGTCTATGCCCAGGGAGCGGATTTCCTTGATCAGCACGTTGAAGGATTCGGGCATACCCGGTTCCATCTTGAAGTCGCCGTCCACGATGTTCTTGTACATCTTGGTCCTGCCGGCGACGTCGTCTGATTTGACGGTGAGCATCTCCTGGAGGGTGTAGGCGGCGCCATAAGCCTCCAGTGCCCAGACTTCCATCTCTCCAAATCGCTGACCACCGAACTGAGCCTTGCCACCCAGCGGCTGCTGGGTTACCAGGCTGTAGGAGCCCGTGGAGCGGGCATGCATCTTGTCGTCAACCAGGTGGTTGAGTTTGAGCATGTACATGTAACCAATGGTCACCTGCCGGTCGAACTTATCTCCTGTGCGGCCGTCGTAAAGCGTCGTCTGACCGCTGGCCGGCAACTGGGCCAGTTCCAGCATCTTCTTGATCTCGGACTCCGCGGCACCGTCGAACACCGGGGTCGCCATCGGCACACCGTTGCGCAGATTACCGGCCAGTTCGAGGAGTTCCGAGTCATTCAGTGCCTTCAGGTTCTCAGGGCGGTCACCGACGGTGTTGTAGACGCTCTCCAGGAAACCACGAATGTCCGCGGCTTTCTGTTGCGCCTCGATCATCCTGCCGATCCGCTCACCGATACCCTTGGCTGCCCAACCGAGATGAGCTTCCAGAATCTGGCCCACGTTCATCCGCGACGGCACACCCAGCGGATTCAGCACGATATCCACCGGCTCACCATTCTCATCGAAAGGCATGTCTTCGACCGGCATGATCACCGAGATCACGCCCTTGTTGCCGTGTCGACCTGCCATTTTGTCGCCAGGCTGGATGCGGCGCTTGATGGCCAGATAGACCTTCACGATTTTCAGCACACCGGGTGCGAGATCGTCTCCGGTTTCGAGCTTCTGACGCTTGTCCGCGTAGACCGCGTCGAGTTGCTCCTTGCGCTTCTTGAGCTGGGCTTCGGCACGCTCGAGCAGACCATTGAGGTCATCGTCGGACATGCGGATCTTGAACCAGTCATCCCGGGCGATTTCCGCCAGGTAGCCTTCGTCGATCGTGAGCCCCTTGGTCCTGCCAGGTGCACTGGCCGCTTTCTGGCCCATCAGCGAACGCTGCAGACGTTCGAAGGTCGCTGTCTCGACAATACGATATTCGTCGTCCAGATCCTTGCGTATCTGGGTCAGCTGAGAGCGCTCGATATCCTTCGCCCGCTGGTCCTTTTCAACACCATCCCGGGTAAAGACCTGCACGTCGATCACAGTGCCCTTGACACTGGTGGGAACGCGCAGCGAGGTGTCCTTCACATCGGACGCTTTCTCACCAAATATCGCACGCAGCAGCTTCTCCTCGGGGGTGAGCTGTGTTTCACCCTTCGGAGTCACTTTCCCGACAAGAATGTCTCCAGCTTCCACTTCCGCGCCGATATAGACGATTCCGGACTCGTCCAGTTTCGACAGCGCCCCTTCGCCGACATTGGGGATGTCGCAGGTAATTTCTTCCGGTCCCAGCTTGGTGTCCCGGGCGATACAGGTGAGTTCCTGAATGTGCACACTGGTGAAGCGGTCTTCCTGTACCACACGCTCGGATACCAGAATCGAGTCTTCATAGTTGTAGCCGTTCCAGGCCATGAAGGCGATGCGCATATTCTGACCAAGCGCCAGCTCTCCCATATCGCAGGAAGGGCCGTCTGCGAGAATGTCGCCTCTGGCTATTTTGTCACCCGGCGTAACCAGCGGACGCTGGTTGATGCAGGTGTTCTGGTTGGAACGGGTGAATTTGGTGAGGTTGTAGATATCCACACCGGCTTCGCCTGATGCTGTCTCAGCATCATCCACACGCACCACGATGCGGCCTGCATCCACGCTGTCTACCACACCGCCTCGGCTGGCGATCACACACACCCCGGAATCCCGGGCCACATAACGCTCCATGCCGGTTCCCACCAGGGGCGTCTGGGAGCGCAGAGTCGGCACCGCCTGGCGCTGCATGTTCGAACCCATCAGCGCACGGTTGGCGTCGTCATGCTCCAGGAACGGAATCAGTGAAGCTGCAACGGACACCACCTGCTTGGGTGAAACGTCCATGTAGTTAACGTTTTCCGCCGCAGTCTTGGTGAATTCGTTCTGATGCCGCACGTCCACCAGATCTTCAACAAACTCTTTTTTCGCATTGAGCTTCGCGCTTGCCTGCGCAATCACGTACTGAGCTTCGTCAATAGCGGACAGGAACTCGATATTATCCGTGACCTTGCCGTTCTCGACGCGACGATACGGCGTCTCGAGGAAACCGTAGTTGTTGGTTCGGGAATAGGTGGCCAGGCTGTTGATCAGACCGATGTTCGGACCTTCCGGCGTCTCGATGGGGCATACCCGGCCATAGTGGGTCGGGTGCACGTCACGCACTTCGAAACCTGCACGCTCCCGCGTCAGACCGCCCGGTCCAAGCGCAGAGACACGGCGCTTGTGAGTGACCTCGGAAAGCGGGTTGTTCTGGTCCATGAACTGCGAAAGCTGACTGGAACCAAAGAATTCCTTGATCGCAGCAGCCACCGGCTTGGCGTTAATCATGTCCTGCGGCATCAGACCTTCAGACTCCGCCAGACTCAGACGCTCTTTGACCGCCCGCTCGACGCGGATCACTCCCACGCGAAACTGGTTTTCCGCCATTTCACCGACAGAACGTACGCGACGATTACCCAGGTGGTCGATGTCGTCGACGGCGCCGTTACCGTTACGGATCTGAATCAGCGTTTTGAGTACATCCACGATGTCCTGAGCATCGAGGATGCCTTCACCGATGATCTCTTCCCGACCCAGGCGGCGATTGAACTTCATGCGGCCAACCGCAGAAAGATCATAGCGGTCACTCGAGAAGAAAAGATTGTTGAAGAGATTCTCCGCTGCTTCCTTTGTCGGCGGCTCGCCAGGACGCATCATGCGATAGATCTCAACCAGCGCTTCCAGCTTGTTGCGGGAGGGGTCGATCCGCAGCGTGTCGGAGATGTATGAGCCCCGATCGAGCTCATTGGTGTAGATCGTCTCGATGTTCTTCACGCCTGCTTCAAGCAGAGTGTCGAGCACCTCATCGGTGATGATGGAGTTACAGGGCAACAGGATCTCGCCACTGGACTCGTCCACGAGATCCTTTGCCGTGATGCGGTCGAGCAGATATTCCCGCGGCACTTCAAGCCGCTTGATGCCGCTGTTTTCCAGCAGACGGACATGACGGGCAGTAATCCGACGGCCCATTTCCACAATCAGTTCGCCATCACGCCCGACGATATCGAAGGATGCGACATCGCCACGCATGCGTTCCGGCTGCAGGTCGACTGAAAAGCCGTCTTTCTTGACATGGAAGACGTTCTTTTCAAAGAACATATCGAGCATCTGCTCGGAGGTGAACTCCAGCGCGCGTAACACGATAGTTGCCGGCAGCTTACGACGCCGGTCGATCCGCACGAACACGCAATCCTTCGGATCGAATTCAAAATCCAGCCATGAGCCGCGATACGGAATCACCCGGGCGGAATAAAGAAGCTTGCCGGATGAGTGGGTCTTGCCCCGGTCATGGTCGAAGAACACGCCGGGAGAACGATGCAGCTGGGAAACGACTACGCGCTCAGTGCCGTTGATAACAAAAGTACCATTCTCGGTCATGAGCGGAATTTCGCCCATGTACACTTCCTGCTCTTTCACATCCTTGACAAGCGCCTTGTTGGAAGACTCCTTGTCATAGATGATCAGACGCACTTTCACGCGCAGTGGTGCTGCATAAGTGATCCCGCGCAGTACACATTCCTTGACGTCGAAGGTGGGCTCGCCGAGGCGGTACTCGACATATTCCAGGGCCGCGCTGCCGGAGTAGCTGACAATCGGAAACACAGAGCGGAATGCCGCGTGCAGGCCGACTTCTTCCCGATCCTTCGGAGACCGATCGAGCTGTAGAAATCTGTTGTACGAATCGACCTGAATCGAAAGAAGATACGGGATATCCATTACTTCGGAGAGTTTTCCGAAGTCTTTGCGGATTCGTTTCTTCTCGGTAAAGCTATAAGCCATTCCAATCTCCTGCGGTTTTCAACCGACCGGTGTCAGGTTCCTGGGTGAGCGACCTTGCGATGCAGCCGCCTCCATCCACCCTGCGTCTAACGCGTGTTCTTCCTAATCGAATTCTGTCTGTCGCGAAGCATGCTGCTGGCAGCCTGTATTTCGCGAAACGCCGAAAGGCCGGAGGCGCATACACCCCCAGCCTGTCGAACGCGCTGGTCTGATATTTTTCAGACTACTTGAGCTCAACCGTAGCGCCAGCTTCTTCCAGCTGCTTTTTGAAGTCTTCGGCTTCGGCTTTGTTTGCGCCTTCCTTGACCGCGGAAGGTGCTTCGTCAACCAGAGCCTTCGCTTCTTTCAGGCCAAGACCAGTGATCGCACGTACCACTTTGATGACGTTCACTTTCTTTTCGCCGGAAGAGATCAGCATCACATCAAACTCGTCCTTCTCTTCCGCTGCAGCAACGGGTGCTGCTGCTGCGGGAGCGGCTGCCACAGCTGCGGCCGCAGAAACCCCGAACTTTTCTTCCATCGCGGAAATCAGATCCACGACTTCCATCACGCTCATCTGCGCGATGGCATTCAACATATCGTCTTTGGACAGTGCCATTTAACTATTCTCCTAAATACTCTGGGCTGTTAGCTGTACTGAAGCTTACGAAGCCTGCTTCTGATCCCGGATCGCTGCCATCGTGCGCACCAGCTTGCCTGGCACTTCATTGAGAGTGCGGGCGAGCTTGGCGATCGGAGCCTGCATGACGGCCATCAGCAGTGACAGAGCCTCATCTCTCGTGGGCAGCGCTGCCACACGATCGATCTGATCTGCACTGAGAAGCCGGCCACCGATTGACAGAGCTTTGACCTGCAAAGCCTCCCAATCCTTGGCATACCCTTTCAGCAGACGCGCCGCCGATCCTGGATCTTCCTGCGAAAAGGCAAACATCGTGGGGCCGACCAGTGTGTCTTTGAGACACTCGAAATCAGTACCCTCAATGGCGCGCCGAGCCAGCGTATTACGGACCACTTTCACATAGACGCCCGTGTCACGCGCTTTCGCCCGCAACGTGGTCATCTGTTCGACAGTCAGTCCACGATAATCGCTGACAACGGCAGACAGAGCCTTTGTCGCGGCCTCGTTAACCTCGGCAACAATCGCTTGTTTTTCTGCAAGTCTTAATGCCATGGTTACTCCTTATTGAGAACCTCAAGCGGATATCGCCGATATCCACATAACGACCACGAATGGTCGAACTTCCAAACTACGGCGACCCAAAAGCCTGTGGCACGAAGCACGCACACACTTACCCAGGTAACACCGTCTGCGTAGGAAATTAAGGGCGCCCCTGGAGCGGCCGCTTCCTGCGGTCGCCGCCAGGAGTTCCGGCTGAGCCGGAACTCCCAAGCGACTCGCTCCGCGAGTCGCCCACCTACGGTTTTTGACGGCTCCGGAACTTACGCTCCGGACCTTCAAAACTTTCTAACGCTTCCTCAACCGACGGACAGACTCGACTGATCCACCAGAAGACCTGGACCCATGGTCGTCGATAGCACTATCTTCTTCAGATAGATGCCTTTCGCCGATGCGGGTTTGGCCTTACGCAGATCGTCAAGCAGTGCCTGTACGTTGTCCTTGATCTTGATACTTTCGAAACCGACCTGTCCGACCCGACCGTGGACGATTCCGGCCTTGTCGGTTCGGAACTGAATCTGGCCGGCTTTGGCATTCTTTACAGCGGTTTCGACATCCGGCGTAACGGTCCCGGTCTTCGGGTTCGGCATCAGGCCACGGGGGCCGAGAACCCGACCCAGCTGGCCAACCAGCCGCATCGCATCCGGTGTAGCAATCAGGACATCAAAGTCCATGACGCCACCCTTGATCGATTCCGCCAGATCTTCAAAGCCCACCAGGTCTGCACCGGCAGCGGTCGCCTTGTCCGCGTTTTCGCCCTGGGCGAATACGGCAACCCGAACGGTTTTACCGGTGCCGTGGGGCAGCGTCGTCGCACCGCGCACCACCTGATCGGACTTCCTCGGATCAACACCCAGATTCACCGAGATATCGAAGGATTCCTTGAACTTTGACCGCGCAAGTTCGCTCAGCAGCGCAACAGCGTCTTCAATCGGATAGCTCTTCTGCAGATCAACCTTCTCGGCGATCAGCTTCTGCTTTCTGGTCAGCTTCGGCATTACACGCCCTCCACTTCAATACCCGCACTGCGTGCACTGCCGGCTATGGTCCGCACCGCGGCATCCATATCGGCCGCAGTGAGATCAGGCATCTTCATCTGGGCAATTTCTTCGAGTTGCGCACGGTTCACCTTGGCGACCTTGCTGGTGTTCGGTGTAGCGCTGCCCTTGGTGATCTTGGCTGCCTTGCGCAGCAGCACCGCCGCCGGCGGGGTTTTCATGATGAAGGTAAAGCTGCGGTCCGCGTACACGGTGATAACCACAGGTGTGGGCAGACCTTCCTCGAGATGCTGGGTCTGGGCGTTAAACGCTTTGCAGAAATCCATAATATTCACGCCATGCTGGCCTAAAGCCGGGCCAACTGGCGGACTGGGATTTGCCTTCTGAGCTGCAACCTGCAGCTTGATATAGGCGGTTACCTTCTTAGCCATCAATCACTCCTTGTGGGTTCCAGCGTGCATCGCCCTTCGGACTCCGACGCGACTGCACTCCCCGTTGCGGACGCCCGGTCCGCGTTAATGCGGACACTTCGTCCGCGTTCTTGCGGACACTTCGTCCGCGTTCTTTTCAACTTCCCGCCCGACGGTCTGAATACCGGCAGGTGGTCCAAGAAACCTGATGCCGGCCGTTAGCCCTTTTCGACCTGCCCGAAATCCAACTCCACAGGCGTGGAACGCCCGAAAATCGTGACCGCCACATGCAGCCGGCTCTTTTCGTAATTCACCTCTTCAACGACACCATTGAAGTCGTTGAACGGACCATCGATCACTCGAACAATCTCGCCGGGCTCGAAGACGGTCTTCGGGGTCGCCTTCTCACTGCCTGCTGCCACCCGATCCAGAATGGCACGGGCTTCTGCCTCGGTGAGCGGGGCCGGTTTGTCGGCTTTACCACCGATGAATCCCATGACCCGGGGGGTCTCTTTCACCAGGTGCCAGGTCTCGTCGTTGAGCTCCATTTCCACAAGCACGTATCCCGGGAAAAACTTGCGCTCGCTGCGCCGCTTCTGACCGGCACGCATTTCGACCACTTCCTCTGTCGGTACCAGAATTTCGCCAAAGAAGTCACCCAGAGCTGAGAGATTCACCCGCTCTTTGAGTGCCCGGGCAACCGATTTCTCAAAGCCCGAATAGGCATGCACCACGTACCACTTCTTAGACATAAGGCATCCGCTTATTTGATCCTGTCCAGCCCACCGGCCATTTACTCCGGCGTTCAGCCGATAATTATCGAAACCAGCCAGCTCAGCGCAGAATCCAGCAGCCACAGAATCAGCGAGAAAACGAGGACCAGCACCAGCACGATCATCGTCGTCTGGGTGGTCTCATCCCAGCTCGGCCAGACCACACGACGGATTTCACTGCGAGACTCTTTGATCAGAGTCCAGGCGTTTCTGCCCCGCTCGGTCTGCACCGCCATCGCAAATGCACCTACGGCCAGTACCAGCATCGCCAGCACGCGGTAGAGCAATGACTGATCCTGGTAATACCAGTTGCCGAAAATCCCAAGACCGAGGATGCCGAATACCACCAGCCACTTGAGCCAGTCGAAACCCTGCGATTCTGTCGTCGTGCTCATCAAATTCCCGTCGTCTGGCAGGCCAGGAGGGAATCGAACCCCCAACCTGCGGTTTTGGAGACCGCTGCTCTGCCTAGTTGAGCTACTGGCCTAATGCTTAATCCGCCCTGCCTGCGAAGACTTACTCTTTGATGCTGGTTACCACGCCGGCGCCGACCGTTCTGCCACCTTCACGGATCGCAAAACGCTGGCCTTCTTCCATCGCAATCGGCGAAATCAACGTCACCACCATATTCACGTTGTCTCCCGGCATCACCATCTCCACGTCCGTCGGCAGCTCACAGGTGCCCGTCACATCCGTCGTCTCAAAGAAAAACTGCGGACGATACCCCTTGAAGAACGGCGTATGACGCCCGCCTTCATCCTTCGACAGCACGTAGACTTCCGACTCGAACACCGTATGCGGCGTGATCGATCCCGGCTTCGCCAGTACCTGACCCCGCTCAACCTCTTCCCGCTTCGTGCCACGCAGCAGCACGCCGATGTTCTCCCCTGCCCGACCTTCGTCCAGCAGCTTGCGGAACATCTCTACCCCGGTGCACGTCGTCGTCGACGTCGGGTTGATCCCGACAATCTCGATCTCATCACCCACCTTCACGATGCCCCGGGCCACTCGACCCGTCACCACCGTACCCCGACCCGATATCGAGAACACGTCCTCGATCGGCATCAGAAACGGACGATCCACCGGCCGCTCAGGCTCCGGAATGTACTCATCCAGCGCCTCAACCAGCTTCTGTACCGCCGGTACACCAATGTCGCTCGCATCCCCTTCCAGGGCCTTCAGCGCACTGCCAATGATGATCGGTGTGTCATCACCCGGAAACTCGTACTGGTCCAGCAGTTCGCGGACTTCCATCTCAACAAGCTCCAGCAGCTCGTCATCGTCCACCATGTCCGCCTTGTTCATGAAGACCACGATCTTCGGCACACCCACCTGCCGCGACAGCAGAATGTGTTCCCGCGTCTGCGGCATCGGGCCATCCGCCGCCGATACCACCAGAATCGCTCCATCCATCTGTGCCGCCCCGGTGATCATGTTCTTCACATAATCCGCGTGTCCCGGGCAATCCACATGGGCGTAATGACGCTTCGCGCTCTCGTACTCCACGTGCGCGGTCGCAATCGTGATGCCCCGCTCGCGCTCTTCCGGTGCATTGTCAATCTGGTCAAACGCCAGAAAGGTGCCACCGTAGGTCTCTGAACACACCTTCGTCAGCGCCGCCGTCAGCGTCGTCTTGCCATGGTCTACATGACCAATCGTCCCAACGTTTACGTGCGGCTTCTTACGCTCAAATTTTTCTTTGCCCATCGTTCTTCCTCAATTCTCTTATCTCTTTCCGAATCTCATCCGTCCCAATCCCCGACCAGCTGGTCGAGTCCGAAATATGGTGCTCACAATCGGAATCGAACCGATGACCTCTTCCTTACCAAGGAAGTGCTCTACCGACTGAGCTATGTGAGCCGCGCCCCTGTCGTACCTTCTCGATCTGCTGACGCAATCCCGTCAACCAAGCTTCTTTACGTTTTCTGCCAGTCAGCCCATCTGCCAGCCACGGACTGGAGCGGGTAGCGGGAATCGAACCCGCGTCATCAGCTTGGAAGGCTGAGGTTCTACCGCTGAACTATACCCGCGCACTTTCACCAGTTTCGGCCTCCAACAATCCGCAGGGGCAAAATGGTGGAGGGGGAAGGATTCGAACCTTCGAAGGCTAAGCCGTCAGATTTACAGTCTGATCCCTTTGACCGCTCGGGAACCCCTCCGCGTCTTCGCGTCCACACAACGTACTGGTGATTTGCTGATACCCCCGCTGGTCACTCCTGCATCAAATTCGTGTCAATCACGGCCAACATTCATCCAGCGGAAGACGCAAAAAGCCACCCTGCCAACCCCATGTGTCGACACAGTGTATGCACTCTCCTGCCAGCAACCGGTCCCGTTGCGCCGTCTCGCTTCGACCGTCCCGTTACCATCCCAAAATCAGGCCGCTACCCTGTAGCCCAGTGTTTCCGGGCTTTTACCCGGCCCTCCGGGTGGCGATTGGTGCCGCCACAAGGAGTCGAACCCTGGACCTTCTCATTACAAGTGAGCTGCTCTACCGACTGAGCTATGGCGGCCAAAATGGGAGCGGGATTCTATAGAAACTACCTCAGGGACGCAATCGCGGCACAATCCTTCGACGGGTGACCTTCGGTTTCGAATCCCTGGGGAACCCGGGCATAGAGATGGTAAACGGTGTGAGCTCTTTCCAGAGGTTCCACAATCGACTCGTACCCCAGTCCGGTCAATCGCTGCTGATGCGCTTCAGCCCGGGAGCGGCGACTGAAAACGCCTGCCGATACCGAGTTCACCAGCGATCCACCCGAAATCACGTAGGCGTCTATTGATTGGGATTCCAGTTCCTGAAGCAGGCGACGGGCATTGTCAATATTCTGGTCGGTGTCGATATATACCAGGTAGTCCGGATCGCTGCTCAACTCTGAGGCCTGTATGTCAATGACATCTCCAGCGGACTCGATCTGCTGGCGCAGCGCTTCTACCACCCCCTCTACCCCGATCGGCCCCCAGACCCGACAGGCGAGCGCAGACTGCACGACGTCATCACCACTTCCGAGCTGCCCTGAGCCACTGTTGGGCACGCCGTCGTCGAGCATCTCAGCCGAAGCAGCCCCCTGAGCAGGTACATCCGCGTCGGCTGTCTGATCGTCAAGCTGTTCGATAGCCTCGGGGCCAAGCTCCTGGAGCAATCGTATTTCGAGTGGAAACTCTTCAGCGCCGCTGTCCGCACGGTCTTCACCCGCAGGTTCATGCAACCATGGAACGATAAGGAGATTGGCAGCCACTATCAGTGCTACACAGAGGGTGCCCAGGGTGAGCAGTCTTCGCGAATCGGGTTTTTGTGCAGGATCCATCCGGGACTGGTAACCACCTCGAGACTGCTGGGTGCCCGCATCATGCGGGCGCCGGCAGTATAGTCGTCCTGGAATCGAGCGGACAACCGGGTATCAGGCCTTCGCGTCACGCATCGATACTTCACCTGCGTTGTACACACAGGTACCAGACACAGTTTCCAGGATCAGCTCACCGGTCTCTGTGACCCCCTGCACGACTCCACAGGACTCCCCGTCGGCCTGTATCAGGCGTACGGGCTTCCGATGGAAGCGATGATGGGAGTTGAACGCCTCCACCATGGGACGAAAGCCCTGCTGTGCGAACCCTTGAGCGTAATCCACGATGCCGGACAGGAAACGGGCGGCCAGCAGATTTCTGGACACGATGCACCCCGTTTCATGGAGGTCGGCAATCGGTTGATCGATGAGAGAACGGACCGACGGGGTCAACTGCAGATTGATCCCAACTCCAACGACGACGTCCGTCCTGTCAGGGCAGGAAACGAGCTCAATCAGTACACCTGCCAGCTTTCGTCCATGCAGCAGCACATCATTCGGCCACTTGACCTCGACACCTTGAATTCCAAGATCGAGGAGCTGATCCACCAGCGCGAGGCCGATGCAGAGACTGAAGCCGCCAAGATCCGCAGGCTTGTGCGGGAAAGACAGTCCTGCTGACAGCGCCAGATTGCTCCCGAACGGGCTCTGCCAGCCTCTACCCCGCCGCCCGCGACCCTTTACCTGCAGCTCCGCTATTGCGACGAGTCCGGCGATTGAGCCTCCCGCCGTCTTTCTCATCAGGTGAGCGTTTGTAGAACCGACCACTGGAAATACTTCCAGGTCATTAAGCCAGCGCAACGCCCGGCCGCTCAGCTGATCCCGAATTCTGGAACCATCCAGTCGCTCGATGCCATCGGGTATCCGCACACGATCTTCAGAAACGGAAAATCCCAGTTCCTGAACACGATCCAGAGTCATGCCGAGCTCGGCAAGGGTCGGCGATCCGCCATTCAATAGGGGACTCAGCCGCGCCATCAGCAGATCCTCTTCGACCTGTTGCGGATCGGACATCGGCTCACCCCCTCGCATCCTGGTCCGCTAGTTTAGGGCCGGGCCATCGACACGAACAACCAGCGCCTGCCCCGACTGGCCGGTCTGGTGCCGGCCAGAGGTAACCGTCCGGTGAACCCATCTTGCCTTTAGAAGGATTTTGTCTACGTAGCGCTGGTGTCGGGATTCCAGCAGTGCGGCAGTAACTCTTCGATCCGGCTCGCCGGCTGCGTCGGCAGTCGCTCGAGCACGTCCTTAAGGTATGCGTAGGCGTCATGCCCGTTAAGCTTTGCTGACTGGATGAGGCTCATCGCAGCAGCGGCACGTTGCCCACCGCGCAGAGATCCCGCGAACAACCAGTTCGAACGCCCCAGCGCGATCGGCCGGATGCGATTCTCGATGTGATTGTTGTCCGGCGGCAGATTGCCGTCCTCGACGAACCGGACGAGTGCACTCCAGCGATTCAGGCTGTAGTCGATGGCTTTGGCAATCGCCGTGCCATCCGTCGCCTTCTGACGCTGCAGTACCAGCCAGTCGTGGAAGGTATCCACGATCGGCCGGGTCTTCAGTGTTCGCAGTCGAGTGCGCTGATCGACATCGAGCGCCTGCAGGCTTCGTTCTATGTCGTAGATCGCCGCGTAGAAGCGCAAGGCCTCTTCTGCAACGGGACTCTGGTGGTTCGTCCACAGATCGAAGAACTTGCGCCGGGCATGTGCCAGGCATCCCACTTCTGTGACGCCACCGGCGAACAGCGCCTTGTAACCTTTGAAGTCATCACACACCAGCTTGCCCTGCCAGCCGGTGAGGAAGCGCCTGGCGTGCGCTCCAGCACGACCCTCGGCGAAGTCGTAGACCACGGCCTGCAGTGGATCATAGACCGTCGTCCCGTAGGTCCAGACATAGGCCCGATGGGTTTTACCCTTGCCGGGTACCAGCATTGCCACCGGCGTCTCGTCAGCGTGTAAAACGGGTCGTTCGAGCATCTGCTCTCGCAAGGCGTCCACCAGCGGCTGCAGTTGAACGCCGCACTGACCCACCCAGTGCGCCAGGGTTGAGCGCGGGATCGCCACCCCCGCCCGGCCAAAAATACCTTCCTGTCGGTACAACGGCTGATGATCCAGGTATTTGGCCACCAGCACCTGGGCCAGCAGGCCTGCCGTCGGCAGGCCTTTGTCGATCACGTGCGGGGGTACCGGCGCCTGGACGAGGATCTCACAGCGCCCGCACACCCACTTGCCGCGGACGTGTCGCTCGACGCTGAACACGCCCGGCACATAGTCGAGCTTCTCGCTGATATCCTCGCCGATGCGCTTCATGGCACAACCGCAGGCGCAAAGGGTCGACTCCGGCTCGTGGCGCACCTCAGTGCGGGGCAGATGGGCGGGCAAGGCGGCCCGGCGCGGCTTGCCCTTGAGCGGGGTACGCTGTTCGATGCTCTGTAACGCCTCGAGTTCTAGACCGATGGCTTCCAGATCGGCTTCGAGCGTCTCTTCGAACAGGTGACGCTGGGCGGGGTTCAACCGCTCGCTACGTGCAGCGAACTTCCAGCGCTTCAGGATCGCCATCTCGTGGGTGAGCTGGTCGATCTTCAGTTGCTTCAGCGTGTTGTCGCGGCGGATCTCGACCACTTCGGCAAGTAGCTGCGCGGCCAGCGCACGCAGCGATTCTGCGTCCAAGGTGGCAAGTTGATCGGCCGAGTGCATGGCGGGCAGTATCCCACAACAGGCAACCGAACGGGATCCATTGCGAGAAAAATATCCGGCTCAGGCAAGCCGGATGGCGACCGCGCCCAGTCGCTGCCAGGGCAGTCCAACCACCAGTGCCTGCAACTGCTCGGCGGTCAGCGTCACCGCAGCCTCTGACCGTACACCCGCCCAGATGAAGCCGCCGCGATGCAGACGTCGGGCACACAACCACAGACCAAAGCCGTCGTGCACGAGCACCTTCATCCGATTGGCCCGCCGGTTCGCGAACAGGTAGGCGTGATGCGCACGCGCCTCACCAAAAACCTTGATCACCCGGGCCAGCGCGGTATCGGGGCCTGCCCGCATGTCGAGCGGCTCGACGGCGAGCCAGATCTCATCGATACGGATCACTGCAGCAACTCACTCAGCCACTGGGCACAGATCCCTGCGCCCGCGACTGGCCACTGGATATCGAGCGTCGTGCCACCTCGACGGATCGAGATCCGGATGTCGCCTGCCGGCATCGATCCGGTCGGCGGTAACACCGGCAGGGCGATGAACTCGTTGATCGGATCAATGTCCTTAACCGCCCGCTGCCCTGGTCCCGCCAGCCGACGCCACCTGTGTACCAGGTTCGCGTTCAGCCCGTGCTCCATCGCGATCCGCGCAACCGAGGCTCCAGGTTCGTAAGCGCCGAGTAATCCCCGTCCTTCTGAAGCTGAACGATGTTCGATAGTTTCGGCCTCCCGAATCAGGAGGTCTAATCATGCCCCGTCGTCGATCCTCTGCCGATTGGCAGTCACTGATAGCCGAGTTCGAATCAGGTTCCCAGAGTGCCGCAGCGTTCTGCTCCGAGCGTGATCTGAACGCCGGCTATTTCTCCAAGGTCAGAGCTCGGCTGCGCAAGCAGCCGAGTGACTTTGTGCCGGTCCGAGTCTCTGCTGCATCCCGCTCGGTCACGATCCAGGTTCAGGATGTCACTATCCGCTGTGATGCCGGGACCTCGTCGACCTGGCTTCGTGAACTGATCCGTGCACTGCGCACGTGAGACTGTTCCAGGATGTACCGACCGTGTACCTGCACCGAGAACCGGTCGACTTCCGCAAGGCCATCAACGGCCTGGTGGTGATCATCGAGCACAGCATGGCTCTGTCACCTTATGCAGATGCCGTGTTCGTGTTCTGCAACCGGCGTCGCGACAAACTGAAGGTTATCTACTGGGACGAGACCGGGTTCTGTCTGTGGTACAAGCGGTTGGAGCGGGCGAAGTTCTTGTGGCCGAGGAAGCTCGATGCGGCGGTGATCGAGTTGAGTGAAGAACAGTTCCACTGGCTGCTGCGTGGCTTCGATATCACGCGCATGCAGCCGCACAGTGCGCTGGAATATGTCGCCGTCTGAGTCGCGCTCGATTACACTGCGCGCATGGCGAAATCAACGTCAGCACTGCTTGAAGAAAACGTCACGCTGCGTTCGCGCGTTGATCAGCAAGCCACGACGATCGATCAGAAAGACCGCCGCATCCAGCATCTTGAAGAACTGATCCGCGCGCTGCGTCATCGTCAGTTCGGATCCTCAAGTGAACAAACCCCACCGGAGCAGGAGCGCCTGTTCGATCAAGGCGCAGATCTGGAAGAGGTTCCGGCTGCGGCCGAGCCAATCGCGGTCAAAGGTCATCAACGAGCACGCCGTGGCCGGCCACGTCTGTCAGACGATCTGCCGCGAGTCGACGTGATCCATGATCTGACCGAGGCCGAGAAGGTCTGTGCCGAGCACGGCTGTGCGCTCACCCCGATGGGTGAAGAGGCGAGTGAACAACTCGAGTTCAAGCCCGCCGAACTGTACGTGTTGCGTCACATCCAGAAGAAATACACGTGCCCGTGCTGCGAAGGCCATGTGGTGACGGCGGCGAAGCCGCCGCAACCGATCCCCAAGAGCATGGCGACCCCCAGCCTGCTGGCGTGGATCACCGTCTCCAAATACCAGGATGCGCTACCCCTGTATCGCCAGAGTGCGATCTTCGAACGCCTCGGCGTGCACCTGGACCGCACCACCCTGGCGAACTGGATGATTGCCTGCGGGCAGCTGGTACAGCCGCTGATCAATCTGCTGTGGGATCAGATCCGGCAGATGCCGGTCGTGCATATGGACGAGACCCCGGTGCAGGTGCTCGCTGAGCCAGGCCGCAAACCACAATCGAAGAGTTACATGTGGGTCACGGCGGCGGGACCACCGAACGCTGGGACCGTGTTGTTCCACTATGCGCCGACCCGCAGCGGGCAGGTACCGAAGGATCTGCTCGGCGACTATGCCGGCGCTCTGATGGTCGATGGCTATGAGGGCTACGATGGGCTGTGCACGACAACGCAGATCGAGCGACTCGGTTGCTGGGCGCATGCACGGCGTAAGTTCGTTGAGGCACAGCGGCTGCAGCCGAAAGGAAAAACCGGCACACCGGACCAGGCGTTGGCGCTGATCAACAAACTCTATGGGGTGGAACGCTCGCTCAAAGGAGCAACGACAGACGAAGTGCATGATGCTCGCCAGGCGCAGGCTATCCTGCTGCTTGACCGACTTCACGTCTGGCTGGAGAAAGCGTTGCCGAGGACAGCGCCCGGCACGGCGACAGGTAAGGCGATGAGTTATCTGCACAATCAGTGGCCACGGCTGACGCGCTATACGGAAAACGGTGTTTATCCCATCGACAACAACCGTGCTGAGAATGCGATCCGGCCGTTCGTGATCGGCAGGAAAAACTGGTTGTTCTCTCAATCACAGCGCGGGGTCACTGCCAGCGCAAATCTCTACAGCTTGATCGAGACGGCCAAAGGGCATGGACTGAATCCACACGACTACTTGCTGCAGTTGTTCGCAGAGCTACCCAAGGCTGTCAACATCAGTGACTTCGAAGCACTACTACCTGCTAACTTCAAGAACGGGGAATAGTCGGCGCTTACCCAGGTTCGTTACAGGCATCCAGAACTCTGGTCTTCAACTCTGCGCTATGACGGCGACGCGTACCGCGCACTCCTGCCATCTTTGTGTCCACCTATCGATTAAGTGGACACTATCCTCGGCACCCGATTCAGATCGCGCTAGATGGGTTTACCGGACGGTTACGGCCAGAGGATCTGTCCGCGCCATTGTCTGCCAGCAACTGCTGATTGCCCGAAAAAAAAGGCCCAACCTGCTGGTTGAGCCTTTTTAGGAATAAGAGCCTGACGATGACCTACTCTCACATGGGGAAACCCCACACTACCATCGGCGCTGAGCCGTTTCACTACTGAGTTCGGTATGGGATCAGGTGGTTCCAACTCGCTATGGTCGTCAGACAAAGGGTACTCACCTTCGGTGAGTACCTAAGGAGTTTTCTGCGAAAACTCCGTCGCTACCCACCATCAACGGTGAGAATTCTTTTGCCTGCTCCGTCTGCTTCAGACGAAACAAGGTCATTCAGAAGATATGTAGCAAGATGCGTTCCTGGTTTCTAATCTGGCTTGTTACCTGCTAACCAGCTCTGCAGGGCCCCGAAGGGACCGACAGACTCGGTTATATGGTCAAGCCTCACGGGCAATTAGTACAGGTTAGCTCAACGCCTTACAACGCTTACACACCCTGCCTATCAACCTCGTAGTCTACGAGGGCCCTTTAGAATCCGAAGATTAGTGAGATCTTATCTTGAGGTGGGCTTCCCGCTTAGATGCTTTCAGCGGTTATCCCTTCCGAACATAGCTACCCGGCAATGCCACTGGCGTGACAACCGGAACACCAGAGGTTCGTCCACTCCGGTCCTCTCGTACTAGGAGCAGCTCCTCTCAAATCTCATACGCCCACGGCAGATAGGGACCGAACTGTCTCACGACGTTCTAAACCCAGCTCGCGTACCACTTTAAATGGCGAACAGCCATACCCTTGGGACCGGCTTCGGCCCCAGGATGTGATGAGCCGACATCGAGGTGCCAAACACCGCCGTCGATGTGAACTCTTGGGCGGTATCAGCCTGTTATCCCCGGAGTACCTTTTATCCGTTGAGCGATGGCCCTTCCATACAGAACCACCGGATCACTAAGACCGTCTTTCGACCCTGCTCGACTTGTCAGTCTCGCAGTCAAGCGCACTTATGCCTTTACACGCAACGCATGATTTCCGACCATGCTGAGTGCACCTTCGTGCTCCTCCGTTACTCTTTAGGAGGAGACCGCCCCAGTCAAACTACCCACCACACACTGTCCTCGACCCGGATAACGGGTCAGAGTTAGAACCCCGACGTAACCAGGGTGGTATTTCAAGGTTGACTCCACAATCACTGGCGTGACTGCTTCAAAGTCTCCCACCTATCCTACACAAGTTAAGTCAAAGTCCAGTGTGAAGCTATAGTAAAGGTTCACGGGGTCTTTCCGTCTAGCCGCGGGTACACGGCATCTTCACCGCGATTTCAATTTCACTGAGTCTCGGGTGGAGACAGTGTGGCCATCGTTACGCCATTCGTGCAGGTCGGAACTTACCCGACAAGGAATTTCGCTACCTTAGGACCGTTATAGTTACGGCCGCCGTTTACCGGGGCTTCGATCAAGAGCTTCGTCCGAAGACTAACCCCATCAATTAACCTTCCGGCACCGGGCAGGCGTCACACCCTATACTTCCACTTACGTGTTTGCAGAGTGCTGTGTTTTTAATAAACAGTCGCAGCCACCTGGTATCTTCGACCGCCCAGAGCTTACGGAGCAAGTCCGATCACCCCAAGCGGCGCACCTTCTCCCGAAGTTACGGTGCCATTTTGCCTAGTTCCTTCACCCGAGTTCTCTCAAGCGCCTTGGTATTCTCTACCCGACCACCTGTGTCGGTTTGGGGTACGGTCGCCCGTAGCCTGAAGCTTAGAGGTTTTTCTTGGAAGCATGGCATCAACTACTTCCCGCTCGTATAAGAGCGGTTCGTCATCACATCTCGACTTTCCCACTGAAGGGGAGACTCCGGATTTACCTGGAATCTCAGCCTACTTGCTTAAACCTGGATAACCATCACCAGGCCAGTCTAGCCTTCTCCGTCACCCCATCGCAGCTACGATCGGTGCTGGAATATTAACCAGCTTCCCATCGACTACGCCTTTCGGCCTCGTCTTAGGGGCCGACTCACCCTGCGCCGATGAACGTTGCGCAGGAACCCTTGGTCTTTCGGCGAGGAGGATTTTCACCTCCTTTATCGTTACTCATGTCAGCATTCTCACTTCTGATACCTCCAGCAAATCTCTCGATTCACCTTCACAGGCTTACAGAACGCTCCTCTACCACGCACGTCCCGAAGGACGCGCATCCGCAGCTTCGGTACACAGTTTGAGCCCCGTTACATCTTCCGCGCGGGCCGACTCGACCAGTGAGCTATTACGCTTTCTTTAAAGGATGGCTGCTTCTAAGCCAACCTCCTGGCTGTCTATGCCTTCCCACATCGTTTCCCACTTAACTGTGATTTCGGGACCTTAGCTGGCGGTCTGGGTTGTTTCCCTCTCGACAACGGACGTTAGCACCCGCTGTCTGTCTCCCTTGATTGCACTCATCGGTATTCGGAGTTTGCATGGGGTTGGTAAGTCGGGATGACCCCCTAGCCCAAACAGTGCTCTACCCCCGATGGTGATACAAGAGGCACTACCTAAATAGCTTTCGAGGAGAACCAGCTATCTCCGGGCTTGATTAGCCTTTCACTCCGAGCCACAGGTCATCCCCTAATTTTTCAACATTAGTGGGTTCGGTCCTCCAGTTGATGTTACTCAACCTTCAACCTGCCCATGGCTAGATCGCCCGGTTTCGGGTCTACTCCTACCGACTAAACTCTTCTTGCGAAGAGCACGCCCTGTTAAGACTCGGTTTCCCTACGGCTCCCCTAAATGGTTAACCTTGCCAGTAAAAGTAACTCGCTGACCCATTATACAAAAGGTACGCAGTCACCGGATGTCGCAAGCGACACCGGCTCCCACTGCTTGTATGCATCTGGTTTCAGGTTCTATTTCACTCCCCTCACAGGGGTTCTTTTCGCCTTTCCCTCACGGTACTGGTTCACTATCGGTCAGCTGAGAGTATTTAGCCTTGGAGGATGGTCCCCCCATGTTCAGACAAGGTTTCACGTGCCCCGTCCTACTCGATTTCACAAACACACTGTTTTCGTCTACGGGGCTATCACCCTGTATCGCGTGACTTTCCAGACACTTCAACTAACAGTACGAATGCTTAAGGGCTGGTCCCCGTTCGCTCGTCGCTACTAAGGGAATCTCGGTTGATTTCTTTTCCTCCGGGTACTTAGATATTTCAGTTCCCCGGGTTCGCTTCAAACACCCTATGTATTCAGGTGCTGATACCGCTCGAGAGCGGTGGGTTTCCCCATTCGGAAATCCCCGGATCAAAGTCTGTTTGCTGACTCCCCGAGGCTTATCGCAAGCTACAACGTCCTTCATCGCCTTCAGCTGCCTAGGCATCCACCAGATGCACTTAAACGCTTGACCATATAACCCAGTCCACCTTGCGCACAGATGTTTATTCAACATCGGTATCGCTTACCACGGCAGGCTGGATCGGTAACGTTTGCCAGAATATTCGAGTATCACGCACGGTTTTCACCACACGCCCCTCGAACTTCCAAGACGCATCTTGAATCTGCTAACTGCGGGTATGCAGTTAACAGGTTACCCGCGTTGTTATCGACTGAAAGTCACGCTGAAATCAGCATGAAGTTCAGGAATAACAATGCGGCTACATATCTAATGAATTTTTAAAGAACGTGGCGACTTCCGAATACCCTCATCCCGAGGAAAAGGGATTCCTGCCAAACCAACATCTAATGATCTTCTCAGACTGTCCCGGTCTAACCATTCGAGGTTAATCCGAGCAATGACACAGACTGGAACCATTAGATGTTGGCTCAAACGGTGCGCGTTGCGACATAGGCCCAGCCTAAAGCAGGAACTGGAAGGCGGGCGACCGAACAAGTGTTGGTGGAGCCGAGGAGGATCGAACTCCTGACCTCCTGCGTGCAAGGCAGGCGCTCTCCCAGCTGAGCTACGGCCCCTCTTCGAAGATGCAGTCGCGATCGCAACCGGCAGTTCCGCCGAGAACCGCGAAATATCCTCCACCGCACAGCAATTCCGCTCGCTATGAGCCGAAATCGCCTGGCTTACTTGGCGGGACCGGATATCTGGTGGGTCTGGGTGGATTTGAACCACCGACCTCACCCTTATCAGGGGTGCGCTCTAACCAACTGAGCTACAGACCCTGTTCGGATGTCTGCTCTTAAGAATACTGACAAACCATTCGTGTGGGCGGCCACCGCGTGAGCGATGGCTGGACAGTAAACTGTCCCCTCGTTTCCATTCATTGTGAGCTGGGCCGATCTTGCATCTGCAGGTGAATCCCGAAACTTGAACACGAATGCTCAGGTTAACGAAATCTACCGAACAGATACTCAGGCCATAAGGTTTAAGGAGGTGATCCAGCCGCAGGTTCCCCTACGGCTACCTTGTTACGACTTCGTCCCAGTCATGAACCACACCGTGGTAACCGTCTTCCCGAAGGTTGGACTAGCTACTTCTGGTGCAATTCACTCCCATGACGTGACGGGCGGTGTGTACAAGGCCCGGGAACGTATTCACCGCGACATTCTGATTCGCGATTACTAGCGATTCCGACTTCAAGGAGTCGAGTTGCAGACTCCTATCCGGACTACGAGAAGCTTTTTGGGATTCGCTCACCATCGCTGGTTTGCAGCCCTTTGTACTCCCCATTGTAGCACGTTTGTAGCCCACCCCGTGAGGGCCATGATGACTTGACGTCATCCCCACCTTCCTCCGGTTTGTCACCGGCAGTCTCCTTAGAGTTCCCGGCATGACCCGCTGGCAAATAAGGACAAGGGTTGCGCTCGTTACGGGACTTAACCCAACATCTCACGACACGAGCTGACGACAGCCATGCAGCACCTGTATCTCGGTTCCCGAAGGCACCAATCCATTTCTGGAAAGTTCCGAGTATGTCAAGGGGTGGTAAGGTTCTTCGCGTTGCATCGAATTAAACAACATGCTCCACCGCTTGTGCGGGCCCCCGTCAATTCATTTGAGTTTTAACCTTGCGGCCGTACTCCCCAGGCGGAGAACTTATCGCGTTAGCTGCGCCACTAAACACTCTAAGGTGTCCAACGGCTAGTTCTCATCGTTTACGGCGTGGACTACCAGGGTATCTAATCCTGTTTGCTCCCCACGCTTTCGCACCTCAGTGTCAGTATTGGTCCAGGAGGCCGCCTTCGCCACCGGTATTCCTTCCTATATCTACGCATTTCACCGCTACACAGGAAATTCTACCTCCCTCTACCATACTCTAGCCCGGTAGTTTGGAATGCAATTCCCAGGTTGAGCCCGGGGCTTTCACATCCCACTTGCCGAACCACCTACGCGCGCTTTACGCCCAGTAATTCCGATTAACGTTCGCACCCTCCGTATTACCGCGGCTGCTGGCACGGAGTTAGCCGGTGCTTCTTCTGCAGCTAACGTCATGACCAGGGGGATATTAGCCCCCGGCCTTTCTTCACTGCTGAAAGTGCTTTACAACCCTAAGGCCTTCTTCGCACACGCGGCATCGCTGGGTCAGGCTTTCGCCCATTGCCCAAGATTCCCTACTGCTGCCTCCCGTAGGAGTCTGGACCGTGTCTCAGTTCCAGTGTGGCTGATCGTCCTCTCAGACCAGCTATGGATCGTCGCCTTGGTAGGCCTTTACCCTACCAACTAGCTAATCCAACGCAGGCTACTCTGATAGCGTGAGGTCCGAAGATCCCCCACTTTCCTCTTCCTTTTAAGGGGAAGAGCGTACGCGGTATTAGCTCGAGTTTCCCCGAGTTGTCCCCCACTACCAGGCATATTCCTACGCGTTACTCACCCGTCCGCCACTGTACTCACACCGAAGTGCTTTCTCGTTCGACTTGCATGTATTAGGCGTGCCGCCAACGTTCAATCTGAGCCATGATCAAACTCTTCAGTTTTTACTGAAATCGCGCCCTCGGATTACTCCGAGTTCGCTAAAGATCATAGGTTGCTCAACTAAATGTATTACTTCGCTCACCGAACCGATCGAAACCGGCTGGTGATTGTGCATTGCATTTCGTGGTAATCACGTCTGATCAACGTGAAAACACCAATGAATTACAAGCACCCACACGAATGGCTTGTTCAGTATTTCTTTGTTAAAGAGCGGCCCGGGATCTTCTGACCCCGTGGCAAGGGAGGCGTATTATACGCAGGCGACCTTGACTGGCAAGCGCCGTTCGAGAAATAACCGCAAAAAGATTTCCGGCCTGTTTTAGCCCGTTTTTCGGGGCTCAACCGACCAGCAGGTGCCAGTTCTTCTTTCCCTTCCGCAGCAGATAGTAGCGATTGAACCAGGCATCTGTGAAGTCGAGACTTCGCTCGGGGTCCCGTTCTACCGCTCCGTTTATCCTGACGCCCCCGCCTTCAATCAGCTTACGAGCCTGACCCCGGGACGGTGACAGGCCCGCATCAACCAGCACAGCAAGCAGACCGGCAGGCCTGTCCGCAACGGCCGTGCAGTCGATACCATCCTGGCGCAGCTGGGCGAAGTCCTCCTCGGTCAGCTTGGCGGTCTCGCCGGAAAAAAGTGCCTCTGTGATCCGCTGAGCGGAATTCAGGGCCTCTTCCCCGTGTACCAGCAGGGTGACTGCGTCCGCCAGGGCTTTCTGCGCCACCCTCTGCTGGGGTGCAGACTCGAAGCTGGCGAGGAGTGTGGCGATGTCCTTTAGACTGATAAAGGTGAACACTTTGAGGAAATGTTCGACATCCGCATCTGCTGTGTTGAGCCAGAACTGATAGAACCGGTAGGGCGACGTTTTCCGGGAATCCAGCCAGACAGCCCCGGCTGCGGTTTTTCCGAATTTCGTGCCGTCTGCCTTGGCGATCAGCGGCAGGGTAAGCGCAAATGCCGGCGCAGCCAGCTTCCGCCGCACCAGATCCATACCGGAGACGATATTGCCCCATTGATCGCTGCCACCGATCTGCAGGGTGCACGCTTCCTGTTCTGCCAGACGAAGAAAATCCATCGCCTGGAGCAGCATGTAGCTGAACTCGGTAAAGGACAGGCCCTCACCTTCCCGATCCAGCCGGCTGCGAACCGACTCCCGCTGAATCATCGCATTAACGGAAAAGTGTTTTCCTATGTCTCGCAGAAAGGAAATCACGTCAAGATCGCGGGTCCAGTCAAGATTATTTACAATTTTTGCCGCATTTGAACCGGAGAAACTCACCATCCGCTCGACCTGGCGGCGGATGTTTTCAACCCATTCAGCGACGATTTCAGCCTGATTCAGCGACCTTTCGTCGGTCCTTCCAGAGGGGTCTCCAATAAGTCCGGTGGCGCCTCCAAGCAGCAGGATCGGACGGTGGCCCGCCTGCTGAAACCGCCTTAATGTCAGCAGCGGCACCAGATTACCGATGTGCAGGCTGTCCGCCGTGGGATCAAATCCGCAGTAGAGTGTCCGTACACCCCCGTGCAGATGCTCAGCAAGCCCGGCCTCATCGGATACCTGTGCGATGAGACCCCGCTCCCTCAAATCTTCCAGCAATCCGCTCTGCATGGGTTTCGCCCGACTCTCGATTGTTGATTTTTCAGCGGCTGCCGGGCCATTCTCTCGCCAGACAGAACAAGCGCGCCACCATACCAAAACGGGATTCCCGCACAAGCAGGAGGGCCCCGGGCAGCTGGACCTTTTAAAAGCTATCACCCATTCCGGGCTTCTCAACGGGAAACAATCGCCTATACTAGCCCGGCCAAGCCAGCCTCAGTTCGAAAAACACGGTGTAACCGCCCGTTTTTGAAGCGTTTTTGGTGAAGTTGAGAAGGACAGCGACCCGCGTGATCATCCCGTATCGTCATCTCATTATCTGCGGCGTGTTAGCGCTTGGTTTGGCCATCATGGTGTTTTTCACCATGGAGGATCAGGGTGCAGAGAGCCGCCCGGTGACCGTTTCTGAGCAGCTCAGTCTCCCGCCTTTAACCGGGACCTCCTCACCGAGCCCCAGAGACACGGCCCTTTCAACCGAATCAGCCGGCGTGACACCCGCAATCGATGGATCTGCGGAACCTGCTCAAGCGGCCACACTCCTTCCTGCACCAGCCGGCCCGGATACCGGCACCCTGCCGGAAGCTGCGACGAAAGTTGCAGCTCAGCCGGATTCCATTTTCCGGGAAACCGCGGTGCGACCCGGTGAAAGCCTGGCGCTGATTTTCAAGCGTGAGGGAATCCCCCAGCGTGAACTGGCCAACCTGCTCGCGAGCAAACCGCTGGGTGCACGGCTGAAAAGAATCTACCCCGGCCACAAGTTGACGTTCAGCCTCACCGCCGACGATCGACTTCTGGGGATGACCTACTCACCAGGGCCGCTGGAAACACTGGTGTTCAATCGGGAAGACGGCGGTTTCATTGGTGAGGAGATCTTCCGTGAGCCTGAGCGGCTGACCGCACATCGCCATGCGGTGATCGACCAGAGTCTTTTCCTGGCGAGCCAGAAGGCAGGCCTGGACGACGCCCTCACCATGAGACTGGCTCAGATGTTCCAGTGGGATATCGATTTCGTCCTGGATATCAGAAAAGGTGATGAGTTCTATGTGCTCTTCGAAGAGCTTTATCTGGGTGACGAGTTTGTCGGCTACGGCGATATCCTGGCCGCAGAGTTCATCAACCAGAAACAGAGCTATCAGGCAGTGCTTTACCGGGATGCCAACGGCCAGCCCGGCTACTTCGGCCCCGACGGCCGGAATATGCGCAAGGCCTTTCTCCGCGCACCGGTCGAATTCTCGAGGATCAGCTCGAACTTCAACCTGCGTCGGAAGCACCCATTACATAATCGCACCATGCCGCACCGGGGCATTGACTACGCCGCACCAACCGGCACACCCATCCTCGCTTCGGGTGACGGCCGGGTCACAGCTGCTACCCGCTCAAGTTCAAACGGCAACTATGTCGTGCTCCAGCACGGCGAGCAGTTCATGACCAAGTACCTTCACATGTCCAAGTTCGGCCGAGGCATCCGAGCCGGCAGCAAGGTGCGACAAGGCCAGATCATCGGCTATGTCGGAGCCACCGGATGGGCCACCGGCCCTCATCTCCACTACGAGTTTCTGGTCAATGGTGTGCATCAGAATCCACGTACCGTGAAACTGCCCGATGCCACGCCAGTTCCCGGCAACGAAAAAGACCGATTCGCTACCCAGGTGTCACCCTTATTGGCATTGCTCGGCAACTACAAGCAGCAGATCCAGCTCGCCCTCGCACGATGAGGACGTCAGGCGTGCATTCCCATTGAGTGCACAACCCATATCGGGGCAGCTCTTTGTCGGCGCGATCAGTGGCACCAGTGTCGATGGCCTGGATCTCGCCCTTCTCAAATCCGGTGCACGCCCCGAGGTTGTCCGCGCAACCACGAAACCACTACCCGACCGGCTCAGGCTCGATCTGCTCGCTGCCGGACAACCCGGCAACGACGATCTGGATCTGATCGGCAGTCTCGACAGGGATCTGGGTCTTTTTATCGGCGAGGCGGTGCTCGAATTTCTCAACGAAGCAGGTTGCGCGGCAAGGGACATTCAGGCAATCGGCAGTCACGGTCAGACGGTTCGACACCGACCATTCCATGAATCCCCATTCACCTGGCAGATTGGCGATCCCAATCTCGTTGCTGAGACGACCGGCATCACCACGATCGCCGATTTCCGACGACGCGACATGGCGGCGGGAGGCCAGGGCGCTCCACTGGTACCCCTCTTCCATGAGGCGCTGTTCCGCACCCCGGAAGAAACCCGGGTGGTGGTCAATATCGGTGGAATCGGCAACATCAGTGTTCTGCCGAAAGCATCTGGTCAGCAGATTCGGGGATTCGACACCGGACCCGGCAATGGCCTGATGGACAGCTGGTGTGCCCTGCATGAGGGCACGGCCTTCGATGCCGGGGGGCGCTGGGCGGCCACCGGCAGGGTACTGCCGGACCTGCTCGAAAGATGCCTGGCTGATGACTTTTTCAGACGCAGCCCGCCAAAGAGCACCGGCCGGGAACAGTTCAATCTGGCCTGGCTCAACAGGGTAATCGGATCCGGGGATGCGGCGGCGGCGGACGTACAGCGCACCCTGCTGGAGCTGACAGCCGTCTCAATCACCGACGCGATCACCGCCTGGTCCGTGGATGCCGGTAGAGTCATCCTCTGCGGCGGTGGCCGCCACAACGATCTGCTGCGAACACGAATCGCTGACCATGCCCGCGCACCGGTGATTGTCAGCGAAGATCTGGCCGTTGACGGAGACAGCATCGAGGCTGCCACATTCGCCTGGCTGGCCATGCGCAGACTGGCAGAACTGACGGGCAACGCCCCTTCGGTCACGGGCGCGAGAGGAAGTCGAATTCTCGGGGCCATCTACCCGCCGTGAGCGGCTGGCCCCTTACCGGTCCTCAAGCCGTCGCAGCCGCGCCCTTGGAGGGTCCGTACCGAGGCGCGCCAGCCAGGGAGCTCAGTCTAGACGGCGAAGGAGTTTCCGCAGCCGCAGGTCGACGATGCATTGGGATTGCTGACGATGAACTGGGCACCCTGCAGGTTTTCCACATAGTCGACCTGTGACCCCAGCAGATACTGATAACTGAGTGCATCCACCAGCAGCGTCACCCCGTCCTGCACAATCACGGAATCGTCTTCAGCGACTTCTTCATCGAAGGTGAACCCGTAGGAAAACCCGCTGCATCCCCCACCCGAAACGAACACGCGCAGTTTCAGCTCATCATTGCCGTCGGCTTCGATGAGCTTCCTGACCTTTGCGGCCGCCTGGCTGGAAAACTGGATGTCCATGTTGATCTATGTATCTGTACTGGCTATGCGTTTCTGCGAGCCGGGCGGTTGCCCGGGAGGCCAACACAATATGCAATCTGATCGGGGAGGGTCAACCGGAAGCTGCGGTACTGACTGTCCGACACTGCCAGTTCGAATGTTTCATGCCGACGCCTGTAAGGCGGGCCGCCACCTTGAACGCGATGCGAGCCCCGAGTCAGTGCCCTCTGGCCGCGGTCGCCTCGTTGTTTTCGGCAGGAAACTTGTGGACGTTGGGTTTGCTGGCGCTACCCAGGGCATCATCGTGTACCAGCTGGCCCGCAACCATGGCGCCAAGCTGCATTTCAATCAGCTTGTAGTAAACATTGCCTTTTACTTCGGCCTTGGCCGCCAACTCCAGTCGGGTGCTTGCGTAGACATCACCCTCGACCTTGCCATTGACGACCACATTGGGCACACGGATCTCGCCAATCACCGATCCCTCTTCACTGATGATGACCGTAGCGTCGGAATCCGCATTGGCCAGGATGTTGCCTCGCACTATACCATTTATGTATAGTTGGTTGACAAATTCCACATTTCCGGTAATTTCAGTGTTGGCCGCAATCAGGGTCACACCCTTTTCGCCACTCCGGGTCTTCCTGGGTCCTGCCATTGTGAATCCTGCCATGCTGTTCCTGCCTTTCCTTACGGATTAAAGACGCTCATCCCGATGCCGTCCAGCCGAATGTCCGGCTTACGTCCACATTCCCACCCCCCCGCTTTCTGGCGACAACCACCACGCGGGTAGGCTGGAAGCCGGCCGGCAGCGTCACCAGGCCGCTCAGATCCTGGAAGTAGCGGAACCGGAACTTCAGAGGATAAGGTTCTGTGCCCGCGAGTTCTGTGAACGGCAGCACCTGTTCGACCTCCGCACCCGGCGGCATCCCGAAGACCTCCAGGCGAACTTCACCCTGGATCCAGTCACGCCGGGATTCAACCTGTGTCAGAAGGATGTGGTAGAGAAACTGGCGCTCCGCACCCGCTTTCGACAGATCGAACTCTGCGATCTGTAACCCTTTGGCGACAGTACTGGGCGCCATCAGACTCTTGTAGAAAGTAACTTCTTCCTGCAAAGCCGCCACTTCGTTTCGCAAAGCTCGAATCGACTCGCGCAACTCCTCTGCCGCCTGCCGATCTACCTCACGAGCCAGGCCGGCTTCCACGAGAGCACCCTTGAGCGTCTTCAGCTCCGCCGCATTGGCGCGCTTGAGTGACTCCAGAGAATCCACATAGCTGGAATCCAATTCGGACTCCGCGCCGCCGAACCAGTACCCGCCGAACACACCCAGCGCACAGATCCCGGCAACAGCCACGACCATCAACGCTCGTCGCAGTGGATGGTGAGACACCACCCGATATTCCGAAGCACTTCTCAGACCGCTGACCTTGCCTGGCGCCATAACCTGCCTTTATTCATCGGCCGCAGCTTATACTAATGCGCCTGTAGTGATGCATTGACCCTTCCATCCACGAGAACTAAGTCACCACTGAAACTGCCACGTCTCCTCAGCCCCGAGTTCTTCCGGCGTCAGCTGGCGAATGTCGACGCGCTGCCTCAACTGTCGATCCTGGCGATTGTCGCGGGTCTGCTGACAGGCCTGGTGATCCTGGCTTTCCGGGTCTCCATAGACTTTGTCCTTGCGGAGTGGATCCTCCAGAACGGCGGCGAGTCTTTCGAATCACTGCCCTACATTGGCAGACTGCTGCTGCCGGTCGCGGGCGCGCTCCTCATCGGCATTCTGCTCACCCGTTTCACAGCGGCAGACCGGCGGGTGGGCGTCGTACACGTTATGGAACGCCTGAGCCGGCATCAGGGTCACCTGCCCGCCCGTAACGCAATCATTCAGTTTTTCGGCGGTCTCATCGCCCTGATCAGTGGTCAGTCCGGCGGCAGGGAAGGACCCGCCGTGCACCTCGGGGCCGCGAGTTCCAGCATGATCGGTCAGGCCCTCAATCTGCCGAACAACAGCATAAGGACTCTGGTCGCCTGTGGCACAGCCGCTGCAATCGCAGGATCCTTCAACACACCGATCGCCGGGGTGATCTTCGCGATGGAAGTGGTAATGATGGAATACACCATGGGCAGTTTCATTCCCGTCATCATCGCGTCGGTCACTGCAACTCTGCTGACTCATTTCTTCATCGGTAACGAGCCCGCCTTCATCGTTGCCTCGGTGAACCTCCAGTCCTGGCTCGAGATACCCTTCATTGTGGTCGGTGGCGTGATCATCGGCTGCATCGCCGCCGCGTTCATCACGGCCGTGCAGATGTTTGCACGACTGTCTGACTGGCCATTCTGGCTGCGCGCGCTCTTCGCCGGTGCAATCACCGGTCTGGCCGGTGTTACCGCACCGGAAGTGATGGGAATCGGCTACGACACCGTCAACTCCGCCATGCTCGGTCAGCTCACCCTGACCACCCTGCTGCTCGTCGTCTTACTCAAAACACTGGCCAGCGCAGCAGCCGTTGGTCTCGGCCTGCCGGTCGGAACCATCGGACCGACTTTCGTCATCGGCGCTGCGGTCGGCGGCGTACTTGGATTCATCGGCAGTACCTTCACTCCGATCCAGGAAATCTCTGTGGGTTTCTATGTCATGCTCGGGATGGCGGCAATGATGGGCGCCGTGCTGCAGGCGCCACTCGCCGCTCTGCTGGCGGTGATGGAGCTGACCGCCAATCCGAATCTGATTCTCCCTGCCATGCTCATCATCGTGGTGGCCACCCTGGTCACCGGCGTCGCTTTCAAACAAAAGTCCGTTTTTATCTCGACCCTGAAAACTCTGGGGCTACAATACCCCGCCGACCCGGTCACCCTTCATCTGCAGCGCGCCGGTGTCACAGCAATCATGAATCGCGCCCTCGTGCGGCTCTCCCAGCAGAGCTCGATCGCCGACGTGCGCCAGGCCCTGGCGCAGAAGCCACGCTGGATCGTGATAGAAAAGTCAGCTGGACGGATACGCTGCGTACTCAGCGCCACCGATCTGCTGGTATATGTGAACGAAGAGTTTCCGCTCGAAGGTGAGCCGGAGGACGAAACTGAAGAACGGATGATCGATCTGATGAAGATACCCGGACAGCGCCTGGACGTCGCCAATATCGACTATCGCGCTACCCTGGCAGAAGCCCAGCACGCGCTGAAGGAGTCCGAGGCCATCTGCGTGCGCCGTGTGACCGCCCCTATGATCGCCTCGGTGCTGGGCGTAATCACCCAGCAGGACATCGACAATTATCGGGATGCTGACCTGTGAGTACCACGTACCTCTGGGTAAAAGCCCTTCATATCATCGGAGTAGTGACCTGGTTTGCCGCACTCTTCTATCTGCCGAGGCTGTTCGTCTACCACAGCGCTACAGTCGACGAATCTGGTAAGGAGCGGTTCCGGGTGATGGAGGCGAAACTCTACCGCATCATCATGCGACCCTCGATGATCGCAACCATGGTGTTCGGGCCGTGGCTGCTGATACTGGCCTGGGATGCTTTTGCAGCGAGCGGCTGGCTATGGCTGAAGCTCGCAGCCGTGGTCGCCCTGCTCGGCTACCATCATTACTGCGCCGTGCTGATTCGCGACTTTGCAAAAGATTCCAATCGACACAGCGAAAAATTCTATCGGATCTTCAATGAAGTACCGGCCCTGGCCCTGATTCTCATCGTGATCCTGGTCGTCGTAAAACCTTTCTGAAACAGTGACAGCCCATTTATGAATCGAAATCGCTCCGAGCAACTCATGAGCCGCGCCCAGAAATCCATTCCGGGGGGCGTGAATTCACCCGTGCGGGCTTTCAAAGGTGTTGGCGGCACCCCGATATTCTTCGAACGGGGTGAGGGCGCCTACCTCACTGACGTGGATGGTAATCGCTACATCGACTATGTCGCCTCCTGGGGTCCGATGATCCTCGGCCACGGGCACCCGGACGTGGTGGCGGCCGTTCAGCATCAGGCCGCGCGCTCGCTGGGTTTCGGTGCGCCAACTGAACTCGAAATCGAACTTGCAGAGCAGGTCGTCTCCATGGTCCCCAGCGTGGAGCAGGTCCGCATGGTCAATTCGGGCACAGAGGCAACCATGTCCGCGATCCGCCTTGCCCGGGGTTTCACAGGTCGCGACCTCATAATCAAGTTTTCCGGCTGCTATCACGGTCACTCCGACGCTCTGCTGGTGAAGGCCGGATCCGGGCTACTTACCCTCGGCATTCCCAACTCTGCCGGAGTGCCAGCAGGCGTAGCAGCCAGCACGCTCACCCTCCCCTTCAATCGCCTCGATCCGGTGGCAGAGGCTTTCGCCGAATATCCGGATCAGATTGCCGCGATCATCGTGGAACCCGTAGCTGGGAACATGGGCTGTATCCCACCCCTGCCAGGGTTTCTCGAAGGCTTACGGCAGCAGACGGCCGAGCACGGTGCGCTGCTGATATTCGACGAGGTGATGACCGGCTTCCGGGTAGCACGGGGTGGTGCCCAGGCGCTCTATAATATCGCGCCTGATCTGACGACCATGGGGAAAATCATCGGCGGTGGCCTCCCGGTCGGCGCTTTTGGAGGACGTGCGGAGGTAATGAAGCATATCGCCCCGCTCGGAGCCGTCTACCAGGCGGGCACACTCTCCGGGAATCCCCTGGCCACCGTTGCCGGACTGACCATGCTGCGAGCCCTGGACGAAGAGATCTACGCAGCACTTGCTGAGAAGACCGACTACCTCTGTGAGGGGCTGCAGCAGCGCGCCGACGCTGCCGGAATTCCTGTGCGTATCAACTCCGTTTGCGGCATGTTCGGCCTCTTCTTCACCGCAGGCGAAGTCACAGAGTTCGACCAGGTCGCAAACACCAACGTGGAGCGCTTCAACCGCTTCTTTCACGCGATGCTGGATCTCGGGGTCTATCTCGCGCCTTCCGCTTTCGAAGCAGGCTTCGTTTCCATCGCCCACTCGACCCGGACACTGGACACAACGCTGGACGCAGCCGAGCGGGCATTCGCAGCGGTTGCCTGAGCGCACGGTCACGGACGACACCACGCACTTCTGATAATCGGGGAAACAGACTGATGATGTTCGATGTATTTGGACTGGGCAATGCGCTCGTCGACATGGAGTTTCGTGTAGACGACAGCTTCCTCCAGCGTCAGAGCATTCCCAAGGGACACATGACTCTGGTGGATGAGGCGCGCCTCGATGCGCTGATCGGCGATCTCGACGGACTTCGGCCTGAGCAGCTGAGCGGTGGATCTGCCGCCAACACGATCATCGCTGTGCAGGCCTTCGGCGCCCGGACCTTTTATACCTGCAAAGTGGCCGATGACCCGACCGGGAACTACTTCCTGAAAGACATGGCCGCAGCAGGTGTAACAATAAACACCAACGCTCAGGCAGCCAGCGGCAAATCCGGCCACTGCCTGGTGCTCATCACTCCGGATGCGGAGCGTTCCATGAACACGTTCCTGGGAATTTCGAGTGAGCTCAGTACCGGGGACATCGACACCGAAGCGCTGGCCCGGTCCCGTTACTTCTATGTGGAAGGTTATCTCAGCTCATCCCCCGGGAGCTGCGCAGCAGCAACATTGGCCCGGGAAATCGCCGAAGCCGAAGGCGTGAAGACAGCGCTGTCGCTGTCCGATCCTTCGATGGTCGAATTCTGCAGAGACGGCCTGATTCAGATCCTCGGAAATGGTGTCGATCATCTTTTCTGCAACGCAGAAGAAGCACTGACCTGGGCGGGCACGGATCGCCTTGATATCGCGGTCAAGGAGTTGAGTGACATTTCCCGGAACCTGAACGTGACTCTGGGCAGTCGCGGCTGCCTGGTGGTGAACGCGCGCACGAGGCACACATTGACCGGATATCCCACTCAGGCTGTCGACACCACGGGTGCCGGCGATATGTACGCTGGTGCCTGCCTGTACGGCTGGTCAGTCGGCATGAGCAGCGAACAGGCCGCAGCCTTCGGCAACTACGCTGCTGCGCGACTGGTGGCTCACTATGGTGCGCGACTGCGGACACTTCCCGAGTATCCGGAGACCCTGAAGGCTTTCTCCAGCCTGACACCAGGCTAGAAAACTGGAGACTCAGAACTCGACCGGCAGTCGCCGATCGATACGGATCTCGTCAGGGCTGAGCCGACAGCCGCAGCCATAGATCTCGACTCCCATGCGCATTGCTGCACGCAGTGCGGCACCGTAGGACGGATCTATTTCGTCTGCGGGTCTGATCCGTCGAATTCCGGAATGCTGAGCACAGAAAATCAGAATGCCGCGATCTCCCGCCTCGACCCGCCGCTGGAGCACTTCGATATGCCTCAGGGCCCGGGTACTGACCGCATCCGGGAAGAGCCCTGTACCCGCCTCATCACAGAGGGTCACGCTCTTCACCTCGACATAGCAGTCACGGCCGCCTCCGCTGAGCAGGAAATCGAATCTGCCCCGGTCATCCGGAATGGGAGCTTCCGCGCGCACCAGTTCAACTTCCGCAAGCTCGGGAAGCGTCGTTCGGTCGACTTGCAGGACTTCTGCAAACAGCCCGTTGGCTCTCGCACTGTTTATACCGGCGGTACCCGTGCGGGTGACCACCACCTCGAGGGTGTGCGCATACTTGCGCGCGGGATTATTCGAGCGTGAGTACCAGATCTCGCTGCCGGGCTGATCACAACCGGTCATGGCACCCGTGTTCGGGCAATGCACAGTCAGCGGTTTTCCCTCCGCACTGGTGATATCGGCGAGGAAACGTTTGTACCGACGCTGCAGAACGCCGACAGACAGGGGCGGTGTCAGCAGCATCAGTGCGCGGTACCGATCACGCAACTCCCCAGGTCTGCAGCGCCAGTGAAATTCTCTCCAGACCCAGTTCGATGGACGCTTCGGATGTGGTGTACGCGAACCTCACGTAACGCTCTGCCTCGTGGCTGCCGAAGTCGACTCCGGGAGTTACCGCCACCTGGAATTCATTGATCAGGCGCCAGCAGAATGTGTTGGCATCCATTCCCGTGTGGCCGATATCCACATAGAGGTAAAAAGCGCCTGCGGGCACTACCGGTATCGCGAATCCCAGCTGACGCAGTCCCGCCAGCAGTCGATCCCGACGACTCGCGAAGCGCATCCGCCGGGCCTCATGGTCCGCCATCGCCTCCGGCTCGAAGGCCGCCAGGGCAGCGTGCTGCGCGATACTCGACGGTGAGATGAAAAGATTCTGGGCAAGTCGGGCAATTCCTTCGCGGGCATGCTCCGGTACCACCATCCAGCCCAGCCGCCAACCCGTCATCCCGAAGTACTTCGAGAAACTGTTGAGGACAAACAGATCATCGTTCAATGCCAGGCCGCTGCGGTACTCGGCCGTCGCGCCATACGTCAGTCCCTGGTAGATCTCATCGAGCACCACTACACCGCCGAGCCGGTGTGTGATATCGATGAGGCCGTCCAGTACGGCAGCTTTCATCACGACACCGGTTGGATTGGCGGGAGAAGCCAGCAATACCCCCTTCGACACTGCAGACCAGCGCGCCGCAATCTGTTCTGGCTGGAGCTGAAAGCCCCGGGCGGCGGTAACCGGCAGTCTTACGGGCACTCCGTTAACCAGACCCACAAACACTTCATTACAGGGATATCCCGGGTCCGCCATGAGCAGTTCGTCGCCCGGATTCAGCAGCAAGGCTGACAGCAGCAGCAGGCCTCCGCTGGCACCACTGGTGACAATTACCCGCTGGGGGTCCACCTCGACACCGATTTCTGCTTCGTAATAGGCGGCGATCCGTCGTCGCAGCGCCGGAATTCCAAGTGCCTGTGTGTACTTGGTATGCCCTTCATCGAGGGCCCGATGGCCCGCCGCCAGGATCGACGGTGCGGTGGGAAAGTCCGGTTCTCCGACTTCGAAATGCACCAGTGTGTGTCCGTCCGCCTCGAGTGCTTTCGCGCGCTCCATCAGCTCCATCACCCGGAAAGGCGCGATTCGATTCAGTCGGTCGGCATACATCAGATAAAAATCATGCTTTCTCCCGGGTCACATGACAACCATCACCGCCCCTTCACGGGGACAAAATCTTCTCCCGGTCATCTGGTGCCCGCCCGGGGCTTCTGGTAGGGTACGCGCCCTTCGATTTGGGCCGATTCGCAATTCGACTTCGACGGGCGGGCGACCGGCCCGATGCAGGCACAGCCACCGTGTCGCATCGATTGTGATGGGTAGTAGTCAGAGAGGGTCAAAAACAGCCATGGCGCGTACAGCACGAAAGAAACCAGCCTCCAAGTCCGCAGACTCACCGTTCAAGAACTTCACTCCATATAAACCCAAGAAATCAGAGCCCTACATGAGCGAGGCCCAGGTCGAGCATTTCCGCTCGATCCTGAACAAATGGCGCCTCGAACTCATGGAGGAAGTGGATCGCACCGTGCATCACATGCGCGACGAGGCCGCAAACTTCCCGGACCCCGCGGATCGGGCCACCCAGGAAGAAGAGTTCAGCATCGAACTCCGCACCCGGGATCGGGAGCGTAAACTGATCAAGAAAATTGATAAGACCATCGATAACCTCGACCAGGGTGACTTCGGCTACTGCGAAACCTGTGGTGTCGAAATCGGGTTACGCAGACTCGAAGCCCGGCCCACCGCGACTCAGTGCATCGACTGCAAAGCCCTCGACGAAATCAAAGAGAAACAGCTCCACGGCTGAGCCAGTGGGCACGGCAGCTGGCCGGTTCGCCCCGTCCCCGACAGGGCCCCTGCACATGGGGTCCCTGCTGGCTGCCACAGCCAGCTTCCTCGATGCCCGTTCCCAGGCCGACCGATGGCTCCTGCGTATCGATGACCTGGATACACCACGCGTGGTACCGGGTGCCGAGGAACAGATTCTCAGAGATCTGCGGGCACACGGCCTGCTGTGGGACGGACCAGTCGATCACCAGAGTGCCCACCTCGATGCCTACGAAGAAGCGCTCGCCAGCCTTGCCCGACAGGGCCTGCTGTTCCATTGCGACTGCTCCCGCAGTCAGCTGGCCGAGGCGGGCCGCTATCCCGGTACCTGCCGCCAGCGCATCCTCTCTCCCTCGGGCTCCGGGAATACCGCCGATTCGACCGCATTGAAGACTGCCGATCTGGCGATCCGAGTCCGCACCAGCGGGGTGCCGGTGACTTTTAACGACCTGATCGCCGGGCCCTGCTCGGTAAACCTGGAGGAGACCTGCGGCGATTTCGTGGTCAGACGACGGGACGGGCAGATCGCCTACCAGCTGGCGACGGCCGTCGATGATGGCGCGGTCACTATCCGCCGCGTCGTGCGCGGTCGAGACCTCCTCGACAACACCCCACGGCAGATCTTCCTGATGTCCTGTCTCGGCCTCTGGGTACCCGAGTACGCCCACGTACCCACACTGCTCAACGCTGCCGGCCACAAGCTCTCCAAACAGAACCTGTCGCCGGCCCTGGCCGCGGACCAGGCGGGGGCGAACCTGATCCGCACGCTCGGCTACCTGGGCATGGAACCGCCCCCGGAAGGTGCCCGCTGGCCGGTCGCCGAGATACTCGACTGGGCAGTTGCCAACTGGTCTCTGGCCAGTGTCCCCCGCACCGACGTACACGAGCGTTGAGTCGCCAGGGCCGCCTTTTTGCTAAGATCCGCCCAGCATGAATCGGATACTCATCCTCGGCCCGGATCCCGCCTCCAATCAGCGGATTTCCCAGCTCACCTCCACCGGCGGCTATTCGGCCACCGTGCTCGGTGAACGGCAGGCCGTGACCTCAGAGGCGCTGCAACAGCGGGATCTCGCAGCCATCCTCTGCGAGCGCAGCTGGGCAGCCGAACTCCTTGAACAGCCCAGACACTGTCCATTCATCGTGATCGATCGAAAACCGGATGTCACTATCGCGGTCAGTCTGATGAAGGCCGGCGCGGCAGACTACCTTGCCGATGACGAACAGGTGCAGACGACCCTTCCCCGCGCGCTCACCGAGCACGTAGCCCAGGAGCCGGGCAGTCGCATTCTCATCATCGGCGACAGCCCGCCGATGCGGAAGCTGATCAGCCACATCGCCAAAGTGGCACCTACCGATTCACCCGTGATGATCTGCGGTGAATCCGGCACCGGCAAGGAACTGGTTGCCCACGCACTGCATGCAGCCAGCACCCGCCGTCTGGCGCCACTCATCTCAGTAAACTGCGCAACCATTCCGTCGGGTTACATTGAAGCGGAACTTTTCGGTCACGAAGTCAATGGCAAGACGGGCCAGCGCGGTCTCCTCGAGACGGCCGCAGGTGGCACCCTGTTTCTCGATGAAATCGGCGAGCTGCCGAAGGCGGCACAGGCCAGGCTGCTGCGCAGGCTCGAAGCAGGTCTGGATGTGCGTCTGATCACCGCAAGTCATCGGGATCTCGCGGAGCTTGTGCGTAGTGAGCAGTTCCGAGGCGATCTCTACTATCGCCTCAACGTGGTCGTGCTCAAGATTCCACCCCTGCGCAGCCGGGGAGGCGATATTCAGCTGCTGGCGGAAGCCGCCCTGCGACGCACCGCGGCAAGACTGAGCAAACCCCTGTTGTCATTCTCAGCGGAAGCGTGCCGCACCCTGGGGGCCTATCAGTGGCCGGGCAACGTGCGGGAACTGGAGAATGCTGTCGAGCGGGCGGTGATTCTCAGCGACAGTGACCTCATTCAGGCCGACCTGCTGGCAATCGAACCCGCGCAGGCCAGTATTCCGGAACCGGCGGCACCGCCCGATCAGACCATAGAGGACTACTTCGTCAATTTTGTCACCAGCCACCAGGACCAGATGACCGAAACCGAGCTGGCAGAGAAACTCGGCATCAGTCGCAAGAGCCTGTGGGAACGACGGCAGCGGCTCAACATTCCGAGGAAGAAAACTCCCAAGCGCGGACGTCGGCGGGATATCTCTTGAGCGGCGGTCGGTCACGCAAATCCCGCAAGCTCACAGTGAGCGAACACAGCATCCCCCGGGAGCTGGTGAATGAAAATGCCGTCGACGTTACCGCACGCCTGCAGGACGAGGGCTTTCTCGCCTACCTGGTAGGCGGATGCGTCCGGGATCTGCTCCTGGGTATCGAACCCAAAGATTTTGATGTGGCAACGGACGCCACCCCGGAGGACGTGCGCGCCCTGTTCCGCCGTTCGAGGCTGGTCGGCCGTCGATTCCGGATTGCCCACGTGCGTTACGGTAGAGAGCTCATCGAAGTATCGACCTTCCGACGCGCCCATGCGGAGGATGCGGACGAGCGCAGTCATTCTGAATCCGGCCGGATTCTCCGCGACAACGTGTACGGCACACTCGAGGAAGATGCCTTCCGTCGGGACTTCACGATCAACGCCCTCTACTACGACCCGCAGACCGAAGAAGTACTCGATTTTGTCGGTGGCCTGGAGGACCTGGCGAAGCGCCGGATCCATTTCATCGGCGACACGCTCACACGCACCCGCGAGGATCCGGTCCGGGTTCTGCGCGCCATCCGCTTCAAGGCCAAGCTGGGTTTCGAGATTGATCCGGCAATCGTTGATTGTTTCGATGAGGCGGCCGAACTCATGGCAGATATTCCACCTGCCCGGCTGTTCGACGAGACTCTCAAGCTGCTGATGTCCGGTCAGGCGGAGAAAACCTGGCTGGAGCTCGCCAATACCCCGCTGCGGGCCACCCTTTTTCCCGCCAGTGATCCAGGCTCGGAGCTGATCCGCCTGGCCATGCGCAATACGGATCTGCGGATCGCCGAAGACAAGCCGGTTACTCCCGGATTCCTGATCGCGGTCATGTTGTGGCAGGACTATCTGGCCCGGATCCCGGAGCTCGAAGAGGATATGAAACCGGCAGAGGCGCGCGCCCACGCCAGCGTCGACTGCCTCGCCGAGCAGCACCAGGTCATCACCATTCCCAGGCGCTTTTCACAGTTCGCGAGAGACGTCTGGGGCCTGCAGGTGCGCCTCGAATCCCGCTCCCCGCGCACGGTCCAGAGACTGCTTGCTCATCCGAAATTCCGGGCCGCCTATGACTTTCTGGTCCTGCGCGCCGATGCCGGTGAACCCCTGAGCGAAGTGGCAGAATGGTGGACGACCTACCAGTTTGCCGACGAAACCACGCAGAAGGAGATGGTCGACGCACTGCGCAAAGACCCGTCTCAGCCGGCACGCAAAAAACGCCGTCGGCGGGGACGACGCAAAGACACTGCAGACACACCCTCACCCGGCGGAAACCGCAAAGGCTCCGACGTTCCGGTTGATTGAGATCCGGCGAATGACGATGATATCGATCTCTTCCATCCAGCGAGCCATCCCGCGGGCCAACCGGCAGCCATGACTACCCAGGCCCAGACGCCGTATTCCGGGGCTTCGACGATGGATATCGAAGCCGGTGCTCTACTGAAATTTGAGAACCAGATACCACCCCGCTATATCGCGATAGAAGGCCCTATTGGTGTCGGCAAGACCACGCTCGCTCGCAAGATCGCGCAGATCTTCAACCGCCCCCTGCTGCTCGAACCGGCGGAAGACAACCCTTTTCTGGACCGCTATTACCGGGAAGGAAAACGCCACGCACTGTCCACCCAGCTGTATTTTCTGCTGCACCGGGCCCGCCAGATCGAAGACATCAGCGCTGGCGATCTCCTGGAACCGACGCTCGTGGCCGATTTTCTGATCGAGAAAGATGATCTGTTCGCACGCCTGACACTCGATGACAACGAATACGCCCTCTACCGGCAGATCCACGAAAGCCTGGCCTTGAAGGCACCACACCCTGATCTGGTGATTTATCTGCAGGCGCCTGCCCAGGTCCTGCTTTCGCGCATCCGACGACGTGGAATCCGCTATGAATCAGAGATCCGTACTGACTATCTCGAATCTCTGATTGATACCTATACCGAATTCTTCCACTTCTATGACGCTGCACCGCTGCTGGTGGTCAACGCCACCGAAATCGACATCGCCAACAATGCGGACCACTTTGACGCTCTGGTGGCGCAGATCCTTTCCATGGATTCGCCTCGTCAGTACTTCAATCCGCATCCCACCCTGCTGTGATTCTGTGCACTGAATCGGAGCAGGTCTGCCCACCCTGCTCTATGCTGTGCGGCCCGGACCCCCGCTCCTGCGGCGCCCGGTTGAAGAGATCTCAGAAGGCTTTCCAGGTGGTCCAATGGAACTGATCCGCAGCATAGAAGCCTGTCGCAGTACACTGGAGTGGCGCAGGAACAAACGAACTGTCGGCCTGCTCACCACGATGGGGAACCTGCACGAGGGCCATCTGGCACTGGTCAAGGCCTGTCGCGAGCGCGCCGATATTTCGGTGGTCGCCTCCTACGTGAACCCGCTCCTTTTCGATTCGGACGATGCCTTCCTGGCGCACCCCCGGGCTCTGGCCGCGGACGTGCAGCATCTCGAAAATCTGAAGGTCGACGTCCTCTTCGCTCCTGCCGACGAAGAGATGTTCCCCACAGGAACACTCGATTGTCTGCAGATCACTTCCGTCTCCCCCAGCTCATCCGTGGTACAGCAGACCTTCGGGCGGGACTTCGAAGCCCGGGCCACCGTCTGGCTGAAGCTGCTGAACATTGTTCGTCCCGAGATCCTGATCTGTGGTGAGAAGAACTATGCCCATATGGTGGGACTGCAGAGAGTACTGACAGAATTCACTCTGGACACCCGTCTTATCGGCGTGCCCATCGCACGCGATGCGGACGGCGTCGCCCTGGGTGGTGAACTGACCAGTCTGACTCTGGAGCAGCGTCGTCAGGCGCCCATCCTGCAGCAGACGCTCCAGGATGTGGCCGTGGCACTGACGACCGGAGCGAGAAATTTTCACAAGCTCGAGCATACGGCACGCCTGGCATTGCGGGGAGGCGGCTTCGGGAATGTGGAAGTCACCGTTCGCGACGCACAGTCTCTGGCATTGCCGGAGGACAGGACCCACAACTTCCGCATCCTTGGTACTGCCAGCCTTGGCGGTGTGCGATTGATCGACAACGTCGGCGTGGATCTGTGAACCCGGAACGTACGGGCGCCTGGAAAGCTCTGGGCCGACTCGCCACCGATCTGATCGCGCATCCGCTGGAGAATCTGCTCGCCGAACCGGAGCGATTCAAACGATTCAGCTTCGGTGGGGCCGGTCTGCTGCTGGATCTGTCGCGGCAACGGATGACGAGCGAGGTTCTGTCGCAACTGATCGCCCTGGCTGCCGAAAGGCAGTTGCCGGAACAGCGCGAGGCACTGTTCGAGGGGGCGCGGCTGAACACTACTGAACGCCGCTCGGTACTGCACACCGCTCTGCGCGCGCCGCCTGCGGAGCGGCCACCTCTGGCAGCCGTGGTGGAAACGGTGAACCAGCGGACTGCCACCGTGGTAGATGCAGTGCGTAGCGGGCACTGGCGCGGCTACAGCAACCGGGCAATCACCGACGTGGTGCACATCGGTATCGGCGGATCACACCTCGGACCCGAACTGGCCGTCGATGCCTTGAACATCAGTTCACACGCTACTCCGCGAATTCACTTCGTGGCCAATATAGACGGCCTCAACCTGCATCGTGTGCTGCGCAACTGCGACCCGGAGCGCACGCTGTTCATCATCGCGTCCAAATCATTCTCCACGCTCGAAACCAGAGTCAATGCGACCTCTGCACAACACTGGTTTCTGGAGCGAGTGAATGATCGCGCAGCCATTGCCCGACACTTCGTCGCCGTCTCCAGCAACGTCGCCGCAGCCACGGCGTTCGGCATCGCGCCGGAGAACGTGTTCGAGCTGTGGGACTGGGTGGGTGGCAGATTTTCTCTGTGGTCTGCGGTCGGCCTGCCCGTCGCGCTGGCCATCGGCAACGACGGCTTTTCCCGGATGCTTGCCGGTGCCCACGAAATGGACGTCCATTTCAGACATGCTCCCGCAGAAGCGAACCTGCCGCTGCTGCTGGCGCTGACCGGAATCTGGAACAGCAACTTTCTCGGTATCGGGAACCACGCTGTACTGGCGTACAGCGAAAGACTGCGCCTGCTCCCGGACTATCTGCAGCAGCTCGAGATGGAGAGCAATGGCAAAAGAGTTCACATGGATGGTACCTCCGCTGCCATACACACAGCGCCCATTCTCTGGGGCGGACGCGGCAGCAACGGCCAGCATGCCTTCCACCAGCTGCTCCACCAGGGTACGAGATCATTCAGCGCGGATTTCATAATCAGCGCTTCTGAGCCCCAGAGCTTCCCGGACCATCAGGAATGGCTCCTGGCCAACGCGCTTGCCCAGGGACAGGCCATGCTCCTGGGACATCGGGACAGCGATCCGCACCGCGACGTCCCCGGGGCGCATGGCACCACCACAGTGGTGCTGCCCGACATATCTCCCTTCAGTCTCGGCGCTCTACTGGCCCTCTACGAGCACAAGGTGTTTTGCCAGGGGGTAATCTGGGACATAAACTCGTTTGATCAGTGGGGGGTCGAACTGGGTAAAAGACTCGCTGTCCCCATACACCAGCAGCTGGGTGGACAATCCACACTCGGCCAGGATGCATCCACCCGTGGGCTGATCAGCCGGCTGCGCAGCAAACCCGAACAGACAACGACCGGCTGACAAACACACAACCAGATCCGCAAAGACGCACAGCCACAAAAAGACACCCCTAAAACCACAGCCACGAAAGGAGGAACATAGAGATGTCGCAAGTGCACCTGGTACCGGTACCAGCCGATGTTCTGAACCGGTGCTTCATCAACCAGGACCAGTACGAGGCCATGTACCAGCGCTCCATCACCGATCCGGACGGGTTCTGGTCGGAGCAGGCGGACATTTTCCTGAACTGGTACCACAAGTGGGACAGCGTGCAGGAGGCCGACATGCCGGCCGGACGCATTCAGTGGTTCGACGGCGGTCGCCTGAACATCTCTTACAACTGCATTGATAGACATCTGCCGCAGAGAGCGGAACAGACCGCCATCATCTGGGAGGGCGATGATCCTGCAGACAGCAAGCACGTCAGCTACCAGGCGCTGCACGACCAGGTCTGTCTGCTCGCCAACGGACTGAAATCCCGGGGGGTGAAAAAAGGGGATCGGGTGTGCATATACATGCCGATGATTCCGGAGGCCGCCTACGCGATGCTGGCCTGTGTCCGGATCGGTGCGGTGCATTCTGTGGTATTCGGTGGATTCTCGCCCCAGTCACTCAAAGACAGGATCCTCGACTCGGACTGCCGGGTAGTCATCACAGCGGACGAAGGCATTCGCGGTGGCAGACCTGTCCCGTTAAAAGAGAACACCGAGCTCGCGCTCGCCGGCTGCCCGGACGTTCACACTGTGATCACGGTCCGGCGCACCGGCAGCGAGGTGACCTGGCAGCCCTCCCGGGATATCTGGTACCACGAGCTGATCTCCGATCAGTCAGCTAACTGCCCGCCCGAGGCAATGGCATCAGAAGATCCTTCCTTCATTCTCTACACCTCCGGGTCGACGGGCAAACCGAAAGGCGTTCAGCACAGCACGGCGGGCTATCTGCTGCACGCGGCCATGACGCACAAATATGTTTTCGACTATCACGACGGCGACATCTACTGGTGTACGGCCGATGTCGGCTGGATCACCGGTCACAGTTATATCCTTTACGGACCCCTGGCGAATGGCGCGACCACTCTCATGTTTGAGGGAGTACCCACCTATCCGGACGCCGGACGCTGCTGGCAGGTGATCGACAAGCACCAGGTGAACATCTTCTACACCGCACCCACCGCTATCCGGCAGCTGATGGGCCAGGGCAGTGCGCCGGTCACCCGCAGTTCACGGGCCAGTCTGCGGCTGCTCGGCAGCGTGGGTGAGCCGATTAACCCCGAAGCCTGGGAGTGGTATCACAGGGTGGTTGGTGACGGGCGCTGCCCCATCGTCGATACCTGGTGGCAGACTGAGACAGGCGGCATCATGATCAGCCCGCTGCCTGGTGCAACCACTCTCAAACCGGGCAGTGCCACCAGACCCTTTTTCGGCGTGGAACCGGCGCTGATGGACGCCGAGGGCAAACTCATCGAGGAGACCGAAGCGGTCGGCAATCTGGTCATCACCCGGAGCTGGCCCGGGCAGATCCGCAGCGTGTATGGCGATCACCAGCGCGCGATCGATACCTACTATTCAACCTATAAGGGATATTACTTCACAGGAGACGGCGCCCGCCGGGATGCGGACGGCTACTACTGGATAACGGGCCGTGTCGACGACGTAATGAACGTCTCCGGCCATCGGATCGGTACCGCTGAGGTGGAAAGTGCCCTGGTGCTCCACGATGCGGTGGCCGAGGCCGCCGTGGTCGGTTTCCCCCATGCGGTGAAGGGAGAAGCGATCTACGCGTACGTGACCCTGATGCAGGGCAACAACGAAGATCGCGAACAGCTCAGGCAGGAGCTGGTCGACCTCGTCCGCAGGGAAATCGGCCCGTTCGCAAAACCTGACCATATCCAATGGGCACCCGGATTGCCGAAAACCCGGTCCGGAAAAATCATGCGCCGGATTCTGCGCAAGATCGCGTCAGACGAACTCGACAATCTCGGAGACACCTCCACTCTCGCGGATCCTTCCGTCGTGGACGAGCTGGTGGCGAATCGCGCAGGGGCCTGATCCACAATTTATCCTCCGCTACGCATCTCTGCCACGGTAAACCGCTCCAGTTATTCGGGCGGCAGGTACCGGTTACCCGGATGATGCAGAGCGACGTTGTTGATGAGTGTCACAAGGACCATCGCTGCCCCGCTCAAGGCGGCTCCGAATGCGAGCAGGATAAAGAACAGCCACCAGTCCCACGCCTCCTTCAGGACGCACTGGATCAGCGCACAGAAAACCGTACTGAACATCATGCTGAAGCCGATCGCCCGTGGTGGCAGTGGCTTAGCGTCGTGCATGGATGCATTCCCGCCCATGATTGACGGTGCAGTATAGAAGCCGGGGTCTGTTCGAAAAACAGGAGATCGCCCCGTCAAACCAGGGGCAATCTCCTACAAACAGAAGTCAGATGACGATGAGCGCCCGCTTCCGGGCGCTGTTCTCATGAACGAATCCGCTGGGTGTATGCGCATCCGCTGTGCGGTTGCGAGACCGCTATGCGCTTGCGAGACCGCTATGCGGTTGCGAGACCGCTATGCGGTCTCGGCGTAGTTTTCCACTTCCTTCATGGAGAGCTTGATGCGGCCGCGCTGGTCGACGTCGAGGCAGACCACCTTCACATCCTGGCCTTCCTTGAGGTAGTCGCTGACATTCTCCACCCGCTCATCAGCGATCTGAGAAATGTGCAGCAGGCCGTCCTTGCCAGGCAGTATGGTGATGAACGCACCGAAATCGACGATGCGCGCAACCTTACCTGTGTAAACCCGGCCAACCTCGGCTTCTGCCGTGATTTCTTCGATCCGATGTACAGCCGCCAGCATGCTCTCGCCGTCTGCAGCGTAGATACGGACACTGCCATCGTCCTGAATATCGATGTCCGCGCCGGTCGCCTCGGTGATCGAGCGGATCATCGCACCACCCTTACCAATGATGTCGCGAATCTTGTCCGGATGTACGTTCAGCACGCGCATCGCCGGAGCGTTGTCAGAAATCGTTTCCCGGGAGCGGTCGAGGACCTTGTTCATCTCGCCGAGGATGAACTGCCGCGCATCCAGCGCCTGCCCCAGTGCGATTTCCATGATCTCTTCGGTGATACCCGAGATTTTGATGTCCATCTGCAGTGCAGTGACACCAGCGGCAGTACCGGCAACCTTGAAGTCCATATCACCGAGGTGATCCTCGTCACCGAGGATATCGGTCAGTACCGCATAGCGGTTGCCTTCCTTCACCAGACCCATGGCAACACCGGCCACCGGTGCCTTGAGCGGTACACCCGCATCCATCAGCGCCAGAGAGGTTCCACACACCGATGCCATCGAACTCGAACCATTCGACTCGGTGATTTCGGAAACCACGCGCAGGGTATAGGGAAACGACTCGAGATCCGGCAGAACCGCCGCGACTCCCCGTCGTGCCAGGCGGCCGTGGCCGATTTCACGCCGCTTTGGACCACCCATGAAGCCGGCTTCGCCGACACTGTAGGGGGGAAAGTTGTAATGCAGCATGAAGTGATCTTTGTAGGTGCCTTCGAGGGCGTCGATCATGGCCGAATCCCGCAAAGTGCCGAGTGTGGCAACCACTATCGCCTGGGTTTCACCCCGGGTGAACAGTGCAGATCCGTGGGTCTTCGGCAGCATGCCGACTTCCACAGCGATCGGCCGGACGGTTTTCAGATCGCGACCGTCGATTCGCGGTTCACCATTGAGCACACGCTGGCGGACGATGGTTTTCTCGATCTTGCTGAAAACCTCAGACACCTGATCTGCTGAGTATTCAGCAGACTCGCCACCCGCGAGAGTCTCGATGACCTGCTTGCGCAGTGCGCTTACCCGATCCTGACGCTCCATCTTGTCTGTAATCCGGTATGCGTTGCCAAGATCAGACTTGACCGCATCTTCAACCTTTGACTTCAGGCTTTCGTTCACCTCGGCTGCGGCAAACTCCCAGCGGGGCTTGCCGACTTCAGCAGCCAGAGACTTGATTGCCTCGATGACTACCTGCATCTCCTGATGCCCGAACAGCACCGCGCCGAGCATCTCGTCTTCGGACAGTTCCTTGGCTTCGGACTCCACCATCAGCACCGCAGTATCCGTTCCAGCTACCACCATGTTCAGTTGCGACTCTGCCAGGGCCGCATACCCCGGATTCAGCAGGTACGCACCATCCTTGTAGCCGACCCGCACTCCGGCGATCGGACCGTTGAACGGCAGACCGGAAATGGCCAGCGCGGCCGAAGCACCAATGAGCGCAGCGATATCCGGGTCCTGATCCTTCTCCGCAGACATCACCGTGCAGATCACCTGCACTTCGTTCATGAAGCCTTTGGGGAACAGGGGGCGTATCGGCCGGTCGATCAGGCGCGATGTGAGTGTTTCTTTTTCGCTCGGTCGACCTTCACGACGGAAGAAACCACCGGGGATCTTTCCCGCGGCGTAGGTCTTTTCCTGGTAGTTGACGGTCAGCGGGAAGAAGTCCTGTCCCGGACGCATGCCTCTGTTTCCGACAACGGTGCTCAGAACCACCGTATCGCCAATACTGACCAGCACAGCACCGGTTGCCTGTTTGGCAATCCGTCCGGTCTCCAGTATGACCTTCTGGCCACCCAGCTGAATTTCTCTAGTAATCGGTTTCAATTTCCTACCTCCAACATTTCTCGCGTGTTTCTCCGTCTCAATCAGCGGCGCAGATTCAGGCGCTTGATCAGATCCGAGTAGCGAGTTGCATCTTTGCTCTTTAAATAATCCAACAGTTTACGTCGCTGATTGACCATACGGATCAATCCGCGTCGAGAATGGTGATCTTTCTGGTGATCTCGGAAGTGATCCTGCAGTGCATTGATGTTATGTGTCAGCAATGCAACCTGCACTTCAGGGGAGCCGGTGTCGCCGTCTTCCCGCTGATATTCCTTGATGATTCCTGCTTTACCTTCGGCTGTAAGTGCCATTCTCATTTCTCCAATATGCGTCTATAAAATCGGGGCCACCGTGCATATTTACAGTGGCCTCGCTGTGGAGGATCCGGCCCGACGTAGTACGCGGGTTCGACCCTGAATTCATTCTGATCTGCGCTGTTGATCTGTTCTTCATTGAACTGTTCGCTGTCGATCCGTTCGCCGCTATTTTCCCAGACCCGCGACCAGCCGACGGGGCGCTACCCGTCCGTCGTCGAGGATCTCGCCGACACCAATGAAATGGATCGACGCATCATCATGTACTTCCGCCAGCCGCACCCAGCCGCTGGTCGGCGCATGGGCAACGATAACCGGCTGACCCTGCCGCAGATAATAAGCGGTGTTGTCCGTCAGCCTGACTTCCGGCCATTCCTTCACCGCACTCGAGACGGGAAGCAGGAACGAGTCCAGTGAGCTGCTGTCAGTACCGGTTTCGAGAGCATTCTCCAGCTCCTCGAAGGTCACCATATCGGATTCCGTATAAGGGCCGGCTGCGCGTCGGTGCAGGGCCGTAACGTGAGCGCCGCAACCCAGAATCTCACCGAGCTCTTCAGCGATGGTTCGAATATAGGTGCCTTTGCTGCAGTGAATCTCGAGCTCCAGCTCATCTCCGGAAAACGCGACCAGCTCGTTCGAGAAGATCGTCACTCTCCGCGCTGCACGTTCGATCTCAATCCCCTGACGCGCAAGTTTGTACAGCGGCTGACCCTGGTGTTTGACCGCCGAAAACATTGAGGGTATCTGATCGATCCCGCCGCGGAAAAAACGCAGCGCATCTTCGATCCGGGCGGCATCAACATCCTGCACCGGACGTATCTGTATTACCTTGCCGTCGGCATCGCCGCTGTCGGTCGCCACACCCAGCTTCACCCGGGTCCAGTATTTCTTGTCTGAATCGAGCAGATACTGGGAAAATTTCGTTGCTTCTCCGAAACACAGGGGCAGGACACCGGTGGCCAGAGGATCCAGCGCCCCCGTGTGACCGGTCTTACGCGCGTTGAACATGCGCTTGGCCTTCTGCACTGCATCATTCGAGCTGAATCCCGGTGGCTTGTTGATCACCAGAACGCCGCTCACATCCCGCCCTTTACTGCGCCGGGCCACTGTCATCCTCGATCTGGCTGTCTGCAGCGTCGTCCGCAGCCTGGTTCTTATTCGAACGCATGGCGCTGTCGATCAGGGCATCCATCCGCGGGCCCCGCTCAGCTGCTTCGTCATAGTGAAAACGCAGACGCGGAGTTGTCCGCATGCTGTGGCGTTTGGCCAGTTCCGTACGGAAGTAACCGGCCGCCTTATTCAGGACTTCGATCACTTCACTCCGATCCTCTGCGCTTTCAGCGTCCAGCGTGGTGATGTATACATCAGCGTAGGAAAGGTCCCGGCTGACAGTCACCTCATTGACGCTCACCATTCCCACCCTGGGGTCGCGTATCTGCCTCAGGATGATCGCGGCAACTTCATCGCGGATGAAATCCGCGATTCTCAGGTCTCTACCGAAGGGCCGCACTGCGCTCAAAGCTCCCTGGCAACCTTGGTCGAGTCGAACACTTCGATGAGGTCACCGACACGCACATCATTATAGTTGCGAACACCTATGCCGCATTCGGTACCGCTGCGGACCTCGTTTACGTCATCCTTGAAGCGACGCAGCGATTCCAGCTCGCCCTGGAAAATGACGACGTTGTCACGCAGCACCCGGATCGGCTTGTTCCGGTAGACACTGCCCTCGGTGACCATGCACCCGGCCACCTGACCATAGCGCGGTGAGCGGAACACATCCCGAACTTCGGCAATGCCGACGATCTCTTCCCGGATTTCCGGTTCCAGCATGCCGGACAGAGCCTGTTTGACATCGTCCAGCAGTTCGTAGATCACGCTGTAGTAGCGCAGGTCCAGACCTTCGCGTTCGATGATAGCCTTGGCCGAGTTGTCTGCCCGCACATTGAAGCCAAATACTGCGGCGCCATAAGTCAGTGCGAGGTTGGCATCGGTCTCGGTGATGCCACCCACACCCGAGCCAAGAATGTTGACTGCCACCTCATCGTTGCCCATCTCGGTGAGCGCCTGATGAATGGCCTCCAGGCTGCCGCGCACGTCGGTCTTGATCACCATCTTGAGGATGCGCTTCTCGCCTTCTGCCATATTCGCAAACATGTTGTCGAGCTTGGACGCCTGCTGCATGGCAACCCGCTGCTCCTGATGCTTATCGCGGCGAAACTGCGCAAGTTCTCTCGCGCTTCTTTCATCAACAACCACGGAAAAATCGTCTCCCGCACCCGGGGTACCGGTCAGACCCAGCACCTCAACGGGATCGGAAGGCCCCGCTTCCCTGGTCGGTTCACCATGGTCGTCGAGCATCGCCCGAACCCGGCCGTGGAACTGGCCGGCAAGGATCACGTCTCCCTGCTTGAGCGTTCCGTTCTGTACCAGCACGGTCGCAACCGGGCCGCGACCGCGATCGAGACGGGACTCGACGACGACACCCCGCCCCGGACCTTCTTTCACCGCCTTGAGTTCGAGCACTTCGGCCTGCAGCAGTACCGCTTCGAGCAGTGCTTCGACACCTTCACCGGTGATTGCTGATACCTTCACGAACTGGGTATCACCACCGTAGCTTTCCGGGATCACGTCTTTGGTCACGAGTTCATTGGTAACCCGCTCCGGATCCGCTGCTTCGAGATCCATCTTGTTGATCGCCACCACGATTGGCACCCCGGCTGCCTTGGCATGCTGGATGGCCTCTATGGTCTGCGGCATCACTCCGTCATCCGCCGCGACGACCAGGATCACGATATCCGTGACCTGAGCACCCCGCGCACGCATCGCTGTGAAGGCTGCATGGCCGGGTGTATCGATAAAGGTGATCCGACCGCCCCTGGTGTCAACCCGGTAGGCGCCGATGTGCTGGGTGATTCCACCGGCTTCGCCACTGACCACCCGGGTTTTGCGTATGTAGTCGAGCAGCGACGTCTTACCATGGTCAACGTGTCCCATGACAGTGACAACCGGGGGTCGCCCGGTGGCATCACCTTCCACGGTGAGCGATCGTTCCAGCACATGCTCAAGCGCATCCGCGTGGATCAGCTTGGGCCTGTGGCCCATTTCTTCCACCACGAGAATGGCTGTGTCCTGATCGATAGGCTGGTTGATGGTGGCCATCATCCCCATGCTCATCAGGGTCTTGATCACCTCGCCGGCTTTCACAGACATCCGCTGAGCCAGGTCGCCGACACTAATGACATCAGGAATTTCGACTTCCCGGGCGATGAAATCCGTCGGGCGGAACTCGCCACCCTGCTGATCGACCTTCATTGCGGTTACCGGGTGATGCTTGCGCTTGGCGCGACGCCCCGGCTTCAGTGAGAGTTCCCGGCGGCCGCCTTCGCTCTTGGCTCTCTCCCGATCACGCTCACGATCCTTGCCTTTGAAACGCTTGCCACCCCGCTCGGTAGACTGCTGCTTGGCCTGCGCCTCGACTTCGGCCGCAGCCGGATCGGCAACCGCCGTGTCCTTTTTGGCTGCAGGTTTCGGCGCTGCTGCGGCTTTTGCCTTGCGCTCCGCCTCTGCCCGGGCTTCTTCTTCCTTGACCCTGACTTCTTCCCGACGGCGCTCTTCTTCCGCTTTGCGCTCGGCTTCGAGTCGGCGCGTCTCTTCCTCTGCCGACTTGCGCGCGAGTTCCTCTTCGCGATTGCGTTGTGCTTCAAGCTCCAGAGCACTGGGTGCCTGCTCGGCTTTCGCGACCTGTGCCGGGTCTGCCGCCTCGGCTTCCGCACGCTTCACATAGGTGCGCTTCTTGCGCACCTCAACATTTACAACACGGCCGGCACGACCCTGGCCTGTACGCAGCGTGCCAACCGTTTTACGCTTGAGAGTGATGCGGCTCGGGCCGGGTTCTGCACCACCGTGGCTCTTCTGCAGATAAGCGAGCAGCGTCTGCTTCTCCGTATCCGAAACAGGCTCCTTATCACTCTTATGGGAAAGGCCAGCCTCCTGCATCTGCTTGAGCAGGCGGTCGACGGGTGTTCCCACCGTTTCCGCGAGTTGTTTTACCGTGACTTCGGACATCTTCGATCCCCCTGACTACTGCTCCCCGGCCTCTGCAAACCAAGGTGCCCGGGCCGTCATGATCAATGCAGCGGCAGCCTCTTCGTCGAGCTCTTCCACCAGTTCCTGGAGCTCTGCTACCGCAAGCTCCGCCAGATCTTCCATGCTCACCACACCCTGGCTGGCGAGATGAAAAGCGAGGCGACGATCCATTCCTTCCATATTGAGGAGGTCGTCTGCCGGCTGATGCTCACCGAGCGCTTCTTCCGTAGCGATGGCCTTGGTAAGCAGCGCATCCCGCGCCCTGGTTCGCAACTCTTCAACGATTTCCTCGTCGAATCCTTCGATCGCCGTCATCTCTTCGATCGGCACGTAGGCGATTTCTTCAAGCGTGGTGAAACCTTCTTCCACCAGCACCACAGCAACATCCTCGTCAACCGAAAGCGCTTCCATGAAATCGGTGATGAACTTACCCGCTTCCTCTTCCTGCTTCTTGACCGCATCTTCTTCGGTCATGATATTGAGTTTCCAGCCCGTAAGCTCACTGGCCAGTCTGACATTCTGGCCGCCACGGCCTATGGCCTGCGCAAGATTGTCTTCACTGACCGCGATGTCCATCGCGTGCACGTCTTCATCGAGAATGATGGAAGCAACTTCAGCCGGAGCCATGGCGTTGACTGTGAGCTGCGCAGGATTTTCATCCCATAACACGATGTCTATGCGCTCACCGGCCAGTTCACCCGAAACAGCCTGCACACGCGAACCACGCATGCCGACACACGCCCCTACCGGATCTATACGTCCGTCGTTGGTCTTCACCGCAATCTTGGCCCGCGAGCCCGGGTCCCGCGCAGCGCCTTTAATCTCGATTACATCTTCGGCAATCTCGGGTACTTCAATCTTGAACAGCTCCACCAGCATCTTCGGTGAGGTCCGGGTGAGGATGAGCTGTGGTCCGCGATTATCAGGGCGGATCTCCAGGAGCAGAGCGCGCAGGCGATCTCCGATCCGGAAAGTCTCTCTGGGGATCAGATGCTCGCGGGTGAGAAGTCCTTCGGCATTGTTGCCCAGGTCGACGATCACACTGTCGCGACCCAGCTTCTTCACAGTGCCGCCAACCAGCTCACCGACGCGCGGGAGATAGGCCTCGACCACCATCGCCCGCTCGGCTTCGCGCACTTTCTGCACGATAACCTGCTTGGCGGTCTGGGCGGCTATCCGACCGAACTCAACGGAGTCCACGGCCTCTTCGATCACACCACCGAGTTGCGCAGCAGGATCCTTAGCCTGCGCTTCCTCCAGCGTGTACTGAGCATCCGGATTCCACTCCTGCTTTTCTTCCTCATCCTCACTTTCGACTACAGCGTCCGGGTCGCAGATGTGCCACACCCGGAAGGTTTCGTACTCACCAGTCTCGCGATCAATGGCCACACGGAATTCAGCGCTCTCGCCATATCGTTTCTTTGTGGCAGTCGCCAGCGCAACCTCGATGGCATCAAAAATGACGTCCTTCGGGACACCCTTCTCGTGGGAAACGGAATCCACGACCAGGAGAATTTCTTTCGTCATGTCGTTGCTCGAACCTCAATCAAACCGCGGGACGACGCGCGCCCGCTGGACATTTTCCAATGGCAGCAAATATTCATCTTCATCTACCCGTACGACGGCTTCGCCATCCTCCAGGCCGGCCAGAATCCCCAGAAACCGTTTCCGGCCTTCGAAAGGGAAGCTCAATCGCACTTCCACCTGTTCGCCGATACTCGCCGCGTACTGCTCCGGTTTGAACAGAATCCGATCCATACCCGGCGACGAGACTTCGAGGGTGTATCTGCTCGAAATGGTGTCTTCCACATCGAGCAGGTCGGCGACCCGGCGGCTGACCCGCTCACAGTCTTCAACACTGACACCCCCGTCCCGGTCGATGTACAGTCGCAGCTTCGTATGGCGCCCCGATGTCAGGTACTCCACACCCCAGATACTGCAGTTTTCCAGCTCGACCACCGGTGTCAGCAATGCTTCGATATCCGCCTCTTTTCTGTTCACTCTGTCTAATCTGACCAGGCAGTACGGTCTCATGCACCAGGCGACTGCACTGCTTCGTCATCACTCTCTGGCACACCGGTTTTCCGGAGCACCAATAAAAAATGGGCTTACGCCCATTCCCGAAAACGTTCCTGCGGCGCGCGAAGGAGCAACTGACTCCTTGACGATCACACCCGCCTGAACTACCTGTGGCTTACCACCGGTGGGAATACTTCAAGGCTTCCGCCTAGAGGTTTGCCACCTGTGGTGGGCGACCTGCCGGTACGCGATACGCTACCGCCAGGATCCCGATGACCGGGGCGGTGAGGCTCCCGGCTCGTAGAAAATTGCCCCTCTCGGGGCAAATTTCTTCGACCTCTTTCGAGGTTTTTCCTTTGGTAGCGGGGGCAGGATTTGAACCCACGACCTTCGGGTTATGAGCCCGACGAGCTACCAGACTGCTCCACCCCGCATCAGCAAGGGGCGGATTATAGGGATCTGGGTGGGCGCAGGCAACAGCCTGAGTAAAGGACTCAGGTTCGCCTGAGTGAAGGATCAGAGTGTTGGTGCCGAAGAGAGGATTTGAACCTCCACGGGCGTTAGCCCACTACCCCCTCAAGGTAGCGTGTCTACCAATTTCACCACTTCGGCTAATGAGGCCCTGGCCCATCAGAGGTCAGGGATGTCGGAATCTACAGGTTTCGATTCGGGAGTCAACTGCTCCACGGGTGTCTCGGGCACCACGACCTGGGGAATCCCCAGTGAGCCGGCGGTTTCTGCGCGCTCTTTGGCCGTGTAAGCCAGGCCGAATGAGATCAGGAAAAAGCCGATTGCCAGCCACACGGTCAGTTTGGTCAGGAAAGAGGCCGATCCACTACTGCCGAACATGGTGTTGGACGAGCCGCTGCCGAACGCTGCGCCCACATCGGCGCCACGACCCTGCTGAAGCAGTACCAGCGCAGCGAGTGCGATGGCATCGGCCACCAGCAGCATCATCAGAACCGTTTCATATGTGGACATCACTTGAGTGCTAACCTCGTATTCACACCAATTTCAATCGCGCCTCGAACTCACCACCCTTACCGGTGGCCATTCTGCGCATACCATTTCCCTTCACTCTCTGCCGGCTAATGCGCTGCCGACCTGCCAGCCTGGGCGATTTCCAGAAACTGCGCGGCTTCCAGAGAAGCACCACCAATCAGCCCACCATCTATGTCCGGCTGAGCGAAAAGCTCGGCCGCATTCGCAGGCTTCACACTGCCGCCATACAGCAGGGCCAGATCCCTGCCGAGATCGGGCGCAAGTCCTGCAAGCGCCTGGCGTATCACCCGGTGCATGGCCTGAGCCAGCGCCGGAGTGGCCGTCTTCCCGGTACCGATGGCCCAGACCGGCTCATAGGCTATCACTCCACGGCCCAGGCCCTCGGCGCCGACTCTGGCGGCAACCTGCTCGATCTGCCGGAGCACCACCGACTCGGCATTGCCCGAGTCCCGTTCGGATTCGGTCTCGCCGATGCACAGCACCGGCTTCAGACCAGCCCGGAGCGCTGCAGCAAATTTTTCTGCCACCATTTCATCGGTCTCACCGGCCTGGCGCCGTTCGGAGTGACCGACCAGCACCCAGGTTGCCCCGATATCCTTCAGCATCTCGCCGGCAATCGAGCCGGTATATGCGCCTTCTGCCGCCGCATGCAGATCCTGACCGCCGACTTCGACACTGTCGACCAGCCCCTGCTCATCCAGCTGCCGCAGTACATAGCCCAGATAGGCGACCGGCGGGAACAGCACCAGAGATATCGCCTCCGGAAAGCGCTTTCCAGGCAGAGAAGTTCTGACCCTGGCGAGCGTCGCCGCATATTCGGCCACAAAACGCTTCGAACCGAACATCTTCCAGTTGCCTGCCACGATCAAACGACGCATGCACCACCCGCAGGCGTTTTTGGGGCGCGCAATGTTACCCACTCGCATCCGGTCGGGCAAACAGATTGGCCAGGGGGCCCCTGATCCCCTGCCGCGTCGAATCCGGCGCTTTTTGCGTGAATTGGGTGGTCAGCCGCCGTTCCGCACCACCTCGGCCAGTTCTTCGGCAATTCGGGAGACCTCGTCTTCGCGCTCACCTTCCACCATGACCCGGACCACGGGTTCGGTCCCGGAAGGCCGGATCAGGACCCTGCCACGCCCGGAAAGACGTGCGGACTGGGCTGCCACCGCGGAAGCCACGTCAGCCGCGATCGCGCGCTCCCGCGGACTGGGGACTGACACGTTGAGCATGGTCTGGGGCAGTTTGTGCATACCGGCTTTGAGTTCGCTCAGCGGTGCCCCCGAATCGATCATCGCGCAGAGCGCCTGAAGTGCGGCAACAATCGCATCTCCCGTGGTGGTCAGATCCAGACAGAGGATGTGGCCCGAAGATTCACCGCCCAGTTGCCAGTTCCGCTCCCGCAGCGCTTCATGCACGTAGCGGTCACCCACTTTGGCCCGCACGAAATCGATACGCGCTTCGCCCAGGGCCCGCTCCAGTCCGAAATTGGACATCACCGTGCCGACGACGCCACCTGCGAGCAGGCCGGCTTTCGCCCTGTGCAGTGCGATGATGAACAGCAGTTCGTCGCCATCCACCACGCCACCCTGCTCATCCACCATCACCACCCGGTCACCGTCGCCATCAAAGGCGATACCCACACTGGCACCCGCCGCCCGGACGGCTTCTGCCAGGCGCTCCGGCGAGGTGGAGCCACAGTTCTCGTTGATATTGAAGCCATCGGGCTCAGCATTGATCACAGTGACTTTCGCACCCAGTTCCTCAAAAACACCGGGTGCGACGTGGTAGGTCGCCCCATTGGCACAATCGAGCAGGATTTTCAGCCCGCTGAGCCGGAAGCCCCGGTTGACGGACGCTTTGCAGAATTCGATGTAACGACCGGCGGCATCTTCGATACGCATGGCCCGACCGAGCTGATGCGAGTCCACGCAATGCATCGGAGCATCGAGCTGGGCTTCGATCCGCTTTTCGAAGGCGTCCGGAAGTTTGTTTCCCGAGCCATCGAAGAACTTGATGCCGTTGTCGAAATAGGGGTTGTGGGATGCACTGATCACGATGCCGGCCTCGGCGCGCAGGGTGCGGGTCAGATAGGCGACCGCCGGAGTCGGCATCGGGCCCATCAGACTGACGTTCACGCCCGCCGAAACCAGTCCTGATTCCAGCACCGATTCGAGCATGTAGCCCGATATTCTGGTGTCTTTACCGATCAGGATCCTCGGTGTACTGGATGCTGCTTCCGCAAATACCCGGCCCACGGCCCAGCCGAGTCGCAGACAGAATTCCGGTGTAATGGGGGGTTCACCGACCCGCCCGCGAATTCCATCGGTCCCGAAGTAACGCCTGCTCATGGATTATGACTTCCCTGTTCTGTTTTTCAGCTTCAGCATCCGCATCACTCAGGATGTCAGCGCATCGAGTACTTTCAGTGCATCCACCGTGGCTGCGACATCGTGCACACGCACGATATTGGCCCCCTGCTCCACCGCAAGCAACGCCGCCGCCACACTGCCTGCCAGACGCTGTTCCGGCCCCCGGCCGGTCAGATCCCCGATCATGCGCTTGCGCGACAGCCCCACGAGAATCGGCAGGTCGCGCACCCGCACCGACGCAAGCCCCCGCAACAGGGTCAGATTGTGCGTCAGGCGCTTTCCGAAACCGAATCCCGGATCGATGCAGATCCGCTGAGGCCCGATACCTGCCGCCACACAGCGGGCCACCCGCTCCTCCAGAAAGTCGCGCACGGTCCCCACCACGTCGTCGTACTGTGGCTGCTGCTGCATGGTGGCCGGCTCGCCCTGCATATGCATGAGGCATACGGCTGCCGAAGACTGCGCCAGCACCTCGAGCATCAGCGGATCATCGAGCGCGGAGACGTCGTTGATCATCTGCACACCGGCTGCCAGTGCCGCACGCGCCACGCCCGCCTTGCGGGTATCCACGGAAAGGATGGTATCGAGTTCGAGAAGTGCTTCAATCGCGGGCATCACCCGCCCCAGTTCTTCAGACTCAGCGACGGGAGCAGCACCCGGACGGGTTGACTCACCGCCAATATCGAGGATGTCGGCACCCGCCGCGAGCATCTCTTCGGCCGCAGCGCGCACTCGGCCCAGGTCGACAGTGCCTGACCCTGCACCGGCGCTGAAACGGCCGCCGTCCGAGAAGGAATCCGGAGTGAGGTTGAGAATTCCCATCACCCGGGGGCCCGCGAGGCTCAGAGCCCGCGAGCCACATTCCAGTCGGCAGGTGAGTCGGGATGCCGGATCGAGCGTGGCAGCGCCCATCGCCGTCTAATGCTCTCCGGCGGGGCCTCCGATCGGTGCATCGCCGGATGGCTCCGGCTTCGACGCTGACTCACCACCCGGGGGGGGCAGATCACTGGGATGACGGGGCTTCGCACCCGCCATGATGTCGTCTATCTGATCGGCATTGAGGGTTTCGAATTCGATCAGGGCTTCCGCCATCAGATGCAGTTTGTCCTTGTGCTCTTCAAGCAGGCGCAGGGCCTCCTTGTAGCAGCCATCAATGATGCTGCGAACTTCTTCGTCGATCGCCCTGGCAGTCTGTTCCGACTGGGCCTTGGGCCGAACGCCCGCCGACATGCCCAGGAAGACCTCACCGTCATCCTGGTCATACATGATCGGGCCCATGCGTTCGGAGAGACCCCATTTGGTCACCATGCTGCGGGCAAGATTGGTGGCACGTTCGATATCATTGGATGCGCCTGTGGTCACATATTCGGACCCCAGGATCATTTCTTCCGCAATCCGGCCACCGAACAGGCTGCAGATCTGGCTCTTCACACTCTGCCGGGAGAGGCTGTAGCGATCCTCCTCGGGCAGGAACATGGTCACACCAAGTGCCCGGCCACGGGGAATGATGCTGACCTTATAGACCGGATCATGGGCCGGCATCATGCGTCCGACAATCGCATGACCTGCCTCGTGATAAGCCGTATTGCGCTTCTCTTTTTCCGACATGACCATGCTCTTGCGCTCGGCGCCCATCATGATCTTGTCCTTGGCCTTCTCGAATTCATCCATCTCCACCAGACGCTTGCCTGCACGGGCAGCGAAGAGCGCGGACTCGTTCACCAGATTGGCCAGGTCGGCGCCGGAGAAGCCCGGTGTACCCCGCGCGATGACCGAGGCATCGACGTTGTCTGACAGCGGAACTTTGCGCATGTGGACTTTGAGAATCTGCTCTCTGCCACGGATATCCGGGAGACCCACCACCACCTGGCGGTCAAATCGACCCGGGCGCAACAGCGCCGGATCCAGCACATCGGGCCGGTTGGTTGCCGCGATCACGATGATGCCATCGTTGGCTTCGAAGCCGTCCATTTCCACCAGCAGCTGGTTGAGTGTCTGCTCACGCTCGTCGTGGCCACCGCCGAGGCCGGCACCGCGATGCCGACCGACCGCATCGATCTCGTCGATGAAGATGATGCAGGGGGCCTGTTTTTTCGCCTGCTCGAACATGTCCCGAACCCGGGAGGCACCTACGCCCACAAACATCTCGACAAAGTCGGACCCGGAAATGGAGAAGAAGGGGACTTTGGCCTCTCCCGCAATCGCCTTCGCCAGCAGGGTCTTACCTGTACCCGGCGGGCCCACCATCAGCACGCCTCGCGGAATCCGCCCGCCCAGGCGCTGAAACTTTCCAGGATCGCGCAGAAACTCGACCAGTTCCTGCACATCTTCCTTGGCTTCATCTACACCAGCGACATCGGCGAAGGTGGTCTTTATCTGATCTTCCGACAGCAGACGCGCCTTGCTCTTGCCGAAAGCCATGGGACCGCCGCGGCCACCGCCACCACCCTGCATCTGACGCATGAAGAGCATGAAAACAGCAATGATGATCAGTATCGGGAAGCTGGCAATGAGCAGCTGAGACCAGATGCTCTGCTGTTCCGGCAGTTTGCCCGACGTCCGGACGCGATGGTTGTAGAGGTCATCCATGAGTTTCTGGTCATAGATGTCCGGTCGCACGACCCTGAACTCTTCTCCATTGCGTCGAACGCCGTTGATGATCAGACCTTCGATGACGACCTGCTCGACCTGATCGCTGCGAACCTGTTCGATGAAATCGGTATAGCTGAGAGTCTGTGGCTCAGGTTTGACGTTGAAATTGTTGAACACCGTCAGCAGCACCGCCGCGATGATCAGCCACAGAAGCAAATTTTTTCCCATATCCGTCAAAGACTTATCCTCTCTGTATCGCCCCCGGGAAGTGACTTCCCTGAGGGTCTGTCTCCCGCAGGAGAGATCCGGGACAATTTACGTCCCGCATCGTGAAATTTCTGTCGCACCCCTGATAATGAATCGAGGCCTGCTCTAAACCTAGCCTACACCACTACCCCAGGTCGCGGAACCGCTCAGCAACTGCGTACATTTCCCTAGAATCACTCCGGGACGCTTCCGGCTTGACCACCTTGAATCCCGCATACTGCTTGCGCATCTGCCGGATCCATTCTTCCACACCACCGCCCTGGAATATCTTGACCACAAGTGTGCCCGTCGGTTTCAACCAGCGCCGGGCGGCGGCTTCGGCGACCTCCACGAGATGCATCGAACGGGCCTGATCTGCAGCGCGGATACCACTGATATTTGGGGCCATATCAGACAAAACAAGGTCCACCTTCCCGCTTTCGAGCGCTTTATCCACCTGCTCATCGACTTCCGGCGCGCCGACCTCCCCCACCACGACCCGGGTTGCGGCCGCCGCCGCGATCGGCCGATAGTCGCAGGCAACCAGCAGACCGCTCCCGCCGATGCGGCTTTCCACATACTGTGTCCAGCCGCCGGGCGCCGCACCCAGCTCGAGCACCCGCATCCCGGGTTTCAGGAGCCGGAAGCGCGCATCCAGCTGCTCAAGCTTGAAATGCGCCCGGGAGATCCTGCCCTGGGTGCTGGCCTTCCGGGCAAAAGGATCCTTCCGCTGCCGCTCGAGCCAGCGTGCACTGGACTTACTGCGGCTGCCGCTTTTGCTGCGGCGGATGCCTTTTTTCGAATCTTTGCGCTGACTCATCTTCTCCCACCTGCAGAATCCGCCGGGGTCGCACGGGGTACGCCCACAATAATCGATGAATGCGCCAGGCCTGCTAGAATGCCCGCCCTGTCAGATCGACGCGGAGGACGCGGTCCTTGGACAATCAGACCCGGCGCCAGCTCAAGCAGATCGCCCATCACCTGCATCCCATCGTCACCGTAGGGGATGCCGGCGTAAGCGCTGCCGTGATCGCCGAAGCCGATCGGACTCTGAAGGATCACGAACTCATCAAAGTGAAGATTCATGGCGAGGATCGGGACGAACGCGAGCTGATGGGCGAGACACTGGCCGCCGCCTGCACCGCTGCAATCGTGCAGAAGATCGGCAAGGTGATCGTACTGTTCCGCCGCAACCCCGAGGCCAATCCGAATCTGTCGAACCTTGCCCGCAGCAGGGCCACACGCTGAAAAAGCCGCGTGATCCGGGGAAACGCCGTACCGTCTAACGTTGCAGCAGACCCGCAACCGGTCTAACCATGCTCCACCGCGTCGATCTCGTATTCGACCCGGCCATTCGGTGTTTCAACCACGCCCACATCACCCACACTCTTACCGATTACCGCCCGGGCAATCGGTGACATGACCGAGATCTTGCCAAGCTTCAGATCCGCCTCATCTTCACCGACGATCCGATAACGCATCCGGGTTCCTGTTTCCGCGTCTACGAGGGTCACCGTGACGCCGAATATCACCTTGTCGCCCGGCGGTATCCGACTGATGTCGATGATCTGCGCATCGGCCAGCTTCCCTTCCACCTCTTTGATCCGGCCTTCGTTGAAGCTCTGCTGCTCGCGGGCCGCGTGATATTCGGCGTTTTCTTTCAGGTCGCCGTGCGCACGGGCTTCGGCGATGGCCTGGGTGATTTCAGCGCGCAGCACCGATTTCCTCTGCTTGAGCTCCTCGCGCAGCGCCTCGGCGCCTTCTTTTGTCATGGGTGTGGGCATCGACTAGCCTCGAGTCCGGTTCGGAAATTCTGCCCGCAATATGGGGGCGACTGCCAGCAGTTCAGGCGGTCAGCCTGTGGAGGTCCTGCAGGCGTCTTACCTGCTCGACGCCTTTGCTGCGCTCATAGCGGATGGCGATACAGTAGGCCTCGCCTGCTGCCAGAGTGGTCGTATAACAGACCTTGTTGCGCAGTGCGAGCCGACGGATCAGTGCGGAGTCCCGGATGGACTGGTGGCCTTCGGTGGTATTGACGATGAGATCGATCTGTTCATTCTTCAGCAGATCGCTCACATTGGGTCGACCCTGACCCACTTTGTGGACGATCTCAATCGGCACACCCGCTTCCTGCAGCACCTTGGCCGTGCCATGGGTGCCGACCAGCCGGAAGCCCAGATCCACCATATCCCGGGCGATCGTGATGAGATTGTGCTGATCGGATTCCTTCACGCTGAGAAAGGCGCGACCCCCATCCGGCAGCCGCACCCCGGTAGCCGCAACCGCTTTCGCGAAGGCTTCTGCGAAGCTGTCGCCCACGCCCATCACCTCCCCGGTCGACTTCATTTCGGGTCCGAGAATGGGGTCTACACCGGGAAACTTGTTGAAGGGGAAAACAGACTCTTTCACATTGAAAGTCGTCGGGATGATTTCCCGGGTGAACGCCTGATCGGCCAGCGACTTCCCGGCCATGCAGCGCGCCGCCACTTTGGCGAGAGATACACCGATACACTTCGACACGAAGGGCACCGTTCGCGAGGCCCGCGGGTTCACCTCGAGCACGAAGATTTCGTTCTCCTGCACCGCCAGCTGCACGTTCATCAGCCCCACGACACCGAGTTCGAGGGCCATGGCTTTGACCTGCTCGCGAATACGATCCTGAATCGCCGCATCGAGTCGGTACGGTGGCAACGCGCAGGCGGAATCCCCGCTGTGCACACCGGCCTGCTCGATGTGCTGCATGATCGCACCGATCACCACCTGTTCACCGTCACAGACCGCGTCTACATCCACTTCCACCGCCTGATCGAGAAACCGATCGAGCAGCACGGGAGAGTCGTTGGAAACGATGACCGCCTGGGTCATGTAACGCAGCAGTTCTTCTTCGTTGTAGACGATCTCCATCGCGCGCCCGCCGAGCACATAGGACGGTCGCACCACGATGGGGAAACCAACCGCCCGGGCGCCAGCGACAGCGGACTCCGCGTCCACCGCTGTGCGATTCGACGGCTGCCGCAGGCCGAGCTTCTCTATCAGACTCTGGAACCGTTCCCTGTCTTCCGCGCGGTCGATGGCATCCGGCGTGGTCCCGATGATGGGCACTCCGGCGCGCTCGAGGTCTTCCGCCAGCTTCAGCGGTGTCTGGCCGCCGAACTGCACGATCACCCCTTCCGGGCGCTCAATCTCTGCGATGGACAGCACGTCTTCAAGGGTCACGGGCTCGAAGTACAGTCGATCGGAAGTATCGTAGTCGGTGGAAACCGTCTCCGGATTGCAGTTGACCATGATGGTTTCATAGCCGTCTTCCCGCATCGCCAGGGCGGCATGCACACAGCAGTAGTCAAACTCGATACCCTGGCCGATCCGATTGGGCCCGCCACCGAGCACCATGATCTTGGGTCTATCGCTGGGGGCGGACTCGCATTCCTCTTCATAGGTGCTGTACATGTAGGCGGTGCTGGACGGAAATTCCGCCGCACAGGTATCAACCCTGCGATACACGGGGCGTACGCCGAGTTTCAGCCGGTGCTCGCGCACAGCCTGCTCCTGCAGTTTCGCACCACTCACTGAAAGCAGTTTCGCCAGCCGGGCATCCGAGAAGCCCTGACGCTTGAGCTGATACATCGTCCCTTTATCAATTCCGGCCAGAGTACTGTTCATCACCGCGCCTTCGCTGCGGATCAGATCTTCGATCTCCGCAAGGAACCAGGGATCCACTTTGGTGAGTTCGAATATCTCCGCAATGGTCATATCCAGCCGGAACGCCTCGGCGATATACCAGATCCTTTCCGCGCTCGGGCTCGCGAGTTCGCGCCGCAATGTGCCGCGAACATCTTCACCTTTCTGATCCAGTACCGGGTCGAAGCCGCTCATGCCGGTTTCCAGACCTCTCAGCGCTTTCTGCAGCGACTCCTGGAACGTCCGGCCGATGGCCATGACTTCGCCCACCGACTTCATCTGGGTCGTCAGGCGGCTGTCCGCCTGGGGAAACTTCTCAAAGGTGAAGCGCGGTATCTTGGTCACCACATAATCGATCGAGGGTTCGAAAGATGCCGGGGTGATGCCGGTGATGTCGTTGATCAGTTCATCCAGGGTGAAACCGACGGCCAGCTTCGCGGCGATTTTCGCAATCGGGAATCCGGTCGCCTTCGAAGCCAGTGCGGAGGAACGTGACACCCGGGGATTCATTTCGATCACCACCATCCGGCCATCGTCCGGATTGATGGCGAACTGCACGTTCGACCCACCGGTCTCCACGCCGATTTCGCGGAGTACCGCGATCGATGCATTGCGCATGATCTGGTATTCCTTGTCTGTCAGGGTCTGGGCCGGTGCCACAGTGATGCTGTCGCCGGTATGCACACCCATCGGATCGAAGTTTTCGATGGAACACACGATGATGCAGTTGTCGCGCCTGTCGCGCACCACTTCCATCTCGAATTCTTTCCAGCCGAGCAGTGATTCATCGATCAGCAGCTCATTGGTCGGTGAAAGGTCGAGTCCCCGCTCGCAGATTTCCTCGAACTCTTCCTGGTTGTAGGCGATACCGCCACCACTGCCACCGAGGGTGAAGGACGGCCGGATGATGCAGGGAAAACCGAGCTGACTCTGGACCTGGATCGCCTCCTCCATGCTGTGGGCGATCGCTGAACGCGCAGTGTTGAGGCCGATGCGCTTCATCGCACGATCGAACCGTTCCCGGTCCTCTGCCTTGTCAATCGCATCCTGACTGGCGCCGATGAGTTCGACACCGTATTTTTCCAGAACGCCTTCACGTACCAGATCCAGCGCACAATTGAGCGCCGTCTGGCCACCCATGGTGGGGAGCAGGGCGTCCGGCCGCTCCTTGTCGATGATGCGTTCGATGGTCGACCACTCCACCGGCTCTATATAGGTGGCATCCGCCATGGCCGGGTCGGTCATGATGGTGGCCGGATTCGAATTCACCAGAATCACCCGATAGCCTTCATCCCGCAGCGCCTTGCAGGCCTGGGCTCCGGAATAGTCGAACTCACAGGCCTGACCGATGACGATGGGGCCTGCGCCGATAATCAGAATGGACTTGAGGTCTGTGCGCTTAGGCATTCGAAGTTCCCGTGCGTGCAGCCATCAATTCGATGAAGCGGTCGAACAGGTACTGGCAGTCCTGAGGGCCGGGGCTCGCTTCGGGGTGCCCCTGAAAGCTGAAGGCCGGCCGGTCTCTGCGCCGTACCCCCTGCAGCGTGCCGTCGAACAGAGAGGTATGGGTGACTTCCAGACAGTCGGGCAGGGAGTCCGCATCCACTGCGAAACCGTGGTTCTGACTGGTGATGATCACCCGCTCAGCATCGAGATCCTTCACCGGATGATTTGCGCCGTGGTGGCCATGGGACATCTTCATGGTCCGCGCTCCACTGGCCAGTGCGAGCAGCTGATGGCCGAGACAGATACCGAAGATCGGCACATCGGCATCCAGCAGACTGCGGATGGCGCTGATGGCGTAATCGCAGGGTTCCGGATCGCCGGGCCCGTTCGAGAGGAAGACGCCGTCCGGCTCGAGGGCGAGTACCGCAGCGGCGCCGGTTGTGGCAGGCACCACGGTAATCCGACAGCCCCGCTCTGCCAGCAGGCGCAGTATGTTGCGCTTCACGCCAAAATCGTAAGCGACTACGTGGAACTTCGGAGCCGATTGGCGCCCGTATCCGGTGCCCAGCACCCAGCCCGTTTCAGTCCAGGTGCCGGACTGTTCCCGGCTGACTTCCCGCGCCAGATCCATGCCTTTCAGACCGGGAAACGCGCGGGCCTCCTGCAGGGCCGCAGCTTCGGTGACTGCCGAGCCGGCGGCGATGCAGCCCGCCAGGGCACCTTTTTCCCGGATCAGCCGGGTGAGCCGGCGCGTGTCCACATCAGCGATGGCGACGACACGTTCACGCCGCAGGTAATCGCCCAGGGTTTCCCGCATCCGCCAGCTGCTGGCGAGTCTTGGTGTCTGACGAATGACCAGACCGCTGGCCCACACCCTGTCCGATTCGACATCTTCGGGATTGATCCCGGTGTTGCCGATCTGAGGGTAGGTCAGGGTGATGATCTGGCGCGCATAGGAAGGGTCGGTGAGGATTTCCTGATAGCCGGTCATCGCCGTGTTGAACACGACTTCCCCGACACTCGTCCCCTCAATGCCGATCGACACCCCTTGGAACAGGCTGCCGTCTTCAAGGGCGAGTATCGCCGGTGTCACTATTGTCCCCAAACTGCTGCTCTTGGCCGACCCACAAAAAGGCGAGAGCGATTTTCCCCGCGCACTCTGCTGATGTGCGCACACTCTGCCCGGTGTGAGTGCGCGACTTGAGTGCAGCCGAACACCTCGACACCTGTCTTATGCAGATCGAGGGAGCGTCGATCCCGCCTGGATTTGGGTGGCGTAGTCTACCGGAGCGACCCCGCCAAGCCTAGTACATCCTGCATATCGAACAGACCCCGAGGCTGTCCGGCGAGAAAGCGCGCACCGCGCAATGCGCCCTGGGCGAAGTTCGCCCGGCTCTGGGCACGATGGGTGATCTCGATGCGCTCGCCGGTGCCCGCGTACAGCACAGTATGCTCACCGACGATGTCACCACCCCGCACGGTCGAGAATCCGATGGTCCGGCGCGCGCGCGGACCGGTGACCCCCTGGCGACCGTAGATTGCGTCTGTCTCCAGATTCCGGTCCAGTGCAGCCGCGAGAATTTCTCCCATGCGGACAGCGGTACCCGAGGGCGCATCGATCTTGTCCCGGTGATGGGCTTCGATCACTTCCACATCGACCTCATCACCCAGTACCCGGGCAGCGAGTTCGATGAGCTTGAAACAGACATTCACACCAACGCTCATGTTGGGTGATTTCAGGATGGCGATCTCGGCTGCCGCCGCCTCGATGACCCGCTGCCCCTCGGCGTCGAATCCGGTGGTGCCGATGACCATCCGGCGACCACCGGTGCGACAGGCAGCCAGGAATTCGAGGGAAGCCGCCGGCACACTGAAGTCGACGAGGACATCGAAAGCGTCGAGACGGGAGGCAACATCAGCAGCAATGCTGACCCCGAGTTCACCTACACCCGCCTGCGCACCGGCATCGGCGCCGATCGCCGGATTGTCGGATCGCTCGAAGGCGGCACCCAGGGTCAGATCCGGTGCGGCATCGATCAACGCGATCAGCGTCCTGCCCATGCGGCCGGCTGCACCGGTCACGGCGATACGCATTGTCATAGTGGAGTCCTGCCGGGTTGAAGTCAGAGCTTCAGATTATCAAAAAAATCCTTCACACCCTGGAACCATGAGGTCTCCTGGGGTGAATGTCGCGAGCCCCCCTGGCCCAGGGACGCCTTGAATTCCTTGAGCAGCTTCTTCTGATGATCGGAGAGGTTGATCGGTGTCTCCACGTTGACCTTGCACACCAGATCACCAACCCCACCGCCGCGAACCGGAGTCACCCCTTTGCCCCGCAAGCGGAAGGACTTGCCGGTCTGGGTTTCTGGCGGGATTTTCAGCTTCACACGGCCGTTGAGCGTGGGAACTTCAATCTCACCGCCCAGTGCCGCATCCACAAAGGAGATGGGCATTTCACAGTACAGATGCTTGCCGTCGCGACTGAAGATCGGGTGCGCGCGCATTTCGACCTGCACATACAGATCGCCCGGCGGACCGCCGTGCAGACCGGCCTCCCCTTCACCGGTGAGCCGGATCCGGTCGCCGGTATCCACCCCGGCGGGAATACGCACAGAGAGCCGCTTGCGTTTTTCCTGCCGGCCGCTGCCACCGCAGCGACGGCAGGGATCGGAGATCACCTGTCCTGCGCCGCGACAGCGCGGACAGGTCTGCTGCAGCGAGAAAAATCCCTGGGCGACACGGATCTGACCGGCGCCCTGGCAATCCGGACAGGTGGTCGGGCCGGTGCCTGCCTTGGCCCCCGAGCCTTCGCAATCCTCGCAGGCCACCAGCACCGGGACCTCGATTTCGACGTTGTCGCCGCCAACCGCCTGTTCGAGGGTGAGATCCAGGGTGTAGCGCAGGTCTGCACCGCGACGCACGGAACCCCGTCCGCCCCGTGCACCACCAGCGAAGATATCACCGAAAACGTCGCTGAAAATATCACTGAAGCTGGTCGCGCCAAAGCCACCGCCCATGCCACCGGCACCGGGATCCACACCGGCATGACCGAACTGATCGTAGGCCTGTCGCTTTTCCGCGTCAGAGAGAACCTCATAGGCTTCCGACGCTTCCTTGAATTTTTCCTCGGACGAGGTGTCGTCCGGGTTGCGATCGGGATGGTGCTTCATCGCCAGACGCCGGTAGGCTTTCTTGATGTCTGCTTCTGAAGCATCCCGCTGCAGCCCCAGCACTTCGTAGTAGTCTCGTTTCGCCATTACCTGCCCGCGATTCCCGATTCAGCGCTTTTTATGAATCCGTTATTCTGAATTCTCTTATCTTCGGATAGCAGACAGGGGATGCGCACGCGCACCCCCTGCATCGACCCGCTGATTCATTAGTTCTTCTTATCGTCGTCCTTGACCTCTTCGAACTCCGCATCCACGGTATTGTCGTCCGGATTACTGTCTGTTCCTGCATCACCGGCACCGTCCGCGCCTGCCTGCTCTGCCTGGGCAGCGTACATCTTCTGGGCCAGCGACGCCGAGGCTTCGGACAGCGCCTGTATCTTGGCCTCGATATCTGCCTTGTCCGATCCCTTGATCGACTCCTCCAGAGCACTGGCCGCAGACTCGATGGCCGATTTTTCTTCCTCGCTCGCCTGGTCGCCCGCATCTTTCACGGTTTTACGCGCCGCATGAATCAGGCCATCCGCCTGATTGCGCAGGCCCACCATCTCTTCGAAGCGGGCGTCTTCCTCGGAGTGCGCCTCGGCATCCCGAACCATCTGATCGATCTCCTCATCGGAAAGTCCGGAGGAGGCTTTGATCACAATAGACTGTTTTTTGCCGGTCGCTTTGTCCTTGGCGGATACGTTCAGGATACCGTTGGCATCGAGATCGAAACTCACCTCGACCTGAGGCATGCCCCGGGGTGCCGGCGGGATGTCTGCGAGATCGAATCGTCCCAGCGACTTGTTCTGTGCTGCCTGCTTGCGTTCACCCTGCAGCACATGAATGGTCACCGCGGTCTGATTGTCATCCGCGGTGGAAAACACCTGCTGTTTCTTGGTGGGAATGGTGGTGTTTTTCTCGATCAGCACGCTCATCACACCACCGAGGGTCTCGATGCCCAGGGACAGGGGGGTGACATCGAGCAGCAGCACGTCCTTGACTTCACCGGACAGCACCGCGGCCTGGATGGCTGCGCCTACCGCCACTGCCTCGTCCGGGTTGACGTCCTTGCGAGGTTCCTTGCCGAAGAACTCCTTCACCTTGGCCTGCACCAGCGGCATCCGGGTCTGGCCACCGACAAGGATGACTTCATTGAGATCCGACACCGACATGCCGGCATCGGACAGCGCCGTCTTGCATGGCCCCATGGTGCGCTCGACCAGATCCTCTACCAGAGACTCGAGCTTGGCTCGGGTGAGCTTCATCACCAGATGTTTGGGGCCGGACTTGTCTGCGGTGATATAGGGCAGATTGATTTCGGTCTGCTGGCTGTTGGACAGCTCGATCTTGGCTTTCTCGGCCGCTTCCTTCAGTCTCTGCAGCGCCAGCGGATCGCTGTGCAGATCCACCCCGTTGGCCTTCTTGAATTCATCCGCCAGGTAGTCGATCACGCGCAGGTCGAAGTCTTCGCCACCGAGGAAGGTGTCGCCATTGGTGGAAAGCACTTCGAACTGATGCTCGCCATCGATTTCGGCTATCTCGATGATAGAGACGTCGAAGGTGCCACCACCGAGGTCATAGACCACGATCTTGCTGTCGCCGCGCTTCTTGTCCAGACCATATGCCAGGGCCGCCGCGGTCGGCTCGTTGATGATCCGCTTCACCTCGAGGCCCGCGATACGTCCGGCATCCTTGGTTGCCTGACGCTGAGAATCGTCAAAGTAAGCGGGCACCGTGATCACGGCTTCTGTGACGGTTTCGCCCAGATACTCCTCCGCGGTCTTTTTCATCTTTTTCAGCACTTCGGCCGAAATCTGCGGGGGAGCAAGCTGTTCGCTCTTCACATCGATCCAGGCATCACCGTTTTTCGCCTGGACGATCTTGTAAGGCACCATCTTGATGTCTTTCTGGACCACGGCGTCGTTGAACTTGCGGCCGATGAGACGCTTCACCGCAAACAGCGTATTGCTGGGATTGGTCACGGCCTGACGCTTGGCGCTCTGCCCCACCAGGATTTCACCGTCTTCCGTGTAGGCGACGATGGACGGGGTGGTGCGATCACCCTCTGAATTCTCTATGACCTTGGCATCCTTGCCTTCCAGCACGGCCACACAGGAATTGGTGGTGCCGAGGTCTATGCCGATGACTTTACCCATGATTTTCAATCTCCAGTTAAGCTATGCGCCTGAGGCTCATCCATCCGGAGCCCGACTATAAAAAGACGCGTTCAATCGTCCGTTGATCCGCAATATTTGGGCGTAAGGCCGCCAGTTCAAGGTCCGATACGGGTTTTTACTCAATTCTTCCGGCGTTGTTCCGGCTGGAAACCGCCCGCGGCGACCCTCAGCCGGTGTTTTTACTGACAATCACCATGGCGGCCCGGACCAGCCGGCCGTTCAGTGAATAGCCCCTGGCCATCACATCAATCACGGTATTCGGCTCGACGTCGGGGTTTTCCACCATCGCCATGGCCTCATGCACCTGGGGATCAAAGGGTTCGCCGAGGGGATCGATCAGGGTCACCCCGGACTTCTCCAGCACCGCACGAAACAGCTTGAGAGACAGTTCCACCCCTTCCGCTATGGCTGCTGCACCCTCCGCTGCGGCACCCTCGGTCGCATCACTCGCCGAGCGCGCGACATCGACGGCCTTTTCAAGGCTGTCGAGTACCGGCAGCAGCTCGCCAGTGAACTTCTCCAGAGCGAACTTGTGGGCATTCTCGACTTCACGGGCGGCGCGGCGGCGGCTGTTTTCGGATTCTGCCTGCCAGCGCAACGCCTGATCCCGCGCCTCGGCGAGCTGTGCTTCCATCTCGGCCAGGTGCGCGGCAAGCGCCTCGGGGTCCAGAGGCGCATCCTGGACGGGAGACGCATCGGGACCGGACTCAGTCCCTTGCGCTGTCGGATCAGCAGCCGGGTCGGTCAGATTGGGTTCGGCGTCGGCGCCGGTAGGTTGGTCGGCCATGAGCAGCCCTTAACTCCTTGCAGTTCAGCGGGCTAGGATGGGGGCGCCGGGAAGGAATTCAAGCAACCGGGGCCACCAGAAGGTGAGTTCAGGACTGGCTGATCGCGGCGCCAAGCACCCGGGCGGTCACATCGACCACGGGAATCACGTCCTGATAGGCCATTCGAGTCGGACCGACCACGCCCAGAACACCGGCGAAACGGCCACCGACTTCGTAGGGCGCGGTCACCACGCTGACATCATCGAAGAGCTCATAACCGGACTCTTCGCCGATGAACAGCTGAATGCCGTCACTGTCCAGCGCGCGATCGAGCAGGTGGAGAATGCTGCCCTTCCGGGAGAAAGCGTCGAAGAGACTGAGGATCACACTGTCGTCCAGACTCGTCCGCAGCAGACGATCTTCTCCGGAGACCACGACCCGACGCTCATTTTCCCCTTCCCCGGTTCCGACGAACACCTGGGATGCCATGTCCAGCGCCGATTGCATCATGGTGTCCATCCGATCCTTGTCGTCCTGCATGCTGGCCAGCAGCGCGGCACGGATGCTCATCAGTGACAATCCGCCAAATTCGCGGTTGATGAAGTTGGCCGCCTGGGTCAGCTCCACTTCCGAGTACTCCCGCTCAGTGTGGATCACCCGGTTCTGCACTTCCCGGTCGTTGAGCACCAGGATCACCAGCACCCGGTCGCCGGACAGGGGCAGAAACTCCACCAGGCGCAGCGCCACATGATCCCGGCGCGGCAGCGAGATCAGACAGGTCATCTGGGTGATCCGGGAGAGCAGACTCGATGCCTTGGTGATCAGCTCATCCGGGGACAGATCGGGGCTGAGCTGATGCTCCAGATGCTGGACCTTCTCTTCATCGAGCGGCTCCACCCTGAGCAGGGAATCGACAAAAAACCGCAACCCCTGATTGGTCGGAATCTTCCCGGCGGAGGTGTGGGGCGAACGTACAAGGCCACGGGATTCCAGCTCGCTCATGATGTTGCGGATCGTCGCCGAACTGACTTTCACGCCAGGGTGGGAGGCGAGCCGCTTGGAGGGCACCGGCACGCCGTCGGCCAGATAGCACTCCACCAGCATTTTGAACAGCGTCTGCGCGCGATCGTTAACCGCATCTACCATCTGTTACTCTGCCCTGTCTATGCGCCGGACCGCTGCACGCTGCGCAAGCCTGCGCGCGTATGCCCGCACGTCCGGCAGCAGGTTGGACTACGATCCGAGGCCGCCTATCCGTTACCATTGATTGATTTTACGGACAAACGGCCGATTCCAGTCAACCCATGCTGAAAACACTCAGTGTTCGAAATTTCGCCCTGGTGGACGCCCTGGAGATCCACTTCGGTCCGGGACTGACGGTGGTGACCGGTGAATCCGGAGCTGGCAAGTCCATTCTCCTCGGCGCGCTGGGCCTGGTCCTGGGTGAGCGTGCCAGCACGGACATGATTCGCCCCGGCACTTCCCGGGCTGAAGTAAACGCTGAATTCGATCTGTCCGCCATCAGCAGCCTTCGCGAAGGCCTGCAGGCACTCGAACTCGATGACCCGGATCAGCCCAACCGTGCGCTGGTACGCCGGGTAGTCAGCGAGGACGGCCGCTCCCGGGCCTTTCTCAATGGCAGCCCGGTCACACTCCAGGTACTGCGCGAACTCACCGGCAATCTCATCGATGTGCACGGTCAGCATGAAAACCAGCGTCTTGCCGAGCCGGAAACCCAGCTATCACTGCTCGACGACTTCGGCGTAGACAGCGGCGACCTCAGTGCCTGCCGCGATGCTTTCCGGGCCTGGAAGTCGGCGCTTGCCCGACTCGACGCGCTGCAGCAATCGGTCAGCAGCCAGGAAGATCGCGCATCCCTGCTGAGCTACCAGCTCGAAGAGCTGAGTCAGGAGAACCCCAGGGCAGGGGAGTTCGAACAGATAGAAAGCAGCCACAAACGCCTGACCCAGGCCCAGCATCTCAAGGACATCGTCAGCCGCACCCAGTCCGAGATCGATGAATCCACCGTTTTCGGCCATGCCCTGCGGCAGCTCGAACGCATAGACGACGATCATCCGGCGCTCAACGCCGCCCGGGACGCCCTCTCCGCCATCGTCGACCTGAGCTCAGACGTCCTGCGGGAGCTGCGCGACTACGAAGACACCCTCGATGGCGATCCGAAAGCGCTGGAATTCATGGAGGAACGCCTGGCCGCCCTGCATACCCTGGCCCGCAAGCACCGTGTGGAGCCGGAGCGGCTGCCCGAACTGATGGCGCAACTCCAGGCGGAACTGGATGGTCTGTCGACCGACCGCTCGACGCTGGCCGAGCTGGCCGCAGCAGCAGCCGTCCAGGAGGCCGAATACCGCAAGCGGGCGGCCCGGATCAGCAGACAGCGGCGGGCTGCGGCCGACAGATTCGCCAGTGGAGTGAGCGAATGCATGAACACTCTGGGTATCCAGGGTGGCGCTCTGGTCCTGAACTTCGAAGACCGAGAATCGGAGCACGGGCTCGAAGGTGTGGAGTTCTACTGCATCACCAACCCCAAATACCCCCCTGCCTCCCTCGCCCGCATCGCATCGGGTGGTGAGCGGTCACGCATCAGTCTGGCGATTCAGATCGTGGCCGCCCGCAGCAGCCAGCTGCCGAGCCTGATCCTCGATGAAGCGGACGTGGGGGTGGGCGGTACTACCGCGGATGTGGTCGGACGACTGCTGCGCGCGCTGGCCGGTCACACCCAGGTGATCTGTGTCACCCACGCGCCTCAGGTTGCCGCGCTGGGTCAGCACCACTTGCGGGTCCACAAGGGCAGCGAGCAGGACACCCGCATCCAGCAGCTCGATCACGATCACAGGGTCGACGAGCTCGCCCGTATGCTCGCCGGCTCGGGAATCACCGACAAATCAAGGGACTACGCCCGCACACTGCTGGCTGAAGCCGCAGACGCCGTACCCCTGGCGACCTGAACGCGCCGGGGGAGGGCGCTCCCGGCACTGACCGCTGGCGTACACCACCGCAGCCTGCTGCGGGTGGATGTCCGTTTCATGCGGTGGTGCGTTTCACGCGGATGCGCGCTTCATTAGTCACAGCATCCTCAGTATCATCCGCGCCCATGCGCCTGCTCGTCCCCACACTCATCGTTGTCGCCCTGCTGCTCAATGCCTGCAGTGTGCCGAAGCTGCGGATGCCGCGGGTCTATAAACAGACCGTGCAGCAGGGCAACGTCATCACTCAGGACATGGTCGATCAGCTGCGACCCGGCATGAGCCGCACCCAGGTCGCCTTCATCATGGGTGAGCCGGTGTTTCGCAGTGCGTTCAACGACGATCGCTGGGATTTCATCTACACCATCGAGATCCCCGGAGTACTGAATCAGGCCCAGAGACTCAGCCTGTTCTTCATTGAAGACGCCCTCACGTACATGACAGGCGATGTGGTACCGAGCCGGTTCATTGCCGTTCCCACTCCCGCAGCGGCCCCGGATACCGGCGAGAGCGGACCGGCGGAAGCCGTCAGCGAGCCTGAGGCCGCTGCCGGCTAGCCCGCTGCAGACGTGCCTGCCTCGGATCGTTCAGCAGCGGGCGATAAATCTCCACCCGATCACCCGGCTGCAGAGCTGTCGAATGGCTCACCCTGCGGCCGAACACGCCAATGTTGTCGCCCTGGAGATCGAGCCCGGAAAAAGGCGCCATCCGCGAGACGGCTGCCAGTGCTTCAGCAACGGTCGCTCCGACCGGAAGCTCCACATGCACCAGATGCTGGTGATCGGCCAGGGCGTAGATCACCTCGATGTGCATACCCTCAGCCGAACACCGTTGCCAGGAATACGGTCAGCACGGCCGCAGGTGCGACCACACCGCACAGCAGCTTCCAGACCACAGCCATGAAGCCACTGTGAATCCGCAACTGGGCGCCGATCACGGTTTTTGGCAGCCCCCAGGCTGCAAACAGAGCGATGAACATGCCGCCCAGCGGCAGCATCACGTTCTGGGATACGAAGTCGACAAAATCGAAGAAGGTCAGCGTGCCGACAATGTGCACCTCGGCCCAGTGATTGAATGACAGTACGGTACCGATACCCAGCACCCAGCTGATGACACCCAGCGAGATGGCTACCCGGGCGCGCTTCGCGTTGTATTCCTCGACCAGGTAAGCGAGTGCCGGCTCACTGATCGAAATCGCGGACGTAATCGCAGCAAAACTGACGAGCACAAAAAACGCCGTGCCGAACAGGGCACCCAACGGCATATTGCCGAAGGCGAGGGGGACGGTGACAAACATCAGCCCAGGCCCCTGGCCGGGTTCGAGACCGTTGGCAAAAACAATGGGAAATATTGCCAGCCCCGCCGCGACCGCCACCAGCGTGTCCAGCAGTGCAATGGTGGTCACAGAAAAACCGATGGAGGTACCGCTCGGCAGGTACGCGCCATAGGCCATGATCGCCCCCATGCCCAGGCTCAGAGTAAAGAAAGCCTGACCCATGGCAATCAGGACGGAATCCGTAGACAGGGCGTCGAAATCGAAACGGAACATGAATTCCCAGCCCTGGGCCCAGCCATCCGAGGTAACTGCGTATCCGAGCAACACCAGCAGCAGCACAAACAGCGCGGGCATGAACCAGCGGATCGCGGTTTCGATACCGCTGATCACACCCCGGGCAATGATGAATACCGTGGCCACCATGAACAGGGTCTGCCAGAAGATCAGCTGCCAGGGATCTGCCAGGAAGTCACTGAATATCTGGTCTGCAGTCGAGGCAGTCGCTCCGTGGAGCGCTCCGCTGGCCATCTGCCAGATGTAGAAGAGCGACCAGCCGGCGATGACCACGTAGTAGGAGAGGATCAGAAAACCGGCGATCACACCCGACCAGCCGATCAGAACCCAGGCCGGATTACGGTGATGCTGCTTGATGAGCGCTCGCATGGTGTTGATGGGACTCTGGCGGCCTTCCCGGCCGATCAGCACCTCGGCCATCATGATCGGAATACCGACAAAGCCTACACACAGCAGATAGAGCAGAACGAAGGCACCGCCGCCGTTTTCACCCGCAATATAGGGAAATTTCCAGATGTTGCCGAGACCGACGGCGGAACCGGCAGCGGCCAGCACAAACAGCCAGCGATTCGACCACATGCCATGCTTCGATTCGGTGCTCTCTGACATCCGTGGAACCTCTGAGTGGTGACTGAACGGGTGGCCGCTGGCCCGGCATTCTGGCGCAGGGCCTGCGCGTGCTCAAGTCACCGGCTTCGGCTTATCCGGCACTCGACCGCCTTTCACAAGGCCACGGTGCCTGCAATCGATCCACAGGGCCTATAATCGCGCCATGAAAAAAACCGGCGGCAAGAAACCATCGACCACCATCGCGCTGAACAAACGCGCACGTCACGACTATGCACTGGAGGAGCGCTTCGAGGCGGGACTGGTGCTTCAGGGGTGGGAAGTGAAGGCGATCCGGGCGGGTAAGGTCCAGCTCACCGACAGCTATGTGCTGTTGCGCAACGGCGAGGCCTGGCTGATCGGCGCCAATATCTCCCCTCTGGTCAGCGCATCAACCCACGTCATCGCCGACCCCCAGCGGACCCGGAAACTGCTGCTGCATGAAAAGGAACTGGCGCGGCTGTTTGTGGCGACTCAGCAGAAAGGCTACGCCTGTGTGGTCACGGCCATGTACTGGAAAGGCAGCCGGGTGAAATGCGAAGTAGCGCTCGGCAAAGGAAAGAAGCTGCACGACAAACGCGCCACCGACCGGGACCGGGACTGGGAACGGCAGAAGGATCGCCTGATGAAGCATGGCTGAGACGCTTCAGGCACCGATCCCCCGCCGCCAGGCGATCATCTCGATCGCAGCTGCCGCAGCTTCATAGCCCTTATTGAACTCATCGTCGGCGGCCCGCGCCCGGGCATGTTCGATGTCGAGCACCGGCAGCACCTCGACGATCACCGGCCGTCTGTACTGCAGCATCACCTGGGCCAGGCCCCGCATGCACTCACTGGTGATCATCTCGAAATGCAGCGTCTCACCTTTGAGAATGACACCGAAGCAGATGATGGCGTCGATCTCTTTACCGCTGTCGGTCGCCAGCAGATCGGCAGCGGCCAGGGGCAGCTCCAGCGAACCAGGCAGCGTGTGCGCTGTCACCTCAGCGAAGCCTCTTTCCCTGAGCACCCGCTCACAGGTAACTGCCAGATTGTCGACGACGTCCGGGTACCACTTGGACTTGAGAATTTCGATGCGCCCCGGTCGGTCGATGGTCGGTAACCCGGTGAGATCTACCACGGTTTTTGCCATGTCACAGCCTGAAAATTGCAAAGGCCGGGAGCCTACCACAGGCCAGACGGACTGGCCTTAAGGGGGAGGTGGGGAGTATCTTTCGCCCCCCGAAAGGAGACCCCATGACCGATTTCATCAAATGGCGCCCGCACCCCTGGCACGGCCTGGAGTCCGGCTCGGATGGCCAGGGACGTATCGATGCATTCATCGAAATCACTCCCTTTGACCTCGTGAAATACGAAGTCGACAAGGCCACCGGCTATCTGCGGGTGGATCGACCCAACAAAACCTCATCCCTGCCACCAACGCTGTACGGCTTCGTGCCGCGCACCTACTGCGGAGAGCGGGTCCGGGCCCTGATGCCGGAGGCGAACTGCGGAGACGGCGATCCACTCGACATCTGTGTGATCAGCGAACGGCCCATTGCCCGCGCAGAGGTCATTCTCACCGCCAGGGTGGTGGGTGGACTGCCGATGCTCGATGGCGGCGAGGCCGACGACAAGATCATCGCGGTGCTGGCCAAGGATGAGATCTGGAAAAATGTCCGGGACATCAAGGACCTTCCTGAACAGATGGTCTCGCGACTGCGCCACTACTTCACCACCTATAAGACATTGCCCGGAGAAGACCACACGGTGTCTGTCGGACACGCCTACTCCAGAGCCCATGCCCTGAAGGTTATAGAAGCTGCGCTGGCCGACTACGAAGAGGAATATCAGCCTTCCGCCGGCTGACGGGTGTCCCGCAACCGCCCGGCCGGAAATTTTTAAGGGGCAATTCTTGAAAATCTTCCAGGCGCCTCCAGATTGACCGCTGACCCGGCAGTCACCGGGTTGCTGGCAGCCGGCGAGTCCGGCGCCAGCGGCACTTTCAGCAGTCAAACAATGGAGGAACTTTGTGATGGCTACACTTGAACTGTCTCCCCTGTTCCGGTCCACCCCCGGATTTTCCCGTCCGTTCGATTCAGCGGAGCCCGCTCTGCGCGTGCTCGCCGGCGGCTACCCGGCGTACAACCTGCTGAGAACGGGCGATGATAACTATCGAATCAGCATCGCCGTGCCCGGCTACCGCCGGCAGGATCTTTCGATCGAAGTCCGCGGCTCGGTACTGCGGGTCGCCGGTGTCCCTGCTGATATGGAAGACAATCAGCTGCTCTATCGCGGTATCGACACCCCGTCATTCGAGCGTGCATTCCAGCTCGCCGAACATGTGCAGGTCTGCGGAGCGCGCTTTGAAGACGGATTGCTGCATGTCGACCTGGCCCGTCAGATCCCCGAAGAGCTCAAACCGAGGAAGATCCAGATCCGTGCAGTGTCTTCGGACACTGAGACGGCGCAGGAATCTGCACATAAGCTGGTGCAGGACACGCCCGCACCGGACACTTCCGCAGCCGCCTGAACACCGACCAGTAGATCCCGGCGCCACGCAGGCGCCGGGTTCAATAATGGGTTGCCTGATCTGTCAGTCGCCGGTTCGTGACTGCTGTCTCAGATCAGGGACGCCGGGCATTCTAGTCTGCAGGGAATCCTCCAGGACGATTTCCCTGTGTCCCTGCGTGCCTTCCCTCAAACGCTGCTCATCTGCTGCGCCATTCCGGCGGTGAGCGGCTGCGCCGCGGTACCCGTTGAACAATGCGCCGGTCAGAACTGGTACCAGCGCGGCTACGCGGATGCCGCCGCGGGAGCAAGCACTGGCCGATTCCTCGACTATCACAACGGCTGCACCCTGCACGGTATCACTCCGGGACGCACAAGCTATCTCGCCGGCTGGACCGACGCACGGGCTGCAGCCACACCCTGAGCTCATCACTTTCCGCACACCGCTCGCGCCAGACATCGCACCTCACCCTCCGCGCGCCTGTAACATAGATCTCCCCGCGACTTGCCTCCAGCAGCGCGGTCGGCCTAGTCTTACCCGCACAGTCTTTGGGGGAGACGACGGATGGCACGAGGCATCTCACTGCACATCGGCGTAAATATCGTGGACGGCAATCACTATGTGGGCATCGAAGATCTCAGCTTCTGCGAAGCGGATGCGATTTCCATGCAGGCACTTGCCGAAAAGCAGGGATTCGAAACACAGCTGCTGCTGTCGAAACAGGCCACCCGTGGGCGTGTTACAGAAGCTATCGAACGCGCAGCAGCCGAACTCGAATCCGGCGATATCTTTCTGATCACCTATGCGGGCCATGGCAGCTCTGTACCGGATATCAACCGTGATGAAAGCCGGGAAAAGCGCAGAGGCGCGAAACTCGATCGTAAAGATGAGACCTGGTGCCTCTACGATGCACAGCAGGTGGATGATGAACGCGGCCAGCTCTGGAGCAGGTTCAAAAAAGGGGTGCGCATCTGCATTCTGTCTGACTCCTGCCACAGTGGCACAGCCGCAAGAGGCAGCGCCGATATTGTGCCGCATCCGCAGGGCTTCAAGAAGCGATCGGTATCACGGACCTCCGCGGACGCCACCTACACAAAGAACAGAGCTTTCTACGACAGCCTGCAACGCGACCCCGAAAAGATCGAGGCCGATCTGCTGCTGCTCTCTGGTTGCCAGGACCACGAAGAGTCAGGCGAGGATTCGGAAATCGGGCACGGCAATTTCACCTTCGCGCTGATGGATCTGTGGCAGGACGGCGGCTTCGAAGGCACTTACGCCGATCTGCACAAAGCCATCCGGGAGTACATGCCCGAATGGCAGAATCCCAACATTTACCCTGACCGATCTCCGCTGAAGAAGGAAAAGCCGTTCACGATCTGACTCCGCGACTGGAAACACTGATCAGTTCTCCGCAGGCAACGGACAACCGGCCGTGCCGGCGGGCCTGCACCACTTGACCTCGAGGGCTGCATTGCCAGCGCTGTTAACAGCTCTGAAGTCCGGCTCGGGTTGTCGCAGCGATACTTTGAGCCCATTAAACAGACAAAAGGTCGGCTGATAGGGCGTTCTGCTGATCGGATAAACCTCAACTGAATCGAGTCCACAACTGACAGCAGAATTATCCTGCTCAGCGACCGCTGCCACACCTGAAGGCCCGAATGTGAGTCTGCCGGTTTCCCTCGCGCTGAGGCTTCCCGAATTGAAGGCAAAATTAAGGGTCATGCTGCAGCCGGTGCTCGATGTCGCGCAACCCTGAAAGCCCATCATCTCGAAGAAAAACTGTCCGTCCGGCAACGCCCAGAACACGTCTCCCACAGCCAGTTCCGTGCGATACCAGTAGTCCTGCGGCATGGCCACACCCGCGACCAGTACGTTCTCTTTTTTCACATACACCGGCTGGAGACCGACCACCTGGAACTGGTTCCTGCTCCCGGTGCCACTGTCGGCTGCGACATTGAGATCCAGATTCACTTCAGCCGGGCTCTGTGCGGTGGATACCGGAGGCGGGCTGACCACCAGAGTGATCGGCTGCGGTTCCGTGGGGAGAGAATCCTCGCTGTTCTCCGGAGGGTCCGGCCTCAGCACAGGAATCAGCACCGCCCCGAGCAGCGTAACCGCCTGCAAAGTACCGATTGCGATATCGCGAATCCGCGCCCGTCTGGCAGAGCCGATGATCTTCGGTTCACTGCGGGCTAGACGGACAAGCGCATACGCATGCAGAGTCTTGATCGGCTGACCCTGCTGAAGGCGATCCTCCCTGCGCACCGGCAACGACTCATTCAGCCGATCAGTCATTTTTTCGCCCTCCTCCCAGCGCGTCTCTGGCGCTGTCGAGTTCGGCGACCATGGCCTCGATTCGATCGGCTATCGTGGTCGTGTCTTCGGATGGAGGCGGACTGAGCGCAAGCCAGAAGGCGGCCCGCTCGGCGTCTGTCAGCGCACGTTTAAGCCACAGGTATTCAGCGAGGTAGAGCGCCGGTGGTGCTGCGAAGAAAGTGAAGAGCAACCAGGGCTCCAACTTCACCCAGCCGAATGTCGCCGTCAGCCAGCTCAGGATACCGGTATCCCAGCCCCCCCTTGCGACGCAACTCACCGCAATCGCGACGATCACCCAGAGACCGAGCTTCAAGCCGTTTTCCCGCGCAAGCAATCGCGCACCTATGCGCTCTTCTTCGAAGCGACCAGAGCCTGTCAGAGACCGCCGCTGGGCGGACGGCACGTCGCTACCGGTCTCTGCCGGATTCGTGAGCAGAGACAAGGCCTTGCCAGCCTCCTCCTTCGCCTCACAACCGTAGAGATCGGAATAGCCGGAACCGAGTTCCCGCTGCGCCATCGCAAAGGCATCTCCAATCCTCATCCCCGCCTGCAGGCTCCGATAAAAGGTTTCGGAAAAAATATGCGCCCTGTCTTCCGGCAGTTTCCGCTCCGTGAACACCACCACATCAACAACGGCGGTCAGTGGCTCCGGGCCGGTGATCAGGCGCATTTCTTCCGGAACTTCGCCATCGTCCCGTTTTCCCCTCGCCGGGATCTTTCTCCCCAGCACCCATTCCGCAATGTGCCAGGAGGAGCAGCAGTTGAGTATCAGCAATCGCACATGGCGACCCTCGAGCGCATCGCGCAGCTCCTTAGGACTGAATGTGACCGGGTCGAAATAGGCATCGCAGAGTTCGAGGCCTACCCTGGTACCGTGAGAGCTGAACTGTACGATGTCCGGCTGCATGGTCTCGAGATAGCAGACAACGTCACTCGGTCTGGTCTGCGGCACCACATCGAGCGATGTGTCCTTGCGTGCACGACCGGGCAGGAGCGCATCGGCGATGCCTCTCAGCTCAGCGGACAGCGCCAGATCCGGCTCACCGACCGGCTCCGCGGAAAAATGCAGTACTTTCATCCCTCTCCCCCTCTTCAAGTGCGATTCTGCGAATCGATCCGATTGTCGAATCACACCCGCTGTTGTGGTCAGTACGCCGCTGACACGTCGATGAACCAGCCGCCACTGCGGTAACCGTCCCGCCGCAGATCACTGTCGAAATCCGTGAAGTTGTAGCCCACGCCCACCCTCATCTGCACATGTTCATTCCGTACGGCGACGGGCTTCACATAGTAGACGCCCAGCAGCGCACCATGACGCAGGCTGTCATCCTCGAAGTCTTTCATCAGCCGATACTCGGTAAGTGCTTCCCAATGGCCATCGTCGATTTCTTCTTCTGCTCCGACCAGCCGATAGCGGGCCCTGACGGCGGCAAATGCCAGGCGCGTGTCGTACCAGTCACCGCCTTCGAAGACCCGCTGCTCGCCGAACTTTCCCGCAATCCTGGTCCCCACCTCGACACCATCGGCCTGCAATGCGCTTTCGCTCAGATCGTAGAGGACCTCAGCAGACACCACATGACTGCGTTCCTCGAGCTGATTCCCCGCACGACCGTTCGGTCCCAGCTGGCCGTTGCTGCCGAGATCGTAGAGATAGGAGTATTTCGCGAGCAGATTGATCCGGTCGTGATCGACCGGGCGCAGCGCATAGCCGAGATCGAATTCCACGAAACGCCCGTTGTCCATGCCCGCCCCATCGTTATCGGTCCATGCCAGATTGAGCTTGCCGATCCAGCGTTGGTCACCCGCTTCGCTCTTCAACCCGAAGAGGCTGGATGTCAGGTACTGCCATGTGTCCAGGCCACTGTTCCGGTCCCTGCGGGCTTCGATGCGGGTAGCAATGCGCGTGCCATCCACCTGGTAACTGGCGCCCACGCTCACTACCTGACGTTCCACGTCCACACCTTCCCGCCTCAGATCACTGGCCTGCAACCGTGAACTGATCAGCCAGTTCTGATCTGCCTGATAGTCGAGCCCAAAGACGTGTGCGCTGTCCGCATAGCCGTCATCACGCCCGAAGGTCGTCTCCGTGAACACCCCCACGGAGTCGTCCATCTGCCGGCGCTGGCCCAGGGTCAGCAGATTACGCGCACCGTCTGTGCGATCCGGATCCACGGTATAGGTGCCATAGAGCTCATTACCCTCCGCCAGCGCATAGCGGGTGCCGAACTGGGTCATGGCACCGGAACCCACCCCGCCGGTGAGATTGAGCGCCGTGCCGTCTTCACGCACATAGTCCACACCGGCGATGAGCGCCTCGCCGCGGTCTCCGTCACTCGCCTCCAGGCTGATGCCGACATGCTCACTCAAGGTCCGGTTCACACCGAGGCTGAAACGGTCGTTGTCTTCATAATCACTGGAGCTGTGAGCGGCCGTCTGGGCAGATCCATAGACGGCTGTTTCCTCGCCCAGCGCCTTGCCGAGCCGCGCACCGACGAGCAGCGCATCGCCCTGTGTCAGAAGGTCGTCGGGGCTGCCGGGTTCGAAGGATTCGTAACGCGCCTCCAGACCCAGATCAACACAGCCCGCCGGGCTGTCACAACCCAGTCGCAGGTCGGTCTGAGCCCGCACCACGGACTCATCCGGACCGAGTTCCCGCTCCACCCTGCTCAGACTGGTACTGAGCGTCTGAACCTCGGAGACGGCGACATCCAGGGACATACCGGAATCGACCACTTCACCACTTTCACCGAGACGGCCGGAAGAAAAACCTTCATCCCGCTTCTTGTGCCAGAGACCGAGTGCACCTTCCTGAGCCGCGCCGGAGCTGTCACCCCCCGCTCCCGACAGCGGCAGATCTGCCAGGTCGATGTGCGCCTCGAGGCCCCAGGCAGTGCCTGACAGGTCATCGGACGCCTCCGGCAGCAGGGCGTCTGTGAAGGTCAGTCCACCATCGAAGGACAGGCTGTTGACGTCATTCTGCCTGGCCTCGCTGCGGGCATACTCACCTCTGATGAAGCTGCGTTCACTGAATCGCCAGTGTGCATCGGTACCGGTGAGGGTGTAGTCACGACCGTCACGCTGATCGTCCACCCGGGTCAGACCCAGGGCCAGGGTATCTGACGCCCAGCGCCCCCGGATGCCCGATGAGAGATCGTCCGCTGCGAAATCATCGGGCACATGCTCATAGTCGGCCAGAAGAAAGACCCGATCTCCCTCCAGTGGAGCCGACCGCACGATGCTGTTGCTGCGCTCGCGCACCACGCTCGACAGAGGTCGTGACAGCAGGATCCGCCCCTGCAGATCGTCGATTTCATAGTCTCGACCGGGCAACAGTATCTCGGTATCGAGTACCCGCTCGCTGTCTCTGGCGCGCACTTCAATCCAGAGTTTCTCCGAACCCTGCACAATGTCCCGGTGGGGCAGGTAGTAGAGGGATCCGCCGGTCGCCCGGAAAGATGCCTGAGCGGACCGGGTCTGGGCTTCGGAAGCAAACAGCTTGAGGCTCTGCCGGTGCTCACCATACTGGTTGGTCTGAGTACTGCTGTAGTCGAGCTTCGCACCATAGAGGGAGCGGTTGTACTGAGCGAATTCCGTATCCGTGAAACCGGTGTTGTAGTTTCCCCACAACCCGCTCGACGCATCCCAGTCCACCCGCAAATACATGGCGCCCTGACTCTCAACGTCCGCAGTGGTCGTCGAGTCATCGCCGTAAACGGGGTAATAGCGATCCGGGTCGAGCTGCCGGAATATGCGCTCGGGATCCTTGCGCTGCAGATTATCACCGAGATTTTTCAGTTCATCCTCGGTGCTGTCGATCTGGGCCGTCACCAGGTAGCGGCCGCGGATTTTACCGCGCAGGTAGCCGGCAATCCGACCATCGACGAACACGCTCTCATCGTAATGATCGTCTGCGTCCAGCGCTTCGAGGATTCCTGAGACATCGTTGACACCGACTGTCAGATTGACGAGTCCCATCGCGAACAGCGCGTCTGGTGGAGGAGCCTGTGGCTCATCCCGGCCGCCGACCACCATCGCCGCGAGCAGGTTTTCCTGCCTGGTCGTATCCGGCCAGGCGCCTACGCCATCGCAGCTCGCGCGGATCTTCGGCTCGAAGGTATTCGTTCGCTCGAGTTGAAATTCCGGCACGTACCCGGCGGGTGTTGCGGTGGGGAAACGCACCCGCAGATCACGCCACACGGGGCTCGATGCGTAACCGGCGGGATCGAACCTGCCAAGGAAAATCTCCTGGGACATGTGCAGGCCCATGGGCTGCAGGGTCCGTCCGGATGCCGCATCCTCACCGTCGAATACCAGCGTGGGCGTCTGACTCAGTTCACTGAAGTTGGTGAGGCGCAGGCTCAGAGTCTGATTTTGCCGGTCGATGATCGTGTCTGCGGCCATCAGAGTACAGCCGCACTCCATGACTGTCCTGTGCAGGCCGCGGGCACCCGCCGCATCTTCGAACCGGAGTTCCTTCCTGATGCTGCCGACAGCGCGCTGGGGATCGAACTCCACGATGCCGCCCTGTGCTGTGTCGAGACCTTCGTGATCGAACACAGCCCAGGTTTCAGCATCGCGCGGCAGCGGACGTCTGTCGCTGCGGGTACCCTGCTGGTCGATGAGCGCATAGCTGGCCTGCAGATCTCCGGCCTCACCGCCGACTCGCAGCAGCTCCGGGACAGGAACCGGCTCCACATCCACCACGATGTCTTCTGTATCCGGCCGGCGCCGTTGAATGGTCTGGTAGCCGCGGACGGGAATCGTCTGGATCTCCAGATTGCTGTGTCCGAAGATCTCCCAGGGCGATCGTGCATTCAGCACGGGCTCTTTATCTCTGCGAACGTCGAGCAGCCGCATTGCGGTCCGATCGAACACCCAGCGCACACCCATACCGGGAGGGCGGGGGCTGCTCCGTGCCTGCCGGACGGCTGCGGGATCGAATGCCCCGTCTTCGAGCAGACGCAGCATGTCCCCGGTCGGCAGATTGTCATCCGATTCGCAGCTTCCCAGTGCAATCAGCCGGTAACCGATGCGCCGGATGTCCGCTCCCACGGGCACATCCACTGTGGCCGTCTGCAGATCGGTCCGGCCATCGACCGGCCTGAGGAACAACAGCTCGGGTGGCCCGATCGGGCGTGGAAACCCTGGATCGGTCAGATCGAAAAGGGCGAGCTGGTATCCCGAAATGAACAGCCCGTAGTTGCTGTATACGGCAAATTCGGCGCTCTGCACCCCCTGCTCGCTGGCTGGCAGCGATCCCGGCAGAGCGAGCACGTCGAGTCTGGGTTCACCACGCAACCCGTCCGTTCTCGCCTCAGCGCGCAGCCTGTCCGTTCTCACCTGTGGTGATTCTTCGAGCGAGGGTTCGTCGGGTTGAGCGGCTGTCCTCAGCGGAAAATTGATACGGGTCATGAGCCCGGGGGTCAGTCTCACCACCTGGCGCAATACCCGGCGCGCATCCAGTCCTTCGGGCAGGGAAAGGGCATCGAGCTTGATCATGAAATTGGCACCCCGGTCCGCCCGGCCGGTGTCCACATCCGCGATGTGGTAGCGGCCCTGGGCGTCTGTCTCCACCAGCAGGCCTTCGAGGGTTGCCAGTCGCACACCGGCAATGCCCCGTTCACCAGCACCCTGAAGGCCATCGCCGTCCAGATCATGAAACACCTTGCCGATGATGGTGGTCTTCTGCAGCATCGGATCCGCCTCGATACGTACCGAGACGCTCGCGCTGTCTCCCACCCCGTTTTCCACCAGGCCATCGGCCTTACTCACTTTCACACCGGGCGTAACACCTGGACTCACCCGTGCGGCATAACGGACAACCACCCTCTCCCGGGCCGCCAGCGGGCCAATGACGGCTTCGAAATCCCGCGGATCCGCCATGGGCAGCCGTGTCGCGAGGTCGTCGGCGGTCTCCAGTTCGTGATCCGGCCCCGCCCGCACCAGTACCAGCGACCCATCGATGGACGGCAGCCCTGCCGGTGGATTGATCAGCGTGGTGACCCCGTTCAGCGGCACGTCGGAGAGGTTCTGGACATCGACGCGGTAGCCCAGAACGTCACCAATCGTGGCGCGGGTACGGTCGACGCTGTGTTCCACCAGAATTTCGCCACCGGGCGCGCTCAGGGCCAGGCGATCGATCGGAATATGGTTATTGGCCGTGCCCGCATCCCCCGGCCCCCACTGCAGGTTCAGGTAGTAGCTGCTGTCCGCGCTCACGGCGGGTGGCCCGGACTGCGGCTGCACCAGACAGGGCACTACGGCGGCAGGTGCGCATTCAACCAGAATCAGGGTTTCGGTCTCGGGCGGGAGATCGCGGGATGCCGCAGCGATGAATCCCCCTGGTGCCTCCAGGATCCTCAGCTGAAACCCTGTCGTGCTGACCGGACAGCCTCCGTCGGCACCGAAACGAACATCGAACCTGTAGGCGCCCGCCGAGTCGACGGTCTGATTCTGCTGTCCCGGCAGCAGACAGGCGGCCGGAAGCTCACCCCCTGCCGTGAGGCCGAGTGACAACACCACCCCCGGCAGCGGTATCCGGCGCCCGCTTTCGTAGACGACGCCCTGGGCATCCACAAGTGCTTCGACTCGCGGCCGCGCCCCCGCCTCGACTTCGACCGACGTCTGCCCCCAGGCAACGCCATTGTCCGGGTTATAAAAGGTGAGCAGATAGTCGCCCGGCGGAAGTTCCGGGACTTCGAATCTGCCCAGTGGATCGACCACAACCCGCGCGAGCTGCCCGTCGAGCCCGTCGCTGACAATGACCGTCCAGCGCTCAGCCGGGCTGTCCCCGTCATCCCGGATCCGATTGTGGTTATGATCCCGATACACCGATCCGCTGATTCCGGCAGGCAGATCTATCGGGGTGGCGTCATCTTCACCCTCGCCGCCCGGATCACCGTCGCCGTCCGGATCCGGATCCGAGCCTGCATTGCTGGCATCGACCACCGGATTTCCCAGCGGATCCAGTCCGGAAGCGATGGCCTGATTGGTAAAGGGACCAGCGGCACCATTGAGTACCAGGTGCACAGCGAAGCGGATGTCAGCTGTTTCACCCGGTTCGAGGAATTCGGTGCCACTGAGCAGGGCGGATTGACCGGGACCAAAGTTAGCGTTCACTTTGCCCAAGGCGCCCGTAACAATTGGGCCAGAGATCACCGAAACCCGGGCGGGGTCCGGAAACGCCAGCCCCAGATCGTCCTCCACCTGCACACTGTCTATGCGCACCGGACCGAGGTTTCTCACCCGGATGAGGAAAGCTGTTTCGTAACCGTTTGCGGACACCGCAAGAGATTCCACCAGCTTACTGACCCCGAGGGCGGCAGCGTCGCGCAGAGCTGGATCGAACTGGATCGGCGTAGGTGTACTCCCGGGGGACTCGGGGTCCCAGCCCGCATGAGACCATTCCTCGATCCTGGTACCTGTCTGCGGATCTGCACCGCTCAGCAGGGCCCGGTTATAAAAGGGCGGATCCGCCGGCCCCGGGTCAAAGGCGACGCCAAATGACAGAGTCGCGGTGGCCCCCGGCTGGAGCCGATTGCCTGGCGCGAGCAGATTCGAGCGATCCCGGCCGTTGTAGTCCGGGTTCACAGCGACAGCCGAACCTGTGATTGAACCGTCCACCACCCGGAAATCCCGGGCCTGCGCAAAGGTCTCTCGCAGATCGTCAATCAGGGCAAGATCTCCAACTTCGCGCTTACCGAGGTTGGCGAGGACGAAGCTCAGTGTGGTGAGGAATTCACCCGAGGGCAGGAGCACAGACTCGGCTGCGCTCTTCGCCAGACCTATCCTGGGCGGGACGGCCGAGGCGGGCAATTCGATCAGCGTGGTTCCGCAGCCAGCAGGGTCGCGCCCGGCGCACTGGCCGACAACGGGGCGGCCCTGCGCATCGACCGCATGAGCACTCGCCACATTGTGGAACGGGCCCGGTGCGCCCTGGGGATCAAAAACGAGGGTGAAGTGGATGACCGCCCCGGTGCCAGGCTTGAGCCACTCCCCACCATCGAGCAGCGCTGACTGATCATCTCCATTGTAGGCAGGATTGAGTGTCTTCAGATCGCCGGTCACCGACAGCGCCTCAATCCGGACCACCCGCGCCGGTGCAATCTGCTGAGCTATTGCATCCAGGACCTGCAGTTCGTAGAGCTTGGTGGTGCCTGAGTTCCGCAGGAGAATCTCAAACTCCGCGCGGTAGGTGCCATCAGAATCAGCAATTACCGGCCCCGCCGATTTGTGCAGCTCAAGCAGAGCTTCATCACCACCGCCGATCGAACCCACCGCAACAGCCTGCGGCACAGACAGCCACAACAGCAGCGCGACGGAAATTCTCCGACCCGGCATTCTCAGTCCGGGAACTGCAGAATGTCGGTCGCGCTGTCAAACCAGCCGACACAGCGCCAGACGACACGGCGCCCGCATCGGACAGGATCTGGTGACAGGTTCCCCCTGGCTCCCATGGCCGATCGCCTCCCCCGAAGTCCTGCATTCTTCTGCTTGTTATCTGATCCGCCGACCTGCTTCCCGCGATCGACTTTGTTCAGCACCTCCCCCGAGCGCTAAACTGCCCCCTTGTTATCAGGCGGGCATTCGAGTCTAGTCACTCGAGGAGACAAATCAACATGTATCTCAACGCACCCGATGCAGATACGGACCGGCCCGCATAGATGAAACTGCCCTTTCCGGCACATTCCGACGGCGGCGCATACGTATTCGTCAGCTACGCCCATATCAACTCGGACATCGTGTACCCGGAAATGCTGTGGATGCATAAGGCGGGCATCAATATCTGGTACGACGAGGGCATCACTCCCGGCAGCCGCTGGTCCGAAGAACTGGCCGGGGCCATCGAAGAGTGCACGATGTTCCTCGTATTTCTCACCGAGGCATCAGTGCGTTCGGAAAACTGTCTGAATGAGATCGACTTTGCGTTGCGACGAAAACGTCCCTTTCTCGCAGTGGAGCTGGAACCGGTGGAGCTGCCCCCGGGTATCGAGCTGAACATCGGCAACCGACAGTCCATCCTCAAGTACCGCTTTACCGAAGATCACTACCGCACACGCCTGCTGTCTGCTTTGGAAGCTGCGCGCAAAGGCGAATCCGCCGATCCATCGCAGGCTCACATCGTCCCGGATTCGCGCATTCCGCCGCCGGACCGCGCACCTCGCACAGTACGCCGTCGGGGTAGCGGGCAGGCAGCAGAGACAGCCACCAGCCGGGCATTCAGATTCTGGCCGGTATTGCTGGCCCTGCTGGTGCTGGCAGCCGGGGTAGCCTTCTATCTTCGCTCACCCGCCGATGCGGCTTCGGAGGAGGCATCCATCGCCGTGCTGCCTTTCGAAAATATTTCCGGGGATCCTGACATCGACTATCTGGCCGACGGACTGGCCGATGAGCTGATCACCCTCCTGGGTGGCGTTACAGGATTGAGCGTGTCCTCACGCACTTCCTCTTTCTACTACCGGAACCAGCCAGCCTTACTTACGGACATCCGCAGTCGACTGGGTGTCTCCCATGCCATAGAAGGCAGCATTCGACCCGAACAGCAGCGCCTGATCATCAGCATCGCCCTGTTTCGGACGGACAACGGACAACAGATCTGGTCACGGCGCTTCGAGACCGGGGTCGAGGCGGTGAGTTCCGTACCGGCTCAGGCTGCAGCAGCGATCACGCGTCATCTGCGTCCTGAAATAAGACTGGAGACAGTACCCTCCATCTCCCGCGATTCTCCGGTGTCTGCAGGCGCTTATCAGGCCTACCTGAAGGGTCTCGACTTCCTCAGCCAGCCGCCATCTCCAGAGGTGCTGAGCGCAGCACAGCTTCACTTCGAACAGGCGATCCGGGAACAGCCGGATTTCGCCAGGGGCTACGCCGCACTGTGCGAAACCCATCTGGTGTTTTTTCGAATGGTGAGATCTGAGGATGTGGATCTGCACCATGACCGGGCAAAGGAGCATTGCGACCGGGCAATCACATTGGATGCCACGCTTGCCGCGAGCCACAAATCACTCGCAGTGCTGTACCGGGATGCGGGTCGTTTCCCGGAAGCTCTCAAAGAGATCCGCCTCGCCAATACGCTGCAGCCGAACAGTGCGGCAATCCACCATGAGCTGGGCAAAATCCTGGCGGTTCTCGATCAGCCGGAACGCGCTGAGGTCATGCTGCGCCGCGCAATCGAACTCGATCAAGGTTTCTGGGGTGGCTATGCCGACCTCGGTGATTTCCTCTACGAGCGAGGCAGATACACCGAAGCTCTGGAGCAGTTCAAAAAAGTGCACGAGCTGACCCCGATGAACGGGCTCGCGCTGGTGAGCATCGGGGCAACCGAGTACATGCTGGAGAACGTCCCGGCAGCGGAAGCCGCCTGGCGCGAGGCGCTGACCGAGTCACCCGAATCGGAGTCCCGCGCTTTCTGGCAGGCGGCAACCTGGATGGGCATCAGTCGCTTGAATCAGGGCTGCTACGAAGATGCCGCCTACTGGCAGCAGCAGGCAATCCGCATGTCTCCCAACGACCACCGCCTGTTTGGACGACTCGCCGAGTCCTGCCAGCTGCAACTGGGCAGCCCTGATGCTGCGATAGACGAAGTAAGCAGGACTCTGTATCGCCGCGCGATCATGCGTGCCGACGAAGAGCTGAACATCAACCCGAATGACTGGGAGTCCATCGGATCAAAAGCCCTTTATCTGGCCAGATCAGGTGACACGGAAGGTACCGATGCAATGATCGAACGCATGCTGAAGCTCCAGCCCGGCAATCCGGATGCACTGGAACTTGCGCTGCTGTACGCACATCAGATCGGCGATCTGAAATCTGAAGAGAGACTCCGCGGGCAACTCCAGTCACTCAATTACCCATCGCGTCTGCTGCAGACCAATCCGTTTCTCAGTGAAGCGACCACTTGCCGGGTGCAATCCGCCATAACAGAACGCTTGATTTGCACGATGGAAACAGTTATCCCTGCATACGCCGAGTGAAACCAACCCAGTGGAGAACGCCAGATGGCAGCGAAAAAGAAATCCCCCGCTAAGAAAAAGGCGCCCAAAAAGAAGGCAGCCAAATCGAAGAAGGCTGCTACCGTGAAGAAAAAAGCTGCAAAAAAGGCAGCCGCCAAACGTAAACCAGCCAGGAAAAAAGCGGCAAAAAAGAAAGCCGCCAAGAAAAAAGTCGCGAAAAAGAAAGTAGCCAAGAAAAAAGTTGCCAAGAAGAAGGCGCCTAAGAAGAAGGCTGCGAAAAAGAAACCCGCCAAGAAAAAGGCCGCCAAGAAAAAAGCACCTAAGAAAAAGGCTGCAAAAAAGAAGGCCAGGAAAAAGACCGTAGCGAAGCGCGGTGGCGGCACGGCGAAACGCGGCGGCGGTACTGCGAAGCGCGGCGGCGGCACTGCGAAGCGCGGCGGCGGCACTGCGAAGCGCGGGAGCGCACCCGCAGCAGCCGCGATAACACCACCGGAAGTCATGCCCATGCCGGATCCAGTTCCCACGATCTGAGCTGGCATTCGTCTGGTAAACGATCCGGGTCGGGGCCAACGGGTCCCCTTCCCGGATGAACATCCCTACTTCCGGCTCACAGCCGAGCCGACGGCGTTCTTTACACTCCGCTCATACGGGCAGATACGCCAGACGCAGCTGGCGGTTACTCGACCAGTACTTCGACTTCCAGAAACCGCTCCGCATTCAACGAGTTGCTGATCAGGCAGACCTGCTCCGCCTTTTCCAGCAGCGCGCGGGCACGCTCAACCGACGCATCCTGACCGATCTTCAAGCGGGCCTTCGTAGTCAGCCTGGTGAAGCGGGTAGTCCGGTCTACCCGATCCAGAGTGCCCAGGGTTTCGCAATTCAACTCGACCCAGCTGAAGCGCGACGCGGTTGCCACTGCGCGGAACGAAAGCACAAAGCAATCGGCCACTGCACCAAGCAGAAGGGTTTCAGGCGACCAGTGGCCTCCGGGGCCATCGAATTCAACCGGTGCTGCGCTGGAAAGATCTTCAATACCGGCGCTGCTGAGTCGAACCAGGTCATCGGGACCCGCGTTAGCACGGACCTGATACTGATGAGGAAATGGCTGCATTGCTGGGACTCCTGAGAGGATTTCGCGCATCATAAGTCCGGGGAGGTCTCCGCCACATCCGGGAGATCCACACAATCCACAACGCCCCCTCCCGAGCGGTGGTGGCCTGAGCAGGCTCCTGATGCATCAATCCACACCGCAAGGATTCTGGCGCTATCTGCGTCAACCCGAAGTCGATCGATTTCCGACCGGTCTGCTGCGCTGGTGGCTGCTCGGCCTGATTATCCTCGGCTGGGCGGTGGAGCAGTACGAAGCACTCAAGAACGGTCCGGTGCTCGTCTACATTCTGGAGGAATTCGACAAATCCCTGGTGGAGTGGGGCTACGTCGCCGCGATTGCCGGGCTGATCTACAGCGCAGGCGCCATGCTGCTCTCTCGCGCAGCCGACCGATTCGGACGGCGTCCGCTGATGATCTGGCCTGTCGTCGCCTACACCCTGATTTCCGTCGCCGGGGCATTGACCGGGAGTTTCTGGGCTCTCGCATTCCTGGTGGCTTCCGGCAGTTTCATGATGGCGGGTATGAATCCCGCGGTGCATGCCGCGTCCCGGGATCTGACCCCGCGCATGGGTCGAGCAATGGTGTACGCCTGGGTGTCACTCGCCTTCACGATCGGTGCGCTGATGTCCACCGCAGTCGCGGCACAGACGCTGCCGATCTGGCCAGGCTGGCGCTCCCAGTACTGGATCGCAGCCGGTCTCGGCGGCACCACCGCCACCATTCTGTTCATTTTCTACCGGGATCTGAGCACCCGGGTACGGGGAGAGATTCGTGAATCACTGACTGAGGTTGAGCCCACTCTGCCGGGTGTTGATGCGCTCAGCGCAGGCGGGCTGCCTCTTCACACGGTGACGACAGAACCACGCTCTGCCTACGACGATGGTCGCGCCATTTATCGCAGCCCGAGGCTCTGGCTGCTGTCCCTGGTGATCGTGTTCTGGTCCCTCACCTATGTCACCGTGTCAGCCTACGTGCCCACCTACCTTGCCCAGCACTATGGTCTGCTGCCGGCCCGGGCGGCTTCCGTCACTTCCTATTTCTGGATCGTCTTTACCGTCAGCGTGTTTCTCTCAGGCTGGCTGTCTGATCGATTTCTGGTCCGCAAGACCGTCACGGCCTTTGGTGGCGTGAGTACGGGCACCTGCTTCGTGGTCGGTGCGACCCTGCCGGTGGGTACCGCCGAATCGACGCTGGTGCTCATCTGGTCACTCACCGGCTTTTTCGCCGGCTTCATCTATCCCGCATGGTGCGCCATCTATTCTGAAACCGCCGAGGAGATCAGTCCTCATGGTGTGGGGCGAGCCTTCGGTATCACCGCCACCCTGTCACCCATCGCCGGTCTGTTTCTCAATCTGGGGCTGCCGCGCGTGGTGGCGCACTGGGGCTGGTCGACCTGGATGCTGATCGCCGGCGGTTGCTGCTTCTGCGTCAGCCTGCTCGTCGCCACCGGCAAGGGACCCTGGTGGTCACAACGCACAGAAGGCACACTCTGATCACCGCAACGGAGAACGACCGATGACCCTACAGCTGCGTCAGATCTGCCTGGTTGCCGGAAAGCTCGCCCCTGCAATCGACGATCTCACCGCCGTGCTGGGGATCAACACCTGCTACATCGATCCGGCAGTCGCCCATTTCGGGCTCGAAAATACGCTCATGGCCGTCGGCCGCAACTTTCTCGAGGTGGTAGCGCCGGTACAGAAACAAACCGCCGCCGGGCGCTATCTCGAGCGACGGGGCGGAGACGGCGGATACATGGTCATCACCCAGGCCGACACCCTCGCCAATCAGCGCCGCATCCGCCAGAACGCGCTCGACGCGGGCGTGCGCATCGCACATGAAGCAGAGCGCGACGGCTGGCATCTGTGTCAGCTTCATCCCGGGGACATGAAGGCCGCCTTTCTGGAAATAGAATATGACCGGTTCGAGGATTTCGAGGGCAACTGGATGCCGGTGGGCGGCACTGGCTGGGAAGACAAGGTGAAACAGGATGTGACCCGGGACTTTCTCGGGGTCGAGCTGCAGAGCGATGACCCGGTCTCTCTCGCCGAACTCTGGGGGCGGGTGACCGGACTGCCGGTCAGCCGCAAAGGCAGCGCGCTCGAGCTGCGGCTCAACAACGCCGAGCTGCGCTTCGTCACCGCGGAAGATGGCCGCGGACCCGGACTCGGCGGCATCGATATCGCGGTGGCCGATCGCGCGCAGGTGCTGCGTACCGCGCAGGCCCGGGGCTGCTATGTCTCCGACGAGCGGGTAGATGTGTGCGGCACCCGGTTTTATCTGCGCGATGCAGACGCCTGACCCGGGCTTCACTGCAGCCGATTAGACTTTTACACCCGCCTTGCGCAAGGCGGCATCCGGGGGACCTTCAAAACTGTCTGTCGGCCGGTTGCCGACATAACCCAGATCCTGCATGCCCGGCGGCGTCGTGAAATAGCCGATGGCGACCAGTTTGCGATACCGCCCGAAGAATCCTGCAGGCGCGCCATCCAGAGCCGCACGCCGGGAATCTGCAAGCAGTTCCATCACTGCCCGCCCGGAATCCGCAGGCAACTCCTCGACCGGGTGGCCGTGTCTGGCCCGGGACGCGGTGTCGAGCCAGTCGAGACCTTCCAGCACCACCGCGCGGTCAGCACGACAGGGGTCATAGGGTGCACTCACCCATTCGTCGATGAAGTCATGCACACCGAGAGTGCCTGCCCCGGGTGCCGACCCGGCCGCGGGCAGAATCTGCTCTGCAAGCCAGCGCGCGCCTGCACGCTGAGTACGGGTAAAAGTGAGGGGCCAGAGTTCACCCGGCACATAGCTGCGCAGCAGGTCCGGATCCTTGCCGTAGCCTTGCAGCGTCGCTGCCGATTCAATTGCGGCTGCCGGCGCCACCGTCGCGGGGTTGGTGCGCTCCGCAACCGATCCACCCGCGAGAGCACCCGGCGCACCGTGCAGGCTGCCGAAAGCCACCAGCATCCACTTCACCGCGCTGCGCCGGTCCATGCGGGTGTCGATGTGTCGTCCAATCATGTCTAGATATCCCTCCTGCGCAGCGCACCCAGTATGTGATCCGCCGCGCGCCAGGCCAGCGCCATGATGGTGAGGGTTGGATTCTTGTCGGCATTGGATGGAAACAGCGCACCGTCGGTGACGAAGAGATTGGGCACATCCCAGGTCTGGCCATAGGAGCTGGTCACCGAATCGGCCGGGTCCATGCCCATGATGGTGCCGCCGACTTCATGGATGATGTAACCACCGGGCTCGATCGCCCTGGCGCCATCGGACTGCACCGTGCCCAGTACCCGGCCACCCATGGCGGCAATGATGTCGGCGAAGGTGCGCTGCATGTGGGCAGCCTGTCTGGTTTCATGTTCGGACCAGCGCCAGTGAAAGCGCAGCACCGGGATGCCGAAGCGGTCCTTCACCTCCGGATCGATCTCACAGTAACTGTGATCATTCGGAATCATCTCGCCGCGGCCGGCGAACCCGACCAGAGATCCGTAGTAGCGGCGCATCGACTCCCGATAGCCTGCGCCGTAGCCGGGCCCTGCGAGTTCGTCCAGAGTGCCCAGGGTGCCCGTACCCGGCATCTGACGCCCGCTGCCCATCTCGATGTGATAACCCCGCGCAAAGTCGAGACGTCCCGCCCGCTGCTCCGGGTACAGCCACCAGGGTGAGTAGACGTGTGAACCACCGGCGCCGTCTTCGTTGTGCAGGGGCAGATCCTCGAGGCTGGGAATCTGACCGCTCAGGCTCGCACCCACCGTGTCCATCAGGTAGCGGCCCACTTTGCCACTGCTGTTCGCCAGACCCTGGGGAAACGCCGGGGATTTCGAGTTGAGCAACAGGCGCACGGTTTCACAGGCACTGGCTGCAAGCACAACCACCCGCGCGGAGACCCGATGCATTTCGCCATTGCGGGCATCGATGAATTCCACACCCCGGGCACGCCCATCGCCGCCAAGCAGTACCTCGCGCACCATGGCATTGGTGAGCAGGTCCAGGTTGCCGGTGGCCAGCGCCGGCGGCAGATGCACCGTGGTGGACTGGTATGTCGCGCGGATCGAACAGCCGCGTCCGCAGGGTGTGGCCCAGAAGCAGACCGCACGGGCACGCATGTCTGCTGCGAGGATGCGCTGGGCTCTGGTGTTGCCGGGATGCAGAAGCGCCGGCAGTCGATCCGCATCGAGCGCACGGGTGAGTACCGCGCGGTGGATGGGAATCACCGGTACCCCGAGCTTGCCTGCTTCCTGGGCGATGAGTCGCTCACCAACTCTGGCGGCCGGCGGTGGCAGCAGGCAGCCCGCCGGAGAGTCCGGCGTGTTCTCCAGGTTGTTGTTGTCACCGTACACGCCGATGAGCATCTCGACCTTGTCATACCAGGGCGCCAGGTCCGCATAGTCGATGGGCCAGTCGAAACCCAGTCCGTCCCGGCTGCGGGGCTTGAAATCGTAGGGACCATTGCGCAGGGAGATGCGGCCCCAGTGGTTGGTGCGTCCGCCGAGCATGCGTGCCCGCCACCACCAGAACTTCGACTCTGCCGTGTCTGATGCATTGGTATAAGGCTCACCCGGCATCTGCCAGCCACCGTCCACGGTGGCGTCGTAGAAGCCGAACTCCTTGTCGTCGGTCGAGCGGCCCCGCAGCGGTGCCTGGTCCGGTGTGTTGAACATCGGTGTCTCGGTTTCCGGCACATAGTTGCGGCCGGCTTCGAGCATGAGCACCCGGGCGCCTTCCATGGTCAGGGTATAGGCAGTCTGACCACCGGCGGCACCGGAGCCCACCACGATCACGTCATAGTCGTCGCGCAGCCCGTCGGGTGAAATGTGCGGCACGACTACCGGCCTGCAGCGAGCGGCCGCACGGCTATGTTCCGGAAATAGACGAGATCCCGGGTGGCATGGTTCTGCAGGCCGATGTACCCGGCGAGCGGCCGCGGGCCTCGATCCGGTTCGTAACGCTGGAGTTTCTCTGGCACCGGATCGCCTTCGGTGAAATCGGTGACCAGTTCGCCATTGACCCGCACCTGGGTGACGGGACCGTCCAGCGTGATCTCGAGGCGGTTCCATTCCTGCAACCGGGGATGCACGAGCGCCTTCGTCAGTGAATAGAGCACACCCGTGCGGTGATAGTCGTCGCCGCCTTCGTCAATCTGGACTTCATAACCACCGTTGACGGCCGTCCATGGATTTTCGGGCTCCCCGGGTATCCGCACGAACACGCCGGAGTTCGCCTCGGGGACTCCCAGTTTGAATTCCAGCCGCAAGGTCACATCGGAGAATTTCTCGCCCGTGTACCAGAGCATGCCCATACCGCCTTCGCTGTGCAGCACGCCGTCTTCGATCAGAAATCTGCCCGGGCCGACCTGCGCCCAGCCGGTCAGGCTTTCGCCATCGAATAGTGACCGCCATTCATCCTCGGCGGCTTGTCCTGCTGCCGGTACCAGCAGCACAGACAGGAGGGGCAGCAGCACCAGCCGCAGTGCGGCGGATGAGCATCGAACGCTGGTTTCTGGCATGAGTTTCTCCTTATCCAGGCGCGTTAAGCAGGCGCGTCGTGGAAGTGCATCCTAGGAAGACGTTTCGGTCGCAGATCCACCCGCCAACTCCTCGGGCCGGTAACCGCCACGACGCCGGAAATAGAGCATCAGCAGCAGATAGGTGCCGAGCATGATCAGGGGCAGAACGATCACGGATCGCAGTGCGGCACCTTTACTGTCCGTGACCGCCCGGGCGATTTCCCGGCGGGTGGTTTCATCCGCAGCAGCCACGGCGGCCTCGTCCAGAGACAGATAAGTGCCGAAGAGGCCGCGTCGCTCCTGGGTGAAATAGGTGTCATGAAGGTGCGTGCCCTGTACGGCATCCCGATCCGCCAGAGCAACTCCGGTTGCTGTGTCCTGAACCGCTCCGAGAAATACCGAACCCACGATGCCCACCGCCAGCATGCCCGCACCGGCGACGACGTTGATGGCGACTGCACCGCCTTTCGGAAACTGTTCAGCAGCCAGGCCGAGTGTGGTGGGCCAGAGGAAACTCTTCCCGACACCATAGATGGTCGCTGCGACCAGCAGACCCATACCGGTGGCTTCCGAAAGACCGTACAGACCCACCGCCGCTATCGCCGAACAGATGGCCAGCAGACCCAGGGGCGAGAAACGATGCACCAGCGGGCCGGCGGACAGCCGCAGGCCCAGCATGAGCGCGGAGGTGTAGACGAGCACCCAGCCCGGATGCAGACCCATGGCCACCATCTGCGGTTCGAGCAGAGAGGTGATCCAGCTGTCGGTGCCGAGTTCTGTCGTTGCCAGGGGCACCATCAGAATCAGCAGCAGGATGAACAGCGGTCGCCCGGGTGCGCGTGCGTAGAAGGCATAAGCGGCAGTCATTACCGCGATCAGGACGATCTGCAGGGCAATCGGCAGTGCGAACACCCGGCCGATCTCGATCACCACCAGTGCAGAGACCACCAGTGCACTGAGATAACCCGCTTCTGCGAGCATGGCCCGGTAGCTGACGCCGGCCGCAACACGCTCGTGCACGGGCAGGGACTGACGCAGCAGGAGAGTCGAATAGGCAAGCACAGGCAGAATCACCAGTCCGATTTTCCAGCGCCAGTCCACATCCGCACCTACGGCAATGGCGAGCAGGCCACCCAGCACCAGGCCGCCTGGCCAGCCCGCATGGAGCATGTTGATCCACTTGGTCTTGTCGGTACGGTATGCGGTGGCGATCAGAGGATTCACCGCCGCCTCCACCGCACCATTGGCCAGGGCCAGCACAAAGGTGCCGATATACAGTGACCAGTAGCCATCGGCGAACAGGGTGATCAGGGTACCGCCGAGGTGGCCGGCTACCGCAAACCACAACACAATCCGATAGCCGATCCGATCGATGACCAGGCTCAGCAGCGCGATGCTGATGGCAAACGGCCAGAGGCCGACGCCGAGCAGTTCACCCTTCTGGGTCGCGGACAGGGAGAATTCCCGTCCCCAGTCATCGATCACGAACGCCCGCAGTACGAAACAGAAAGCGGTGGCGACCAGGGCAGTGAAACAGGTGATGAAAAGCCGTGTGGCGACGGGGTCGGCAGGGGTGCGTTCAGCCACGCGCCTGCTCCGCAGCCAGTCCGGTCAGATACTCGAAACTCGCTCGCGCGGCTGCCAGAGGGAGCATTCTGAAATGCTCCTGCTCGACAAAATAATGGGCCAGGCGACCGGGATTCACCGCAGCAAACACTGCTGCCCAGTCAATGACACCGGAGCCGACGGGAGTGGTTTCAAAGCTCGGGCCCTGGATTGAGAGCAGGTCCTTGATGTGCAGCAGGGTCACCCGACCTCCCAGCTGGCGGATGTAGTCGGCCGGATTTTCACCACCCGCTGCCACCCAGGCGCAATCGAGCTCCACATCCACCAGCTGCGCATCCGCTCGTTGGAGCAGTACGTCGAAGGCCCGGACCCCGTTGTAGTCGACGAACTCCATCGCATGATTGTGATAAGCGCAACGCAGGTCGGAGGCTGCCGCTGCCTCCGCAACGCGGTTCATCTCGTCACCATTCCAGCGCCAGTCATCCAGCGTCAGGCCGCCCCGCATAATGGCAGCCCCCGGGCCGCCCGGCTCGCCAGCCAGTCGCGCCACATCGGGTGTGCCTGGAAAGGAACAGACCAGATGCTCGACACCCAGAGTCTTAAGATCTTCGATCTTCTGGCCCAGATCGGTCTGCAGCGCAAACATGCTGTAGTGGGCGGCTGTTGCTCTGAGTCCATGCGCATTCAGCAGGCGGGCGAACTCGTGTGCGGACCGTTCATGCAATCCGGCAAGTTCAATTTCGCGATAACCGATCGCGGCAAGCGCGGCGAGCGTACCGGCAAGGTCGGCGGACGCCTGCTCACGCACCGTGTACAACTGGATGCCGATCGGTCGACCGAGCGGGCCGGAAGTCGCAGCACCGGCGTTTACCCGTGGCGGAATCGGCAGCGCCGTGGCCGCCAGCAGCGCGCCCGATATGGATACAAATTGCCGTCGCGAGATCATGCCCTTCTCCCCGGGATACTTGATCAGCGTCTCTCCTGCTGACCGGTTTCGATGCCTGCCGGCGCAATGCTTACTGGCGCGGCTGCCCCGCCACCAGACAGGCGCTGCTGTCCGATCTGACAAAGTGCTTTCTGTAGTTGCGGTCTTCGGGATTCATACAACCTTCGAGATTGAGCAGCGCCACCCTGCGGAATTCAATCGGCGCGGATTCGCTCTGCAGTGCAATATAGCCGGTATCGAGAAGCCGGCCGTCCGGCTTCTCGGCCGGATCGAAGTTGTGTACTACACCGCCACCAATCTGGGGCAGCTGATAGGCCAGCACCAGCTCGCCGTTGACCCGGTGACTGATCTGCGCTGCGCCGAGCACTTCGACTTCGACACTCACCCACTGATCGCCGTCCTGCGTCGGCGCGTCTGCAACCAGACAGTGCTGAGGGTAGAGGCCACCGCGAAAGACGATCTCGGTCCCCGGGGTACATACGCTGGCCGTCGGACGAGGGGTACCATCACCGAGCCCGCCGAGAAACTGGGCTTCGATCGAGATCGGGAAATCCTGGTCGAGGAGCATCGATTGTGGAGACTGGGCGTGCACCATCACGCCGCTGTTGCGCACCGCCCAGGCACCCGGACCACCGGGGGCCTGTACACCGGTAAAACGATAGTCGATGCGCAGACGGTAGTAGGAGTAGGGTCTTTCGTAGAAGAGGTGGCCGAAGCGCTGCTCGAACGCCGCATAACCTGCATAGTCGACCTTGAGCACTCCACCTTCGACCCGGAATGTGTCGGCATAGTTGTCACCCAGCACATGGCCGGTGATTTTCGGCGTCCAGCCATCGAGATTGCGGCCATTGAAGAGTGGGATCCAGTCTTCGGTCGACCCGCCAGTACTGCCACCGGACAGATCCGAAGCGGCCGCAAACACACTGGTGGTGCCAGGCCCGCTGAACATTCCGGCCACGAACAGCAACACACTTACAGTAGAAATGAATTGCGACAAGCACCCCTCCCCGGTTTGTCACCCGATGCAGCGCACCGTTGTCCAGGGTGCACACATCGCACCCGGACGTTACCCGCTGGCGTCCGGGTGGGCAAGGCTCGACAAGCGGGTATACTCGCCCGACGGGGCAGGAGGGCAGAACTATGGCAGCGCAGGCGGCCAGCAGCCACGGCGTCTATGACGCCATCGTGGTTGGCACGGGAATTACCGGTGGCTGGGCGGCAAAAGAGCTGACCGAGCAGGGCCTGAAGACCCTGGTTCTGGATCGCGGTCGCATGGTGCGCCACGGCGACTACCCCACCGCAACCAGGGATCCCTGGGAACTGCCCTACGCCGGTCGCGCCACACCGGAAGACCTCGACCACTATGCCGTCGCCGCACGCACCGGGTATGCGGTGACCCAGGCCACCAAACACTGGCTGGTAGACGACACCGAGCATCCTTATACGGAAGAGAAGCGCTTCGACTGGGTGCGCGGCTATCAGGTGGGTGGCCGATCGCTCATCTGGGGTCGACAGAGCTATCGCTGGAGCGATCTGGATTTCGAGGCCAACGCCCGGGAAGGCATCGCCGTGGACTGGCCCATCCGCTATGCCGATATCGCCCCCTGGTATGACCATGTCGAGCGTTTTATCGGTGTCAGCGGTGCGGCCGAGGGACTCGCCCACCTGCCGGATGGTCAGTTTCTGCCACCGATGGCGCTCAACTGTGTGGAAGAAGATTTCAAGTCCCGGATCGCCAGCAGCTTCGGACGCCCCCTGACCATTGGACGTACCGCGCATCTCACCGCACCACTGGACCACAGCCCTGAGCGGGGAATCTGCCGCAATCGCAACCTGTGCATGCGCGGCTGTCCCTACGGCGCCTACTTCAGCAGCAACTCGAGCACCCTGCCCGCCGCGGAGAAGACGAACAACATGACCCTGCGGCCAGACACGGTGGTACACGAACTGATCTACGACCCGAAACAGGCCAGGGCCACCGGTGTACGAGCCGTGGATGCCAGCTCAGGCGAGGTGCTCGAGTTTCACGCCCGGGTCATTTTTCTGTGCGCTTCCACCCTCGACTCCACTTTCATCCTGCTCAACTCCACTTCCGAGCGCTTTCCGGATGGCTTCGGCAACGACAGTGGCGAACTCGGCTGCAATGTCATGGACCATCACCTCGGCGCCGGCGCCTCTGCCACTGTAGAAGGCTTCGCCGACCGCTACTATTCCGGCCGCCGACCCAACGGCATCTACATCCCGAGATTCGTCAATCTGGGCACGGACAAACGCGACTATCTGCGCGGATTCGGTTACCAGGGCGGCGCCGGTCGTTCCGGCTGGACCCGGCTCATGAACGATGACGTCATGGGCGCCGCTCTGAAACAGCAGGCCATGGAACCCGGGCCCTGGCGGATCGGCATCGGCGGCTTCGGAGAAATACTCCCCTACCACGACAACCGGGTGCGCATCGATCCCCGCCGCACCGACATCAACGGCCTGCCGGTGCTCGCTTTCGACTGTGCGATACGCGACAACGAACTCGCCATGCGCAGGGACATGGCGGGGGAAGCGGCCGCCATGCTCGATGCTGCCGGTTATCGGAACGTGGAATCCTACGATCGCCCCTACGGTTTCGGCCTGGGCATCCACGAAATGGGCACAGCCCGGATGGGGCGGGATCCCGCGACTTCCGTGTTGAACGCCTGGAATCAGGTCCACGCAAGCCCGAATGTGTTCGTGACCGATGGCTCCTGCATGACCTCGGCCGCCTGCCAGAATCCTTCCCTGACCTACATGGCGCTCACCGCCCGGGCCGTCCACCACGCGGTGGACGAACTCAAACGCCTGAATCTGTAGAGGTCGAGTGATATGAACACCGAGCAGCCACAGGCCACCTCGTCTGCAGACCGACTGCTGCAGCCCATCGACCGGCGCGAGATGCTGCGCCGTGTCGCGCTGATGTTCGGCGGCGCGCTCTCAGCACCCGCGGTGCTCGGCGTCCTCAGTGGCTGCAGCACCGAAGCGCCAGCGGCAGATGCCGTCAACCCACCCGCTCTGCAGCTGCTGACCCCGGCCCAGTACGAAATCGTTGCCGCTGTCGCGGATCTCATGATTCCCGCAACCGATACACCCGGTGCACTTGATGTGGGTGTGCCGGTATTCATAGACCGTATGTTGCAAGGCGTTTACGCAGTCGAGCACCAGCAGCGATTCCTCTCAGGACTTGCCGCGCTGGTCGAGGCGGCAGAGACACAGACCGGCCGCGCTTTCCTGGATCTCTCCGGAGAACAGCGGCAGGGGCTGGTCCAGGCGACGCTCAGCGAGGCGCTCGCTTCGAACAACGGCATGCCGCCCGCCTGGGAGCAGCGCCCCTTCATCCTCATGGTTCGGGAATTGACCCTGCTCGGCTTTTTCACCTCCGAAATCGGCGCCACCCGGGTACTGCAGTACGACCCTGTACCCGGTGCGTTTGAAGCCTGCCTGCCCCTCGCCGCAACGGGCAATGGCAGAACCTGGGCTACGGATACGAGTCTGCCATTCTGAAGGGTGCGCGGCGCTGTCTGTGGCAGCAAGCCCGCCATCCTGAGCAGGGCCGCATCGATCGCAAGCGCGCGCGGTCGAGCCGCCCCATGAATACACTCTGAACAAGGAGGGGATTGCCCATGGAATCAGTACACCCGATTGCAGCTCTGTGTCGACGGCTGCCGATAGCGGCTGTGCAGACCAGGACCTGGTTGACCACAACCCTGCTGATCGCAGCGCTGCTGACAGCGGGCAGCGTGTTGGCCGCAGATCGACCCAACATCCTGGTGATCTGGGGCGACGACATCGGCATCTGGAATCTCTCCGCCTACAACATGGGCGGCATGGGCTATCGCACACCGAACATCGATCGCATCGCCCGGGAAGGCATCATCTTCACCGACTACTACGGCGAGCAGAGTTGCACCGCGGGCCGCAGCGCCTTTGTCACCGGTCAGCATCCGGTGCGCACGGGCCTCACCAAAGTGGGCACTGCCGGCGCCGATCTCGGTCTGCAGCCGGAAGACCCGACCCTGGCGGAACTGTTGCGACCCCTGGGCTACACGTCCGGTCAGTTCGGCAAGAATCATCTCGGAGATCAGGACCGCTTCCTGCCGACCAATCACGGTTTCGATGAGTTCTTCGGCAACCTCTACCATCTGAATGCCGAGGAAGAACCCGAACACCCCGACTATCCCGCCAATCCCGGCTTCCGCGAGAACTTCGGACCCAGGGGTGTGATTCACTCCTATGCGGACGGCCGGATCGAGGATTCCGGCCCGTTGACGAAGAAGCGCATGGAGACCATAGACGCGGAATTCCTCGGCGCCGCTGTCGACTTCATCGATGGTGCTCACGCCGCGCAGAAACCCTTTTTCGTCTGGTTCAACTCCACCGCCATGCATTACTACACCCACCCTGATCCAAAGGCGCTCGGTAAATCCGGTCAGGGTTTCTATAACGATGTGATGATGCAGCACGACGAGCAGGTCGGCACCCTGCTGGCCAGGCTCGATGCGCTGGGTATCGCTGAGAACACCATCGTGGTCTATTCGACCGACAACGGTCCCCACTTCAACACCTGGCCGGATGCGGCAATCACACCTTACCGGGGTGAAAAGAACACCAACTGGGAGGGCGGCTTCCGGGTACCCGCCATGGTCCGCTGGCCGGACCGCTTTCCCGCCCGGACTGTATCCAACGAAATCATGTCCCACCTCGACTGGGTGCCCACGCTCATGGCTGCAGTCGGGGAGCCGGCAATCAAAGAGAAGCTGAAGAGCGGGTATCAGGCAGGGGGCAAACGCTTCAAGGTGCACCTGGATGGCTACAACTTTCTCCCCTATCTCTCCAATCCGGAGAGCGGGAACGGGCCCCGCAGGGAATTCTTCTATTTCAGTGATGACGGCGATCTGGTGAGCCTGCGGGTGGGAGACTGGAAATCCCTGTACGCCGAGCAGCGCGCGCATCGTTTCGACGTCTGGCGCGAACCTTTCGTGAAACTGCGGATCCCCAAGCTTTTCAACCTGCGCAGGGATCCATTCGAGCGCGCGGATACGGATTCGAACGCCTACAACATGTGGTGGGACGAGCGCACACCGCGACTGCGGGAAGGCATGGTGTGGGTGCAGCAGTTCCTTTCCAGTTTTGCGGAATTCCCCCAGCGACAGCGACCGGCAAGCTTCACCATCGACCAGGTGATGGAGAGATTCCAGCAGCAGCAGCTGATGCTGCAGCAGCAGGCGCGCTAGGAGAGAACACCGGGTTCTCTCTGCAGGTGGACCCGGGCGGCTGCGGACCACCCGGACCGAACCTATACGTCTGCCCGGAGTCCAACCTCCGGCCCTGATTCCCGCAACCCGGCCTTGACCGCGCGAATCCTGGCGAGAATCATGCGTCGCCAATCACGCAACACTTAATCGGCGCCCGCTCCGGCGGCGCCGGGGAGTCCCGACAGCGCCTCAGGATCTCCCCAGAATCAGGAATTTGTCCCCCATGCCCGTCCGCTCCCTCCTCCTTGCCGCATTCCTCTACCCCGCCTGGGTCATCGCAGCCCAGGGTCCGCCGCCTGCCGCCGTGCTGCTGGAGCCGGTCCGTTCCGGCCCGATTGCCGATCCCCTCGAGGCTCTGGGTACACTCCGTGCCAACGAGACTGTGCGGATCACCGCCCAGGTTTCCGATGTGATCGCCGCGATCCATTTTCGGGATGGGCAACGGGTCAAGGCCGGTGCGCTGCTGGTGCAGATGTCGGATGCGGAAGAAGCCGCCCTGCTGCTCGAAGCCCAGTCCCTGGCGGATGAGGCCGAGCGCCAGTACCAGCGCGTACGCTCCCTCGTGGAGCAGGGCACCGCTGCCAGGTCCCTGCTTGACGAGCGCCAGCGGGAATCCCAGACCGCTCAGGCACGGGTCACCGCAGTGCGCTCGAGACTGGAGGACCGCATCATCACCGCACCCTTCGCGGGCGTGGTCGGTCTGCGCCAGGTGAGTCCCGGTGCGCTGGTCGCTCCCGGTGAACTGATCACCACACTGGTCGACGACAGCACCATGAAGCTGGATTTCACCATCCCCTCCCTTTACCTCAGTTCGGTGTCTGCAGACACCGTGGTACAGGCCACCACCCAGGCCTTCCCGGGAGAGACATTTACCGGCATCGTTTCCTCTGTGGACAGTGTGGTCAACCCGGTGACCCGCTCGATCACGGTGCGTGCCCTGATTCCCAATACCGATCACCGGCTGGTGCCCGGCATGCTGATGACCCTCGAACTGCAGCGCGGTCAGCGCCAGGCGCTGCTGATTGCGGAAGAGGCCATTGTCCCCCGGGGTGACCGGACCTTTGTCTACGTCGTCAACACCACTGCAGAGCAGCCGACCGCCGAGCAGCGGGAGGTGCAGCTGGGTGCACGGCTGCCCGGACGGGTGGAAGTCATTTCCGGGCTCACCGAGGGCGAAATGATCGTCAAGCACGGCACCTTCAAGCTGCGTCCCGGTGCTCCGGTGAGAATCCGCGCCGTGGACGATGGCAGTGAACCGATTTCAGAGCTGATCACCAGTAAACCGGCAGGACCCGCCCGATGATCATCACGGATCTCTCCGTACGCCGTCCGATCCTGGCATCCGTCCTCTCGATGCTGCTGCTGTCCTTCGGTCTGATCGCCTTCGATCGTCTGCCGCTGCGGGAGTATCCGGACATCGACCCGCCGGTAGTAAGCATCGAAACCCTCTACCGGGGAGCAGCCGCCACCGTGGTGGAAACCCGCATCACTCAGCCCATCGAAGATCGGATCGCCGGCGTCGAAGGTATCGAGTTCATCGAGTCCGCGAGTCAGGACGGACGCAGCACCATTACCGTGGAATTCAATATTGGCCGGGATATGGACGCGGCCGCGAACGATATCCGCGACCGGGTTTCCAGCATCGTCTCCGACCTGCCCGTGGAGGCGGATCCGCCGGAGATCCGCAAGGTTGACTCCAACGAAGACGTGATCATGTGGATCAATCTGGTGAGTGACCGGATGACGGTTCCGGAACTGACCGATTACGCCGAGCGTTACCTGGTGGATCGATTCTCCGTACTCGACGGCGTGGCCAGGGTCTTCATCGGTGGCGCCCAGCGCTACGCCATGCGTATCTGGCTGGACCGCATGGAACTCGCCGCCCGCGGTCTCACAGTTGCCGACGTGGAGAGTGCACTGCGTGCCAGCAACGTGGAGCTGCCGGCCGGCAACGTGGAATCCCAGGCCAGCCGCTTCACTGTGCGAGTCGATCGAAACTTCGAAAGCCCGGATCAGTTCCGGCAGCTGGTGATCGCCACCGGATCGGACGGTTACCTGGTACGACTCGCCGATGTCGCCCGGGTCGAACGCGGCACCGAAGACGATCGCAGTTTCTTCCGCGGCAACGGAGTCCCCCAGGTGGGTCTCGGCGTTGTGCGCCAGTCGACGGCCAATCTGCTCGACGTGGCCCGGCTTGCCAAAAAGGAGACCGAGTTACTCGGCCCCAGCCTGCCCCAGGGCATGGAGTTCCGCATGAGCTACGACTCATCGGTGTTCGTGGAAGGTGCGGTGACCGAGGTCTATCGCACCCTGTTCATCGCCATCGGACTGGTGGTGCTGGCGATTTTTCTGTTTCTGGGCAGCTTCCGCGCCATGCTGGTGCCCGCTGTAACGGTGCCGGTGTGTCTGATCGCTACCTTCATACCGCTCTACGCCCTGGATTTTTCGGTGAATCTGCTCACCCTGCTGGCGCTGGTGCTCGCCATCGGGCTGGTGGTGGACGACGCCATCGTGATGCTGGAAAACATCCATCGCCGCATCGAGCAGTACGGCGAGACACCGCTGGTGGCCAGCTACCGGGGTGCCAGACAGGTGGGTTTCGCCATTGTGGCAACGACTGCCGTGCTGGCAGCCGTGTTCGTCCCGATCGCCTTTCTCGAGGGAGACACAGGCCGGCTGTTTTCCGAATTCGCACTCACCATGGCCGCGGCCGTGGTGCTGTCCAGCATCGTAGCCCTCACACTGGCACCCGCCCTCGCCTCAAAACTGCTGCGACCGGCCCTGGTGGAAAATCGGCTGACGAAGATGGTCGATCACAATTTTGACGTCGTGCGCGGCTGGTACAGCACAATGCTCAAATTCGTGTTGCGTTTCCCGGTAATCGCCGTAGTCGCCTTCCTGCTGCTGGTGGCTGCCAGCGCCCTCCTCTACCGCGTCCTGCCCCAGGAGTACGCACCAAACGAGGATCGGGGCAGCTTCTTCACCTTCGTGCAGGGGCCGGAGGGGGCCACCTTCGAATACATGAAGCCTTATATGGACGAAATAGAGCGTCGTCTCACACCCTATATCGAAAATGGCGAGATACAGCGCCTGCTGATACGCACCCCGGGTGGATTCGGCGGGGTGCCGCGTTACAACAGCGGTATCGCGGTGATCGTACTCTCTCCCTTTGGCGAACGGCGCTCCGGTGATGTGATCCTCAGCGAGATCCGCGGCAGGCTTGCGGATCTGCCGGGGGTGTTCGCCTTCCCCGTGATGCGCCAGGGATTCGGGTCTTCCGCCGACAAGCCGCTGCAGTTCGTAATCGGCGGTGGATCCTACGAAGAGCTGGCCGCCTGGCGAGACATGCTCATCGACGCGATCAACGCCGACAACCCGGGCTTCATCGGCCTCGACTGGGATTACAAGGAAACCCAGCCCCAGATCCGGGTGCAGATCGACTACAACCGCGCCTCGGACCTCGGAGTGTCCATTGCCGACATCGGCCGCACCCTGGAAACACTGCTGGGTTCGCGCCGGGTAACCACCTATATCGAGGGTGGGGAGGAGTACGATGTGATACTTGAAGGCGAACGCAGTACGCAGCGTACACCGTCCAGCATGGAAAACATTTATGTCCGGTCCAGCACCAGCGGGGAGCTGATTCCTATTTCGAATCTGGTACGTCTGGAAGAATTCGCAGACTCGAACAGTCTGAACCGCTACAACCGGGTTCGCGCCATCACCCTCGAAGCCAGCCTCGCCGAAGGTTTCACCCTCAATGATGCCGTGCAGCATATGGAGGGCCTGGTGCGCAGCGAACTGCCTGAAGGTGTCGTCATTGACTACAAAGGTCAGACGCTGGATCTGCGCAATGCCAGCAGCTCCATCCTCTTCGTGATGCTGCTGGGGATCGCCGTTGTGTTCCTGGCACTGGCCGCACAGTTCGAAAGTTTCAGGCATCCCCTGATCATCATGCTCACGGTGCCACTGGCGATTGCCGGCGGGCTCGCCGGTCTCTGGCTGACAGGCAACACTATCAACATCTACAGCCAGATCGGACTGGTGATGCTGGTCGGTCTGGCTGCCAAGAACGGTATCCTGATCGTGGAGTTCGCCAATCAGCTCCGCGATGAAGGATTGGAATTCATGGATGCGCTGGTCACTGCCTGTGAGGTGCGACTGCGTCCGATCATCATGACAACCCTGACTACCGCGGCCGGTACACTGCCACTGATCTTTGGTTCCGGGGCGGGTGCCGAGACCCGGCATGTGATCGGCATCGTTGTGTTCAGCGGCGTGACGGCTGCAGCGGCATTCACTCTGTTCGTCGTCCCTGCCGCCTACCGTCTGCTTGCCCGCAATGCCGGCTCACCCCGGGCGACTTCTCAGAAACTCGACCAGCAGCTGGCCCAGCAGCCGGTCTCCGGAGGGTGATCCCATGAGCGAACTTCGCAGAGCCCGATCGATTCCCGAACTGCAGCAGAAAATGATGCGCATGTTCGCAGCAGCGGATCCGGACGCCGAGGCCTATGTGCCACAGCCAACTGATGTGGTTATCGCTCCTTTCGGAAAGTGCGGCACAACCTGGCTGCAGCAGATCTTCCACACCCTGCGCACCCGGGGCGATACCGACTATGATGACATCTCCCGCGTGGTCCCCTGGATAGAAACTGCCGCCGCGCTGCAGATCGACATCAATGCCCCGCAGCGTGCAGAGCCACGGGGATTCAAGAGCCATCTGTCCTGGGACGAAGTGCCGAAAGGTGCCCGCTACATCGTTTCCATACGCGATCCCCGGGATGCACTGGTATCGATGTTCAGGTTCATGGAGGGCTGGTTTCTCGAAGCCGGCGCGATCTCCATCGATGAATTTGCCACCGGGAACTACCTGCGAGGACCAGCGAAGCGCTACTGGGCCCATCTCGCGTCCTGGTGGAAGCATCGCGACGATGACAGCGTGCTGCTGCTCGCCTATGAACTGATGAATCAGGATCCCGAAGGCACCATCCGTCGTGTCGCAGACTTCTGTGGCATCGCGCTGGACGACGCGCTGCTGGCGATCACCCTGGAGAATTCATCGCTACCCTACATGCTCAAGCACAAGGACAAATTCGACGATCTGCTGATGCGGGAACTCAGCGAACGCTTCGCCGACCTGCCCCCGGGCAGTGATTCATCCAAGGTTCGGGAAGGAAAGGTCGGTGGCCACAAAGCAGTACTGAGCGCAGATGTACTCGCGGAGATGGACGAAATCTGGCGCACCGACATCGAAGCGCAATTCGGTTTTACCAGCTATCAGCAGATGGTCGATTCGCTTCGGCAGTAGCCCTGCCCCTGCAGACAACGGTATGGGTGCAAACCCGGGTGCCGAGGTAAACACCAGTCATATCGCTGTGGCTATCGGGCAGCGAAGGTGTCACAGGCGGAGGGATCTCCCGTCTTCAGACCGCGTTCGAGCCAGGACTGACGCTGCGCCGAGGAACCATGGGTGAAGGCCTCCGGGGTCACCCGGCGGCCCGCATTGCGCTGCAGGGTGTCATCGCCAATCGCCGCGGCGGCGGCGAGTCCTTCCGCCACATCCCCGGGTTCGAGCAGCGTCTGATCCCGGTTGGCATGGTGTGCCCACACCCCCGCATAACAGTCGGCCTGCAGTTCCATCGCCACCTGCAGTCGATTGGCACCCTGCTGATCTGTCTGCTGCTGACGGGCCCGGACCGAACGCGCAGTACCCATCAGGTTCTGCACATGGTGGCCTACTTCATGACCAACCACATAGGCCTGGGCGAAGTCACCGGCGCCCCCCATGCGGGCGAGCTCGGAAAAGAAAGACAGGTCGATGTAGAGCTTCTGATCCGGGGGACAGTAGAAGGGTCCAACCGCCGCTGAGTTGTAACCACAGGCAGATGCGACAGCGTCGGTGAACAGCACCAGGATCGGCGGCTGATACCGGGCTCCGCCCTGATCAAACAATGCACCCCAGGCGTCTTCCGTGCTGCCAAGTATGGCACTGATGAAATCCCCGCCCTCATCAGCGACAGGTGCCCTCGAGCCAGCGCGCGTTGGCTGGGTTTCCACGGCAGCCGGTGTCTGGATACCACCACCGAGCAGGTTCATCACCAGTTCGGGGCCGCCGAGCAGATAGGCAACCACCAGCACAGCGACGATACCGAGCCCACCTTTACCGCCAATCGGCAGCCGCAGGCCGGATGCACCACCTCTCACGGCCCGCTGGCCGCGTCGATCCTCGACGTTTGCGCTGCGCCGCAGCCCGCGCCATTTCACCGATCTTCTCCATCTCTGCCAGATGCTGACAGACTGTCTGAGTTCGAATGTTGGGACTTTACCGGATACCGCAGGGGAGTTGTGATGTGCACAGCCTGCAGAAGGGTCCGGATCTGATCGATACTCAGGATATGGCGCAGTGACTGGCAGTCTCAGTGAAGGTCAGGGCACTCTGCGCTCATTTGCGTGAATCCCGTATCCGGCGGGCAATTTTTCCCGCTGCGATCAGCAGCAGCCAGGCAAGCCCGACGAAGCCATACTTCATTCCTGCGAACGCCAGCAGTGTCGAGCGGAATGCTGGATCTGACTCGAAGTAAAGCAGCAGATCGGAGTTCAGTGAGACGGCTAGAAACACACTGAGAAGGAAAATGGGCGTGTTGATGCGCGGGCCCGGTTCGAATCGAGGGGGTCGATCCCGCGTTTCTTCCATGTCTATTCACCTCCTGCGCACACCTCCTGCGCACCGTACCTCGACACATCCAGCTCGAAGCCCGGGCGGTATCACACCGCCCAGGAGCAGTCTTCTACCTCAACTGTCTTCATCGTGGGCGAGACCGTAGCCAAATCCTACGGCAGCCCCTACGCCAGCTCCAACCCAGCCGCCAACCCGGGCACCCCAGACGGCTCCGGCAATGGCACCAGAGGCCACACTTGCCGATGCACCCATCAGTACACCGGCTGCTATCTGCGCCATCGATCCTCCGCTGACCTGTTCAATTTCCTGACCGGTAAGTTCCCGCATATGATTTCTCCAATTCAGTATCTGACAGTAACCGCCTCTGCCACCCTGCATCGGTTCTCCGGCTGAGTGGTGCAGTCAGTGTCACGGCACCGTCATCTCCCGGCGAGCAGCCGGGAGCACCACGCGACAGCAGAAGAGCACCCGCAGCTGTGTAAGAGAGTCTCGAACCGGCCCAGTTCATCCGCGAACTGCCGATCTGCCCGTACCCGTACCCGTACCCGTACCCGTCAGATGCTGACAGTCTGTCTGAGTTCGAACTTCAATACTTTGCCGGTCGCGTTGCGGGGCAGGGCTTCGACAAAAACCACGTGGCTGGGCTGCTTGAATCGGGCCAGCTTCGGGCGGCAATGAGCGAGGATGTCCTCTACGGTGATCGCCGCCTCCGGTTGCAGCGCCACCACCGCACAGCCCGTTTCTCCCCAGCGCTCGTCGGGCACACCGATCACAGCCACCTCCCGGATCTCCTCCAGTTCGTAGAGGACGTTCTCGATCTCTGCCGGATAGACGTTTTCGCCCCCGGAGATATACATGTCCTTGAGCCGGTCTTCGATAGAGATGAAGCCTTCGGCGTCCTTCGATCCGATATCGCCGGTACGCAACCAGCCATCCACGAAGGTTTCCGCGTTGGCTTCCGGCCGCCGCCAGTAGCCGGGCGTCACCACCGGCCCCCGACACCAGATCTCGCCGGACTCGCCCGGCGCAGCTTCCCTGCCATCTTCTTTCATGATGCGGATCTGTATGTGACGCAGTGCCTTGCCCGCGGAACCGACCCGCGCCGGTACATCCTTGCGGGCGAGCACACAGCAGCTCGCCACATTCTCGGTCATGCCATAGCCCTCCTGGATGACCACGCCGCGCCTGTACCACCAGTTGACCAGGGCTTCCGGCACGGCTTCGGCACCGGCCAGCATCACCCGGACACGGGAAAAATCCGTTCCCGGATTCTTCGGATGATCACGCAGCGCATTGAAGATCGCGGGCACCCCGAGAAAATGGGTCACACCCAGGTCCGCGCTGTCGAAAGCATCCAGCGCAGCGCCGGGATCAAAACTGCGCATGATCACCGCGGTGCCTCCCGCGAAGAGCGCCGGGCAGGTGAATACCTGCAACCCGCCGATATGAAAGAGGGGCATCACCGCGAGGCTGACCATGTCCTCGGTGCAGAACATGGCTGCGCCCGCGTTGAACTGTGCCCAGTGCATCATGCCGTGATTGATGATCACACCCTTGGGCAGGCCCGTGGTACCGGAGGAATACATCAGCATGCACTGATCCTCCGGTTCGAGCTCCACCATCTCAAGGATCGGATCCGCCTCCGCGATAGCGGCTTCAAAAGCAGACTCCGCACCCTGCCCTTCGGTCTCGATCGCATGATCGATCGTCACGGTCAGCGCATCCACGGTGTCGATGAGTGCGCGGTCGTGGATCAGCACATCCGGTTCGGCGTTGCCGATGATGTAGTCCAGTTCCGAAGGTGTCAGCCGGAAGTTCAGCGCCAGATGCACGGCCCCCAGCCGCCAGGTGGCGAACAGAATGTCCAGAGTGTCCACCGAGTTCAGTGCCAGCACACCGACCCGGTCACCGCGCCGCACGCCGAGCGTTTGCAGCCAGCCTGCGATCCGCCCGACCCGTTCATGCATCTGCGCATAGGTCTGTTGCCGCCCGCTGGGCAGCTCTACGGTTGCGGTCTTTTCCGGAAGATTGATCGCGTTGTGCGCGATCCAGTCGACAATCATTCCCTGCATCGGAAATTCCTCCTCCCTCTCTGAGGCAGGGTAGCGGATAGAAGCGGAAAAAATCCATCCAATCGGTGGCTCACAGGGCACTCTCCTGCTACAAGGGCAATCCCGGCCCGGGATTGGACCATGAAGAAAGGACCCTTCCTGAAGATCCTCAGCATTACGACTGCTGTGTTGATCCTCAGCAGTATCGGCATCTACTACGGTATCAGCCGGGCGCTGTCTTCAGATCCCTTCATGCCGCTGTATGTCGAGAACTGCAGCAGCTGTCATGGCGAAGACATGGCGGGCGGGGCTCTGGGCCGCCCACTCGTCGGCGGCGCGCTTGTGCATGGCGACACCGTCGCAGACCTGTCGGCGAGCATCGCCAGGGGATTTCCGCAGAAGGGCATGCCCGGCTGGTCGGACACGCTGAGCGAAGCCGAGATCCGGAGTCTCGCCATCCTGATCGCCGAACGCCGGGTGAATCGACGTTTCACGGACTTCAGAACGAGTCAGCCTCTGGAGATTCCACTCGAGCCGATCAAAACGGAACTGGCCACATTCCGCCTGGAGATCGTGGCGACCGGCCTGGATCCGTTCCCTTTTTCGATCGCACCGCTACCCGATGGCAACATACTGCTGACCGAGAAGAAACGCGGTCTGTCGGTGATCTCTCCGCACGGGGTGCAATCCGCACTGATCGAACACACCCCGAAGACCTCCGATGTGGGCTTCGAAGTGCTCGGTCTCGACTACGGCCTCGGCTGGCACCTGGATGTAAAGCCCCATCCCGATTACCCGCACAACGGCTGGATCTATCTGCTGCACACGGATCTGTGCAGCGGTTGCGGGGATGGGGAAGAGGAAGACGGCCTGATCCCCAAGACCATGAATCGTCTGGTCAGAGGCCGGATAAAAGACGGCGCCTGGGTAGATGAAGAAGTCATCTGGCGGGTTGCGCGGGAATTCTACACTTCGATGCCGGATATCGCCGCCGGTGGAAGGATCGCCTTCGACCCGGAAGGCTACGTTTTTCTCAGCGTCGGCATCAAAGCGTTGAGCAACTACCTGGGTGTACAGGATCTCGCCACACCCTATGGAAAGATCCATCGAATCCGGGACGACGGGGAGATCCCCACTGACAACCCGTTCATCGACACACCCGGCGCGCAGTCCAGCATCTGGAGCTACGGACACCGCAGTCCCCAGGGTCTCGAATTCGATCCAGTGAGCAGACAGCTCTGGGGATCAGAAATGGGTCCGCGGGGTGGCGACGAAATCAATCTGCTCGAAGCCGGCAGGAACTACGGCTGGCCACTGTATTCGAAGGGTGTGGACTACGACGGTACACCCGTCGAGTACTGGAAAGATCTCGGTATCGAGTTCAACCTGAATGACATCGAACAGCCGGTGGTCGATCTCACGCCATCCCCGGCCGTATCGAGCTTTGTCATTTACGACGCCGACCTGTTTCCAGCCTGGCGCGGCAGTTTCATCGTCGGCAGCCTGAAGGCCACCGAGCTGTATCGGGTCGTGATCGAGGACGGTGTCCACGTGCACACGGAGTTACTGCTCAGGGATCTCGCCCGGATCAGGGATGTCGAAATCGGCTACGATGGCCTGATCTATCTGCTGCTCGAACACGAGACCGGCAGTCAGATCGTGCGGCTGGCGCCGATGGTCTGACTACTGCGACTTCATCCGCAGCGCACCCAGATAATCCCTTTTGCCCAGGGGAACACCCTTCATTCGCAGAATGTCGTAGGCGGTGGTGGCATGGAAGTGGAGGTTCGGCAGTGAGAAAGTCAGCACGAAATCCTCGTTCACAAAAGGCATCTTCCGATCGCCGATCACGAAGGTTATGTCCTTACCTGCGAGCGCGTTCACTGTTGCAGCGGCGACTTTGCTCACCTCGGCACGGGTGTCCGCAATCAGCTTCTGGCTCCCGGCATAGTCGAGATCGGGCATGCTCGGAGGGGTCGAGATCGTGCCGGACTGCATGCCTTTGATCGTACCCAGCGAGTGGTGGACAACCGAGATGAGCTGAAAGCGCAGCGGCAGCATGTCGGAATACAGACTGGTCTCCATCAGATCAGCTGGATCGATATCATTCTTGTTACAGTGCTCGGCACCCTTCTTCAGAAAGCCTTCGACCGCGCCAAGCACCTGCAGATAAGCGGCGACACTGATGTCGTACATAGAAACAGCCATTTCCAGTTCTCCAATCGGTTGTTGAATTCATGTCTCTGAAGGTGGTTGCAATCCGCACCTCCCTCAGGCCGGGAGTAGCCACCCGTCTCATATCAGCATGGTATCCATCCGGCCACCATGCAATGCCTGCTGGCAATCGTATCAAAGTGCGCGCATCCGGCCGCCGGGAGTCGGAACCTGCCGCGGCCTGTGGCAACATAGCGGCGTGGACACTCCCGACCGAATTGCTGACACACCTCGAATCGCGAAGCTCCTGCGTGCGGGTCGTATGAGTACCCTGCAGACCGGAATCCGTCTGCTTTCCGCAGCCGTACTGCTGAGCAGCACCGTCCAGGCAGCAGATTTCATTATTCTCGAAGACGAGTGCAACGGCCAGCAGATGCTGATTCGAGGATCGATCGAACCTGGCGACGCAGATCGATTCTCCGCCCGGTTCGCAGGCTTCGTGAACAGCAACTCGCTGCCCCTGGTGCAGAACCAGGAACTGTTGTGGACACTGAAACTCGACAGTCCCGGCGGCGATCTGCAGGAGGCCATGGCGATAGGTCGGCGGGTGCGGGAACTCCTGGTCACGACGGAAGTAAATTACCGTTTCGTCCAGCGCCCCGACGGCGTCTACGACTTCGATCGAAAATCCGACGCCGTCTGCCTGTCCGGTGACGATCGCCTTGCCGGTTGTTCTCCCAGTGTGGCCGTCGCCGAATGCACGGGTGCCTGCCTGCTGATCTGGCTCGCTGGGGCCGACAGACGGGCGATCGAAGGACGGCTCGGCAACCATGGCCTGGCTTCCGGCAGCAGCCAGGCAGCCGACTATCTGAGTGACATGGAGATCGACCCGATCTGGATCAGTCGACTGCTGGAAGTGGAAGCTGACCGGGAGATCAATACCGCGGCAGGCGCACCCCGCAGTGATGGCTGGCTGGACTGGACCGGGAAAGGCGAACTCTCCGGCCGCACTCCGGCACTCGACACCCTGCTCGCCGATTGCCCCGCACCGCTCTCGGCTGCCCAGGCCATCGAGTCGGTGATGACCAGTTCTCCCGGGCACCGAGCCAGTCTTCTGGATCGTAATGAGGCCTACTGGAACTGCCGCAACACCCGGGTTGGGGAAGTTCGGGCAGGCGTGAACCAGTTACCGATGGTAACTGCACAGCACGACTCCCGAACCATCCATCCTGAATCCGCTTCTTCACATCCGGAGATCCCATGACCAACACCCGCCTGAAGCTCAGCATCGAAAACAGGATCGGACATCTGCAGCTCAATCGGCCGGATGAATACAACCGCATGCCACCGGCGTTCTGGACGGAATTTCCGGCAGCCCTGGAAGAAGCTGACAGTCGAGGCGACGTGCGCGCCCTGATCATCTCCTCCACCGGCAAGCACTTCACAGCCGGCATGGATGTATCCGTTTTTACCGGCCCCCGGGAGTCCTCCCTGGATCGCGGCCGCGCCGGGGAACGCGCACGACGCAATCTGGATCGGCTGCAGGGTGTCTTCTCCCGGCTCGAGTCGTTGCGCATGCCGGTGCTCGCGGCAATTCAGGGCGGCTGCGTCGGTGGTGGGGTCGACCTGGTGGCAGCCTGCGATATCCGTTACTGCACGGCGGATGCCTTCTTCTGCATTCAGGAAATCAATATCGGCCTGGCCGCCGATGTAGGTACGCTGCAGCGATTGCCGAAACTCATTCCGGAAGGTCTGATGCGGGAACTCGCCTATACCGGCCGGCGCCTTTCGGCCAGCGAAGCGCTGGAGCGAGGCCTGGTCAACCAGGTCTTCGACTCCCAGGAGGTCATGCTCGAGCAGGTCCAGGGTATCGCCGCCGAAATCGCCCGGAAATCACCGCTGGCCATCTCGAGCACCAAGCACCTGCTGAACTACGGGCGCGACCACAGTATCGCCGACACCCTGAGTTATCAGCAGCTGTGGATGGGCGCAGTGAGCCAGGGTGACGAGATGGCCGCCTACTTCAGATCCAAGCAGGCGGGCACCGATCCCGAGTACCCGGATCTGCCACCGCTGGACTGAACGGGATACACCGAGCTCATGCGTTGTTAACCCGACGCGCGCATTCACGCGCACCACCCGCGCGATCAGGCTTGCTTTGGATGCACACGCACCGGCAGATGGGTGATGCCGCGCACAAAGCTCGACAGCAGCCGTTCCGGTTTGCCCACGACTTCGACGAAATCGAAACGCTTCATGATCTCTTCCCAGACCACACGCAGCTGCATTTCGGCCAGACGGTTACCCATGCAGCGGTGAATGCCGAAGCCGAAAGACAGGTGGTGCCTGGCATTGGCACGGTCGATCAGGAACTCGTCCGGCCGATCAATGACTTCATCGTCCCGATTGCCCGAGATGTACCACATGAGCAGCTGTTCGCCGGCTTTGATGTGCTTTCCGCGCAGGGTGACATCTTCGTTTGCCGTGCGCCGCATGTAGGGGAGTGGCGTCTGCCAGCGGATGATCTCGGAGACCATGTTCGGAATGAGTTTCGGGTTTGCCCGGAGCTTGTCGTATTCGCCGGGATTCTCGTTCAGCGCTATGACCCCGCCGCTGATGGAATTGCGCGTCGTATCATTACCGCCAACGATCAGCAGGATGAGGTTGCCCAGGAACTCGAAGGGCTGCATGTCCTTCGTGTCCTTGCCGTGTGCCAGCATGGAGATCAGGTCATTGCCCGGTGCTTTTTTCACCCGGTCATTCCACAGTTCCGTGAAATAGGCGAGGCATTCGAGCATCTCACCCCGGCGCTGCTCTTCCGAATCGACGATGCCTGTCCCGGGCGCAGCAGTGGCCACATCCGACCAGCGGGTCAGCTTGCGGCGCTCCTCGAAGGGAAAATCAAAGAGGGTGGCAAGCATCTGGGTGGTGAGCTCGATCGACACGGTATCGACCCAGTCGAAGGTCTCACCCACCGGCAGCGCATCGAGAATGCGCCCCGCGCGTTCCCGGATGACCGGCTCGAGCTTCGCCAGATTGGAAGGTGCCACTACCCCGGTCACGGTCGCCCGCTGCAGATCATGCTTGGGCGGATCCATGGCAATGAACATGGACACAGCGAGCTCCTCAGGATCCGGTTCGAGACCCAGCTTCGGTCCTATACCGATGCCGTGTGCCGAGGAGAAGAGTTCGTGGTGTTTGTCGACATACATGATGTCGTCGAACTTGGTGATCGACCAGTAACGACCGGTGAAGGGATGTTCGTTCAGATGCACCGGATCCTCAGCACGCAGACGCCGGAAGAATTCGAACTGGCGATTCTGCTGGAAGTACCGGCCATCGATCATGTTGATCTCTTCAATGGGCACGGCATAGGGATCGACAGGCAGGGGTTTGTCGTTGAAATCCTCGGGTGTCGGCCGTCCGACTTTCGGTTTACTGGCAGTCTGCTCGCTCATCGAATACTCCTCCTGCAAAGGGTGGCCAGGGAAACGCTGTCGGTAGCATAGCGTACACCGGCAGCGGGAAACCGTGACGACAGACCCTAGCTGGCAAGATCTCTGCGATCTTCATATGCTGCGACTCTATCCAGCCCGAGCACCTGAACCATGAGAGCAATGGCCGCTTTGATCGGACTGACCTGCTTTTCGCTGCAGGCGGCAACGCCGGATCCTGTGAAATCCGAGGCACGGGATATGTTCGCCGACGTCATCGGCATGAAAACTTCCACGGGTCTTGGCCAGGTACCGACCATGGCCCGCTACCTGGCGGCACGCCTGCGTGATGCCGGTTTCCCGGACAAGGACATTCACATTCTCCCGCTGGGTGAGACTGCGTCTCTGGTCGTCCGCTACCGCGGAGACGGCACCGGCGGCAGACCCATCCTGTTCGCCGCGCATATGGATGTGGTCACCGCCAACCCGCAGGAATGGGAGCGCGACCCCTTCACCCTGGTCGAAGAAGACGGCTATTTCTTCGGGCGCGGCACTTCCGATATCAAGGCGGACATCGTCACCATTACCGCCACGTTCATGCGCCTGAAGCGGGAAGGCTTCACGCCTTCCCGGGATCTCATCATCGCCTTCACCGGCGACGAGGAAACCGAACAGGCAACGACCCGGGACCTGGTTGAAAACCATCGGGCCCTGATCGATGCGGAGTTCTGCCTGAACGGAGACGGCGGTGGCGGCGTTTATGCTGAAGACAGCGGTGCTGCGCGGCTGTTCTATCTTCAGGGTGCGGAAAAATCCTATGCCACTTTCAGCTTCACTGCGCGCAACCCCGGCGGCCACAGTTCGGAACCACGCCTTGAGAACGCCATCTACGACCTGGCGGATGCTCTGGGCGCATTGCAGTCCCACCTTTTCCCGGTGATGTGGAACGAATGGACTCTCGGCAGTTTCGCAGCCGCGGGTCCTGCGACACCCGGCGAGCTCGGAGCTGCGATGAGCCGCTTCGCCGGCAATCCCCGGGACACAGCAGCCGCACAGCTGCTGGCCGGTGAGCCTTCCTATGTGGGTCGCACCCGCACCACCTGTGTCGCAACGATGCTCAGCGGCGGACATGCGGAGAATGCGCTGCCGCAGACCGCCACCGCCACGGTGAACTGTCGCATCTTCCCCGGCACCAGCACCGAAGAAGTGCGCCTCGAGCTGCAGCGGGTCGCAGGAAGCAAGGTGGCGGTGCAGCTCGCCGGCCGCGAATTCGACTCGGTGGCATCCCCACTGCGCGAGGATGTACTGCATGCCGTGACCGAAGCGGTGCATGCCTCCCATCCCGGAATACAGATCGTCCCGGACCAGGCTTCCTACTACACCGATGGCAGTATCTTCCGCGCTGCAGGTATTCCGACCTACGGGGTGAGCGGACTGTTCATCAGAGACAGCGACAGTTTCGCGCACGGGCTGAATGAGCGCATCGAAGTCAGGGCCTTCTACGACGGCCTGACCCACTGGTATACGCTGATCAGTCTTCTCGCCGGGAAATGAGCTGGGGGATGAGACCGGGCGTGAGACGGAGAACAAAGCCGGCCTGAAAAGCCGGCAGCCACTTTCCGCCGGGCGGGAACATTATCCCACGCGTACTCAGGAATGAGTATGTTGAACTGAACGTCTCCCGGACCTATGGTTCGCCGCCACCAGACGGATCCATCGCGAGGGCAAATATGTCCCAGGTATCCGGGCATCGACCCGCCACTGCGAAAAAGGTCGTGGACGCGCTGCTGAAGAGCCGCGATCTTTCGACCATCGTGCAGGACCTCAACCCCACCACCCTGCACCATCTGGTGACCGAACTGGGTATCGAAGACGCAGCCCCTCTGGTGGCGCATGCCTCTCCCCGGCAGATTGTCGAGCTGCTCGACAGCACGCTCTGGACAGGTGCCAGACCGGGTGACCCGGAGACCATGAGCATGGAAATGCTCATGCGCTGGTTCGATCTGTGGTCAGACATGGGGGACCAGGCTGCGGCGGAAATTCTGCACGACCTGGGCAGCGAGTTCTGCGCGCTGGCACTCTCGCGCCTTATCCAGGTGACAGACGACCCTGCCGGACTCGAAGGCACGGACGAACAGTGTCAGATACTGGGCATATATTGTGTGTGTGCCAGATACGCCGACGAGTGGGACAGCGTGCAGAAAGTGCTGAACGCCCTGTGGGGAGAATATCCGGATTTTCTCGAGTCGATTCTGGAACGGCTCATCCTCAGACATTCCATTCTCCGCATCGAAGGTGAACTGGACGGCCTGCGCCTGCTGCGTATCGACGCAGAATTCGAGCGGGAACAGAGTCGTGAACGATCCGGCTACGTGACCTCTGCCATGGCCGGCGCTTACCTCCAGACAGTGATGCACGCAGAGCTGGAGATGCTGGTCGGCGAAGCAGCCTACGATCCGGAGACTGCCGCCTATTTCAATCGTCGCACATTCCTTGCGCAGCGCTCCGACACAGATCCGGCTGATCGCCACGCCCCGGAGGAAGACATCGAGCACACGGAGAACCGACCGACAGCGGGTGTCGAGGCGGAGCCTGTGCAGGGAGAAGGAGACTCAGGCACGCAGGCCGAGTTCCGCGCAGAACTGGCCGCCTATGAGCGGGCACACACCCGCAACACCCTCCTGCTCGAAGGGCCGCACATGACGGGGCTGCAGCAGCGCCAGCCGGTGCGCGCAGCCATCGCCCGCCTGCAGGATCGACCTCCTGCCTTCGCTGCGCGCATGGATGAACTCGCCTATCTGGCCAACCTGCTGGTGGCCGGCACCGAGCTCGACAGTCGCCGCCTGACCGAGACCGAGGCGGCCAATCTGGCCATGGCGTCCTGCAATCTGGGCGGGACCTACCTGCACTGGCAGGAAGCTTCCGCCGAATCAGCGGATGCCGCGATCGAGACCTGGATCGCAGCAGAGCCCGGTCTGATCCATCTGTTCCGGATCGGCTGGCACCTGATATCCCAGCTGCCTCTCCAGGCTGCCCGTCAGCTGAGGAATCAGTTCCGCGCCGATGCTGTCCGCGCAAGGTTCGACGACAGAACATGGCTGCTCGAAGAGGTCGACGCACTGCTCGGTCAACCGGATTTCGTCAACACAGTGCAGACACGGAAATTCGAAGAGGCGAAGGAGACGCTCCGAATCCTGAGCATCGTACTTGCGCCGGAGGCGGTGACCGCACTCGTACTGCTCATCGACAGTGTGCCGCGCTTCGCTCGCATACTTGCACAGGACAGTCGTGGCGACTGGGTGTCCGCCGATGCCCGCTTCATCGAATCCTTCGAAGATCTGGCGAGGCTTCAGACCTTTCTTCGCACACTGGCTGACCGGCTCAGGTTCTGAAACCGGGTTAAAGCCCCGGTGGATCCGGCTGGAAGACCCACCGAAGACAGTCCGGATTTGGCACTGAGTCTGCAGTTGCTCCCCTCCTGTTCGAAGTCACCGGGCAGCACCGGGCCCTGGCGAACGGTCGGATAGCGCAGCACATCGAGCCGGTTTATGGCGATCTCATGACCGCGCAGCCGTCCTGTATGCAGATTCTGTTGCGCATGACTGCAGCGATTGGCCAGGGCGTAGCAACGGCCGTCGACCCGGCACAGCAATACGTCCACATTCTCAACCCGACAGGCCAGCATCTCGCCATCAGCCAGTGCATTCAGCGGGACAACGGGTGTCATCGCATTGCACAGCGATCCGAAGGCAGCCGGTCGGAGACTTCACCAGAGCCCGTCCACAGCAGGGTTACCCGATCAAACAGCACCATACTCAGGCCAGTGCCGTGGCAAACAGATGCAGCAGCCTGGACCACGCTTTTTCCGCCAGGGCCTCGTTGTATACCGCAGAGTCCGGCGGACACCAGCCATGCATGGCACCGGCGTACACCTCAATTTCCGCCAGCAGACCGGCATCCGCGAAGGAAGCTTTCAGCACGTTCTTGGTTTCCGGCTCCTTCTCATCATCGTTTTCCGCGATGGCGAACAGGAAACTGGACTGCATCTGCGGTATCAGGAGATGCGGGCTGTCCGGTCCGTCGGTGACCAGTCTGCCCCCATGAAAGGACGCGCCGGCTCCGATTCGCTCCGGTACAGCCGCCGCGGTGCGCATGGTGATCGGTCCCCCCATGCAGTAGCCGGTGGTGCCGATCCTGCGCGCGGTATCCACCGCGGGTTGCTGGTCGAGATAAGACACGAAAGCCTTTGCATCGGTGAAATGGGTGGCAGCAGACAGGGACTGGGCCAGGGGCATCACCGTCGCACGTGTGGCGGGATCCTGGAAGCTGGCGCCTTCCGGAATCACCGGTGCGCGGGCACTGCGGTAATAGGGGTTGACCACCAGCACCGAGTAGCCGCTTTCCGCCAGACGTTTACCCATCAGCCGGAAGGCGGGTCGCAGTCCGAGCACATCCGGCCACACGATCACCCCGGGGTGACGACCACTGGAGGGATGCACGAAATAGCAGTCCGCAAGCCCGTCCGGTGTCGCGACACTGACCTCCGAGTCGGTCACTGTCTGTGCATTGGCAGCTCTCGGCAGCAGTGCACCGACTGCCACCGCAGCACCCATGCGATGAAACTGCCGTCTCGACACACCCGTGCCGCGGCCCAGGACCGCCTCGTTATCTCTGACCGTATCTTCGTCACACATTCCATTCCCCTTTTGTCCTGATTGAGCGCATCGATTGTGCTCGAATTCGCTGCCCTTGCGAACCCGCACCCGGGATTATCGTCGCGCACCCCATGGCAGGGCGCAGCGGCGACGGTGGCCGCAGCGGTTGTGCTATCGTTCCTGCCCGCTTTTTCAACCGACGCAGGAGGGGGCCCGTGACCGATCATCTGTTAGAGAGCTTCGAGCAGGGTGTGACCACACTGACCATGAATCGGCCGGAAGCGCGCAATGCAATGTCCGGAGCAATGATGTCGGCCCTCCACACCGCTGTGGCACGAGCCGCCGCTGACCCCAAAGTGCGCTGCCTGGTCCTGACGGGTGCTGGCGGTGCGTTCTGTGCGGGCGGCGATGTCAAAGGCCAGGCCCGGGCGGCATCGGACCGATCCAGCAATTCCTCCCGCACACCGGTGAACATCGAGGCGCGGGTGCAGGGGCTGCGCTCGGGCATGGAACTCACGCGCCTGCTCCATGAAATGCCGAAGCCGACCCTGGCGGTCATCCCCGGCGCGGCGGCAGGCGCCGGCCTGAGTCTTGCCCTCGCCTGCGACCTGCGGGTGGCACTGTCGAGCGCCAAACTGACCACGGCGTTTGCAAAGATCGGTGCATCCGGCGATTACGGCGGCTCCTACTTTCTGCCACGTCTGGTGGGTGCTGCGAAGGCGCGTGAACTGTATTTCACCGCGGATGTGATCTCCGGCGAGGAGGCTGCACGGCTGGGGCTGGTGAACTACGCCTATCCTGCTGAGACTTTCGCGGCCGAGGCACAGCAGTTTGCTCTGCGTCTGGCCGCATTGCCGACCATCGCCATCGGCTACATGAAGAAGAATCTGAATGCCGCCGATCACGCCGGCCTGGCTGACGTGCTCGATCTGGAAGCCGCGCACATGGTCCGCACCATGATGACCGAAGACCATGCCCGGGCAGCCCAGGCCTTTGTCGACAAGCAGCCCCCCCGCTTTGAAGGCAGCTGAGACCCTGCGCGGTTGAACTTACCCGCCATCGAGTCCACGCCACGGGCAGCAACGGTTGGTGATTCATGATTCAGACACTCAAGGCCCGACAGGAATGGCAGTTCATGACGGTGCTGCCAAAGGCAGCACCGCTACTGGCCTGTGCCTGGTGGGTCGTACTCATCGTTCGCGGCATCCTGCCGGCGGGTTTCGCCATTGCCATGGGCTGGCTGGTCGGCGCGGTGCAGCGCGGCGATGCCCTCGCCGGCCCTCTGACTCTGGTCGGAGTGGTGTTTGTTCTGCTGCAGACCCTCGCCCCTCTGCATCAGGTGATCGGCGCGAATCTGGGCAGCCGCACCGCCGCCTGGCTCTACGATCAGCTCACCCGTGCCTGTATCGAGCCCCCGGGTATGGGGCACCTCGAAAACCCGGCGCTCACCAGCGATCTCACCATGGCACGGGATTTCGACCTCGGCATCAGCGGGCCACCTCTGAGTATCTCCATGGACTTCATTGCCTCCGGTCTCGTGGAATTTCTGGCCGGAATCACTTCGGCCATGGTGCTGGCAGCATTCGCCTGGTGGGCGCCGCTGGTACTGATTGGCGCCTGGCTGTCGACCCACTGGCTGCTCAGGGAGAGTGGGGTCTGGAAGGACCGCAATACCGACCAGGTAAGGGAGGCCCAGCGCCACGCGGACTACGCTTATCGCCTGGCGGTGGACACACCTTCCGCAAAGGAACTGCGCCTTTTTGGCCTCGCCGACTGGATCGTCGAGCGCTTTCAGCGCCATCGGCGGATACTGCACGACCTGCGCTGGCAGGCCACCCGCCTGCGGGAACGTTCGGTGGTTTCCAGTCTGGTCCTGGTACTGGCCGCCAATGCGGGCGTGTTCTGGGCGATGGCAATGGCGGCAAACGCCGGTGCACTGGAGCTGGATCGCATGGTGACTTTCGCCAGCGCCGCGATCGCCACCAGTATGATCGCGTTCGGGGGTTTGTCTTGGGCGCTGGATGGCGCGGGCGCACCCGCCGCCGCGGTGCTGCGCCTGGGTGGCACCATGCAGACCGCTGGCGCATTGACGCCCGGCACCCTGTCCGCGGACAACCGGCCACAGCGGGATATCGTCTTCAGAGACCTGCAATTTGCCTATCCGACCACTGGTGAACTGATCCTCGATGGGCTGAATCTGCGAATCCCCGCAGGCTCTTCGATGGCCATCGTCGGACAGAACGGCGCGGGTAAAACCACCCTCGCCAAACTGCTGTGTCGCCTTTATGACCCCAGCGCCGGTGCGATCGAAATCGATGGCACGGATCTGCGGAACTTCGACATTGCAGGCTGGCGCCAGCGGGTGGCCGCGGTGTTCCAGGACTTCGTACGTTTCGAACTGAGTCTGCGCGACAACGTCGCACCGGCGGGTGCACCGGACGAAATCATCGAAGCTGCCCTGGTGGAGGCCGGTGCGGCCAATCTGGCGAGCCTGGATACGGTACTCGCGCGCGCCTACGAAAAGGGTACCGACCTATCCGGTGGACAATGGCAGCGGGTGGCCCTCGCGCGTGCACTGGCCGCAGTAAAACAGGGCGCATCCGTCGTGCTCCTGGATGAACCCACCGCTCAGCTCGACGTCCGGGGCGAAGCGGAGATATTCGATCGCATTCTCAAAGCCACCCGGGGTGTCACCACCATTCTGGTGTCGCATCGATTCTCCACCGTGCGGCACGCCGATCAGATCTGTGTGCTGGAGGAAGGGCGTGTGGTTGAACTCGGCTCCCATGCAGAACTGATACAGCTGGGTGGCCGCTATCGCACCATGTTCGACCTTCAGGCCCAGCGCTTTACCAGCGACGCCGCAGCAGGAGCCGTCGATGTCCTCGAATGATCGGCCGGCCGCTGCAGATGCAGGTGCAGATGCACTGAGCGGACTGCCCGCGGCACTGCCGTCCATGTGGCGCGCCCTCAAGCGGGGCTATGTTGCCGAACCCGCGCTTCTGAGTATCGCCTTCGCCCTGTCCCTGCTGGCGGCGCTGCCGGATGCACTGATGGCCCTCTGGCTCAAGCTGCTGGCGGACGGGCTGCTCGACAACCTACCTGACCTGGTGCTGATCGCCGCGCTGGGGCTCGGCCTGTCCGCCACCCTCACCTGGCTGCTGCGGGTGGTCAGCGATCGCACCCAGCGACGCTTCCGGGATCGGGTGACCATTGCACTGGAATCCCACGTCGCCCGCCTCCAGGCCAGTGTCGCTACCGTGGAGCATCACGAACGCCCGGAGTTTCTCGATCGCCTGGCCATCCTCCGGGATCAGGTCTTTGTGCTCGACCATATGTACATGTCGCTGTTCACCACAGCGGGATGGATTCTGCGACTGGGTGTCACGATCGTGCTGCTCGTTGCTGTGCATCCGGCGCTCGCGCTGCTGACACTTTTCGCACTGCCCACTGTGCTGACCTCCAGCTGGCGACCGGCGGTGGAGCGCGCGGCGGACGAACGCGGCGCACCGGCCAGACGGCTCGCGCGCCATCTGTTCGATACCGCGACCACCGCACCCCCGGGAAAGGAAGTGCGGGTGACCGGTATCGGCAGGCGCCTGCTGCGTGAGCGACGCGAAGCCTGGGAGCGCTGGTATCGTCCCGTTGCCCGGGCGCGCTGGGGCAGTGCGGGCTGGCACACCCTGGGCTGGGCGTTTTTCGCGCTGGGTTTTGTGGGCGCAATCGTGTTCGTCGCTTACGGGATTGAAGGCACACCCGGGCAGACACTGCTCGTGCTCGCCGCGGGTTCGCGCCTGTCGGCCTAACATTGGCGCAACCGTGGGTGAAATCGGCTTTCTGCGTGGCATCTGGATGGATGGCTCCCAGCGGATGGCCTGGCTGGAGGACTACGCAGCGGCAAAGACCGAACAGGCGGATCAGCCCGCGCCGGATGCGCTGCGTGAAGGTATCGCGCTGTCTCACGTGAACTTCACCTACCCGGGCACAGACAAGCCTGTTCTGGAAGATGTGAATCTGCACCTGCCGGCCGGCAGTGTGATCGCCATTGTCGGCGAAAACGGAGCGGGTAAAACCACGCTGGTGAAGCTCCTCTGCAAAATGTACGAACCCACTACCGGAGAGATATCCATAGACGGCCAGCCCCTCCGCCGGATCCGCACCGAAGCATGGCGGGCCAGACTTGCAGGCGCCTTCCAGGACTTTTTCCGTTTCGAATTGCGGGCAAAGCAGACGGTGGGTGTCGGCGATGTGCCCAACATGGAAGACGACGTTGCGGTGAAGGCGGCCGTTGGCCGAGCCGGGGCCGCGGATGTGGTCTCTGCCATGACAGCAGGACTGGAAACCCAGCTTGGCCCGACCTGGCCACAGGGTGTGGAACTCAGCTTCGGACAATGGCAGAAACTGTCACTGGCCAGAGGCTTCATGCGGGAAGATCCGCTGCTGCTCGTGCTCGATGAGCCGACCGCCGCGCTGGACGCGGAGACCGAACACGCCCTCTTCGAGCGCTATGCGAGTGCTGCGCGCGGCGGCCGCAACTCGGACATGGCCCCCAACGGCCGCATCACGCTGCTCGTCTCCCACCGCTTCAGCACCGTGCGGATGGCAGACATGATCATCGTCCTGGATGGTGCGAAGGTGGTGGAAGCCGGCAGTCACGACGAACTGATGGCCAGGGGCGGCCAGTATGCAGAGCTCTATGAGATACAGGCGTCCGCCTATCGCTGAGCCGCCTCCGTCAATGATTCACGGCTGAAGGCACGGGCGATTGATTGCTCTGGGCTGGTGCATGGCGGGACCTGTTATTGGAGCGGATATCGAGGCTCGGGTGGAGTGGGGACAGCGGGGTTTGGGCGAACGGAATGGTACTATCATCGTCCAGCGTATGGACCAAGGAATTCTCATGACGGAATACATCCCACCCGCACTGGACTGGGTTCGTAAACAGGTGGAAGTCTACGAAGGCAGCGGCGGCACCAAAGGCACGACGCTGCTCCAGACCGGGATGCCCTGCATCATCGTCACTCACATGGGCAACAAATCGGGCGCCATCCGCAAGATCCCGCTGATGCGAGTGAAAGTGGGTGATGCCTATGTGCTGATTGGATCGATGGGCGGACAGCCGAAAAATCCGGTTTGGGTGTACAACCTGCGCGCCAATCCGGAAGTCGAGATTCGCGACGCAACAGAGGTCTTCAAGATGCGGGTCAGAGAGGTGGAGGAAGATCCGGAGCGCGCGCGTCTCTGGGCAGCCAGCGCCGAAGCCTATCCGCCGTACAACGACTACCAGGCCAGGACGAGCCGCAAAATCCCGGTCTTCATCGCAGAACCCGTGTAGCGCCCGCGGACGCGGTGCCGATCAGCGGGCTTTGTTATTGGTGAGCTGCGCGTCTGCGATGTGCTTACTGAGTGCCCGCTTGGCCTCGAGAGAAGTCGGATAGGGACCTTTGTGTCCCTCCCTGGCCTGGAAGAACCAGCCATCGGCTTTTTCGACGATCCGACTGGCGGCTTCCGCGGCACCCAGCGCATCGAGCTGCAGGCCTGCAGCGAGTCTGTCCGTTACCTCCGCAATCGACATCGGCAGCAGCTGGCGCTTGCCGTTAACCCGACTGCTTACCTGGGCAACGCCTCCCTCGGAGTCGACGTGTACCACCATGCACAGGCGATTCCCTTCGGAAAACAGCCGTCCTTCGATGCGGTTGGCAGTAGCTGAAATGTTCGGAGTCATAACGCAGTCCATGACGAATAAATCGGCCTCAAGTGTAAGAACTGGTTGGACGCCAATCTGCCAACTGGATCACAGAACCTGATTTCATCCTGAAAAGTGTGACTCAGTGGCTCGCCCGATGCACTTTTCCCCACTACCGGCCTCAAGAAACCCTGACATCCCGCCACAGATCACTGACATCTGCACACGCTCGGATTACAGCATCGCGCCACCCGACGCGCCAGAATGGCCCCCTGGAACTGGTTCTCAGCCTGAGTGAGAACCAGGTCACTTAAGGGAGTAGTCGCATGAAATCAACCATCACCATTCAGGACGGTCACATTTCGGTGAATTTCACACCTGAGACGGATCTCGAACGCCTGTCGCTGGCTGAACTGGGCGACGATGTCAGTGTGTCCCGCGCTCATCAGAGCATCGTGCTGAAGCCGCGCAGGGCGAGCATCCTGAAAATTTCTGATCGGATTCCGGAGACCGAGTCCAACACCAGCCGCTGATCCTGCCCACCGCCGGAATCCGGCTGGCAGGGCCGGATTCCCTCCACTATCCCCGGCATCGCCCGATACCGGGGATAGTGGCTCGTGTTTTTTCCGAAATCTGCAGATCCCTCTGTAATACTCCGCCACGCCGTTCGTAGATCAAGGTAAGGCAGCAGAAGAGCCTCCCGTGTCCCACCAGGGGTGCGGAGGCGCTTCGGGACTGAAGGGACCAGGACTCGATGAGCAGGGCCGATTTCGACAATCTCTATCGAGAGCACTATGCCCGGGTTCTGGGCCTCTGCCGGCGCGTGCTTGGCGGCGCGTCTGATTCGGACGCGGCCAGGGACGCCACCCAGGAGGTTTTCATGCGCGGCTACCGGGCCTACGCAAAGTATCGACCAGAGGATCCTTTCGGACCCTGGATCAGCGCCATTGCCACCAACTACTGTGTTGATCAGCTGCGCCGTCATCGTCGGCTGGCCACGGTATTTGCAGATACCGCAGAAGATGCCGGCGAACCGGTCGATCCCCAGCCGGATGGTGTCGGCACGCTGATCTCCGCTCACAAGGCGGAAACCATCAACCGTGCGGTAGACGAGTTACCCGAAAAGTACCGGCTGCCCATCGTGCTGGCCTACTACAACGGCGCCAGCTATGACGAGATCGCAGAGACCCTGGGCATCACCAGCAATCACGTCGGCATCCTGCTGCTGCGGGGACGTCAGCGGCTGCGGCGTGACCTGACTGACTTCGACGAGGAGATAAAGCAATGAACTGTCCAACCGAGCTGATCCGCTTCCGCTATGCCGACGGCGCCTGTTCGGAAGATGAAGCCGCAGAGCTTGAACAGCATCTCGCCGGATGCGCCGCCTGCAGTGCGTCCGTCGAGGCACTTGCCACTGAGCGGCAGGTTCTGCGCAGCGCCCTGCAGACGATGGACGCACCCCAGACAATACCCGCGTTTTCCCCCCGCCCCAGGGTTTCGCCAGCACTCGCCGGAGTCGGCTGGGCCGCGCTGCTGGCGTGGGTGGTCAACGTCGCCTGGGAAACACTGAGCGCCTCCCGACTGCTGCCTGACTGGCTCAGCTGGCTGACACCGGACTCTGGAGAACTTGGGTTCGATCTGACGATCGGGCTGCTGCTCACCCTGCTGCTGCAGTTCGCCAATGGCGACAGCTCGGCACTGGACAGTGTGATCACCGCAGCACGGAACATCGTGCTGGGCGCAATCGGGCTGGCAGGGATCTGCTGGTTCCTCGTCCGCCGCAAGGGACAACCTGCCGCAACGCTCTGTCTGCAGTTGTGTCTCCTGGCAGGGTTTCTCACCGCCGCCGTACCCGGTCACGCCTTCGTGATTCGCGGTCACGACGACCGGGTCACTGTGCCGGCTGGGGAGACGATAGACGATACCCTGCTGGTGCATGCCGACAACATTCTGATCGAAGGCACCGTAACCGGCGATCTCATCGCATTCGGCGAACGGGTGACGGTGCGCGGCGTGGTAGGCGGCAACCTGCTGGTCGGCGGTGAAGAACTCGACATCGAAGGGCAGGTGTCGGGCAGTGTCATCAGTTTCGGTGAGAAGGTGACTATCCGCAGCACCAGCCTGGGAGGCAATCTCTTTGGCGCTGGCGAGACCCTCACGCTGCATTCCGGCGCGAGGGTTGCGGGGAATGCTTTCATGGCCGGAAGAGAAGTCGACGTACAGGGTGTGATCGAGCGGGACCTGCTGGCCGGGACAGAACACCTCGATCTGCTCGGCTCGGTGGATGGCAACCTCAGCATCTACGCCAGAAGCGCTGATCTGGCCGACTCCGCCCGGGTGGGTGGTGATCTGACCGGCAAACTCGAAAGGCTCGAAAGTCTGGTGCTCGCGGACGGCGCCCTCGTTGCGGGCACCACCCGGATCGACGTCTGGCCCGAAGAACCCAGCAGGTATCTGAACCTCGACTACTACCTGGGTCAGACGGTGCTGTTTCTGGCTACCCTGGCGAGCGGTCTTGTACTTTTCGCGCTGTTCCCCGCATTGCGGTCACTGCGGATCCAGTCCGGTGCAGAACTGCTGATTGCGGCAGGATTCGGTGCGGTCACCCTGATCGCCACCCCCGTGCTGGCAGTGGTCGCGGTGGTGACCCTGATTGGTGCACCACTCGGTATTGCGACCTTCCTGTTGTGGCTGATGTGTCTCTACGCGGCCATCATCGTGGTAGCCAGCTTCATCGGGAATCTGCTGCTCGCTGGACGTGGCCCTGCAACTGACAATCAGGCCCGGGTGCTGCCGCTGCTGATGGGCCTGGTGATCGTGTTCGTGCTGATCAATTTACCCTTCCTCGGCGGCCCGCTGCGCCTGTTGACGATCGTCGTCGGTCTCGGCCTCATTGTTCAGCAGGGCTTTGTGTGGTGGAGAGCGCGGCCGGTGTGAGACCGGCCAGATAGGTGGCAACCCGCGCCCGGGCATTTTCGCGGATGTCCATGTGGAACACGGGATAGTCGAGGCCGTGGTAGTTGCCGCCACCGAAGGATCCAGCGACGCTGCCGAAAGGGTTGTCGCTCTGATCGGTAATGTAGAGCACGCCGTTTCTGCACTGGGCCTGCAGCATCTCCGGCACAGGGGCACCGAGGGGTTCGAAGACGATACCGGTGGCCCGATCTGCGCCGGTCAGAGCAACCTGAAATCTACCGGACACCGGCACAGCACCGGCGTGATGCTCCTTGTCCGCCAGTCCGCCATTGAGGGTCCAGGTCAGTGGATTCACGCAGACGTTGCCAACCCGGTCAGCCAGCGCTTCGTCGATGACGCTTTCGCTGTAGGTGTCCCAGTGCACGGCGCAACGCAGGTCGGTCGCGCTGCTGCACAGACCGATGTCCTGCATGTCGTCGAAGTGACTCTCCGGAATTCCACCGCCGATGATGTAGGCAGCCACCATGCGCTGCGCAAGCGGAGTACCGTCGATCCGGTCTTTCAGCAGGCGCGCCCCATGGTGAGTACCCTGACTGTGACTGGCGATGATGAAGGGTCTGCCCTGACTGTAGTTCTCGAGAAAGTAGTCAAAGGCCCGGGCCACGTCCGCATAAGCGAAGCTCAGTACTTTTTCCCGGATATCAGGCCCTTTGAAGTAGGAAAAAATCGACGCCTGTCGATAGCGGGGTGCATAGACGTTGCAGCAGCCGTTATAGGCGCTCGCCTGATTCGCCATCATCCACTGGGTGTTTTCTTCGGTAGCAGTGTCCGGATCCATCGAAAAGGTCCAGCTGCTGCCGCGCAGAAATCCGGTGGGGTGGATGAAGAATACGTCCACCGGCGCACTGCCCTGGGTCACTTCATTTTTTACCCCCGCAGGGACCCGATCCTCCAGTCCTTCGCGCCCGGGAAGCGCTGCCCAGTTCTCCGGGTCCGAGTAATCCGGCGCTGCCACCGCGTCTTCGGGATCGAATGGCAGATCCGGGGCTCCGAACAGATAGGCCCAGGCCAGGGTGAGCATCGCGCCGTTGCCGGTGACATACACCACACCGAGGGTGGCAGCCAGCGCAACCACAATACTCAACACCAGAATCTTCAGTACTCTCACCAGCGCTCTCCTGTCATACAACGTTCATCGCTCTGTCACATCCGGTTCACCGGCGAAGACTAGCTTATCCGTAAATTTTCAGCGAGCTGCCCGCCGGATCCATTCGAATGCGCCCAGTCCCGCCGCACTGCTGATCGCTTCATCGAGGGGGCGCGCGCGCTCCAGATTCAGGGGCAATGCTTCGATCGAACGGGCAAGCCGCCGCGGGTCGATCAGCAGCTCTCCCTGCAGACACTCCCGCAGCAGGGCGACTTTCACCGCAGACAGACCCGCCGATCTGCGCAGACATCGCGTAAACGGCATTGCCTTCCACACCGGTGCTGGTGATCACGAAATCTCCACGTCGGGATCGATCGTCACAGATGAGCCGGATCGCTCGAACCGCTTCGGGTGGAAATGCCGCCAGGGCAGCTGCGAGAAAATCGCGCGCAGCCCCGAGTCTCTCGAGAAACTCCGGGAGACTCTCCGCTCGACTGAGATTGAGTCCGCTGCGCCCTGCGAGCAGAGATTTTCGGCCCGGTGACGGCTTTGCCTCGAACACATGGACGTCCGCGTGCGGGGCAAGCACCTCCGCAGCAGCCAGACCCGCCGGTCCTGCGCCGACGATGGCGATGGAGCGCCGGCCATCTTTTCCGATGGTGGAAATCACATCACCTGATTCCGGCAGTTTCAATCCCTGTGACGTTCAAGTCTGAATTCGAGGTGATGTTTGACGTCACGCCACTCGCTTGCCAGCACGCTGTACATGACCGTGTCCCGCACCGTGCCATCGGGGCGTACCGCATGATGACGGATGACACCATCTTTCTTCGCGCCGAGTGCTTCTATGGCGCGCTGGGAACGGAAGTTGAAATTGTCCGTCCGCAGTCCAACCACCCTGCATTCGAGCTCTTCGAAGGCATGGGCGAACAGCAGCAGCTTGCAGGTAGTGTTCACATGGGAACGCTGACAGCGCTGCGCATACCAGGTGTAGCCGATCTCCACCCGGTCAACCGCGGGCATCACGTCGTGATAGCGTGTGGTGCCCAGCACATCACCACTGGCACGATCACGGACCACCCAGGGCAGCATATGCCCGGCCTTGAAGCCATCGAGTGCCTGATCGATGTATCTGCCTACCGCGGCTTCCTCCGGTTGCGGGACCGACGTGAACCAGAGCTTCCACAGATCGCCGTCTGCTGACGCCTGAATCAGTCCCTGTGTGTGATCCCGTGTCATGGGTTCAAGCCTCAGGCCGTTGCCCTCGAGACGCACTGCTTTCAGTTCCTTCATCCCTTCCCGGTCTTCCCGGTCTTCCTCCGTTACTGGACTTCAAACCCGGCTGCGACAGACCGCAGGCCATCGACTTCAGGTCAGGCGCCATTCTCGCACCGCCGCTGGTCTATGGCGATCCACCCGCCTAATCGCTACAGTGGTCCGTCATTTTTCCGCTTCAAGATGGGGAACGGTATGCCGACACTTCACAGAATGACTTCATGGCTGATCCTGGCTGGCACCGGTATCGTGTGCAGCGTCAGCGCGCTGGCAGACACCCAGTCCATCGATGCGGATACCTTTCAGTGCATTCGCGACATGACTCCGGTGCGGGGTTTCTACGTGGACAATCTCGATGGCAATCTCGAAGGGACCCTGGCAGTAGCGAATTCGAGCACCGGCGGCATCTATCCTCCCGGCTCCCTGGTACAGCTGGTGCCAACGGAAGTGATGGTCAAGCGCGAATCCGGGTTCAACGCTGCCACGAAAGACTGGGAATTCTTCGAACTCGACGTCTCCGCTGAAGGCAGCAGCATCCGCGCCCGGGGTTTCGCCGAAGTGGTGAATCGCTTCGGCGGCAACTGCTTCGCCTGTCATGCCCAGGCCCGGCCGGAGTGGGACATGATCTGCGAGCAGGACCACGGCTGTGATCCCATTCCGCTGACACCGGTTGTGATCAGAGCGATTCAGAAAACGGATCCGCGCTGTGAACCCATGGCGCTGGAAGCCGAAGAGGCCGCAGCCCTTGAGGCGCTGAGAGCGTCAATGGGCGGGGCGTCCGGCAACTGAGACCCCAGGTCCAGCGGAGCACCCGGGGTCCGGCACACCAGGACTCGGTCAGATCCGCAGATTATCGAACAGCCGCCGGTTATCGCCGACGATGCGTTCGGTGACTTCGGGCTCGGGATTACGACTCCAGTCGCCCTTCTGGTAGGAACCCCCCAGCACGATTTCTCCCACACGCGGAAACATGTAGGTATTACCACTGCCACCACCGACCGTGAGGTAATCGACCGCCGGATCGGGTGGGATGAACACGAGCTGTCCTTTGATCGGCGTCAGCTCGTCATCTGCAAACAGCGCCTTGCTGCCGAGACCGGTGCAGTTGAAGATCACCCCCTCTTCGAGACCCAGCACTGCAGCGAGGTTTTCGAAGTTGCGGATCACCATCCGCCCCCCTGCCAGCAGAAAATCATCGCGTATCCGCCGCAGGAAGCGTGCCGGTTCGATGAACAGGGAAACCGCGCGCCGCACATAAGGCGCCGGAAAGGGATGCTGATCGGTATCGAGATCGGCGACCGAAGTAAAAAGCTCCGGCATCACCCGCAGGTAGTACGGCGGCTCGGTGGATCGCCGGTTCAGATAATAGTTCTCGATGAAGCGCACCCCGTAGTCGGCCCCGACCAGGTTCTGGTAGGCGTGATGAGCAATGCGGGCGGCCGCCTGAAACTGCGCCTCGAAGGCCGGTGTGGCGAAGGCCTCTTCAAATACGCTGGTCGGCGCCCACTGACCCGCACCGACACTGGAAGTGCTGTGCCGCAGGGTGTCTCTTGTGTAAATCGTTACCCGCCAGCCGGCATCCTGGAGTAATCGAGCGGTGGTCAGCCCCATGACGCCGCTGCCGAGCACGGCGGCATCTCCTGCCGGCAACGACTGTGCTTCGCGCACGGCCAGCGCAGAGGACCCCCAGGACAGGGACAGGCCACCGCCGCCGTGGCCGTAGTTGTGGACGATTTCCTTGTCGTCGAGCCGCTCCCGGCGAACCACAAAACCCGAGCGACGGTAAGGTCGCAGCCCTACAACGACCCGCACTATACGGTCCATGGATATCCTTGGCGCAACAAACGGCCTGCGGGAGAGCGGGCGTGAATAGCGATCGAGCCTGACCGCTGCAGGCACGGCAGCACAGCCGGTCAGCGAAGCCGCCGCAGCAGCCCCCAGGCCGGTGAGCGCGCGGCGCCGGGTCATCTTCAGCGACTGTTGCAATGGGGGCTCCATCCCGGATCGGAAGGACCATTCTAGCGGGCATGGGATATCCGGACAGCCGGTTGATCGAAGGCGACTCCGCCATTCAGGCGTGGCATGTCGGAAACTCTTTCCGCACAGTCACTAAACCATCCGGTTGCAGGGAGCGTCTGAACGGAGGAAGAGGATCAGGGATCCCGCGGTGAATGCGCCTTGGCGGACACAAATGACCATCGGCATCGACGAACAGGCAACCCTCGCGCTGATCGAGGCAGCCCGGGGTGGCAACCGGGATGCGTTCGCTGCCATCTTCCGCAGCCATCACCGGCGCATCTTTACCCTGTGTCTGCGGATGACCGGAGACACCGGCAGCGCGGAGGACCTGACCCAGGACACCTTCGTGCGGGTCTGGCGCAATCTGGACAGCTTTCGAGGCGGTGCGAAGTTTTCAACCTGGCTGCACAGGATCGCGGTCAATACAGTGATCTCCCATACCCGCCGGCACCGTCACTGGCTGAGCTGGCGCCGGGAGTCGCCGGACACGGTTCCGGAACTCCCCGCTCCCGCCGAATTCCCCGGAACCCAGCGGGATCTCGAAAGCGCCATCGTGCAGTTGCCTGAGCGGGCCCGGCAGGTATTCGTGCTCGTGGATGTCGAGGGCTACACCCATGACGAAGCCGCTGCGGCGCTGAAGATCGCACCCGGCACGAGCAAGGCACACCTGTTTCGAGCACGATCACTGTTACGGGAGCTGCTTGAATGAACGACAGCCTAAAGCCGGACTGGCTGCGCCGGCACCTTGATGACCTGCCGGAGGAGATCGACCCGCCTCGGGACCTCTGGCCAGGGGTCGCACAGCGTCTTACGGGCGGGTCACGCCTGCGCCGGGAGAAGTTCGCGATGGCCGCCGTGCTGGTGATCAGCGCAGGTTTCTCTCTCTTCGGCTGGCAGGCCTACCGCAATGCCGAATCCGAGCGCGCGGCAACAGCCGTCATGATTGCCGGGTTGCTGGCCCCCTACGAACAGGCCGGTGCAGAGGCGGCAGCGCGCTGGCAGGCGCTCGCCGCCCGGCTCGATCCACAGACGCGTTCGCTGTTCAGCGCCGAACGGGACAAGCTCGATGCCGCCCGAGCGCTGTTGCTGGATGCCCTGCATAACGATCCTGCCGATCCTGCACTGCACCAGTTGATGCAGCAGGTCATGGGGCAGGAGACAGACCTCATCAAATCCGGCACCAAAGTAGCGGGTTACACACTTTGAACCATTGGCTAACCCAGGAGCATACGACCATGCATTTCCTTTCCACACGCCTTCTGCCGCTTACGTTCGTCCTGATTTTCCCGGCACTGCCCGTCCTTGCGGCGGAGTCCATTCAGGGTGCGCTGACGGCAAACCCCACCGGAGAGATCTCCATTCTCGTCACCCGCGGCGAAGTCCGGGTGGTGGGTGTAGACGGCAATGAGGTTTCCGTGACCGGCACCCGGGATCATCAATCCGAAGAGTTCATATTCGAGCGCACCGGCGATGTTGTGCAGATTGAAGACAGGCTGCCAAAGCGGACGAGGAGTGGCCCGGGCACGATGATCACCGTCGAAGTACCCCGTGGCAGCAGGGTGCGCACCCAGCTCGTGTCCGCCGACCTGGAAGTGTCAGAGCTGGCAGGTCCGGCACGTCTGTCTACCGTGAGCGGTTCGGTCAGGATGAGCGGCTCCGGTGACGAAACCGAAATCAGTTCGGTAAGCGGGAGCATCAGCGTAGAAGGTGCCGGTGGCGAAATCAGACTGGAAACGGTCAGCGGAAGAATCACAGCAAAAACTTCCGCACAGCGGATCTCAGCGCGGTCGACCTCCGGAAGAGTCGAAGTGCACAACGACACCGAACTCGTTCGCGGTCGGATAACCAGCGTATCGGGTTCGCTGCGTCTTGCCACATTCGCAGCACCCGATGGGGAAATCGAACTGGAGACTGTCAGTGGCTCGGGAACCATCGCCCTCGGTGGCGATCTGGACCTGCGGCTCGAAATCTTCGGCGGTCCGGGTGGCGACATCCGCAACCGGCTCGACGATACGCCCGTGGTCAACCGCGGACCGGGAACCGGGGAACGCCTCGATGCCCGATTCGGCAACAGCAGCGGTTATGTCCGCGCATCAACGGTAAGCGGCACTCTGACGATCGAAGGCTTCTGAGTGTTCAGCTCAGATCCATTCCTTCGAGCTTTCCGTCTTCCCGCCACTGCTGCAGCAGGGCGTTGAACGCATTGATCCCCGGCGCATAGGGCGAGTTCTGCCTGTTGGCCGTGGTGCTCGAAGTACCTTCGCGGTTGTAGTATCCGGGCGTGCAGGACTCCAGGAACTCTGCCGCCCCAGCTCCGCTGCCGGCAAGTCGTACAATCTCGGCTACCCAGGCTGCTTCGGCAGCCTCGCTGACTTCAGCCACCTGCAGCCCCCGCTTTTTGACCTGATCGATGATGTAGCTCACATGCACCGCCTGGTCATCAAACATGGCGGTCATGTTCGGAGACAGGCCGTTCTGATTGATACCGATGGTGAACCAGTTCGGGAAGCCATGACAGCTCAGTCCATGCAGGGTTCTGAAACCCTCTCTCCAGTGATCGTAGAGCGACTGACCATTGCGGCCAATGGTGTCGAAATCGACTCTGCGGTGGGCCGATGTGGTGATCTCGAAACCGGTGGCGTAAATAATACAGTCCACTTCATATTCCTGCCCGTTGGCGACTACGGCGTGGTCCGTAATTTTCTCGACGCCTTTGGTTTCGGACACATCGATCAGGTGGACGTTTGGACGATTGAACGTCTCCAGGTAGTCATCATTGAAGGTCGGGCGCTTACAGAACTGCCGATACCAGGGCTTCAATGCTTCGGCTGCGTCTTCCTTCTTAACCGTTTCGTCTACCCTCGCTCTGATCTCGTTCATCTTCTGAAAATCGGCGATCTCCGATCGCAGCGCGATCTCCTGCATATCCAGATCACCCGAATCAGAGTTCCGGTTCATCAGGGACAGACCGATTCTGCGCACGATGTCGGTCCAGCCATCCGCCACCAGATCCTCGGTGAAGTTCTGTCCGGCCAGCACCGCGGCGAAATTCTCCCGCCGTGCCCGCTGCCATCCGGACTCCTGACTTCTGTACCAGGCCTCATCCGTCGGTTTGTTGCCGCGCAGATCCACGGATGAGGGGGTGCGCTGAAAGACATAGAGGTTTTTCGCGTGTTTGCCCAGAAAAGGCACGCACTGAATAGCTGTGGCGCCTGTGCCTATGATGGCGACGTTTTTGTCCGCCAGCTTGTGGAGGTTACCGGTGTGATCCCCACCGGTGTACTCATAGTCCCAGCGGGAGGTATGGAATGTGTGGCCTTTGAAGTCCCGGATACCGGGAATACCCGGCAGCTTCGGCCGGTTCGCCGGTCCGGTGGCATGAATGACGAACTGCGCCCGGATATTGTCGTTGCGATGCGTTGAAACCTGCCAGCGGCGCTGGCTCTCATCCCATTTCACTTCGGTTACCCGGGTCTGGAAAATAGAATTCTCATATAGCCCGAAGTGCCTGCCGATCCGCTGGGTGTGTTCGAATATCTCAGGCGCGAAGGAATATTTCTCCTTCGGCATCACACCGGTTTCTTCGAGCAGTGGCAGATAGCAGTAGGATTCAATATCGCACTGTGCCCCGGGGTAACGGTTCCAGTACCAGGTGCCGCCGAAGTCGCCCCCGGCCTCGATGAGACGGAAGTTGGTGATCCCCCTTTCCTTCAGGCGGGCGGCCGCCATCAGACCACTGAAACCACCGCCGATGATCACCGCGTCTACTTCAAGATCCAGAGGCTCGCGCTCGAATCCCGGCTCGACATAGGGATCATCGTCCGCGTAATGCGCAAATTCCGAGGCGGCCTCCAGGTACTGACTTTCGCCATCCGAGCGCAGTCGCTTGTCGCGCTCGCGACGGTATCTGTTGCGCAGTTCCGTCGGGTCAAAATCCAGATCGGGAAACAGATTGTGGAGTCTTTCGCGTTCGGTCGTCATCGCCGGGCCTCGTTTACGGGTTAGATCCGCACAGCGCAGCTGTGCATGGCATTTCCTGGCACAAAGATACCGAAATTTCCGCAACAACGGACCGACCCGGCGCATGAGTCAAAAAATAGACCCTGCTCCAAGCCTGTCGCCCGCGGTCTCCCCCGGCGCTCGACAGGTTGGCTCGCGCCGTCGCCCTGAGCAAATCTATAATCCGGAGTTCCGGCTGGAGACTGGTCCCACAGCGAGACTGATGATGAAACTTCTTATCCCTTTCCTGCTCGGCTTTCTGATCATGGTCCCAGAGCAGTCGATCCGCGCTGAGGAGCCTGTGAACACCCGCCCCGATCTCAGCGGTACCTACGACACCGCAACCCTGACCCCGCTGGAGAGACCCGAATTTCTCGGCGAGACCAAGCACCTGTACAAGTGGGTGGCGGAACTGCTGAGCTGGGCCGCGGGACTCGGACTCGAGTTTGCATCGACGAGCGAAAGCGATCCGGACCGGGAAGCGCCGCCCGTGGGTGGCGACGGCTCCGGCGAAGCCTTCGGCGCGGGCAATGTGGGTGGCTACAACACCTTCTGGATCGATCCGGGTGACAGAGCTTTCGAGATCGACGGCAAATACCGGACGTCGATCATCATCGATCCGCCCAACGGTCGCATGCCGAAGCGGACGCCGGAAGGTGAGGCCCGGATGGCGGACAACTTCAGTTCATTTTCCCACGCCAACACCGGCACCGCTTCCTGGCTCGACCATCCGGGCCCTGGCCCTTTCGATGGCCCCGAAGATCTCGCACTGGCCGAACGCTGCCTGCTCAGTTTTGCCGGTGGTCCGCCCATCCTGCCAAGCCTTTACAACAACTACACCCGCATCGTGCAGACCGATGATTACGTGATGATCCTGCTCGAAATGGTGCATGACGCGCGCATCGTGCGCATGAACTCCGAGCACCGGCCCGCCTCCTACCGGAGCTGGCTGGGAGATTCCATCGGCTGGTGGGAGGACGACACGCTGGTGGTGGACACAACCAACTTCCGCAGGGAAACCGGCCTCTATGGCGCTGATGAAAACCTGCATCTGGTAGAGCGATTCTCCAGACTGGAAAACGGCGACCTGCTCTACCATTTCACCGTGACCGATCCAACCGCCTGGGAAGCGCCCTGGAGCGGCGAGTATTCCTGGCGCAGCAGCGACCAGCAGGTCTATGAATACGCATGCCACGAAGGCAACTACGCCATGGGCGGCATACTGCGTGGAGCCCGGCTGCTGGAGCAGGAGGCAGAACAGGGCCTCGCGAGTGTCAATGATGCGGGCAAGTAGGGTTCGCGCGGGGTCAGGGAATTCGCGCAGCCGGCGGATCCTGCTGGCACGCTGCTGACCACGGTTCCTGCAGCTGGATGGCCGGATGACGCCTTCACGGCATCAAGGCCACTCGCCCTCGCCTATGCGGTGGCCGCGGCGGAAGAGTCTGTGCTCTCCGGCTACCGCTACGCAATCGACTACACCTCGCTCTCAGTGAAGCTCGGTGCAGTCGTCGATCCCAGGGCCGATGAAGGAACCCGCATCGGGATTCGCAGCTCCACACTCGCCGAAGGCGTGAAGGCCAGACGCCTGGCTGCTGTGGTTGCCGATAGGGACCGCCTGGCACCCCAGGAATACTGGTGCGCACGCATGTTGAAAAGCGTACCGGAAAACGCAGAACTGGTTCAGCAGACTTCGGAATCCACCACCTACCGCTTCGAGCCCCAGCCCACCGGCAGCCCGAACGACGGCATCCTCGAATTTCTCACAGGAGAAATCGGTATCGACAGCCGTTCCGGCGCGGTACTCCACTTCAGTCTCAGTGCGCCGGCTTGCACATCCTCTGATGGATCACGCAAACCCTCACAGGAATGGTAGGCTTCGCCGTTCGGTAAAAGGCGGACGCAAGCAAGCATGCAGACACAAGGCAACTGGACCCTGAAAATCACAGCGGTCCTGATCGCGCTGATCGGACTGCCGATGATCTGGTACGGAGTCGAACTGGCTCTGATCGGTGGCACGCTCTATTACGCTGTCACCGGTATCCTCATGTCGCTGAGTGCGTTTGAGCTGTGGCGTCGGAACCGTCGAGGCTTCTATCTGTTTGCCGCCGCACTCCTGCTGACCCTGGCCTGGGCCGTTTACGAGGCAGGTACCGAGTTCTGGCTGGTCGGATCGAGAATCTGGATCATCGGTCTGCTCGCACTGTGGCTCTGTACACCGCTGATCCGGCGGCCGCTGTGGGGCGGAGATGCCCCCCGCCTGTTGAGCGACCGAACTGTGCAGGTCTGCGCGGCGGCCAGTGTTCTGGTGCTGGGTGCGATGACGGTGAACCTGCTCAACACCCCGATCCTGCCCATCACCGACACAAAGTATGGTCCGCCTCAGAACTCTTCCGACTGGACCGCCTATGGTGGCAGTCAGGCAGGTACACGCTATGCGCCCCATGACCAGATCAACAGGGAGAACGTCGCCGGGCTGACGCAGGTCTGGCAGGCTGATACGGGCCAGGTGGGCCGCTTCAGCGCGACCCCCATTCAGATAGACGACGCCCTTTACCTGTGCACAGCTCAGAACATCATGCTGGCACTCGACGCGGACACGGGTGCCGAACGCTGGCGTTTCGACCCCAAGAACCAGACACCGCCTTACGGCATCATCGGTAACTGCCGCGGTGTGACCTATTACCACATCCCGGAACGACCCAGGGGCGAACTGTGTGCCGAGCGCATCTACACAGCCACAACCGATGCCCGGATGCTTGCAGTCGACAAAACAACCGGTGAGCCCTGCGAAGAATTCGGCGGCAGCGGTCAGATTTCCCTGCTGGCTGGCATGGGCGAGGTCAAGCCGCTGTTCTACTTTGTCACCTCACCTCCCACCGTCGCCAGCGGTGCGCTGGTGGTCGGCGGATGGGTGGCGGACAACCAGGAAATCGAAGAACCTTCGGGTGTGGTGCGTGCCTATGATCCACGCACCGGGGATCTGCTGTGGGCCTGGGATCTCGGGCGGGAAGGCGAGACCGATCTGCCGCCGGAGGGTGGCACCTATACCCGGGGCACGCCCAATGTCTGGAGTCTCACATCCGCGGATGACGAACTGGGCCTTGTGTATGTGCCAACCGGCAATGCCACGCCCGATTATTTCGGCGGGCATCGCAGCGCGGCGATGGACAGGTTTTCCAGCTCGATCGTCGCGATCGACGCCCGGACCGGCCTCACCCGCTGGCACTTTCAGACCACCCACCACGATATCTGGGACTACGACGTCCCCTCCCAGCCGACCCTCGTGGATCTCACCTGGGACGGGGAGCGCCGCAAGGCGGTAATCGTGCCCACCAAACGCGGCGAGTTGTTTGTGCTGGATCGCGCCACCGGTGAACTGCTCGCCGAAGTCACCGAGCGGCCTGTGCCACAGACCGATCTGCCGGACGAGCGCTCCAGCGCCACCCAGCCGTTTTCAACCGGCATGCCTTCCTTTGCCCATCCACGGATTCGCGAGCAGGACCTGTTCGGCGTGACACCATTCGACCAGATGGCCTGCCGCAGGAAGTTTTACGGACTGCGCTACGAAGGACCTCTGACACCCCCCTCGGTTCAGGGCACGCTGCTTTATCCCGGGCCTGCCGGGGGGATGAACTGGGGCAGCGTGGCAGTGGATGAAGAACGCCAGCTGATGGTCGTCAACAACATGCATCTGCCTTTTACCGTACACATGATCCCGCGTGAGGAAGATCTGCTGACCTCTAACGAAGGCATCACACGCGGCTACGGCATCGGGGGTCCACAGCGCGGCACACCCTTTGCGGCGAAAGTGAACATGTTCGCATCGCCGCTTTTCCTGCCCTGTATCAAACCCCCTTACGGCGAGATCGCAGTGGTGGATCTCACCACCCGGCAGATCGTCTGGCGCCGGGGCATGGGCCTGCTGGAACTGGGCTTCCCCTACTCTGCTGGTTCGATCGTCACCGCCGGTGGCCTGATCTTTAACGCCGGGGTGATGGATGGAAAATTCCGGGCGTTCGACGTTCTGACCGGGGAGACCATCTGGCAGAGCGAGCTGCGCAGCGGTTCGGATGCCACCCCCATGAGCTACGTCAGCCCCAGGACCAGCCGCCAGTACGTGCTGGTTACCGTGCCCGGTCAGGGCGGACCCGGCGACACCGCAAGCGGGGAAGGTGCGGTGAGTACAGAGCAGACCGGTGGCAGGGTGATCGCCTACGCGCTGCCCCGATAGACGATTCCGATGTAAACATTCTGGTGAAGCGAGAACAACTGTGACCATTCAAACAAAAGCAACGGACCTGGATTTTTCTGAACTCCATCAGCAGATACAGGGCTATGTGGATCAGAACATCATTCCCTTCGCCAGCACTCTGGTGATGCAGGGCGACCAGGTTGTCGACCTTCACTACTACGGCGCGCCCGGTAACGCGACGCAGCTGCGCGTCGCCGAGGACACGATTTTCCGCATGCATTCGAGCACCAAGATCGCCTGCTCTCTGGGGGCCATGCTGCTGTGGGAGGAAGGCCGGTTCTCCCTCGACGATCCTCTGGAGAAATACATCCCGGCGTTCGCCGACATGCAGGTACTCAAGCCGGATGCGAAAGCACTGGAAGACAGCCGTCCCGCAGCGGGTCCGATTCGAATCCGCCACATCCTTTCACACACCGCCGGACTGTCTTACGGTTTCATCGAGCCGGAATCAGTGATCGATCAGGCCTACAACCAGGCGGGCATCAACCCGCTCATGCCTGGCACTGGCCTCACCCTCGAAAGCCTGTGTGAAGGGCTCGGCCAGCTGCCGCTGTGCTACGAGCCTGGCGCCTTCTGGAGATACAGCTTCGCCACGGATGTGACAGCGCGGCTCATCGAAGTCATCAGCGGTCAGCGTTTCGACGAATTCCTTAAGGCGCGACTGTTCAAGCCCCTCGGAATGATCGATACGGACTTTTATGTGCCGGAGGAAAAGCTGGGCCGCTTCAGCACTCTGTACCTGCCGGCCGACCCCCTGGATCCGATGAGCGAATGCGCGGGTCCGATGGATGCACCGGAAACCACCTCCCATGCCCAGCGCCCGACATTTCTCTCGGGCGGCGGCGGGTTGATGTCGACACTCGTCGACTATCTCGCGCTGAGCAGGATGATCGTCAACAATGGCAGTCACAACGGCCAGACAATCATCAAACCGGAAACCCTGGCGCTGATGCGAACCAATCAGTGCGCGGATGGCGTGGTGGTCAATTTCCCGATGTGGAGCATGCCGGGCACCACCTTCGGACTCGGATTCGCATTGAAAGGCCAGCCGGCGGAAGGTGAGCCGGACAGCGCGGCCGGTGAGTTCCACTGGGGCGGAATGGCCGGTACACACTTCTGGTGGTCGCCGCAGGCGAACATCAGCGGCATCTGTATGACTCAACGCATGCCCGGCTTCTGGCATCCGTTCAGCCACGATTTCAAGAGACTTGCCTACAAGATTGCCTCATGAAGTGACCACTGACCGCCGCTCTAAACCGGGGATTCAAATCGGTATTCCAGTCGCCGCCCATCCCGCAGGGTGGAGAGTCCGCGCCACTGATCCGCCGCGTATTCGAGATTGATCACGAACTTTTCGGAGTTGATGGCGACCCGGCCAGCGCTCTCGCGATTGAAGGTCACCGGCTCGTAGGCGCCTGTCTGGCTGTTGAGCAGGCGTTCCTGCTGCTGCAGCGTCGCTGCATCCCAGTAGGCAAAGGTCGCCACACAGCCAGGCAGGGATCTGCTCTCAACCGCTCCGGCTTCCTCCACTTCGAGCGCAAATCCGTCCGCCTGAAGGCTTCCTCGCAGCGCGGACTCCCTGCCATTGACCATCGTGCTGCTGGAAATCGACTGGAGGCAGCCACCTTCCCAGACTTCATGCGCGGTATGTCGATAGCGATACAGCGGCACCATCAGCACTTTCACCTCGAAGCGGGCATCTGACTGCACGGTATATCCACCACCCGTGGTCGGTTCCACCACAAACGTATGTTCACCAATGCGTTTGCCGTCAAGATACACGCCGAAGTCGTACTGTACGGCACGGCTCAGGGCAGCAGGCGCGATGACCACAAGTACGAAAAGCATAAAAACCAGTTTCATTCAACGCCCCCTGCAGACTCCGTTCGGAGTCTGTTTTCGATACCGCCATGAGGAATGCGAATGATCCGGGAGATGTCGTAGCCGATACCCTCGAGCCAGCTGATGTGTCGCTCCAGACTGTCCGGATCGAGTATCGAGCGGGACATGATCCAGACGTAGTCCCGCCTCTCCCGTCCAATGATCGTCGTTGCATACGCCGGGTCGAGATAGATAATCCGGTAGTCGGCCTTGAACGGCCAGACGAACTGCATACCCCAGCGGGCATTCGTTTCATCATTGAGAATGTATCCTGTAGCGACCATTCGCTTTTCCGGACCATTCAGGCTGCCTTTGTTGTAACTGAACTCAGTGAGGACAGTGCCATCATCCCGAAGCGTGTAGCTTTCGACAGCATTGTGCGCACCCCGCTCGAAAGGCGTAGGTATCGCCGCCATCACGTACCAGTCGCCCATGAAACGCTCGAGATCGACGTGCTCAACTGTCTTCATGCTCATCGGTGCCTGACATCCTGCGGTGAACAGCAACGTGCCTATCAACCCCATTCGGATACTGAATTTGTGGTACATCATGAGTGCTAATGTTGTCGTACCGCTGCAGAATGGGTGACGGGGCGTGAATATCGCGTGAAGGTCTGTTGCACCAGGCCGGTGGAAGAGCCGGAAAAGCGAAATGGGCGCTAAACTCATGCAGGCAATCAGAAGGAAGCGAGCAGTCTATGTCCGATGAACACATGCATCCCACCCAGGATGACCCTGCCTGGAGTGAAAGCTACTACTTCAACTTTGTGGACCCGAACTCCCGACTGGGCATGTTTACCCGCATGGGCTTTCGTCCCGGCAGCGGCTGGGCCGACGCACTGCACGTGATCTACCTTCCCGGCCGACGAGTGGCCTTCACCTATGGCCGGCGCGATATCGGGGCGGATCTGAGCGCCTACGATGGCGATCTGACCGCCGGTAACCTGAAGCTGATCTGCTCTGAACCGCACAAGCGCTGGGATATCCTCTATCGCGGTCCTGCTCAGGACATCGCCGATGGACGCATTCTTCTGCAGCGAAGCAAGAGTCGCCCCGAAGGCTGGTTCAAACCATCCCGGCTGGATATGGCAGTGAGCTTCGAATGCCTGACCGAACCCCATTACGCTGCCTCCGGGGCCAGGGGGCATTTCGAACAGAGTGGTCGTGTGCGGGGCAGCGTGGGTCTGGGAGCTGAACGCTGGGAGGTGGACGGCTACGGTGTTCGGGATAAATCCTGGGGACCACGGGATTGGGGTGCAGGTGATCGGGGACAGGCCGCAACTTCGGCTCCGGGTCAAGGACCGGCACCATTCGTGAACTGGTTTTCCATGAACTTCGGAACACACGCAGCGCTGGGCGGTTCCTGTTTCAGAAGTCGCGATGGTGTGATGCGGGGTGAAGGGTGGCTGCAGCGCGACGGCACCTCCAGCACTCTCAGAAATGTCACCATCGAAACCGAATACGAGTCAGACTCCATCCTGCACAAGTCCATTCGATTGCGCGCAGAACTCGACGATCAGGAAAAAATTGAAATCACGGGAGAAGTTCTGAACCAGTGCCCCACCAAGATCCCGATGCCCGGGGGTGCCACCTTCGTGAACGAAGGGCTGACTCGATTTCAATGGGGTGAGCAGACGGGATACGGGATCGCCGAGCACTGGCATGCGGTTTCGCTGTGACTCAAGGCCCGTGCAGCAACATGTGCACCCATATGCTCAGGGCATAACCCAGACCAATCGCCGGGCTCCATTTCAAGTGACCAAAGAACGTGTAGAAGCCCCGGGCCTGACCCATCAGTGCAACACCAGCGGCGGAGCCGATAGAAAGCAGGCTGCCGCCGACCCCGACCGTCAGAGTAACCAGCAGCCATTGTGAGGTGTCCATATCCGGCGACATCTGCAGCACGGCGACCATCACCGGGATGTTATCCACGATCGCCGACAGAACACCCACCAGACTGTTTGCATAGAGCGGCCCAAGACCTTCATACAGCCATACGGAAAGCTTATCCAGGTATCCGATAAAACCCAGCCCGCCCACACACATGATGACTCCGAAGAAAAACAGCAGCGTGTCCCACTCCGCCCGGGCAACTTCTCGAAAACTGTCGAACGGCTCGACTTCTCCGACGTCCCCATAGCCCGGAGTATCCGTGCTCAACGGCAGATGTGTCTTCCGCAGGTAGTAACCGAAGAGTTTCAGATAGGCCAGGCCCGTCATCATGCCGAGAAAGGGCGGCAGGTGCAGAAACTGGTGGAAGGACACCGCTGTTACGATGGTGCAGCCAAACAGGCCGACAATACTGCGTGCACCCCGCTTCATAGGTATCTGCCGATCCGCAACCGTCGGAGAGCCCTTCGGCAGTGCCAGGTACATGCAGCCTGCCGGAACCAGAAAATTAACGAGCGAAGGCAGAAACAGCAGGAAAAAGGTCTGGAACGGCAGCACCCCGCTCTGCCAGACCATCAGTGTGGTGACATCACCAAACGGGCTGAATGCACCTCCCGCGTTGGCGGCCACCACGATGTTTATGCAGCCGATTCCGATGAAGCGTTTGTTGTCCCGACCCACCGCCATGATCACGGCGCAGGTGACCAGAGCCGTCGTCAGATTGTCGATGATGGGCGAGAGAAAAAAGGCCAGAAATCCGGTGATCCAGAACAGCCGCTGATAGCTGAAGCCACGCAACGTCAGCCAGGATCGCAATGCTTCGAAAACATTGCGCTCGCTCATGGCGTTGACATAGGTCATTGCGGCCAGAAGAAACAGGAACAGCTCCGCGAATTCCACAAGAAAGCGCTTTACCGCTTCCTCCGCCTCATGACCCGGTCCCACACCGGCATACTGGTATCCGATCAGGGCCCATATGATTCCTGCGGCCAGCATCACCGGTTTGGATTTGCGCAGGTGCGTGAATTCCTCGACGATCACCACACCGTAGGCAAAGACAAATATCGCGATGGAGGCAACGCCTACCCAGTGTGTCGTCAGGTCCACTACACTCTCCTCTTCTTCGAACCGGATCCGTCAGCCCTGATTGCGAGTCTCCATCATCTGAGCAGGCGCGACCTGCATCTCGCCGATGACCCGCCGGGCCACTTCTTCTCCGCATGCGGCCGAGGAATACCCGGCCAGGGACTTCATGCCCCCCGTCAACAGCGCCGGATAGTAACCGGCGGATGGTGGATATCCAGCAGATATGCCCGCCATCGTGTCGACTGGTTCTGGCTATCGGGACTTTCCCTGATTTACCCGCTTCCTGAAAGGGCTCAAGAAGGGTGTCGAAGCAGATCCGGCGGGGTGGGTACTGCTGCTATCTTAAGTCACCATCGCCAGACTGGCCGGGAGAATCGGCCTGTGGACAGTTAATTTTCGGCAGGCGCACGCTCGCTGATATCGAAAAAGGAGACTATTCGTGCCTAACACCCTGAAGAAACCCAAGGCAGATGCAGCAACGCATGTCGACGTCCTGATCGTCGGAGCGGGCATCTCCGGGATCGGATCCGCCTATCACCTGCAGGAGCAATGCCCGGGCAAGCGCTATGTGATTCTGGAGATGAAGGACACTTTCGGCGGCACCTGGGAAACCCACAAATATCCGGGTGTCCGATCCGACTCCGATCTCTACACCTTCGGCTACCGCTTCAAACCCTGGGTCGGCACACCGGTCGCCAGCGCGGATGAAATCCTCAAATACATGGGCGAGGTCATCGAAGACAACGGAATCGACAAACACATCCGCTACGGCCACCGCATCACCCGATGCAGCTGGTCAAGCAGCGATAACCTCTGGAGCGTCGAGGCAACGCGAAGTGCAGACGGCGCGAGCGTTACCTTTACCTGCAATTTCCTGTGGATGTGCCAGGGTTACTACAACCACGAATCGCCCTACATACCCGACTGGCCCGGCGTGGACCGATACAAAGGCAAGTTTATCCACGCCCAGCTCTGGGATCCGGAGATCGATTACACCGGTAAACGCATCCTGGTCATCGGTTCCGGCGCCACTGCGGCAACGGTGATCCCTGCATTTGCTGAGAAAGCCGCGCATGTAACCATGCTGCAACGCTCCCCGACCTATTTTTTCTGCGCCGAAAACAGGAATGAGCTGGCCGATCGACTGCGCGAAATCGGAATCGATGAACCGACCATCCACCGGGTGGTGCGCGCCCAGATCATGCACGATCAGGACTTGATGACCAAACGCTGCCTCACCGAGCCCGACGTCGTGTTCGAGGAGCTGAAAGCCCTGGTCCGTCAGTTCGCGGGAGAAGACTTCCAGTTTGAACCCCACTTCGTTCCGAAGTACCGGGTCTGGCAGCAGCGGCTGGCATTCTGCCCGGATGGCGACATCTTCAAGGCAGCTGCCGAAGGCAAGGTGAGCGTCGTTACCGACACGCTGGATACCTTCACCGAGAAAGGTGTACGCACAGTCTCCGGAGAGGAGCTTGAAGCGGACATCATCGTTGCAGCTACCGGCTTCCGCCTCTCTGTCATGGGGGACATCCCGTTTGAGAAGGACGGCAAGCCGATCGACTGGCACGACACGGTGACCTACCGGGGCATGATGTTCACTGGTGTACCTAACCTGCTCTGGGTGTTTGGCTACTTCCGTGCGAGCTGGACCCTGCGCGTCGACATGCTGGGTGATTTCGTCTGCAAGCTGCTCAACCATATGGATGAGATCGGCGCGAAACGGGTCGAGGTGGCCCTTCGCGACGAAGACCAGGATATGGAGATTCTGCCCTGGATCGAGCAGGAAAACTTCAACCCGGGCTATCTCATGCGCGGGCTCGACCAGCTGCCGTGCCGCGGTGACAAACCCGAGTGGCGGCATAATCAGGACTACTGGACCGAAAGGGTGGAGATTCCCGCAACCGACATGGACGGCCCGGAGTTTCTCTACGACGGCAAACGCCGATCGGTAGCAAAAGGCAAGCGGAAGGCCAGCGTCGCGTAAGCCACACTTCTCAGCGGTAAGCAGACGACCCTCGACACGCTCGAGGTCGTCTGCTCGTAAGGCTGCCGATAGAGGGTACTGGCGGGCTGACAGACGTGTTGCGCGATTTCGCGTGCGCTGAAGACCCGCTCTGGTACGCACAGTGTCAGGAAGCACAGCAACCCTGATTTGCAGTCAATCTGAAGTCGACCAGATCCCTTTCACCACCACAGCCAGCAGCAGTACGACGATCAGTACCGACGGCAGACCCGGCAGAAAGCCGAGCACTCCGAAAATGTCGGAAGGCCCCAGGGGATTGTCGCCAATGCTCAGTGCGCGATTGCCTGCAGCATTACCCAGCCAGTAAAAGGCGGTGAACGACCAGGCAACATAGATAAAGCCGTAAGCTGTCAGCCGCTGCATCCTCGAGGACAAACCGGTCTTCGGCAGAGACAGCCCCACGGCGATCACCAGCAGACCATTCATCGTCCCGCCGGAATGCGCACGAACCCACCCCTCACTGGTGCCGTAGGTGGGGATCGAGAGGATGTGGCCCGGCCAGATTTCCAGTCCTCCCAGCAGAGAGAACATCAGCATGAACCCTGCCAGCATGGCGATCAGGATGACCAGAAATCCATGACACAGCGTAATTCTCTGCAAGCGTTCCATAACCCCTCTCCCGTTATTGATACCGATGATTCAAGCCCCCGTCCTCCTCAGCCGTACGCCGTCAGCCCATAGGTGAATGCCAGCATTTTCATCGGTTACCCCCCGAGCTCGAAACACTGACCGGGCAAGTTTCTGCTGACAGCATCGGAGTTGCAACCAGCCTGTCCCATTGATCTGCGACCTGTCGCACTCTAGTCTCGACTTCACTGATTCCACTCCACAGGCCGGCGAGGTGATAGAAAGTGGGAATGCTGATTGAAGGTCGCTGGACGTCCGATGACCTGCGCAGAACCAATGGCAACGGTGAATTTATTCGCACCCGCTCATCCTTCCGGGAGGTGATCGGCGACGGAAACCCACGCTTTCCAGCCGAGGCAGGCCGCTACCACCTGTTCGTCAACGCAGGGTGTCCATGGGCATATCGGGCCATACTGTATCGATCGCTCAAGGGACTGACCGACAGTATTGGCATTACTTTCACTCAACCTGCAGCAGGGCCGGAAGGCTGGACTTTCGGGGAAATCGCTGAACCGCTGCTGGGCGCGCAACACCTGCACGAAATCTACTCCAGGGCGGACCCTGCATTCACAGGCCGGGTCACGGTGCCCGTACTCTGGGATAAAGCGGGCGAGACCATCGTCAACAACGAATCCGCCGACATCATTCGCCTGCTGGACAGCGCTTTCGACACGTTGCCGGGCGTCAGTCGCACCACTTTCTATCCGACGGATCTTGCAGCGGAAATAGACAGCCTGAACGGGATCATCTACACGAATATCAACAATGGTGTGTATCGATGTGGGTTCGCACAATCCCAGAGCGCCTACGAAGCTGCGTACGATGCCCTGTTCAACACACTCGATGATCTCGACAGGCGATTATCGACACACCGATATCTTTGCGGAAGCCGTATCACCGAAGCGGACTGGCGGCTGTTCTCGACCCTGGTCCGTTTCGACATAGCCTACTACGGCCACTTCCTCTGTAATCGCAACCGACTGGTGGACTTCAGGAATCTCTGGCCCTATACGCGAGATCTTTATCAGTATCCGGGAGTCGCTGAGACAGTCGATGTGAATGCGATCAAAGGGATTTACTATGGCAGCCGTCCGCCCTTCCTGCTGCCGAAAGGACCCGAGATAGATTTTTCCATTCCGCACGGTCGTGCGTAACCTGTCAGGGCAGGTGCAGTTCTGAAATCGGCACTTCAGGCTTCGGACGCAGCTCAATCCGGACCAGCCGGCCGTTTTCGAAGGTAAGCAACCGGCGGAAGCGGTTCGACCCCTGTTCGTAGAACCACTCCTCTACCGGCAGGTATACACCAGCGGCCAGAAAACTCACACGGCGATACTCGGCGTCCGGTGGTCCGCAACGCTCGAGTACTTCAATGAAATTGAAACCGCGCTGTACCAGTGATTCATCACAGCGCATCTCTGCACGGCTGTGAACCGCCGTACACAGGAAGATCAGTACTGCCACTCCTCGAATCATGACACAACGCTATTCCAGTCGGCCTGAACGTGCAATGAACAGCGTCGACTATTGAGAGCGGTGCCTTGCGTACATCTGATGCACCCATTGGATTGCCGGGTGCGGCTGCCACTGGGCCAGAAAGGTCCGCAGACTTTCCGGAATCGGCTCCGGTCGCTGCATGTCAGGGTGAGACACGTTTGCCAGGGGGGCGAGCAGGGACGCGGCGGTGAGGTCGGCGATGGAAAACCCGTTACCTGCCAGATAGCCAGTCGCGGCGATGTCTTCGGCAAGCTGGTCCAGTGTCGATCGGCACAGATCAATCGATCGGGCGATGTTATCCGGATAGACAAGATTGCCTTTACGGATCAGCGGCATCGCCAGCGGCAGAGTGGCCCGATAGGCGAGGCGCTTCAGTGGCCCTTTCGAAGCGGCGAAAGTTCTGCACAGATATCCGGGTTCGTGAATGAAAACGGAAAACACGGCCGTGCGCGTTGCCGGTCCGACAATACTGTCGAAATGCGACTGGACGCCAAGCGCGAGGGTGCGGCTGGCTTCACCTTCGGGATACAGGGCAGGGTGTGGGTGCTCTGCTTCAAGCCAGTCGATGATCGCTGCCGATCCCGACACGAAACCGTCCGCATGTTGCAGCAGGGGGGTGGTCGTCGGTCCACCGGAACGCCTGCGGATCTGCGGAATATGCGGACCCGGCAGATAGCTGATCCTATTGTGGGGGATCTTTTTGAAATCCAGCGCCCATCGAACCTTGTCGTTGAAGTGCGAGCTTTCGAACTGATGCAGGATAAGCATACTGATCGGCGCTTTTAATATGATGATCATCATACTGATATTCGTGCCCGGCATTGTCACGACGCAGAGCAGGGATGCGCTGGCGGTCGACGCCACTGCTCTCGGGTCTGGCAGATGCGTGCTCACCACCCTTACACCAGACGTCATTCGTATCGGCAAATCAGCCGCGCCTGCCATCACGCTGCAGTAAAGGAGCTGGAAGCCGGCACACAGCATGGCAAGTAAATTCCGGGTGCAGACCCGGACGCTCCGGTGCTATATTTTGTTGCGTCGCACAAACTGGACCGAACGCACATTCACCGAACGGGCGTTCCGGGCTGGAGACATCCGCCATGAAGACCAGGTCAACCGGCATCGAATACTCGGATCGGCTCCACGACGGCCGCGAGGTCCGTTTCGACTTTCTCGGCCCGGCCGATCGCGCGGACCTGCTGGCGGGCTTCGAAGGTCTTTCTTCCCGATCCCGCTATCTGCGCTTTTTCTCGGCGATGCCGAGTCTGCCCGATTTCATCACCGACGGTCTGCTCAACACCGACACTCACAACCATGTGGCTATCGGTGCCCGACTGCTGTCCGCAGATGGTGAAATCGCGCCACCGATTGTCGGCGTAGCCAGGTATTTTCGAACTGCCGGGGCGCCTTATGTCGCCGAACCTGCGGTGGCGGTAGTGGATGAACTTCATACCCTCGGACTCGGCAAACTGCTGCTGCGCAGACTCTCGGAAACAGCGCGCGCGAATGGGATCAGCCATTTCAGATCCCACGTGCTCAGCGAGAACGAGCGCATCAGATCGCTGCTTGCCGGCGCCGGCGCCGAAGTGGTGGAATATGGCGACAGTACGCTGATCTACGACGTAGACATCCGCAGGTCCGCCAGACCACCGAGAGGCGTACTGGCACGTCTGCTCGAGGCGATGCTCCAGTCCGGCTAGCGCCGGCTGCATGATCGCGGGGGAACCCTCCTGGAGGCCGACGCGCACGGCAGCAGAGCCGATGCAGGCGGGATTCAAGTGACTGACGCACATGTTCTGCGTCAATTGATCTGTGCATTTCAGGGGAGAGAAAAATGATCGGCTATATCACCATCGGCGCGCTGAACAGCGAAGCGTCCGGCGTGTTCTACGATGCGGTGCTCGGAGAATGTGGCTGTGAGCGCAAGTTTGCAGACGGCGGCTGGATTGGCTATGGCACAAAGGGAGACGATTCGCACAGCATCTATGTTTGCCCCCCATTCAATAAAGAGCCAGCGACGGCCGGTAATGGGATGATGATCGCGTTCAAAGCGCCTTCAAAAGCATCGGTTGACGCGGCTCACAGAGCGGGCCTTGCCAATGGCGGCACCGACGAAGGCGCGCCAGGATTTCGGCCACCCGAGAAGCAGTCCTGGTATGGCGCCTACCTGCGTGATCCCACAGGCAACAAGATCGCCATCTATGTGGCCTCATGATCGCGGCATCAGTGGGAGCACCGCAGCAGGCTCCTGACACCACCCGAGCAGGAAAGGAGGACTCGATATGTCCTATATAGACGGATTTGTGATCGCCTGCCCCAAATCGAACAAGCAGGACTTCATCAGACACGCAGAAACAGCAGACGGTGTTTTCATGGATCTGGGGGCTACCCGGATTCTGGAATGCTGGCAGGACGATGTTCAGAAAGGTGAGACCACGGATTTCTTCATGGCGGTGCAGGCGAAGGATGATGAGGCGGTGCTGTTTTCCTGGATTGAGTGGCCGGACAGGCAGACCCGGGATGCCGCGATGGAGAAATTGCGCGCACCGGATTTTTCAGATCCACGCATGGATCCGGAGAAGAACAGAATGCCCTTCGATGGCACAAGACTGATTTTCGGTGGTTTCGTTCCGGTCGTGACACTCGAGAAATAGGAGACAGCACCCATGTCCGCACCACAGGCTGACTTTATCTGGTATGAACTGATGACGCCGGATTCCGACGCTGCAGCGGCATTTTACGGTGCTGTTGTCGGATGGAAGATCGAACCTCCGGCGGATGGTGCAGAAACCGACTATCGCATGATCGTTCGCGACGACAAGGGCAACGCCGGCGGCATGCTCGAGCTGACGCAGGAGATGATCGACGGGGGCGCCGGACCGCTGTGGATACCCTACCTGTACTGCTCGGACGTGGACGCAACGATCAGTGCAATCGAAAAGGCTGGTGGTGTCCTGCAGATGCCGCCAACCGATCTGCCGGTAGGAAGAATCGCCATGATCGCCGATCCCCAGGGCGTGCCGATCTACATCATGGATCCCATTCCGCCGGATGGTGCCCCGGATACCGGCAGCGATGTTTTTTCCCCCGACGCGCTGCAGCGGGTCGGCTGGAACGAACTGGAGAGTCCGGATCTCGAAGAATCGAAGCGCTTCTATACGGATCACTTCGGCTTCGAGTTCAACGAAAGCATGAACATGGGCGAGATGGGCGACTACTGCTTCATAGACCACGACAGCCGCCGTCTCGGTGCAGTTTTTCAACAACAGGATCGGAGTCAGTCAGCCAGCTGGCAGATGTATTTCCGGGTGCCTTCGGTGACCGCTGCGAAAGCCACAGTCGAATCGAAGTCCGGCACAGTGCTCATGGGGCCGATGGAAGTACCCGGTGGGGACTGGATCATCATCGCAACTGATCCTCAGGGTGCACGCTTCGGTCTGGTCAGTGCAGGCGCGTGAGTACACGCGTGTGAATGCTCCGGCGTGAATGCCTGAGCGTGAATGCTCGGTCGTGAACAGATGGAGGCGTCCAGCGACAGATCTCGAAGCTGAGCAGGTCAAGGTTATGAAATATTCTGTCGCATTCGCATCCGAAGTCGATTCCTGGCGCTGGGCGAAGCGCGCAGAAGAGCTGGGCTTTCACGCAGCCTGGTTCTACGACACTCAGTTGCTTAATCCCGACGTCTTCATCTGCATGGCGCTGGCGGCTCATGAGACCACCAGGATTCGCCTGGGCACTGGTGTTCTGGTGCCCTCCAACCGGATTGAGCCGGTGACAGCGAACGCTTTCGCATCTCTTTCGAAGATTGCCCCTGGACGTATCGATTTCGGAGTCGGGACCGGCTTTACGGCCAGGCGCACCATGGGTCTGGGCGCGATCACACTCGCACAGACACGCAGCTATATTGAACGCGTTCAGCAACTGCTGCGCGGCGAAACGATCGAGTGGGATTTCGAAGGGAAGGCGCGGAAGATCCGCTTCCTCAATCCCGACCTGGGACTGATCGATATCGGGCAGGACATTCCTCTGTGGTTTTCCGCTTTCGGCCCCGGCGCCAAACGGATGGCTGCCGATCTTCGGGCTGGCTGGCTGAACTTCGGCGCCCAGGGAGCCATTGAGAGCCTCCAGGAAATGCAGGATATCTGGACGGATACCGGCAGCGAAACTGAAGCACTTCAGTCCAATCTGTTTTTCCTTGGCGCTGTACTGGACGGTGACCCGGACGCGGATCGGGCGCGATTGATGTCAGAAGCCGCACCGCTGACCGCAGTCATGTTTCACAACATGGCAGACGAAGTCGGCGCAATGGGCGGACGCAACCTGCCAACCGGAACACTCAGCAATCTGCTCAGCGAATACATGCAGACTCACGAACGCTATGAGCCGGCCGACGCCAGGTATCTGACGAACCATCGCGGTCACCTCATGTTTGTGCGGCCGGAGGAGACCCACCTGTCCGAAGACCTCGTGAAGGCGACCACCATGAGTGGCACCCGTGAGGAACTGGTCGAGCGGATGCGGGCGCTGGCGGCAGCCGGCTACGATCAGGTGACTGTGCAACTCGTGCACAATCATGAGTCAGCAATCGAAAGATGGGCGGACGTATTCAGATCCATCTGATGGAGAGCGACCTCTGCTGTCCCGCTCAGAGACAGCTCCTGGCGGGCTCACAATGCGTCCACCGGCCACGGCGCTCCGGAGTTGCGTTGCAGGGTGCCTGATTGCAGACTTCGAGTATCAGACAAGCCCCCGGCAACAGTATGTACAAATTCAGTCAGCCCGCTCTTTTCCTGGCAGTCATACTTATCGCCGCGCCTGTGGGCGCGGAAATCAGACGCACCGCGTCCGGTACACCGGATCTGACCGGCGTCTACGACACCGGCACACTGACCCCGACCCAGCGTCCCGAATGGCTCGGTGAGACGGAATATCTCTATCCCTGGGTGGCCAGCGCACTCAACTGGGTCTTTGGTATCGCTTCGGACTGGGCGCTCACCGATGAGAGCGATCCGGATCGGGAAGCACCGCCCGCCGGGGGTGACGGGAACAATATCGGCGGCGCGGGTGGTGTGGGGGGCTATAACCTCTTCTACATCGACCCGGGCAGCTCGCTGGGTGAGATCGATGGCAAGGTACCCACCTCGATCATCTACGATCCGCCCAATGGCCGCTATCCGGAAACCCGGCCCGGCGTTGCAGACCGGTTTGGAACCATTTATCAGAGCTTCGCCCACGAAAACACTGGCGAGGCGACCTGGCTCGATCACGACGGACCGGGGCCTTTCGACGGTCCGGAGAGTCTGGCGCCGTCTGAACGCTGCCTGATCTCCTTCGGTTCCACCGTGCCGACCATCTCCAGTCTCTACAACAACTACAAGCGCATCGTACAGACCGACACTCACGTAATGATACTGCAGGAGATGGTTCACGATGCACGGATCATCCGCCTCGATGCGCAGCATTCGCCGGAGTCCAACCGCAAGTGGCTGGGCGATTCCATCGGTCGCTGGGAAGGTGACACTCTGGTCGTCGAAACTCGCGGGTTCCGGGATATCAGCGGGCTGCCGGGCGCAGATGAAAATCTTCAGGTGGTGGAGCGGTTCACCCCGCTGGAAGACGGTAACCTCTACTACGATTTCACGGTGACCGACGAGACAGTCTGGACCAGGCCCTGGAGCGGCCGATATGTGTGGCAGGCGAAACCGGACGATCTGGTTTACGAATATGCCTGCCATGAAGGTAACTATGCGATGGGCAACATCCTGCGGGGAGCGCGACTGCTGGAGAGCGAATACCCGGGCGGAAAGTGACTCAGTCCGGTGCGCCTGTCACTGGCGCACCATCTGCTGTCCTACCGGTTCCCGGCCTCGGCTACGAAGCAACCGGAAGAATCAGCACTTCAGTGTCGATTGTATCGATCACTTTTCTCGCGGTAGCGCCGATCTCCTTTACTGAATCCGACCGTGCCACCCGGGCGATAACGAGCAGATCGCTGCCCTGTTTCCCGGCAATTTCGGCGATGACTTTTTCCGGGGCGCCCACTGCCGCACTCACCTGGGAGCGCTCAAGCCCGCAACGATCGGCGAATCTCTGGCGGTCAGGGTAACCGCCTGTATAGGCTGTGACCGCGTGCAGAGTCGCGCCGAGATCGGTGGTCAGACGCTTTGCCGCAGCAAGAATCTCGTCGTTGGCCTTCTCGTAAACATCCTCTTCAGGGCTGTGTTTGACCGCAACCAGCACTTTTTCAATCTTGAAGGGACGGCCCGTTTTAACGAGCAGAATAGGACTCGAGCACTGACGAATCAGCGTCCAGTCCGATGTTTCCCTGACCATACGCACGAACTTGGTGTGTTGCGTCATGTTCTTCACAACCAGTGAACTGGCGCATCGTTCTGCCGCAACGACCAGTGCCTTGCGCCAGTCGTGGTGCCACTCCACCTCAACCTCGATCTCCAGACCGTCGGCCCGGGGTGCGGCAACCAGCCGTTCAACCCAGTTCCGCACCCGCTTCTCTGTCTCCGCCTGGGAGTGGGCGCTGTCGTCACCGGATACCATCGCCACACTGTCCTCATTGATACAGCAGTACACGTGCAGCACCGCCTCCGTTGCGCGCCGTTCACGGAACTGGTGCGCAATCTGTTCTCCCCATTCAAGTGCAGCCTGCTCCATGCAGGTCGGATCAAGCACCACGAATATCTTAGTTTTTTCGGCCATCAGTGTCGCTCAGAGTAAACAGACTGGCCAAGAATCAGGGATCTGATATTGGTTTGCTATGGATAGTTTCCCTTATGGTACCGCGCGGATCCACGCAACCAGAGTTTCGGAAAAACCTTCCAGATGAGCTTGAACTTTTCCTGCCAGTTTCACCATCAGCGCGCCAGAGGGTCGCGAACGGTGGCAGCTACTCCGAATCCACCGTCATGTAGTGAAGGCTGAACAGCCCACTCGCATCCACCCAGCATTTTCCCGGTGTGAATCCTGCGCGAACCGCGACACCTTCAAACTCCTCGATCGAGTACTTGTGCGAGTACTCGGTAAGGATGAACTCGTCTTTCTCCAGAGAGAGCGCCTGTCCTGCCACGGTCACCCGCTGGTCAGTCTGGCTCACGAGCCGCATTTCGATCCGGCCTTCATCTCCGTCATAAACGGCCTGGTGTCTGAAGTGCCGAAAGTCGAAGTCTGCGTCGAGTTCCCGGTTCAGGCGCCTCAGCACATTGAGATTGAATTCGGCAGTCACACCCTGACTGTCATTGTAAGCAGCTTCTACTGTTTCACGGTCTTTGCGCAGGTCAACACCGATCAGCAGGGCTCCGCCCGGCCCGGCTTCCAGCCGCATGACCCTGAGCAGTTCGAGGGCGTCGGTCCGTGTGAAATTGCCGATCGTCGAGCCCGGGAAAAACACGAGATTGCGCGCAGGTTCCACAGGATGGCGAGGGAGTTCGAAAGGCCTCGTGAAGTCTGCACACACCGGTTGCACGTGCACATCCGGATAGTCGCGTGACAGATCTTCGACCTGCTTGACGAGATAGTCGACCGAGATGTCTACCGGCACATAAGCCGCAGGTGCATCGAGCCGGTCCAGCAGCTTGCGGATCTTGAGGCTGGAACCTGCGCCAAACTCAATCACCGCGACCCGCGGGCCGACAAGTGATGCGATCTCTTCGAGGTGCTCATCCATGAGCGCGAGTTCTGTACGGGTCAGATAGTACTCGGGCAGTTCACAGATCCTGTCGAACAGTTCCGAGCCGCGCTCATCGTAGAAATACTTTGGCGAGATGCGCTTCTGCTGCGCAGTCAGACCCCGCAGAACCATAGCCCTGTCTTCTGCCAGTTCAGGGGCCGAGTCGTTTGCGATGGTCAGTGCCGAGACTCTGCTCATGCTGGAATTTTCCCTGGTTATCGGACCGGCTCAGGTGTTCCTGGCGAGACGAATGCCGAGAAACTGCCAGCGGTCCTGTGGATAAAAGAAGCTCCGGTAGGTGGCGCGGATGTGCTCACTCCAGGTTGCACAGGAGCCGCCGCGCACCACCATCTGATTGCACATGAATTTGCCGTTGTATTCGCCGAGCGAGCCGGCCAGTGGCTCGAAGCCGGGATAGGGGTTATAGCCTGAAGCCGTCCACTCCCAGACATCGCCGAAGAGCTGGGTAATACCCTGCACCCTGCCGCTCGCCGCCAGCGGCCGTAACTGGTCACTGTCGAGCAGGTTGCCGCCGACTTCGCTGCGTGCGGCTGCGAGCTCCCACTCCGCTTCGCTTGGCAGCCGGGCCCCGGCCCAGCGGGCAAAGGCATCGGCTTCATAAAAACTCACGTGACACACAGGGGCGTTCGCGTCCATATCCTGCCAGCCGCCCAGCGTGAACTCGCGCGACAGATCTGCGGACCAGCACAGCGGCCGATTCCAGCCATCCGCATGGATCTTCGCCCAACCATCCGCAAGCCACAGCGCCGGCTCCCCATAGCCGCCATCTGCCATGAATTCCGCATACTCGGCATTCGTGACCAGCCGATCACCGAGCGCGTGATCCTCCAGGAGCACGCGATGCCGTGGGGTCTCGTTGTCGAAACTGAACCCTTCACCGGCGAAGCCGATGTGCTCGATACCGCCCGGAATATCCGTAAACGTGAGAGGCTTGAAGTGTGAAGGTGGCGGCGCCGGCAGGTTCCGATAAGCCGGCCCGAGGGGATTGATGAACAGCACCTGCTTGATGTCGGTGAGAATCAGTTCCTGGTGCTGCTGTTCATGGTTGAGGCCGAGCACCACAAGCTTCTCGAAATCCGCATCGCCGGCGCGCTCAGCGATGAGGTCGATCATGCACTCGTCCACGTGCGCGCGATACGCATGGATCTCGGCGACAGTGGGTCGGCTCAGGATCCCGCGATCCATCCTCTGGAACATGTCCCCGACTGTGTAGTAGTAGGAATTGAAAAGGTGCAGATACCGTTCGTCGCGGGCTCGGTAGTCAGGCCTGTGCTCAAGAAGACAGAAGCGTTCGAAAAACCAGGTGACATGCGCCAGATGCCATTTGGTCGGGCTGACCTCAGGCATGGTCTGCACAACCTGATCCTCTACGGTGAGCGGCGCGGTGAGTGTCAGGCTGGCGCTGCGGACCCGCCGGTATCGATCAGAGAGTGTCTCGGCGGGTTCTGCAGACCCGGAAGCAGTAACAAGTGAGGCCATAACGTCCGATGATGCAATGAGTGGAGTGAGTGCAGATCAATCGTTCCCCGGCTCTTCGAGCCTCGGCACGCCCTGGGTTCCCTGACCGATGCTCAGCAGACCGCTGCTCGAGTACAGCGAAAGCTTGTCGCGGGTATCCACGATATCCAGGTTGCGCATGGTGAGCTGACCGATCCTGTCCTCAGCAGTGAACATGGAGTCTCCCTTTTCCATGGTCAGTCGCTCCGGGTGATAGGTCAGGTTGGGACTTTCCGTGTTCAGCAGCGAGTAGTCGTTACCTCGGCGCAACTCCAGCGTGACTTCACCGGTAACCATTGATGCGACCCAGCGCTGGGAACTCTCCCGAAGCATGATGCTCTGCGGGTCGAACCAGCGCCCCTGATACAGCAGCCGCCCGAGCTTGCGACCGTTTTCCCGATACTGCTCGATGGTGTCTTCATTGTGAATGCCGGTAACGAGCCGTTCGTAGGCAATGAAGAGCAGGGCCATGCCTGGTGCTTCATAAATGCCGCGGCTCTTCGCTTCGATGATCCGGTTTTCAATCTGATCGCTCATACCCAGGCCATGACGGCCGCCGATGCGATTGGCTTCGAGCAGGAGCTCAACGAGGTCCGGGAAGCTGCTGCCATTCAGCGCAACCGGCACACCCTGCTCGAAACGCACACTGACCACCTCGGGTACGATCTCGACCTCCGGCTTCCAGAACGCCACGCCCATGATGGGATTGACGATGTGCATGCCGCTGCTGAGGAATTCCAGATCCTTGGCCTCGTGTGTTGCACCGAGCATGTTGCTGTCTGTGCTGTAGGCCTTCTCCGCCGACATCTTGTAACCGAATCCGGCTTCGGTCATGAAAGCAGACATTTCTGCCCGTCCGCCGAGTTCACGGATGAAGTCCCGGTCCAGCCAGGGCTTGTAGATTTTCAGGGCCGGATTGGTGAGCAGGCCGTAGCGATAGAAGCGCTCGATATCGTTTCCTTTGTAGGTACTGCCGTCTCCCCAGATGTTGACGTCATCCTCTTTCATGGCGGCGACCAGCATGGTGCCGGTGACCGCCCGCCCGAGCGGGGTGGTGTTGTAGTAGGTGACGCCCGCGGTGGTGACATGAAACGCGCTGGTCTGGATCGCTGCGAGCCCTTCTTTGACGAGCTGCTTCCGGCAATCCACCAGCCGCGCCTGTTCAGCGCCGTATTCCAGGGCCTTGCGGGGGATCTCCTCGTAATCCGATTCGTCCGGCTGTGCCAGATTGGCAGTGTAGGCATAGGGCTGCGCACCCTTCTGCTTCATCCAGTGCAGCGCTGCACTGGTGTCGAGTCCGCCGGAGAAGGCGATGCCGACTTTTTCACCGATGGGGAGAGATTGAAGAATTGTGGCCATGGGTCAGGTATTAATCGCGAAAATTCTGGAACCGCGAAGGATACCAGCCGAACGGCATCGAGCGGCGCTTTTCTACCCCTGGGGTCAACATCGACCGCCCGTCAGCATCGACCGCCGCTGTGCACAGACCAGCGGGCGTCGTCAGCGACGCAAGGTGGCCAGCTTGAAATTGTCCCAGGTAACCTGTCCCTGGGGGGTAAACACCATCCAGCGGGCATTGCGGCCCTGGGCAGTGGCCGCCATGGGCGGCGGGTCCGCCACCGGCGGCTGGCCGTGGCCGCCATTGTACTTCCGACCGATCTGCGCCCTCGCGAGCACAAGGTCTGTGTCCGCCGCTTCCGCCGCGGCATCCTCGAGAACCCGGGCGACACCCTGCATCACCACCGCCTGCAGTTCGGGAAATTTCTCATTCCGATCCACCAGTATGGTGCAGGTCGGATCGCGGCGGAGATTCTCAACTTTCTGGCCTCGGCCGTAGATGTAGATCTTGCCCCCCGCCCAGCCGAACCACATGGGGGTGAGATTGATCCGGCCTTTGGGACCGAGTGTGGCAATGCGGCAGTTCCAGGTCGTGGTAAGGAGTTCTTCGACCTGGGCGTCGTCGAGTGCAAGCTTGCGGGATATAGGCACGGTGGTGGTCCTTCTGACATTTACAGGGGAAGAGTACCGCAATCACGACACAGCAGATCAGTATGCTCGACAGGTTCTATGAAATCAGCAGGAAGCATGATTACATCCGTCCTGCCCTATCGGACGCACTTATCAGAGTCCGATTGTTAAACCACTTTCGAAATGTCGAGACGCAACTTTTGGACAACACCAGCAAGGTGACAACCACGCCCGCCGCCCCGATGTTCAGCCGGGATCAACAGCGACGGGGAAAAGTCCCTACTGCGGCACGCATCTTTCAGGGAATCGGCGCATTGCCGGAGGTGTTCAAAGACTTCGCAATCAAGACCTTTCTGCTGCTCTACTACAACCAGGTGCTGGGCCTGCCGGCCCTCTATGTATCAGGCGCGCTGTTTATTGCACTGATCGTCGACGCGATTACCGATCCAATCGTAGGCTCCTACTCCGATCGATTTCGCTCCAGGCTCGGCCGACGTCACCCGTTCATGTACGCGGCCGCTCTGCCGCTTGGCTTGACCGTCTACTTTCTTTTCGCACCACCCGATATCCCGACCGATCTGCCCCGCGAGCCCCTGCTGCTGGCCTGGCTGCTGTTCTTCGTGGTGGCTGCGCGAGTCTCCATGACGTTTTTCTACGTTCCCTGGAGCGCACTGTTCGCAGAGTTCTCCGAAGACTACGAGGAACGCAGCGTCATCGTAACCTACCGCTTTTTTTTCGCCTGGATGGGCGGTATCAGTATCACCTTTGCGGTATTTTCCTGGGTATTCCCGGCCAGCGCCGAATTTCCGCTTGGCCAGCTCAACCCCGACAGCTACCGGAATCTCGCCCTGGTACTCGCTGTATGCATTCCATTGGCCGTCCTGATCACAACGCATCTGACCAGAGATCAGATACCGTTTCTCATGCAGCCCCGCGGCGAAGTTAAGCGTTTCCGGTTCTCCAGTGTGATCGAAGACCTGCGCGATGCACTCTCCAATCGGGACTTCCTGCTGCTGTTCGCGGCGGTGCTGACCAGCTCCGTGGTGATCGGTACGAATCAGGCATTCGAAATCTATATGCGCACTTACTTCTGGGGATTCGACACGGCGAGTCTGCGCTGGCTTTCACTGTCCTTTACCGGTGCACTGATCGCCTTCCTGCTTGTGGCCCCGTTGCAGGCCAGGTTTGACAAGAAGTACCTCCTGGTCGGTTGCAGCGTGGCGCTGATGCTGCAGGGCATGCTGCTGGTGGGTCTGCGGTTTCTGGATGTACTTCCGCCGAACGGCTCCGATCTGCTGCTGTATCTGTTGATTGGCGACAGCATCGTCCGGGCGCTCTTCGCTACCGTTGCTCTGGTGATGTTCATTTCCATGGTGGCAGACACTCTGGATGTACAGGAGCTGGAAACCGGCAGACGTCAGGAGGGCGTATTCAACTCTGCCATCACCTTTTCCGCCAAAGCGACTTCAGGTATCGGCCTTCTGCTCGCCGGTGCACTGCTCGATATCGTCATCGACTTTCCGCAAGGGGCAGGACAACAGGGCGTTGACCCGGAGGTCATCTTCCGCCTCGGCGTGGTCGATGGTTTCGTAGTGCCGCTGGCTAACGTCGTGTGGATGTCCCTTGCACTCCGCTGCCGGATAACCCGCTCAGAGCATATCGAAGTACGTCGGCTGCTGACTGCCCGGCGGTTTGCAGACAATACCAGCAGCTAGGGCTGAACTTCAGCACCAACCAGTGCCAGCATTTCGCTGCGGCTCGGTCCTCGTTGTATGCGCGCTGCTGCGTTGCGCTTCCGGCCTTTGAGCATATAGCCGAAGATGATCATGCGGATGCGCCAGTCTTCCAGGAAAGCGCCCGGCTTCTCCAGTAGATTGACTGTTCGCATCATGCCTCGATGCACATGCAGGTTGTAGCGGGCGGCGGCCGCGAGGGCATCGCCAAACGCCATTCCGAAACGCTTCTTGAAAGTGTCCGGGGTCTCCAGCACGCGCCCTTCATGCACGGCCAGCGCACGACGGATACCGTTCTGATCCTCCTGCCAGCTTGTTTCGAATATCGGTCGCAGCTTTTCTTCGGTGAGTCTGTCGAATACCCGGGCACGCTGGACGGGATCTGTGTGCTCCGTGAGCACCTCGGCGAGCATGTGGGCATGCAGGATGCTGGTGCTGCAGCCCCGGCCATACAGCGGATTGGTTCGCAGCGCAGCATCGCCCACCGCAAAGAAGTTGAGCACCAGCGGCTCATCGTTCTTCACGTAGTGGCGCCACACCGCGCGGATGTCACCAATACCGAAGGGTTCGGTCGTCGGCTCTACTTTCCCCTCTGCCACCCAGGGCGCGAGTCCCGGCGTGCTCCTGCAGACAGTATCGAACCGATCACCGGATTTGATGGCTTCCCGCAACTCGAGCTCACAGGTATGCAGGCAGACGATGACCGCAAAATTACCTTTGTCGCCGGGAAAGACCCCGAACTTGATGTAGCCCAGATCGCCGGCCGCGCGATCCTTGCCATTTCGAGGTGGTTCGTCCACACCCGGCAGGAGGTGGTAGTGGCGCGTGTAGTAGACGATTTCCGCATCCCGGTTCTCTTCCGGGATTTCTGTGCCCGCTTCTGCGAACCATTTTGGAAAGCGGGTGGTACGGCCGCTGGCATCAACCAGCAGATCTGCCGCTATTTCAGTGCCGAAGCGATCCTGACAGTCTCTGCGAACTTTGAGCCCCGCAACCGACAGCTGATCTCCCCTGCGTTCGGTGATTACGCCATCGATGGTGAGCTGATTGATGACCTCAATGTTGGGGATGGATTCGACATAGCGCCGCAGCACCGTTTCGATGGTGGCCCGCCGGCACATCAGCATCCAGAGTTTTTCATCTCCCGCCTCAGGCCGATACTGAGCTTCAAGTTCCGGTGACAGCAGATCCGTGTAGTTCACGCGCCGCGCACCGGCAGCGTAAAATTCTTCCAGCAGGTCCGGGTAGTTTTCCGCCAGGATATTGCACATCAGTCCGAGGAAGGCATGGGGGTGGCGGAACTGTGTTGCGCCGCGGCGTGGCCATTCGAAGAAGGCTTTATCCGCATCTCCCTCCGGCGGTGGTGTGTCACGCTCGATCACCTTGACAGACAGACCGCGCTTGGCCAGCGCAAGTGCGGTGCACATGCCGGAAATGCCGCACCCGACAACCACTATGTTCTCCTGCACGGGCGCTTTCACAAGGCTCATAGCAGCACTTTCCCTCATGGCAGCTGGCTGAGAAATCTGAGCAGGGCGTCGTTGACTGCGGCCGGCGCCTCCTGCTGGGTCCAGTGTCCCGCTCCGGGGATCAGCTCGTTGATACGCAGGTCGGTCACGTGTTTCGGCATGTTTTTCAATGCTTCCGCCGCCATCATGATCACACCGTCTCTGTCACCGGCTACAAACATGGCGGGCTGGCTGATAGTGGTCGGCGCATTTTCAGTGAGCGTCCAGGTCAGATCGTGATTGCGGTAATAGTTGAGAGGTCCCCGCATGCCGGAGCGGGTGAACTCACCAGCGTAGAAATCCAGATCCGCTTCACTCAGCCATGCCGGCAGGACATCCGGGTTGGGTAATCCGCTTAACAGATCGCCATCCGGGCTTCGTACCGGCAAAGCGGTCAGATCTGTCTCGCCCGCACCCATCACCAGAAACTTCTTCAATGCTGTGCGAATGTCCGCCTCGAACTCCGCTTCTGCCACTCCCGGCTCGAAGAAATAGAGCTGATAGAAAAACTGGCCTTTGAAGATCTCCCGCATCGCGGGCATGGGTTGCACGGGAGAACGTGGCGAGAAAGGCACCGACAAGGCACCCACAGCGGTCACCCGATCCGGATGATTCAGCGCGCTGCTCCAGGCGGTGGGCGCGCCCCAGTCATGACCGATCACCACCGCCGTCTCGTAGCCGAGGGCGGGAATCAGTCCGATGATGTCGGCGACCACTTCGACCTGGTTGTAGGCTTCGATGGCCTGGGGTCTGTCGCTCTTTCCATAACCCCGCATGTCGGGCGCCACCACGTGGTAGCCGGCGTCGGAGAGCGGTTTGAACTGGTGCCGCCAGGAATACCAGGACTCCGGAAAGCCATGCAACAGCAGCACCAGGGGGCCTTCCCCCTGTTCGGCAATATTGAGTTCGATCCCGTTGGTGGGTACCCGTCGCTCGGTGATGCCCATCAACTGGCACCCGGCAGGATGGTGCCACAGGTTGCCGACGTGTAACCGTCAGCCGCGCTCCAGGCCAGCCGTCCACCGACCAGCACCGCACTGACACCTACCGAATCGCGCACATAGCGGCTGCCATCGCCGGGCACGTCATCGGCGTAATACTCGGCACCCCGATCCACCTGGCTCGCATCGAACACGGCGATGTCAGCAACGAACCCGGGTTGCAGCTGACCGCGCTCAGGAATGCCCCAGATCGCCGCAGTATCACTGGTGATTTTCTTTATCGCAGCTTCCAGGCCGATGCTCCGAGTTTCGCGCACAAAGTGCCCGAGCAGATAACCGGTATCGCCGTAGGTGGAGAAAGACAGGATGTGGGCGCCACCATCGCTGGCACCCACATGCACGCGCGGATGGTTCAGCAGCGCACTGACCCGCCCGTCGTCGTTATGGCCCATGTCGGCGGCGAGGAAATGGGCGTCCAGCTCCTCTTCCAGCGACAGATCGATCATGGCCTCGATGGGCGTAGTGCCTCGGATCTCAGCGATCTCCGCCAGCGTCTTTCCTGTGAGCGGCTGGTTAGCTGCCGTGTTCACCTTGCGCAGAACAAGACGCGACCATAGCGCGTTGAGGGCTGCCGCTTCGGCGGCGAGAGCGCTGCGGCGATCCGGATCCTGAAACGCGGCCATGATGTCATCGTGGGTACCGAAGCGCATGACCTGGTACCAGCTTCTCAATCGGATGAAGAGCAGACTCGGCACCGCGAAGCTGAAGCTGATGTCGATGGGCCGTGTCTGCACCTGGGGCCAGACACGCGCACCCCGGGCAAACTGTTCATCCACCCGCTGCATGACCCGCTCCACCGCCTGCACATTGTCGCCATTCACAAACAGGGGAGAAAACGTGGTCGGAATACCGTGCTTGAGGCTGAGTTCCGCGAGCTGATCAACCCGCGCAATGGTCAGATCGGCATCATAGAATTCCGGCACGATCTGCAGAATGCGGCCGAATTCCCCCAGCACACTCGATAGTGCCTTGAGCTCCCGATTGTCCGCGTAACGGCTCGGCACCGGCTGCAGGGTTTCGTCCATGTCCACAAAGCTGGTGGACAGCCCGATCGCACCCGCCTCCAGGCACTGGCGCAGCAGTGTCTGCAACTCGACAATCTCCGCATCGGTTGCCGTACGCTCCATGGCGGCTGTGTCCATTACCCACAATCTCAGCAGGCTGTGGCCCACCAGAGGTGCCACGTTGAGCGCCAGCCCCTTGCGGATCCGCTGCAGATATTCATCAAACGTTTCCCAGTTCCATTCCACACCCTGCTCAAAAGCCTTAAGCGGCATCTCTTCGATCTGATTGAACATGCCTACCAGTTTCATCCGATGCTTCTCTTTCAGCGGCGCAAGTGACAGAGAGCAGTTGCCCGGAACGATGGTGGTCACTCCATGACTCAGCGCAGGCTTTGCCCAGCCATCCCACAGCAGTTGCGCATCGAAGTGGGTGTGTGGATCGATGAATCCGGGCGAGACCACCTTACCGGTGGCATCGAGTGTCTCGCGACCCTGCCCTGCGAGACGGCCGATCTTTGCGATCCGGCCGTCCTTAATGCCCAGATCCGCCGTATAGGCCGGCAGCCCGGTACCATCGACGATGCGGCCATTTTCTATCACCAGATCAAACATCACCTTCTCCTCTCTGCGTTCTTTGTTTCAGCTCTCTTGCTGTTTGTTGTTTGTCAGGCGCTACCCGGCCAGTGGTGCTTCCAGGAAAATCACATCGCTCGGCAGGATGGGATTACCGGCTCGAGGCGAGCCCTGTGGCGCCGCAGGTCGCATGAAGACATGCAGATTCCAGCTCTGCAACTGGCCTACGGCCACGCTTTCCTCGAGATCCGGCAAAGCTCTCCGCGCGATGCTCGCCCAGGTATCGCCTTCTGCCGGCATCGTGCTGCGGCGGATGGTGCGCAAGGTGGTGTCGTTCATACCGTCTTCCTTTTATGGGTACCGGTCCTGTACCTCCCGGTCGTGTTGAGTGCTTCCGGCGCAAAGCGTTGCAGCTGATCCGCAAGCAGAATCTGCGCCTGCTCGTCCAGGGTACCTTCCTGCAGCCGTCTGGTGAGATGTGCACGCCAGATGTTCTGCAGTTCGCTCTGGGCATCCTGCATGTGCGCGCGCAGCAGTGGCTGACCGCTGTCTGCCGCGATCGCGGGCAGCAGGGTCGATACGCCGAATCGGGCCCGAGCCAGCATTTCCCGCAGAGACACCAGCCCCTGGGACCACTGGCAGGTACCGGCGAAGAGAAGCTGACCGATGGTGATAGTCAGTACATCCACGTCGACTTCGTCCTTAAGCTGTCCCGACTCGATTGCCGAACGAAGCATGCCTTTCCAGAGCAGGAAGCGTGGCCCGGAGGTCATGAACTGGAGCTCAGGTCCACCATCTCTGGAAACGCAGGCGCCATCAGACTCGCGGAGGAGCGCCCGGGCGGCGGCAACGATGGTGTCGCGACGCAGCTGTTTGCTTTCCTCGCGGATGGACATGTGATGATCCCTGGTCGACGGTGCGGTTGAGATGCAGCAGGCTGCACCGCATACTGGCTTTTTTTGAAACAGATTTCATTGGAAAACTGAAACGTGTTCAGTTTTTTATCGTGGTGGTGAAAAATGCCGGACCAGGTCCCGTCTCCGCACCAGGCTACTGGAACTCGGGATCACCAACAGGAGAGCACGCATGGTTCGTATCATCGGCAACATCAATCCCGAGGACGACTACACCCACGAACTGGGGCCGGAGGAGAATTTCAACGAGTCGGTCTACTTCAACTTTTTCGATCCGACCCAGAACCGCGGCGGCTTCGTGCGCATCGGTAACCGCGCCAACGAAGGCTATGCGGAGATGACCGTGATCGTCTGGAATCCGGACGGCTCGGCCTATTTCAACTACGCCAAACCGGAGATCAGCCACAACAACGGCTGGGATGCGGGCGGCCTGAAAATCGAGATCCTCACTCCGGCGGAGCGGGTCCGCACCACCTACCGGGGCAAGGCGCTGTTCATGGCCGATCCCCGGGACATGAGCGATCCCGGCAAGGCATTCAAAAGCAATCCCCGCCAGGAGATCGTGATCGATCTCGAGCACACGGCTGTCGGCCCGTTGTATGGCCACGTCGGCGAACCGGGCGATGGCAACGATTTCGCCCGCGCCCATACCGAGCAGCACATGCGGGTCGCCGGCACCCTCAAACTCGGCGAGGGTGCGCCCATCGACTTCTCCGGCTGGGGCCTGCGCGATCACTCCTGGGGTCCGCGCTACTGGCAGTCCACCCCTTCTTACCGCTGGATTACCGGTAACTTCGGCGACGACCTCGGCATGATCATCACCACCAATGGCGAAGGTGAGGGCCGGGGACTGTTTCAGGAAGGCGATGAACTGGTGAAAATCGACAAAGCCGTGATCCAGGCGGAATACCAGCCCGACACCAACTACCATAAGTCACTGCGCGCGGAACTGACCCTGGAGGATGGGCGCCAGCGGGTCGTGGAAGGTCGAGTGATGGGCTACATCCCGCTGCGCAACCGGCGCGCCGGCAGCAACACCCATGTCGGTGAAGGCATGACCGAATACACGCTGGACGGTGATCGGAAGGGCTACGGGCTCAGCGAGTTTCTCGATCAGTTATAGGCTGGTCCCCCGTGGATGGCGGGGCGGGGTTTGAGAGAGAACCCGCGGTCCACTTCACATAGCCAGGAGCGATACAGATGTTGAAGTGCTTTCATTCTGCAGCCGCAGCACTCATGGTCTTTTTCCTGTCTGCCGCGGCATTGGCGCAGGATATTGAAGGCGCCATCGAACATCCGATGATCGAGCGTTACCCAGGCCAGGTCATCGCCTGGCAGCATATTGAAAACTATCAGCCTTACAAAGTCGCTGTGGGCCCGGTAACCGGTTACCGCACGATTTCAGACTGGATCGAGACCGAAGGCCGGGTGACACGCACCTTCTACAAGTACGAAGGCGAAGACCGGACCTATTCCGAGATCTATAAAAACTATCTCGATGCGCTGAAGGCCGAGGGTTTCACGATCCTTGGCGAAGGCATGTCGGCAGATCGCAGAGGTAATGGCATCGGCTCCCAGCAATGGATGGAAGTTACCTTCCGCGCGAACCCCGCAACCAAGCCTGGTGCAGTGGGTACGATGTTTTCGGGCACGTCCTCATCGGGGGGTGCGGGCGTCGTGGTCGCAACTAAGGAACGTGCCGCGGGCACGGCCTACGTGGTGGTTTATGTCGAACAGCATTCGAAGAACTACATCGGCACCCTGATAGACATTGTTGAGGTCGAGGCCGCCGAAACGGGGCTGGTTGTCGTTGACGCAGAAGCCATGGGCTCCGACATCGATGAATACGGCCGTGTGGTACTCGACGGGATCGTCTTCGATTTCGACAAAGCCACGCTGAAGTCCGAATCAAAGGCCGCGCTCGATGCGATCGCGGAATACCTGAATGCCAATCCGGACAAGCGCTTCTACGTCGTCGGTCACACCGACTCGAAGGGTACTTACGCATACAACAGCAAGTTGTCTTCAGATCGGGCCCTGGCCGTCGCTGAGGCGCTGAAGAAGGACTATGGCATCGCTTCCGACCGGCTGGAGCCGCACGGGGTCGGGCCCCTGGTGCCGGTGTTTGCCAATGGCAGCGATGCCGGCCGGGATCGGAACCGGCGGGTGGAACTGGTCGAGCGGTAGACAGGCGCGAAACCGGTAATCAGTACAGGAAAGATGGGCTGCGGCATCCCCGTCGCAGTTCCTGCATCCCGACAAAACCGGGGGCCTCACCAGAACCCTATGGCCGCCACTGTTTCCACAATAGGATGGCTGGCGGCAATCGCCACTGCAGACTGCAGGATCCACATGAACGCGACTGTCAGATACGCAATGGACGGACGACGTTCAGTACCTGCAGACGCAGCAGAGATACGATAAGCCGACACCTGCGATCCAAACTGCACGACCCCTGACCCGCGGTGGACCGACGGTTCCTGTGTCATAACGTCAACTGCCTGGCGGAACAACGCGGGGTCAGCCGCGACGCACAAGGCAGCGGAGTCACAGGACTGTTCGCAATCAGCAACAAGATCGGCGAGGATCCTGTCCCGGAAATTCGACGGCCACAGTCTTGTGGACCACTGGGCGGCAAGGCTGCGCAAGTTGTCGAATCGTGCAGCGTGCGCTGCTTCATGTGCAAGGACCACGTCGAGCTGCGGTGGGCTCAACCGATCAAGGAGCCCTCGAGAGATCACGATACGTTGTCTGAGCAGACCGCAGCACCAGGCAAACAGCCGGTCGCTCTCCAGTATCAGATGATCCGGTATCCGGTTCTGCACTCCCAGGACAAAGAGCACAGCCAGTCGCCTCCGGCCAACGATGACCACCCGGGCGATTCCCGCTACCAAACCGAGTATCAGGAACGACGCGACAGTGAAAAGGCCGATGCCGCCAGGAGATCGGGCGGCGACTAGCGGTGCATGAATGCTGCAATCGCCGCCGTGACAATGCTGAACAACCAGCAGCTGGGCGTGACCCGGAACGAGGTAGAGCAATGCAGTGACAATACTGGCAGCTGGTGCGATCAATGCAAAACACAGTGTTGCCAGCGACCGCGTTGAGGGATCGAACAACCTGATGCTCTGGCGAAAGGGCAGGTACAACACGCCGGATAGGACCGACGACAGGACTGCCGCAACCAGCACTACACCGGCAAGCTGCATCGCGAACGACAGTATTTCAATCATCAGGCTGCTCCGATGATTCAAGGAGTCGCATGATTTCATTCTCTATAGCCGGATCGCCGCCGGCGAAGAGCCCGACGAAGCCTGAGATGATCGGTGCAAGTTCACCGCCGCCCACATCGCGGGTCAGATCGTTCAATGCTTTTTCGACCACATTCGCTCTGGTCAGAGTCGCCGCATAACGATAGGCACGGCCTTCCTTCCTGCGTTCGACCAGTCCTTTTCCGCGTAACCGTTCCACCGTGCTCTGGATGGTGTTCAACGATACAGCAGCGTTGGCAGTACGTTCCTGCAACTCCTGGGCGGAAAGACTGCCGTCCCGCCACAGGCGATCGAGGATCTCCAGCTCGCGGGGGCCGAGCAACGGCATCGGATCTCCTCGAATGCCCTGCAGCCACGACCTCAGCATGTGTTTCTTCAATTCCATGAAAAACCGATCTGTTCTCGGATCATCGCAGATTTCCTAGCATCCCGGCGGGAGTATGGACAAGGCAGGATGCGGAAAAAAGTACCACTGAAAGTCATTCGTCTCATCGCCTGTGGCGTAAGCATGGTAAGTGCGGTGGCAGTTGCCCTGGAAGCGTCAGCGGAGAATGTGCTCTCCGCAAATGGCGTTGTCGAAGAGATTGTCGTATACGGTCGCGCAGAGCGTCTGATCGGACAGGCAGGCTCGGCCTCGGAGGGTCTCGTCGGCTATGACGACATCCAATTGCCTCCCCTGCTGCGGGTCGGAGAGCTTGTTGAGGCAGTTCCCGGGATGGTCGCTACCCAGCACTCCGGCACGGGCAAGGCCAATCAGTACGTTATCCGCGGATTCAATCTTGATCACGGCACGGACTTCGCCGTAGGCGTCGAAGGCGTGCCTGTTAATCTGCGCAGTCACGGACACGGACAGGGTTACCTGGATCTCAACTTCCTGATCCCCGAGCTTGTGGAAACAACTGCTTACCGGCGCGGTCCGTATTCTGCCCGGGTGGGTGATTTCTCATCGGCTGCCAGTGTGGAATTTGAACTCTACGACAGACTCGATGAGGGACTGCTGTCAGCGACGGTGGGCGAGTACGGCCACTACCGTGCGCTCGGTGCCGGTTCTACCGGGACTGGCGAAGGCTCCCTTACCGGAGCCGTGGATATCACAGCTTACGATGGTCCATGGAATCTCGACGAGGACCTCGACCAGCTCAAGTTCTTCGGCGCCTATTCGGGCAATCTCGGGGATACCCATCTGCGGGTTACCTTGCAGGGATTCGACAGCAACTGGAATGCCACGGATCAGATCCCCCGGCGGGCAGTGCAGTCCGGGCTGATCAGTCCTCTGGACAGCATTGACGAAGATCTGGGTGGCAGAACCTCGCGCTATGCGGTTACCGGCCTGGTCGACTTTGGTGACTGGTCCATCACCGGCTATGCGATCGACTATGACTTCAGGCTTTTCTCGAACTTCACCTACTTCCTCGACGATCCGCTGGTGGGCGATGCATTCGAGCAGCGCGACGATCGACGGATCTACGGTCTGGGAATTCGCGGCGGTGAAGAGACAACGCCACCTGCAGGTGTCATCGCGCTTCGCTGGGGAGCCGATCTGCGCTACGACGACATCGACAATCTGGGCCTCTACCGCACAGACGCTCGTGTGAGAACCAGCACTGTCCGCCAGGACCGGATCGAGGAACTGTCCCTGGGCGCCTGGGGTGAGTCCGAATGGAATGTGACCGAACGCCTGCGCCTGCTGCTCGGCTTACGTGGCGACTGGTACGACTGGGACGTGAATGCGTTTCGTGCCGTGAATTCCGGTGCCGGTGACGACTCCATATGGAGCCCGAAGGCCGCCATCGCCTGGCGGTTCTCTGACAATTTCGAGGCGTACGTCAATTACGGTCGCGGCTTTCACTCAAACGATGTACGCGGAGCTACGATTTCCGTTGACCCGGCCACCGGCGCGCCTGCTGAGTCCGTCCCGGTGCTGGTCCGATCGGAAGGTGGCGAACTTGGCCTGCGTTTCGAGCGCAGCCGGGACTTCAACGCGACGCTGACGTTTTTCTGGCTGGAACTCGATTCCGAACTGGTCTTCGTCGCCGATGCCGGCGCGACGGAAGCAAGTGATGGAACCGAACGGCTGGGTTTCGAAGCTGCACTGTTCTGGCAGGCTAACGACTGGCTTGCGCTGAACACCGCGTATGCCGTAACCAATGCGGAATACCAGAAGGACCAGAGCGGCGGTCGGGAGATTCCGGGTGCGGTGGAATCCACTTTTACCCTCGGCCTGAACGCTGTCTGGGACAACGGCATCTCCGCAAGTGCGCGGGTGCGCTGGCTGGGGGAGGCACCTCTGGTAGAAGACAATTCAGTGCGCCATGATGAGTCTCTGCTGGTCAACGCTGCGGTGGCTTACCGCAGAGGCAGCACGGAGTTCCGGCTGGATGTGTTTAATCTCCTCGACTCCAGCGACAACGACATCGCCTACTTCTACGCCTCACGACTGCCCGGGGAAGCGTCTGCAGGAATCGAAGACATCCACTTCCACCCACTCGAACCTCGCAGTATCCGCGGTTCGGTTACCTGGCACTGGCAATAGTCCGACCAGGCTTCGGATGCGGCGACACTGTGTGGGACAATCATCCTGGTGCAGTCGAAATATCCGCAGCAACACCGAGCATCCGAATGACGTCCAACCAATTACTGACTCTCATCCTGTTCCCGCTGTTTGCGTTCGCGGCCCCATCGAAGGCGAGCGACCAGAAACATCGTGATGCACATGATGACCACGCCGAGGAGATCGAGGAAATCATCGTCCAGGCCACCCGTTCGCGGCGCCGGGTCCAGGACGAGCCGATCCGGGTCGAGGTGCTGTCCCAGGAGGAGATCGAAGAGAAGCTGCTCATGCGCCCCGGCAACATCTCGATGATGCTCAACGAGACCGGCGGCCTGCGGGTTCAGGTCACTTCCGCCGCGCTCGGCTCCGCCAATGTCCGCGTGCAGGGCATGCGCGGTCGCTACACCCAGTTGCTGGCCGACGGACTGCCGCTGTATGGCGGTCAGGCCGCGTCCCTCGGACTGCTGCAGGTGCCACCGAGCGACCTCGGTCAGGTGGAGGTGATCAAGGGTTCGGCGTCCGCCCTGTATGGCGGCCAGGCACTGGGCGGTGTGATCAACCTGGTGTCGAAACGCCCGGGTCCGGAAGCCGGGGGCGAGTTCATCGGCAATGCCACCACCCGGGATGCCCAGGACTATTCCGCCTACTTCGCAAGTCCCTTCGGCAGGGGCTGGAGCGGCTCGGTGCTCACCGGCTACAACCGGCAGTCTGTGCAGGATCTGGACGACGATGACTGGATCGACATGCCCGGTTACGACCGCTACTCGATCCGACCGCGATTATTCTTCGACGGCTCGGATGGTTCCCGCATCTATCTGACCGCTGGCGCCATGAGCGAAGACCGGCGCGGGGGTACGGTCAGCGGCGGGCTGGCGCCGGACGGAGCGCCCTTTGCACAGAATCAGGAGACTCACCGTTACGACGGCGGCCTGGTGCTGGAGCGTCCGGTCTCCAACTGGGGATACGCACAGCTGCGCGCCTCGGGGATGCGCCAGTCCCACAACCACCGTTTCGGGCAACTGCTCGAGGAAGACGAACACGAGACGATGCTGATTGAAGCCTCCCTGGCCGGTGAAACGCTCACCACGTCCTGGGTGGGCGGCCTCGCTTATCAGAGCGATGACTACGACGCGGAAACCTTCCCGGTCTTCGACTACAGCTACGAATCACCGGCCCTGTTCGCCCAGCTCGACCGCGATCTCGGTTCCGCTGTCAGCGTGGCCGCCAGCGCCCGCTGGGATGATCACAGTGAATACGGCGGCCGGTTCAGCCCGCGGCTGTCGCTGCTTTATCGCCCCGGACCCTGGACGATCCGCACCTCCTGGGGACGCGGATTCTATGCACCGACCCCGTTCGTCGAGGAGACGGAGGCGGCGGGACTGTCACGCCTCGAACCCTTATCCGGCCTCCATGCCGAGAAAGCGGAGACTCTGTCGATCGACTTCGGTTATGCAGCTGGCGCGCTGGAGACGGGCGTCACGCTGTTCGCATCGGATATCGACGACGCGGTGCGGCTGGAGGCTGTGTCAGCGGATCAGGTGCGGCTCGTCAATCAGAACGGGGTCACCCGCACGCGGGGCGTGGAGGCACTGCTGCGCTGGCGACATGCACCCTATGTGGTGACTGCAAGCTATCTCTACCTGGATGCCAGCGAACCGGCGGGGGATACACCCGGTCGCCGCACAGTGCCGCTGACCCCGCGACATTCGGCTGGCGTCGTGGCCATGTGGGAGCAGCATGACCGGGGCAGGATCGGTCTCGAGCTGTACTACACGGGCACCCAGCCTCTCGAGGACAATCCGTATCGAAGCGAAGGCAAGCCCTATCTGCACATCGGCCTGCTCGGAGAGATCGTGCTGGGCCGCTACGGACTGTTCCTGAATCTCGAGAATCTGCTGAACAATCGCCAGTCCAGGTCGGAGCCGCTGGTACGCCCGGTGCGCGCACCGGACGGCCGCTGGACGGTGGACGCCTGGGAACCGCTGGAGGGATTCATTGCCAATGCCGGCGTGCGCATTCGTCTGGGATCCTGAGGGCGTCTGATCAGGTTACGACGCCTCAGTGGTTCCCCGGTGGGCTGTTGCGAACATTTCGATAGCGCTGCGCGGAAGCAGGAGTACACTTCGCGCCCGTTAAATCAGGCTGGGTGGACGAATGACTTACTGTGTCGGCGTTCAGGTAGACGAAGGGCTGGTGATGGTCTCCGACTCGCGGACCAATGCGGGCGTGGATCAGGTCAGCACCTACAGCAAGATGTGGTCCGTAGGGGTACCTGGCGAGCGTCAGTTCATGATCTGCTCCGCCGGAAATCTCGCGACAACCCAGGCGGTACTCAACGAAGTCAAACGGGATGCGAAGGAAGGTGCGGAAACCAGCCTGATGACCGTATCGAGCCTCACCCAGGCCGCCGCCTACCTGGGCAGACTCAGTATCGAAGAACAGAAGAAGCACGCCGAACAGACCCTGGACCCGGGCGGGATGCAGATGTTCTCTTCGAGTTTCATCATTGCAGGCGAGGTGGCCGGATCCGAGCCGGGTCTGTACCTCGTATATCCGGAAGGCAACTACATCGCGAGCTCATCACAGGCGCCTTTCCTCCAGATCGGTGAAATCAAGTACGGCAAGCCCATTCTCGATCGTGTCATCAGTCGCAGTACCGACCTGAATCACGCCGCTCTCTGCGCGCTGGTGTCGATGGATGGCACCATGCGCAGTAATCTCACCGTTGGTCCGCCGATCGAACTCAGCATTTACACCGCCGGCAGCCTGCAGCCCCCGCGATACATTTCATTCGACCAGGACAGCGAATATCTTCGCTCGCTTTCGAAGACCTGGAACAGGCTGCTCGAGCAGGCATTCGAGAAGCTGCCGCTCATACCCCTGGCCGAAAGCCAGCCCTGATAGTCCGCAGACCCTTCGATGGAATCCGATCTGAATTCGCTGCTTGCCCGTGCCTGTGATTCTGTTCGCACGGAGATCGGCAAAGGCAAAGTGGCCGACTACATACCCGCGCTGGCTCACGTAGATCCCGGAAGATTCGGCGCAGCGGTAGTGACCGTGGAGGGGGATTGCGCGCTGTACGGTGATGCGGCAGAACCCTTTTCAGTGCAGAGCATTTCGAAGCTTTTCACTCTCACCCTCGCGCTCGAAAAGGTTCAGCAGGATCTGTGGGAGCGGGTCGGGGTCGAGGCGTCGGGCAACGCCTTCAACTCAATCCTGCAGCTGGAGCGGGAAGCGGGTATACCGCGCAATCCCTTCATCAACGCCGGGGCGCTGGTGGTGAGTGACGTGCTGCTTGGTGACAGCAGCCCCGCCGTGGTGATCGCCGAGCTGCTGACACTGCTGCGAACGCTGAGTGGCGATACGAGCGTACACATCGACCAGCAGGTCGCAGCCTCGGAGAAAGAAACGGGATTCAGAAACGCGAGTCTCGCGAATTTTCTGAAGAGCTTCGACAATCTGAAAAACGACGTGGATGAAGTGCTTGAGGTCTATTTCAATCAATGCGCACTGGCCATGACCTGCGAGCAGCTGGCGCGCTCAGCACTGTTTCTCGCTAACGGTGGTGTTGATCCGGCTTCCGGACACAGGGTGGTGAATGGACGCCGGGCCCGGCGGATCTGTTCCATCATGCTGACCTGCGGTCACTACGATGCGTCGGGAGAGTTTGCCTTCAGAGTGGGTCTTCCCGGCAAGAGTGGGGTGGGTGGCGGCATCGTGGCCGTCGTTCCCGGTCGTGCGGCGATCGCAGTCTGGTCTCCGGGACTCAATAAGGCGGGAAACTCACTGGTGGGCACCGCCGCATTGGAAGCCTTCGTTCATACCTCAGGCTGGAACATGTTCTAGGAGCGGAAACAACTCAATGATAGTCGCGATCACCTGGCATGAGCTGCCAGTTGCCAATATCACGCGAACCCACAATGTCCTTGTTATATTCGACTTCGAGGTAGTTGTTTGTCAGCCAGGGAACCATACCTGCTCTGTGAAACAATCCCCAGTGGCGCCACGCGGGCGTACCGAAAAACGTCAGAAAACTGCAGCCTGCCTGCCTCGCCACGTCGATCAGACCTTTCAGCAGTGCACTGGAACGATGGGTCGAGCGCGCGTCCACCGCAAACTCCGAAAGCGTCGCCTGGTTGCCTGCGAATCTCAGCACCCCATAGCCGACCGGATTGCCGTCTTCACGCAATACAAAAGCCGAATAGGATTCCACTGGGTGGTCCAGATAGCGCCAGTTGAGAAACTGCCAGCTGTGCGGAGACCAGTAGCCTGGAAACGCCATGGTGGCCAGTGTCAACTCATCAAATGGGGCAGTGAATCGGTCAAGTGTAGTGAAGTCGAAGGACGCGGAGCTGGTTCGCGGCAGCGTAATCCACCGATATCCCGCCTGTACGCGGTCAACTACTGCATTCGCCACAGTAACCAGCGATGCCGGTACTTTTGACCGCGCCGGTAAGGCGCGAAGCACGATCACACCTCCCTTCAACCGGCCGAGTATTGAATCGCCATCACCACGATGGATCATCGCGGCGCGGGAATTCGCGTTGGGGCCGGAAATGTCGCAGAGCTCATTATAGAAAGGGTGCGATCGCACAACTTCCCGCCGAATGCTCGCAAGTCCTTTGCGCTGCCATTCGGGCTGGGTTGCGGCATCGCCACCGATGACACCCTGCAGAGGTTCATTTCCCCGCCAGATAGGCCACGGAAACTTCGCACCGGTCTTCAGAATCGCACCCGATCGTCTGTCTTCGACAGCCCAGACCAGAGCTCTGCCGTAGGGGTTCTGACGATAGAGCCATTCATAGTGTGCGACCGGACGCCTGATGCCGAAGGCGGCGTCGATGCAACCGTACACACGCTCATACTCCGTATCGGTTATTCGGACCACATCGAATTGCGGATGCGAACACTGCACACCCACCGGAAGGCTCATGAACTCTTCGAACGGATCCGGAGGGACGCTGATCACAGGAGTTCGGCTGCCTGGTGCTTTTCTGGTCGAGCGGTTCAGAATCTTTTCGGAGCCAGGTCGTAACGCAGCGACAGATTGATGACATAAGTGTCTGAGTCCTGTCCACCTGCAGACAGGTCGTCGCGATCAATGAATCGATACCTTCCTTCAAGCGAGGCCTGGAAACTTCGCGATATGGCGTACCCTGCACCAAGCAGGATCGCATAGGAGTCCCGCTTCTCGCCGCCGGTCGCGGATAGAAAGGATGCGTCCAGGAGCGCCTGACCGTTCGGGCCGGGGAGCAGGGTGTAGTCGATCTCCTCAGCCGGAGTCAGATCATCACGCTGTTCCCAGCGGAATTCGCCGTAGGTGCGCCAGCGTGTCGAAGCCGGCCCGTAGTCGAGGCTTAAGGCGATTTCATCGAGTCGGGAAGCAAGGGACTCCCCGGATATCGCACTGGGGCGACGCACCATACGTGCTTCTATTTCCCAGTCAGACACCTCGACATTCAGTGCAAGACGACCGAAAAATACCACGTCGTCGTTGGACAGGTCTGCCCCGGTGACATTCAGCGGATAAGCCTGCTGCGCGCCGAGATCGTCTGCTTCGATCGGAGGGGCTACAGGATCGTCAAAGCGGCAGCGACTGGCAATCGGCTGAGTCTGCCCCTGCCCAGGCGTACAGGCCGCAAAGTTCGCGCGAAGCACCCTGTCGCCCAGATCTACCCCGGCAAATGTCGATGCCTGGGTTGTGGTTGTGGTCTTCTGCCTGGCGTCGATGTGGGTCGGCCCACCTTCGAACTCGAGACGTGCATTGCTGCTGATGCGAAAGGTCCAGGATACCAGTGCACCAAGATACTCACTCTTCGCCCCCAGGCGACTCGGTGCTCTGTCGAAATCCTGGCTGGCATAGCGCATGCCGAACCCCAGATCGTGCCGATCCGACAGCGTATAGCTGAGCAGGCCTCGAACCCCGATTGTGTCGCTGTCACTGCGCGTCTGGTTTTCCTTGAAGTCCACAACCTGGTGTTCGAGCGAGAAGTCCACCTTCCAGCGGTTCGACAGCGCGTGTTCCAGATTCAGATCCATATCAGAGCGGTAATAGCGATTCTTCCTGACGTCGATACCCGTATCGCCTGCTATGAAATCCTCCCGATCGAAATTCAGGTTCGGCACCCGACGGAAACTCTGATCAAGTGTGAGCCGGGTTGTTCTGCTCAAGTCGTATCCCAGTCTCAACCGTTCACGGAACTGCATGTCGTCCAGGTCACTTTCCTGTGAATACCAGTCGTAAAGTCCACGCAGGCTCAGCTGGTAATCGAAACGCTGCTCTGTCTCGCTTCGCAGATCCAGCTCCCCGCCCAGTTGGAAAATCGTGTCGTCCACTTCGCTGCCGCTGTCCGTCGAGTAGACGTTCGAGTCGTAAGACGTTGCGGTGATGATCGAACTGGACAGTTCTCCCGCCTGGGAACTGATCGAGAAGAAACCGATGGTGGAGAATGCGAGAAGCCTGCGTGTGTTCATCTGGGTTACTCCGGAACGATAATGGTATCGCCTGGCTGCAGCAGAAAATTACTGCCAGGTGCCTTTCCATCGAGAAAGGCTGGATAGTCGAAATTCAGCTCGACTTCACGATCACCCGAACTGCGAAGAACCTTGATCTTCCTCTTCTTGGCGAAGGGGGTGAACCCGCCCATTTCTGCTATGGCATCCAGCACGCGCATCTCATGCCGCAGTTCGAGAACGCCCGAGCGCTCGATACCGCCGCCGATCACGCTGACCACCTGGCTGCGCATTTCGAGTACAGCAATGTCCACTCTGGGCTGGGATACGAATTCCGCCAGCGCAGCTTCTATCGCATCCGCAAGCTCTTCGGGTGTACGCCCTTCAGCAGAAATATCTCCAATCAGTGGAACGGATATCTTGCCGTCTGTGCGAACCAGCGCCGTGCCAGTGAGTTCAGCCTGCTCCCAGACACGTACACTCAGAAGGTCGGGTACTCCAATCCGGTATACCTCATTGGCAGGGGCGTCTGTCTGTTCGGCAGACGCAACCCCTGCAACGCAGAACAGCACGCACATTTGCGCACAGATTCCCGCGCAGCACCTCAGTGTGAAAACCGCCGGGATTCGAAATCTGATGCAGTTCATGCTCGTATTTTCCCTCTAATTGCAGTGAGTGCGCCGCCGACAAAGGAGATCGTGGGCCGCAACTGTGCCCGGTAAAGACCCTGCTCGTAACGCTGCACAGGCATTCGATTGAGCGCCTGGCTGTTTCTGAGCGGTAATCGATTCAGCCTTCTTTCTCCGCCAAATGACAGGAGGTAGCCCGCTCGTGAAGCCGCTTCCTGTACTGCCGGATTGACCGCATTCGACGGGTAAGCCAGTACCGGAGGTGGTGCGTTGGCGCCCAGCTCGCTGCGCACTTTTTCCAGCGACTCACTGAGATCCTCAGCAAGTTGCGAGGCCTCCAATCGGGTCAACAACGCATGTTCACGGCTGTGAGAACCGATGTGGACACTTCCCTCAGCAAGCCTGCGCAACGCCTCCCAGCCGAGAACGCGATTCAGCGGTGGCAGCTCTGCCAGCCGATCGATGAGCCCATCCACCCAGGTCATTGCCGGAGCATGAGGCATCGATTTCACAAAGTTGCGGATAATCCGGTATGCATGCCTGCGTTGAACCGGCGTCTCCAGATCGAGTTGTCCCAGCGGGTCGATGGCGAGCGTTCGCCGGGTTGTGCGCCTCAACGCCGCATGAATGCGATCCCACCAGAATCCTTCCGGCCGGCCGTCCGGGAAGTCGGTAGGCACGAACAGCGTTGCCGGAATACCAAGTTCCCGCATGACCGGCCAGGCATTCTCCGCAAAATCCAGATAGCCATCATCAAAGGTTACAAGTACCGCGCGGACTGGAAGCGGTGCGCGATTGGCATGGGCGTCCAGCAGTGCCGACAGAGAAATTGGGTTGTAGCGACCCTTAAGGAACGCCATCTCGATCCGGAATCTTTCAGGCGTCGCGCTGATCAGGCCGGGCTCGAGATCCGGGTCGGCATCGAGTTCCGCTACCCGATGATACGTGAGGATGCGCAGCCTGTTCGAATTACGCTCGGAGTTTTCGAGCAACGTCAGAAAGCTGCTCGATCCGAGCGGGCGGGTCAACGCTTCAACAAGCTTTCTCATCGCCCATCTGCCCCTGTCGCACACGCCATGCGCGACTACCTGTCGCGCTTGCCGGCGATGCCGGTTCGATCGGATGCAAGCCAGACTTCCCGCTGACGCTCCTTCGTGACTGCCCAGATTCCTCCAACCAGCAGTCCGAGCAGTCCTCCGAGTGCCAATACCAGCAGCGAATTCGGCCAGATAGGAGCAAGTGGTTGAACAGGCTTGGCGATCAACCTCGCAGTCACACCGACCTCACCGTTTTTCGCCAGCCGCGAGAACAGTTTCTGATCGAGCAGTGCACGACGTCGCTGTTCCACCAGCAGCTTCGTCTGCTCCAGATCATCCATCACCAGCTGCTCTTCCCGTCGTCGCCGTTCGATATCCGACAGTTGAGCATGTTCCGCTTCGAGTTCCGCAACCAGGGTCGCCTCCAGCCCTTTGATCGCTTCAATCTCCCGCCGCCGGAGCACCGGCATCGCCCGGGTGGCCTCCGCAGCCTGCGCCTTCAGCAGCGCAACCTCCCTCTGAGCCGCTTCGCGTGAGGGGTGCCCGGGCTTCAAGGTGTGTGTGAGCCTGGACAGCTCCGCTTCGGCCTGGATCAGTCGATCCTGCAGAGAACGGGTGACCGGGTCTTCTGACAGTGAAGCAACACTCCCGGCCAGCAGCTGGCTCTCAAGCTCGATGCGCCTCTGTCGTGCATCCTGCAACTGCTGCTGCTGGCTTCGAATGATCTGATTTCTGGCCTCAATGCTGTCTTCAGCACTGCTGCCATTGAAGTAGGTGAATCGAATACTCTGCAGCGTTTCTTCGAGTTGCTGCACTTCCTCGATCAACGCGGCAAATTCAATCTCTTTGGCGTCCAGCCGTTCGGCCTGATTGCGCTGCTCGTCCGCCTGCAGGCGGCTCCGGTAGGCATTCACAGTTGCTTCGAGCAGTTCCGCGCCATAGACCGGATCCGGACCCAGATAGCTGAGAGCAACCACCTGAGTTCCGGAAATCGGACTCGCCTGCAGCGATTCGAGTGCTGCGTCGACAGGATCGGCATCCCCGCCCGTCGCTTCGAGCATAGCGACCGCATCTTCGATGACAGACCGGCTCTGCATGATCTCAGCCTGGGTTGCAATGAAGGCAGAGCCCCCGCCACCGGCATTCAGAGCCGACTCCAGAGTGTCCTGCCGGTCAAGTACAACCTGAGATGTCACTGAATACAGCGGAGTTGTGACTCCGAGGACGACAAGAGCCAGCCCGAGACCAGCCAAGAGTGACAGCGCAACCGTGCCCTTTCTGGCCACCATGGCGTGAAGGATGTCGCTGAAACTGATCTGTACACCGCGATAGGTGGCGCTCCCGGCAGTTTCTTCGGCGTACAGCGACAGCACCTGACGCACTCCAGCCTGAGTCAGCTCGAGCCGCACTTCAGGCACGCTGGAGTCCTTTTCCGAATCCGGTGAGTCCGGCAGGTTGGGCGTGTTCATCAGTATTCCCGCAATTTCTGGGCGTCACCCGGACAGCACTACAGGTAACCCTTCCCTTTTACCCTTCCTGACTGAGGAATGCTGTGGATGCGTGACCCTGCCAGATCCCCTGAAGAATGCCAGGATATCTCTGTGCGAAGAGTGTGAGCGGCTTGTATCTGGGGCTGTCTGTGAACTCGGTTTGGTTGTTATGCTCCTTCGTCCACCCGGATTCAACGGGTACGGCATCCCGGTCTGCAGCAGTACAGGTAGTTTCATGTCCCATCCGATCCCGAAGCCCCTGCGCCTGCACCAGCCCTCCACAATGCCCAGCGTCTATCACGAACAGAAGCGCATCTTCGACCTGGTCGTGGTGTTTGCCACCGCTGCTCTGACCCTGCCGCTGCTGGCTGTCTGCGCTCTCGCCATACGCCTGTCCGGGCCCGGTCCAATCCTGTTCAGACAGACACGCACCGGTGCGGACGGTCGAGAGTTTTCCATGCTCAAATTCCGCTCCATGGTGCCAAACGCGAGCGCGCTGAAGGATCACCTCAAAGCGCAGAACAACGCAACCGGTCCTGATTTCAAACTGCTGAATGATCCGAGAATTACCCGCGTCGGCCGTATCCTGCGCCAGACCAGCCTGGATGAGTTGCCTCAGCTCTGGAACGTGCTGCGCGGAGACATGAGTCTGGTCGGGCCCCGGCCGACATCTTTCGGCACAGACACCTACAGGCTGTGGCATACCGAGCGGCTCGAGGCAAAGCCCGGGCTCACTGGACTGTGGCAGGTGGTGAAACGGGGCGATCTCGATTTCGATGAGCGGGTACGGCTCGACATCGCTTACCTGCGCAATCGCAGTCTCCGCCTCGATCTCTGGATCTTTCTGCGGACTATCCCCGCGGTATTGCGCAGACAGGGCGCCTACTGAGGCTGCGGCGATGGTTCATATCCCTGAAAGACTCATTGTCTGGCTGGCATGGATTACCCTGTCTTCCGCGGTTTTTACTGCCTTTCCACTGGGACCTTACGGGCTGCTCGGCTGGCTGGCAGCGGTCGGACCGCTCCTGCGGAAGCTGGTGCCTGCGGTCGGTGCGAGACACCTGACCGCCGCTGTGCTGTTTGCGATGCTGACGACCATCATTCTGGCTGGCGACATCCACTGGACTGAAATCGTGATTCCGCCGATCATTTTTCTGTTCGGAATGCTGCTGGCCCCGGTTCCCATATCCGGCAGGGAAGGAACGATCGATCGGCCAGTTTCGGATACCCAGTTCGCAGAAGAAGATTTCCAACGCACGATGGCGCGGGAGATAGGGCGCGCGCGTCGTTACGAAAGACCATTGACTCTACTTGCGGTGACCTGCGGACATCCGGAAAGGTCCCTGAGCGCTCTTGAGACTGCAGTGGCATCCGTTGTGCACATATATGTTCAGACATTTGTCGTCAGAGACAGAGTGCTGGTGATTGCTCCCGAACTTGCCTCTGACGACTGCCATGCACTCAGAGACCGTATCCTGCAGGCGGCAAGCGCCGTGCACCTCGATACAATTCTGATCACCAGCGCCAGTTTTCCCGACCAGGAGTTAACCGCTTCCGGATTGATTGAGATGACCGAGGTAGACCTTCATACGCAGCAGGCCAGTTCCCGACTCAGTCCTCACCTGGACGGAACGGCAGGTGGCAGGCATCACGGCGGACAGCTCCCCTCGCAATGACCCTGGAGGCACGAGGCAGGGACACAAAAATCGCCTACATGATGTCGCGCTTTCCGAAGCTGACCGAAACATTTGTGCTCGACGAGATGCTCGAGATGCAGCGTCAGGGTGTTGCGGTTGAAGTGTTTCCTCTGTGGCGAGAACGGGCGCAGGTGATTCATCCCGATGCCCTTCCCCTTGTTGCTCGAGCGCACTTTCTGCCGTTGTTGAATCTGGAAATTCTTCGGGACTTGATCTACTGGCTTGTTCGCAGTCCCCGGAAACTGCTGCAGGCGCTCGCCACCCTGATCCGGGAGAATTGCAGGAGTGTGCGCTTTCTGGCCGGCAGCCTGGTCATTTTTCCAAAGGCCTGCACCATGGCAAAACGAATGGAGATCGCTGGGGTCTCCCATATTCATGCCCACTTCGCCAGTCATCCCGCAGCAGCAGCCCTGGTAATCGGCAGACTCACCGGGCTGACCTGGAGTTTCACCGCGCATGGATCGGACCTGCATCGTGAACAGGCCATGCTCGGTCAAAAGGTCCGGGAAGCCAGTTTCGTGGTCACCATATCCGACTACAACCGCCGCTTTATCCTCGACCGGCTGGGCTCGCAGCAGGAAAGCAAGATCAGGGTTGTTCACTGCGGCGTGGATGCCGACAGTTTCAAAATACAACCAGTCCACTCGGCCGCCCTGGAGATCGTCTGTATCGGTACCTTGCATGAGGTGAAAGGTCAAAGGTACCTGCTCGAGGCCTGCGCGAAACTGACCACTCGGGGCGTGCAATGGCATTGCCACCTGATCGGTGATGGTCCGGACCGGGAGCAACTGATCGCACTGGTGGGAAAACTCGGCATCCCAGACCGGGTCACCTTCCATGGCGCCTGCGATCGCGAACAGGTCCGCCGTCTGCTGGCCGGAATGAATCTGGCCTGTGCACCGAGCGTGCCCACCTCGGATGGCCGCAGAGAAGGTATCCCGGTGGCGCTCATAGAGGCCGCTGCCTGCGGCCTGCCGCTTGTTGCCAGCCGCCTGTCCGGCATTCCCGAGCTGGTGCTGGACAACCAGACCGGGATGCTGACAGAACCGGGCGACAGCGAAGACATTGCCCGAGTGCTGGAAATTCTTGCACGGGATCCATCGACCCGAAAGCGACTGGGCGAGGCGGCCGCTGCCAATGTGCGGGAAAATTTTTCGCTGCAGGTGAGCGTCACCACGCTGCGGCGGCTCATCCGTGATCGATGTGTCACATGCCCGGAATAATGCTCCTGTTGCTGCTGATGATCGGCGTGCCCTTCGTGGTTTATCCGCTGCTGCTCTGGCTTCGTGCCAGGCTGTATCCGATGCCGCTGCTGAGCGCGCCGATTACTCCGCAAGTCGATCTCATCATCTGCGCCTACAATGAAGCCGGGTCCATAGGGCGGAAGCTGAAAAATGCACTGGCACTCGATTATCCGTCTGAGAATCTGACTATCTGGCTGGCTTCAGACGGATCAACCGACAATACGGTGGCCGCCGCGAAAGCCATTGACGACCCGCGAATCAGAATTCTCGAGTTGCCCAGAGCGGGAAAAGCAGCCAGCCTGAATGCTGCGGTGGCTGCCGGAAGTGCTCCAGTTGTCGCCTTTTCAGACGCCAACAGTGAGTGGACGCCCGACTCGCTGCGGGCACTGGTGGCACCTCTGAACGATCCACGGGTTGGCGGCGTCGCCGGAGATCAGCGCTATCAGAAAGCCAATGCGCACAGGGCATCGGAGGATCTGAGTGGCGAGCGCAGTTACTGGAGTTTCGACCGCGCATTGAAACGCTGGCAGTCACTGGCGGGTAGTGCCACCTCCGCTACAGGCGCCATTTATTGTATCCGTCGACCGTTGTTCAAACCGGCCCCCGCCGACGCCACGGACGACTTCATGATCTCCACCGGAGTCATCGCAGCGGGGTATCGGCTCGCTTTCGCTGAAGGAGCCCAGGCCTTCGAGCCGGTCGCTGCGTCTTCGGGACTCGAGTTTGATCGTAAGGTCCGCGTGATCACCCGTGGCCTGCGCGGCATCTACTATCGAAGAGGCCTTCTGAATCCCCGCCGCACTGGCAGCTATGCGCTGCAGCTGCTGGTGCATAAACTGTGGCGGCGTCTCGTGTGGATTCCTGCGGTGCTCCTCATTCTCTCCACCCCCTGGGCCATCCAGCAGGGCGGCACGTCGATGCTCATCGCACTCGCGATACTGATCTGCGTTGCTCTCGGTCTAAGCGCACTCATGGTACCCGGATTGAGACGCTTGAAACTGTTCTCGATCCCAGGCTATGTCCTCCTCGTCAACTCCGCCTGCATCCTTGCGTTGTACAACCTGCTGCGAGGCCATCGCATCTCACAATGGCACCTGCCGCGCGGCAATTCCGGCGCTGGATCGAATTCTCCGAAGGCCCGTCCGTGAGCGCTTTCGCTGCCTTTATCCTGTTCGTGATCTATCTGAACGTGCCGGCGGTGGCTGTCAGGGAGTATGGCATTCCGTTCGTGGCGGGCGCGGCGATTCCGCTGCTGTTATTGATCCCCATGTTCGAACGCATCGTCCTGCAGAGTCAGCCCTTGCGGTTCCCGGCCTTGATCATCGCCGCCGCGGTACTGCTCTGCATCCAGGCCACAGGGGCCTTTCTGGCCATCTACCCGGAAGAGTCGCTGCGTGTAGTGATCGAATGGGGACTGGAAGGGGTACTGCTGACACTGCTCATCGTCAATATTTTTCGAACCCGTGCAGACGCCATCGCTGCGGTCAATGCGGTCATCGCGGCGGGTGCGATCATGGGAGCTATCGTGCTGCTGCAGCAGGCACTGGGTGCTACAGATCACAACCTCATGGGCTTCGGTCAGCTCGATTCGCCAATGGTCGATGACGAGGGGCAGACACAGCGTCGCCTGGCCGGGCCAATCGGAGAAACCAATCGGTTTGCTCAGGTCATGGCGGTGCTGATACCCGTATCAGCCGCTATGGCTGTGGTTCGCGGCGGGCTCCTCCGCTACGCCTACATAATCGCAACACTGCTCATCAGCGGCGGAATGGCTCTCGCTTTTTCCCGGGGAGTGATTGTCGCGATGATTCTCGCTGTACCTTTTGCCCTCTTCTTCAGAATTCTGAAGCTGCGACATATCGCGATAGGCCTGGCGGCCGGCATCACACTGCTCGCAATGCTGCCCCACTATGCGGAAAGGGTCTGGAGTATCGGCGAGGTGGCAGTCCAGACCCTGGGCGTCTCCCCGGGAGGAACGCGGAATGCGGACGGGGCCGCGCGAGGCCGTCTGACCGAGATGAAGGCAACCGTGCTGGTATTCGCCGATCACCCGCTCCTCGGAGCGGGTATGGGCATGGCGCAGATGCACTATCCGGAGTACGCGCCCGTAGTCGGCGGCAACGTCCGTGCGGGTACCCGACAATCGCACAACCTCTATCTTCAGCTCGCCGCTGAAACCGGCATCATTGGACTGGCTGTGTTCACAGCGATCATTGTCTTCGCCTTTGCCGGGCTTGAGCACGCCAGAAAACGTCTGGAAGGTCGAGACCCCACTCTCTGGGGCATGGTCTGCGGCATGGAACTGGGACTGATCATCTATCTGGGTACGAGTCTGTTTCTTCACTCAGCCTACATCCGCTACTTCTGGCTGCTGCTGGGCCTGTGTGTGGTGGTGTCAACGGCGGAACGCGCACCCGTACTCCTCCGGTTGCTGGCCCGCATGCTCGCCCAGACCGCCCAGCGAGTTCGAGCCGGACAATGACCACACAAGGCGTATCGGGTATCGACCGCAAAGACATTGATCGGCAGCTTCGAGGATCAAGTCTGCTGCTGGCCGGACGCCTGATATCAAAGTTCATCAATTTCGGTGTCCAGGTGGCCATCATCCGGATGCTGACCAAGGACGACTTCGGCGCATTCGCATACGGGCTGGCGCTGGTTGCCGCAGGAGAAGTGCTGGTCAAGCTGGGCCTTGGTCAGGGGGCGAATCGCTTCGTACCCTACTACTTTGAGCGTCGCGAATTCGATGAACTGCTGGGTACGCTGGTTCTTGTCGCGACAACCATCCTCGTCCTTGGAGCGGGCGGGTTCGGTCTGATCTGGTGGATATCCGCACAGGGACTGGAGGGCTTTCCGGACGGAACTGGCGGATCTGTAGTGTTGATGCTGTCACTGCTCGCACCCGTACAGGCACTCGATCAGCTCTGCGTACAGACGCTCGCCTGTTTCGCCAAACCCTGGCAGATACTGATCCGCAAACATCTGCTCGGCCCGATGTTGCGGCTTCTCGCGGTGGGCGCCGCCTTCCTCGTGGATGGCCGGCCGGACGTTCTGGCGGCCGCCTATCTGGCGGGTGGTGTTTTCGGTGTGCTGATCTGCGCGCATCTCGTGCTGAAGGAGCTTTTCAATCAGGGCATGCTCCCCGGCCATCTTCACAGTTTTCGAATACCCTGGTCGCCGCTGTTACGTTACTCGTTACCGCTGATCAGTTCTGACCTGGTCGTGATCACCATGACGGGTGTTACGACAGTTCTGCTGATGTACACAGGTGGTGAAATTGAAGTTGCCTCGATGCGCGCGGTCGCACCTGCGGCGGTGCTGAACCTGCTGATCGTTCAGAGCTTCGGAATACTCTTTCTCCCCAGTGCTGCGCGACTGTTTGCACGCAGGGATTTCGCTGCGATGAGTCAGCACCACTGGGAATCAGTTGCATGGGTAGCGGTGTTCAGCTTTCCGATTTTCGCACTGACCTTCTGTATTGCACCGAATCTGGTCACGCTGCTGTTTGGCCAGGAGTATGCCGACTCTGCGATTGTTCTTGCGGTGCTTTCCCTGGGCAGCTATGCCTCAGTGGTGACGGCATTCAGTGCCGAGTCCCTCCAGGTTCTGCACACCACCCGGCCACTGGTGTGGTCGAACCTGCTGATGATAGTGTCTTCGGTCCTGCTGGCGGTCCTGCTGTGTCCGCTGTTCGGTGCACTCGGTGCAGCGATCGCGGTTACCAGTGCCAGAATGGCAGGGGTCCTGATCCGGCAGATTGCACTGGTGAAGTCTCCGCACATGAGCGAAACACCGACAACCATTCGGCTGATGTGGTTGCAGATCTTTCTTGCATCCCTGGCGGTAACAGTGGTCGGCTGGTTCTGGCAGCCTGCGCTGCTGATACAGATGCTGGTGGTGATCCTGGTTTGCCTGGGTCTCCTCAAGGTTTGTGCACGCAGCCTGGATATCACCAGGACATTTCCGGAACTGTTGAGACTTCCACTGCTGAGCCGAATACTGGCGCGCGGGTGAAGCTGGTGCGATATCGGGATCTGCAGATGACGTGCCGCTGCATTCAGAATGTAGCCTGGATCCGCTTCGTCGCGCCCTTGTGCTTTGCTCTGCTCGCTCAGCCGCTCCCGGCGGAGGCTGGAATCTGGCTCACCAGGGCACAGATCGACCAGCTCCCGACCCAGGGGCCGGCCTGGGACGCCCTGGCGCGCCGTGCGCGCGAACCGGTTACCTCTCTTTCCCTTGCCGATCAGGACAATCCGGACAACGTTACGGTACTGGCAATGGCACTCTATGCGACCAGAACTGGCGATGAAGGCATGAAACGGCAGGTACGGGATTTCTGCCGACGCATACAGGGTACTGAACGCAGGGCCCGGGCGCTCGCAGTGGGCAGGGAACTCATAGCCTATGTGCTCGCCGCCGACATTGTGGGGCTCGATGCAGAGGATGATCTCACTTTTCGCCTCTGGCTAACGCAGATTCAGAACAGGGAGTTTTCCGGTCGCACGCTGCGATCCACCCACGAGGATCGACCGAACAACTGGGGCACGCATGCAGGTGCCACCCGTCTTGGTATCGCCCTGTATCTCGATGACCAGGACGAGGTCAAACGCAGCGCCAATGTTTTTCGAGGCTGGCTCGGTGAGGCCGATGCCTGGCGGGGATTCGAGTTCGGTGCGACCTGGTGGCAACCAGCGGGATTTCGCAACTACGGCATCAACCCTGCCGGTGCAGTGCGCGGTGGTTTTTCCATCGATGGAGTACTACCGGATGATCAGCGCCGCGGCGGCAGATTCCGCTGGCCCCCGCCGCGCGAAAACTACGTGTATGAGGCGCTGCAGGGTGCTGTTACTCAAGCACTCCTTCTCGAGAAGCAGGGGTATGACGTGTGGAACTGGGGCGACCAGGCACTGCTGCGCGCTTTCCGCTGGCTCCACGAGCAGGCCGATTTTCCGGCGGTCGGCGACGACACCTGGATGCCCCACGTCATCAATCGAGTCTACGCAACCCGGTTTCCGGCAGCCCCGGCCGCCACCCCCGGCAAGGGCATGGGATACACTGACTGGACAGAAGGGTACTGATCCCTAACTTCCAGCGTTGTTCCGGCCTTTCACTGGCTGGCCAGGGCCGTACAGTGCCACGGCACCAGGTTGAGATCGCTTCATGCTCGATTCGTCCTCCGTCGATCCCACGCCATACCTGGGCATCGCCGACCCCATCAGCTCGATTCTGCACCTCGGCGGCGCCGCAGTATTCGCTGTGCTGGGTGTCGGGCTGCTGCTGCGCGCCAGGGGTAGCAGCCTGCGGGTCGCCGCGATTGCTACATATCTCAGCGGCGTGGTTTCCGCGCTCTCTCTCAGCGGCGTGTTTCACCTCACCGCCAGAGGTACTGCGGCACGGGAGGTTCTGGTGATTCTCGATCACGCCGGCATCTTCTTCCTCATCGCAGCCAGCTACACACCGATCCACATCATCCAGTTCAGAGGCTTCATGCGCTGGGGCATTCTCGCCCTCGTCTGGGGTGCGGCGATCACCGGAATCGTCGTGAAATCGCTGTACTTCACTACCATGCCTGAGCGGCTCGGCCTGGCACTGTATCTGAGTCTTGGCTGGGCGGGTCTGATCTCCGCCATCGGTCTGTATCGGGTGGTCGGCCTCAGACCGCTGTTCCCGCTGATCGGCGGTGCCCTGGCCTACACACTGGGTGCAGCGCTCGAGTATGCGCGAGTACCAACCCTCGCTTCAGGCATTGTCGGTCCCCATGAGATTTTTCACGTGCTGGTCCTCATCGGTGTTGCCATGCACTGGACCTACATCCGCCGCATCACCATCCAGGCACCCATCACGGATCTGTATCAGCGGCGGTAGCTGCTCGCCGGTCTATTCTGGCTGGACTTCTGCAACAGTCAGCGGCTACATTCGGGGCCGGGGCATCCATCACCGGTCGGGCACGAGCAGCCTTTGTGCGCAGCGCCGGTTCAGCATCGAGTGAGGACATGCAGCAAACCCTCCGTGACAGCAACTGGCCGTCGCCCATCCGGCATGCGCCATGATGTGGCGCAGTAGCCTGATCATCGCCGTACTGGCGTTCTCCCAGGTGGCTTTTGCTGCTTCCTGGCAGACCACACGCTTTTCCGTGTCGCCGGGGCCACCGCTGGTAAATCCTGAGCTGCTCGGCCCGAGCGTTGATATCTTTGCGGAAGAAGCAAACAATCGCGACGACTCTATCCCCCAGCACACCCTCGACGAGATCGCCGCAGCGCTGAGCGACGCAGCACAGTGGTACGAGTCGCGTAATTTTCCCGAGCCAGTGCTGTTTCCTGTCGTCGATACACCGGAAGGGCCAGCCTTTCAGGTCTACGCGTGCAGTGAGCGATGGGTTGCCCAGGGTCTTCTGCAGGGCCTGCTGGGCGCCGTTTTCGGTGAGAACGCTGCGGTCGCTTCCTCTCCGTACAGTTTCTGTGACAAGTCCGGCGCCTACACCTCCATCTGCGGCAACTACAATCGCAATCAGTTCTTCTATCTGAATCTGGACAGAACGACCGACGCCAACGGACGGTTGAACGCGAACGGTTACCAGACGATTGCCCACGAGATGATGCACGCCATCTCGGAACGCACGGCACTGGGTGGTCCGAGCAGCTGTCAGCGCGGCAAATGGCTCGGTGAAGGCCTGGCGGATGCCATCAGCTTCGACATCATGGAAGAGATCTGGTCCGGCCGGTTCATCTTTGCCAGCGACGACAATGCCGTATCCAAACGGTACGGCACCCGCCCCTACAGCATACCGCTCACCCGTTCGGAAGAAGTGCCGGTACCCAACACGCAGAATGCAACGGTGCTGGCCGGCTACCAGACCAGCTCGTTCTGGCGCTATATCGCAGATGCCTCCGGCGTCGGCTGGCGCATCTTGACCAACAGCAGCGACGGCAGGGATACCGGCATCCTGCATACATCGATGCCGAATCAGGTAAGCCCGGGCAACGAAGTCGACTGGCTGGACCGCGGCTTGCGTAACCGCCTGACCTACCGTCTCCGCGATCTCTTCGGGCTGTTCGCCAATCAGTTCGCCCACCAGGTTCCGCCGCTGAGCCGGTTCCAGGGCGAGCCGGCGGAAGACAATGTGGATGAATGGGTGCAGATGGCTTTCGATGACTGCCGCGAGGTTACGCTGAGCAATGACCGTCCCAGCGATCTGGTCAGCCTCGAGATCGAGCCGCTGGCCGGGCGCTGTGTGTGGGTGAATCCGACCAACTGGCCCGGGCTGGTACAGATCTCATTCCAGGCCATCAGCACCGATCGGCAACTGCTCGAAGACATTTCCATCGGCCGCGCGGGAACGGCACTGCTCAGCCGTGCGGTTCCGATCGGGCAACTCGGGGGGCCTGGTTCGGCGTATGTCAGCAGCTGGCGCGACTACCCCCAGGACGGCAGCGAGCGGACGCTATATGTCGTCACCAACTTTGCCACGACGCCGTCGAGCAGCAGGGCCAGACAGTTCGATCTGAGCGTTTCGCTGCCGATGAATACGGTATCGACTCGTAACGATGCGACGCTGCCGGTCGCTCCGGTAGCGCCGGCCCCCAAACCGCCAACCTACGACAAGCGCAATAAATCGGTGCGACAGCAGCGCGCAGACACGGCGAAGATGGTTGCCGAGCAGATGGATGCCGACAAACGCTCTCTGAACGCGCACACCCATGGCTCCACGAGCGTTTCGCGAAAGACGCAGATACCGCCCTGCACAGAACCCTTCCGTTACCAGGCCTGTGGTCCGCGCCTGGAGATCCTGCTGTCGGTAGTGCCGGGCACCTATGCTGCGCCCGGCCAGACCACTGCCGCAGGCGGCATCGCCGCCCAGGTCTTCGGCGGCCTGCAGGCCATGTCGGCCACCAGCCTGTGGGACTCACAACCGGTGATGCAGGAGCTTGTGGCGCAACTGGACCAGATCGACGGCAGCAACGTGTCCATCGCCATTCCGCTGATCGACTACGGCTTCAGTGGTTCCTTCGACAACGCATCCATTCACGTCGACATGTCGGGTGACCGCACCTTTCGGGCGATCGGGCCGCCGGATGCATCCGGATGGCCACCGCTCACCGGCCAGGTCACCATCCTTGAATACACGCCGTTCAATCTGCGTGGCAGCTTCACCGCACCGCTGGCAGAGTTCGTGCCTTCGGGCAGTGACGCGCCAGCCATTTACGTGCGGCGCGACACCGTCCACGGCACCTTCAACTCGGTCGCTCCCTGGCAGGTGGACGAACGGGTGCAGACCTACATTCCGGACACCCAGGAGGAAATGGCCGAGGATATCGCCAACACGCTCGGAGTCAGACGCCGGCCCACACCCGGGACCGGATCCTCGAGCTCGGGAGATGGATCGGCGGGTTCCAGCGGTTCCGGGCAGGTTATTCACGATTGCACCTGCGAGTGTGAGATGCAGCCGTTCGCAGACGAGCTGTGCAGTCTGCTGTGTGAAGAAGAATTTGCTCTCTGCGAGTAACGCAATTTCCTGATCAGCAGCGGGTGGCCGTCAGAGCATCAATAGGCGCGCAGCCTGAAGGTGGTCTCCAGCACCGGCGCGCCATTGTGTGTGCAGCGGACGAGCCGTTCCTTGCCGTCGCCGGAAACAGACTGATCGGCGACCTGGTACATGGGCACAAACAGGTGGCCGCTCGCCGACGGCAGGTCGACGCTGCGCGGTATCGGCGGGTCAGCACTGGCTGCAGCGCTGCCCACCCGCTGGGATTCGATCGGCTTTCCGTTCTCATCCAGCGGCGCCATGCTGATCTGGAGATCTTCAGGGGAATCGGCGCTGGCGATGACTTTTGAGAACATGCCCAGCAGTTGCGCCATGCCATCTTCCTGACCGGCGGGTTTACTTTCTTCCTGGGTCCGGGTCTGGTGGGCGTCGGCGCCTAGCTTGAGCAGGCTGCCGATAAAGTCTTCCTCTCCACCACTGGTCGAGACGGAACACTCGAGTGGCTTGCTCGGATCGGCGTTGCGGTAGTCGAATTCCATGCCGAATCTCGTACACCGGTTGCCGCCGCAGACATCCTGACCGCCGACACGGATGTCCGCCGACTGCTCACACACGCTCTCACCGCAGAGCGGCCCGGCACGAAATTCGGATATGCGCATCGCATCCACAGTGACACCCGGATAGGAATCGAACACCGGCTCGACCGAACCGCCATTTGCCGCAACGCACACTGAATCACCCCCGCACTGACGACTTGCACCGTCCGGACACCGGAAAGCGGGTTCCTGCGCGCCGGCGTCGTCGCGGGTGTATTCGTAAGTGATATAGCCATCATAAGGCCCCTTGCCGACGAGCCAGGAGCCTGCATCGAGACCGAACTGATCGATGATATCGGCATCGCACTGCGCCTGGCAGTCACCACCCCGGGCACCATCGAGCAGACAGTTGTCCAGACACTGGTCGTGCACGCGGCAGCCGTTGTGCGTTCCACACTCGTAGGTCACCACCCGTTGCAGCCGCGCGGGCCCGGCACATTCATAGCTGACCGACTTCGTACAGCTGTCCGGACAGCCGGCACCGCAGGCGCCCCGGCACTGATTGGCGCGATTGCCGACCTTCGGACCGAAGTCGTTGCGAACCGATGTCCCCGGCTCAGGCGACCACTGAGCTGCATTTGCCGGGACCGATAGGCCAAGCACCACAGCCAGCAGGATCGCCACCACTGCTGAATATCTATTCACTTCCGCCTCCTCTGCTGACTTCCCAGTCCGCGGGCGCTGGTCGCCTGCGGCAGCCGCACAAACTCAGGGGTTCTTGCAGCGCTCCACCGCATCTTCGCTGATACCGAGATCCTTCGCTGCAGCAGACACGTCGGAGACTGTCGCATCAGCCTCATAAATGTCCGCCGCCGCCTGACCCAGTTCCGGGCCACCGAAGCGTCGCGCCACGCGGGATGCAGCACTGAACATGCGGCCCAGACCGCGCTTGGTCTGCTGCTGCCCCTGGGCTGCCTCCTGGGCCTCGCGCAGGCATTCCTGCTGGCGGGTGGCCAGATCGCTCGTCCCACCCTGGGCCGGCGCGGTGCCTGCAGTCGACGCGACAGCAGGCGCCGAGCCAGCCGCACCCTGACCGAACAGCCCGCTGAGCCCCGCCATGCTGCCCATATCCATCGGCTTGAGATTGGGGGGCAACTCGAAATACCCGGGATCCTGAGGCCGCAGATTGAGCTCAGTGAACTCCATCGATATCCGCTGACCTTTGCTGCCTTTGCTCGAATAGATCATGTCCATCTTGATGGGCACACCCGTATCCGTCACCCAGATGAATCCGGCGCCCTTACCGTCCTTGTCCTTGAACTGGGTCTTGTACTTGGTGGCATCGTGACCATTGATCGCCTCCCGGCCAGTGCGTTCGATGCGGCTGAACTCGAGCCCGTTGGAGGTCTGCATGAGCCCACCTTCCAGCGTATCCTCACGGTAGTAGCCCATGGACGGGAGGAGAATGAAACTCTTGCCGAGATCTTCGCGCAGGATCACGGCGCTCGACATGCCGCTCATCTGTAGTTCCGTGTACATCTTCCCCGGCGCACGACGTTCGATCGCTTCTATCTGAGCGTCCTTCACTTCCATGACGCGCGTACCGTCGTAGGACACATTCATGTCTATGCCGAGCTGAGAGGCCCACTTCTCGTAGGGGTGCACACCGCCCAGGGCCGACACACTCAGCAGCGCAAGACCTGCCGCACCGAGGATCGCGGCAAGTGTGTACCTCACACTACCCGGACCTGTTTCCTTCGTTCCACTCATGATTTTCTCCGCTCTCTGTACTCTTGAAAATCCATCCACAGCCCGCCAGGCTCAACGCAGCAGGCGTCGGCGCAGGACAGGCCAAACCCGGATACCGTCGCCAACCCGGAAGCGGCACGCCGGCGGCATCCCTTAAGCCTCCGGACCATACCATCGGCCAGCGGGTGATCAAACAGTCTGGTGCGTGCCGGCGGCCTGCGGAGAGGCCGATTCCCCCGATCAGCAGCCGCTGCAGGGCTTTGCGGGTGTGCTGACGAGCTTCCTCGCACTGTGGAGACCGGCAGAACGCGGCTCAGCGCAGCTTCAGCATCAACACCAGAAGCAGCGGGGTCCCCACCGCCTGCAGCAGCATGAAACGCACAAGGACCTGTGTGTTGGTCCAGCCCAGGTTCTTGCGCACATGATCGTGCAACGGATAGCGGACATTCCGGAATATCGGAATCCGGAAGAAGCGCAGCAGCGCGACCTTGAGCAGACCCGTGCCGCCATTGACCAGCACCACGGTCGCCACCACAAACACCAGGAACGGATTACCGGAGGCGAGCACCAGCACACCGGTCATCAGTCCGATCGGCCGTGACCCGGCATCGCCCATCAGCACCATGCTTGGATTGCAGTTGTACCAGAGATAGCTCGCCAGACAGCCGACCATCGCAAAGGCGAGCAGTGCCCAATCCGGTCCGTTCAGATAGTGGGGCACGAGCAGGTACTTCGATACATCGACATGGCCCACCACGCCATACAGGAAGGCGCCGAGAAAGGTCAGCGCCATCGCCGAAAGGCTGCCCGAGAGGCCATCGACCCCATCGGTGGCATTGGTCGAATTGATGGTCACCCAGATCAGCACCGCGCCCGCGCTGATGAACAGCCACGGCTCGATCAGCAGCGGCGTCTTGAGGAACGGCAGCCATACCTCGGACCCCGCAAAGCGACACACGGCACTCGCAGCGATGATGCTCACGAGCAGATCGCAGGCACCCAGGGTGTACTCGCTCCAGCCGCCGCGGGTTCTGTCGTCGAGAAACCCGATCCACATGGCGAAGACGATGCAACCGATCACCGCCAGATACGGCCACTCCAGGGGCATCACCAGCAGCGCGATCACGGCAAATATCGGGACGAAAATGACGCCCGCTGACATGGGCTTGCCGATGCTCTTGTCCGCGTCTATCGCATGGGCGCGTCCCTGATCCCGTGGCAGCAGATGCCAGAACCTGGGCAGCAGCCAGAAGGTCAACACCACCGCAGTCGCGCCGGCAAAACCGGCGAGGAACAGGTAGCTGGTGAAGAGCCGCAGCGGGCCGAACAGATGACCGAAGTGCTCTGCGAGCGTTTGTAGGATGGCGGCTCCTTGAGACGGCCAGCGCGATGGCGCGATCGGGCCGGATTATGCCACGACTGCGTGCCCGCGCCGGGTACTGATTCGATCACCGGAATTTACTTATCCGAATGCGCACCTGACATACTGCTGCGCAGGACACCAGGGGGATTTACAGAATGACTGGTATCGAACCGATCACCCGGAGTCCGGGAGAGCTGCCAGCATCTGACCCGCAGGAATTGTGAAAAAAGATACCGCCACGAGTTTCGCAACGCTGAAACTCTCCAGTGCCATGCTGAAAAACCTGGAATCCCTGGGTTATGCCGCCATGACCCCGATTCAGGCACGCAGTCTGCCCCTGATCATGGCGGGCAGAGATCTGATCGCCCGGGCCAAAACCGGCAGCGGCAAGACGGCCGCCTTCGGTATCGGACTGCTGGAACAGATCAACCCCGCCTTCTTCGGCGCGCAGGCACTGGTGCTGTGCCCGACTCGGGAACTGGCTGACCAGGTGGGCAAGGAGCTGCGCCGACTGGCTCAGGCCATCCCCAATATCAAACTGGTGTCCTTAGTTGGCGGCAAACCGTTCGGGCCGCAGAAAGGCAGTCTCGAGCACGGTGCGCACATCGTGGTCGGCACACCCGGCAGAGTGCTCGATCATCTGCACAGGGGCACACTCAGCCTCACCGGCCTGCAGACACTGGTGCTCGACGAAGCCGACCGGATGCTCGACATGGGCTTTTCCGACGCCATGCTGCAGATCATCGCGCAGACACCCAGACAGCGACAGACGCTGCTGTTCTCTGCAACCTACCCCGATGCCATAGCCGGGATCAGTCGCAGCATTCAGCGCGATCCGGTGACCGTGACTGTCGAATCGATGCACAAGCCCGGCGTGATCGAGCAGATTTTCTATCAGGTAAAGAAACACGAGCGCGACGACGCACTGCTGGCGCTGTTTGAGCACTACCAACCTGAATCGGCGCTGGTGTTCTGTCAGACCCGTGTTCAATGCGACAAAACCGCCCGGTTTCTCGCCGAACATCGCATTGAATCGCTGGCCATACACGGCGATCTGGATCAGCGCGAACGCGATCAGGTGCTGGTGCAGTTCGCCAATAACAGCTGCCCGGTGCTGGTGGCCACCGATGTTGCCGCACGCGGCCTGGACATCAAATCGCTGCAGGTCGTCATCAACTATGAGCTGCCCCGGGATCCGGAAATTTACGTCCATCGCATCGGCCGCACCGGTCGTGCCGGCGAACGCGGCATGGCACTGTCAATCTACACAGACGCGGAGCAGGTTCGCCTGAATGCCATCGAGGAATACCTGTCTGAGTCCTGTATCTGCGACGTCGTCGAGTCTCTGGATCGCAGTCCCGATTTCACCCTGAGCGGCCGCATGGCCACTATCGAGCTGAATGCAGGCCGCAAGCAGAAACTGCGCCCGGGGGATCTGCTCGGCGCGCTGACCGGTGATGCGCAGATCGACGGCGCCTGCGTTGGCAGAATTGATATCTTCGACATGCGCAGCTTTGTCGCACTGGACCGCAGCGTCGTCAGAGCGGCACTTGCCTATCTGGCAGACGGCAAGGTCAAGGGCCGCAGCATCCGTGCCCGGAGAATCCGTTGAGCGGAAGAGATCGCAGTGCCGGGCTTCGTCGTTGGCCAGCAGCATCAACCTGCGAGTGAGCAGGTCGGACATGCCCGGAAACGCAGTACCGATGTCCAGGTGAACGTTCCCGAACCCCTCACCCGCCCCGCCATCTTCCAGCGCGCCTGGCCGATCATCCTCGCCAATGCCTCGGTGCCCGTGCTCGGTCTTGTCGACACCGCGGTGATCGGCAACTTCGGCGGTATCGCCGATCTTGGCGCCATCGCCTTCGGTGCGCTGATCATGAGTTTTGTCTACTGGGGCTTCGGCTTTCTGCGCATGGGCACGACGGGCTTCGTCGCCCAGGCTGTGGGCGCCCGCAATGAGGCGGAAGTGCGCGCGACTCTGGCGCGCGCACTGGCGCTGGCTGCCGTGCTCGGGGTCAGCCTGATCCTGCTGCAGTGGCCCATCCTCCGCGGCGCCCTGTGGTTTCTTGACGGCAGCACCGAGGTGGAGCGGCTGGCCGCCGATTACTTTGTGATCCGTATCTGGGCTGCACCCGCCACGCTGGGCACATTTGCGCTCATGGGTCTGCTCATCGGACTCGGACGCAGCCGGGCTCTGCTGCTGGTGCAGCTGGTGCTCAACGGCACCAACATCGTGCTGGATGTCTGGTTTGCGGGCGTGCTGGGCTGGGGGTCGCAGGGTATCGCCCTCGGCACCGCGATCGCCGAATGGGCGAGCCTGTTCGTGGCGGCGGCGATTGTGATCCGCATCCTGAAGGATCGTCATCGGGATCCGGAGCCCCTCTTCGCAGGGGCCTGGCTGCGCGATGCTGCAAAGCTCAAGCGCATGCTGGCAGTCAACTCGGACATCATGATCCGCACCCTGCTGCTGGTGTCTGGTTTCAGCTGGTTTCTGCGCCAGAGCAGTCAGTTCGGCGACGTGGTGCTCGCCGCCAACCACATTCTGCTGCAGCTGGTGTCGTTTTCGGCTTTCTTCCTCGACGGTTACGCGTTCGTCGCTGAAGCCGTCGTGGGCGAGGCGATCGGTGCCCGTAATCGTGCGCACTTCGACCTGGCGGTGCGGCGCTCGACCGAACTGGCCGCCGGTACTGCCATCCTTCTGACGCTGGCGTTGCTGCTGCTGCAGACACCGGCACTGCACGCACTCACCGACATCGAACCGGTCCGGCAGGCGGCAGGCGCCGCACTGCCGCTGGCGGCGCTGTACGTGCTCTGCTCCTTCCCGGCATTTCAGCTCGACGGCATCTTCATCGGCGCAACCCGCACACGCGACATGCGCAATGCGTCCCTGCAGTCTGTGGCGGTTTTCATCGCCGTCAGCGGGCCGCTGGTCAGCTTCGCCGGGAACCATGGCCTGTGGCTGGCGTTCGTAATCTATGTGTGTGCGCGGGCGGCAGCCCTGCTGCGGTATTTTCCCGGTTTGAGAAGGTCTGTCGCTGTACCCTGAGCGGGTCTGTTGCATCTCACTCAGACTGCTCCGGCCCGCTGCGCCTGGGCCCGCACGTCGGCTTCGATCTTCGCAAGCAGTTGCAGGAAGCGGCGATCATCGCGCAGCGGCAGGAACGACGGGTAGCGGTCCAGGCGCACAAAGTTGTCGAAATCGTAGAGCGTCCGGTAGACCTGGCGGTAGGCATCCTCCAGCTCAGCCACCGCTTCCTCCTTACGTTCCAGTCGCGCCAGTGCCTGTGCCCTGATGAGCTTGCGGAAGATGGGATCGTAGCCTTCGGGATTCGGCGCATTGACCTCCAGCAGCCGCTCGAGCAGCAGCCTGGCCTGCTCCGGGTGTTCCTCGAGCATCAGCAGATTGGCCGCCAGCAGCACATTCCCCGGCTCGATGCGGGTCAGCTCCGGAGCCGGGCCCAGCAGCGTCGGCTCGAGACGGCGCAGATGCTCGCGGGCCTTGTCCAGTGCGCCGCTGTTGAGGGCCGCGAGCACCAGCATCGGTCGCCAGATCCGGTCGCCACTCTGTTCGAGTTCCGCCTCGGCATGGCGCAGTGCCGCCTCGTCGTCTCCGGCCATCACCTTGCGCACCATTTCCGCGACTGCCCGGGAGTAGGGCACATCGTGCATCTCATCGAGCGTTTTCAGCACCAGACCAGGTGCCCCGAAATTGAGATACAGGTGCGCCAGCGCGAAGCTGCCCCGGGGTGAGACACCGGATGCGTGGGCCTGCTGCAGATGCGGCAGAGCCAGATCCAGCGCGCCGGATTCCACCAGCAGCTCGCCCAGCTCCAGATGCGCCGGTGCATGGTCCGGACTCAGCGCCAGCACCCGCTCCAGCACATCCCGGGCTTCACCCAGGCGGCCGTTGCCGCGCAGCGCTTCGGCGTGCTGCAGTCGCACCCCACGATCGAGGGGATCACTCGCGACCGCCAGCTCGGTGATCCTCACCGCGCTCTCCCAGCGACCGAGCCGCACCAGCAGTGCACCGAAGCTGCGCAGCACTTCCGGATCGCCGGGTGCCAGATCGAGCGCTCTGGCGAGAAAGCGCTCGGCCAGTGTCGAGTACTGCACTTCGTCGGTGCGCAGCGCCAGCAGATCGTAGACCTGTCCGGCGGTCAGATTCGCCGCGACACTGTCCGGCGCCAGCTTCACAGCGCGCTCGACAGCTTCGATCGAGGCAGCGGCGGCGGGTTCGAAATCCAGGGTCAGGAAGGCGCCGGCGAGCAGAATGGTGGCTCGCGCATAACCGGCCAGCGCCTCCACATCATCCGGAGACTGCTCGAGGACTTCGCTGAACAGCGCACGCGCCTGGGTGAGCGATTCTCTGCTGCGTTCCCGCAGCAGACCGGTCGCCACCAGAAAGCGTGAGTGGGTGCTGGAAGCACCCTGTGCCGAGTGATCGTGGCTGTCAGCGAGCAGAGTCGTCTTCAGCACTGCCGCCACGTGCGCGGCTATGTCGTTCTGAATGGCCAGCACATCGGTGAGCTCGCGATCGTAAGTACGCGACTACAGATGAAACCCGTCCTGCGCAGACACGAGCTGCACCGTCACCCGTACGCGTTCACCCGCGCGCCGCACGCTGCCTTCCAGCAGGTGGGCCACACCGAGCTGTCTGCCGATCTCCCGCAGATCCTGGTCCCGGTCCTTGAAGTAGAAAGACGAAGTCCGACCCGGCACCTTCAGACCTTCAAGCTGCGCCAGGCCGTTGATCAGCTGGTCGGTGAGTCCGTCGGCAAAATAACCGTCTTCCCGGTCGTCGGAGAAAATGGCAAAGGGCAGCACAGCCACCGATCGCTGATCGGCGCTGACGGCGTCGGGTGTCGGACCGGCGGTCGTCGTTTGTGTCGCATCTCCCTGCCAGCTGATGACCTGTACGACGGTCACCGCAACCACCAGGATCACTGCGGCGAGCAGCGCCAGATCCAGCCAGCCGGGTGCCGCGGGCGGGGATGCAGTGTCCGTGTCTCCAGTCGCTGCTGCCGGTTCGGCCTGCACTACCCAGGCAATGATCATGGCCACGGGCAGACCGGCGACCAGCAGCACAGCGACGAAACCCACGGTCCAGACCGGCAGGGAAAGAAGGGACGCCGCGGCTTCTACCGCCTGCACCACACCCCAGCCGGCGACCACATAAGCACCTGCCACACGAAGCACCTTGCGACGCCTGAGATTGGCCAGCCAGCGATCCAACATCGGAGCGTTTCCGCACGCTAAACGGCGCCGTAGTATGTGCCATCCGGGGCATCGCGCAAGAGTCGGGGTGCGCATGGATGGCGGTACCGCCTGCACGCAGCCGCCCGGGCCTCGCAGGCGTCTGCGCAGGCAGCAAAGTGATCTCCTGTGGCGATTGCCGCTGGTGTCGATACAGGCGGCTGTGGAATTACCCCGGGAGTAATCGGCCACGTGCTGGTGAGCGGTTAAGCTGACGCAAATCGATGAGCGCAGGAGTACGTTATGCTGAAACTTTACGCCGCGCCGCGCACCCGCAGCCTGCGGGTGGCCTGGCTGCTCGAAGAGCTGGGCACAGAGTACGAAGTGATTCTGTCCGACTTCGTGCCCACCCGGTCCCGGTTCTTCATCCAGCAGACACCCACAGGAAAGTTTCCCACCATCGACGACGACGGCTTCATCCTCTTCGAGTCCGGTGCCATCGTCGAATACCTGCTGGAAAAGCATGGGGACACCACACTGCTCCCGGCGCCGGGCTCCCGTGAAAAAGGTGAGTGGCTGCAGTGGGTACATTTCGCCGATGGCACGGCCTTCCCACCGCTGGGTATCGTGATCTGGCTGGCCGTATATCGCGACGACGCTGACCAGCACCCGGCGCTGATCGAAGATGCGCGGCAGCGTGCCCGCACCGCCTTCGAGTTACTGGAACGGCAGCTCGCAGACCGTGCCTGGATCCTCGGTGAGCATTTCAGCGCGGCAGACATCATGCTCGGTTTCACACTGCTGGCGGCGCGCCTGCTGGGTATCGTGCAGGTGGACAGCGAACTCGGCCGCTACGTCGGGCGGCTCGAAGAGCGGCCCGCGTTCCAGCGAGCGCTGGAGCGGACCGGGGGATTTGGCTGAGCGCCGAGCAGTCCAGGGAGCCTCTGATCAAGTATCAACGCCTCAGCGTGTTGCAGCGGGCGTTGTATTCCTGATCGCTGAGATCATCACCCATGCGCACCCAGTCCCCGGCAGCAGGCCGCTACTGAGACGGCCGGGATCGGCTCATCAGTCCGCGCACGCCCTGAATGAGTTTTTCCTCGAAGATCGCGCGGGAGTAATCGCGCATATGTATGGCCTGCCGGCTGCTCAGGGACATCCGCAGGGACCGGGGAAGCTCTACGTCTTCCAGATAGACGACCAGGATGGATCTATTCTCATCAACGGCAAAATTCACTTCCTGTATACAGTACGGTGACGCCAGCGAGTGCTTTGAAGCAAACAGCAGAAACACATCGCAGGCTTCCACCGCCCGGGCAATCTGCTCACGCCAGACCGCCCCGGGGGAAATACTTGAATCAATCCACGACGGGAAGCCCTGCTGCTGGAGCTTTCTGACGATATCACCGAGCTCTGAAGCATCCAGATGCGAATAACACAGGAAGAGAAACGGCTCTTCGGGGACGGGCTGCGGCTCGCGGATGTGGGACAGCGAAACCTCGGCCGGGTTGATGGTCAGAGGAACACCAAGAAAGGGACTCACAGCCATGAAGAGCCTTTTCAGATCGCCTTCCCACAGATTCTGCTGATCGGAATCGAGCCCGACGAAACTGGCACCGGCAATCTGCGCAGCAACATCCTGCCCCAGTCGGGCCGGCACGGAACGGCTGCGCATCGCATGGAGCACCAGAGTGGGTGCCTGAATCGCACTCAGGAATTTGCTCACATCAACCCGGAATGCCAGCCGATACAGTCTGGCGCCCACCTTCGGATTGACCATCTGTGTACCGATCTCCAGAGTGCGCTGAGCCGAGCGCCTGGGATCGGGATGCGTGGCATTGCTCAGCAGCAGAAAGCCCATCTCAGGAAAGAACCGCAAGGCGTTGACCAGCAGAAAGCGTCTCACCGGCTGGGTGATCGCACTGCCGCGGGCATAGGTGCCATCGAGAATCAGGCGCTCCACCTTTTCCGGATACAGCGATGCGAATCTCATTGCGATCGGGCCGCCGAATGACGACCCCCACAGGATAACTCTGTCCAGCCCGAGATGATTGAGGAGGTCTTCGAGTTCGGCCACCAGCACCTTGATCGACAGATTCGATACATCCCGGTCCGATACGCCGTTACCCCGCATATCAAACCGGACTACTCGAAAGCGGGTGGATAGGGTCTCGATGAAAGTTCTGTATCCTTCACGCTCCCACAAAAGATCCAGGTGACTCAACCAGCCTCGCACGTAAACCAGCGGTGGTCCGGATCCATGCTCTGCGTAAGCGATCCGGACACCGTCTCTGGTCATGAAAAATTTGCGATCCGGCATCACCCCGCAACCTCGATCGAGTCAGATCACTCTTCGGCTGCAGCTTCCGGATAGGGTCCTTCAAGATGGATCGTGATCGCCGACGGGCTGCCACAGACACTTCTGGCTTCCCAGATGTGCACGCCGTACTCGTAGGCGGGCGCCCAGGAAACCGTGATCTGCAACCTCTCTCCTGCGGGTGGCTCGAGCGCACGTCGGATCACAGCCAGCAGCGAATCCTTAATGGACTTCGGAAAGGCGCGAAGCGCGGCGCGCTCCTGGGCCGTCTGCACAATACCCAATCGGCCCAGCAGATTTCCCAGATCGGTGTTGGGCTGAACTCTCACTTTCAGCTCCTGAATTCTATCGAAGCTGAAGGCTTCACTGGCGCGATTCGACATGACTTGCAAAAATGGCATGGCAGTTCTCCTTCCCCGGATCCCAATAATCCTATGCCCTTGCCAGCAACCACGCAACGGAACGACCGATTCGCGACAGACTCGCTGCAATACAGTGAGAAAGTAGGCCGGCCTGGTTTGACCGCGAAGGCTGCCGCGGGTTCGGACCGGGCGCGATCACACCACCCGGCGCCCGCAGACCCTGCACAGTGGCGGGCACATAACGCGGCGGCACACGGTAACCGTAAGGTTCGCTGGCACCTGGCGCGCAAGGGGAAACAGGAGCGCCGAGAGGTCCAGGGAGCCTCTGATCAAGTATCAGCACCTCGGAATCTCCCTAGATATCGATACCGAAGTGGGCCTTGAAGCGGGCGTTGTATTCCTGATCGCTGAGATCATCGCCCATTTGCACCCAGTCCTCGGCAGCAAGCCGCTGCCGGGCCGCCAGCATGCCTTCCGCATCCGGCCCCACCGGCCAGCGCAGCCGGTAGTCGTCGGTGGTGGCCGCCTGCAGAATGGCTTCAGCCACCTTCTCCGGCGGTACCGCACGTTTGAAACCGGCGGCGAACACCTTGCCGTTACGACGCATGATGGGCTGATAGGGCGAGGTCTTGTCGTAACGGGTCTGCTCGGCGGAATTCTCGAAGATACTGGTCATGATCACACCGGGTTCGACATTCACCACTCTCACTCCGAAGCGGTACACCTCGTGCGCCAGTGCTTCACCCAGACACTCCAGCGCCCACTTGGAAGCGGAATAGGGAATCTGGTTCGGCGTGGCCAGCAGGCCCACCGCCGAGGTGATGTTCACGATGCATCCCGTTTTGCGCTCACGCATGGAGGGCAGTACCGCCTGGATGCAGCGCACCGCGCCGAAGTAGTTGGTCTCGAACATCTGCTTGTGTTCGTCTTCCGGTGTCAGCTCCAGCGGTGAAGCGCCGCCGATACCGGCATTGTTGACGAGCAGATCAACGGGCCCCGTTTCGGCTACCTTCGCGAAAGCGTCGGTAACCGACTGGGCATCGCAGATGTCGAGCTGCACCACGCTCACCGGCAGCGATTCCGCTGCAGCCGCGGCCTGCAATGCTTGGGCCTTGCCGAGATTGCGCATGCCGGCAAACACCCGGTAACCGTTGCGGGCAAGGTGGAGGCTGGTGGTGAATCCGATGCCGGTACTGGTGCCGGTCACGACTGCAATCTGCATTCTGGTTACACGCTCTGCTGGGGATGCGTGATCTTCGGCGGGTGAGACCGGCGAGTCAAATCTGCTCGGGTAAACGGGTCAGCCGTCCGGTCCGAAGCGAATTATTCAAGATATTTTTCGAGCATATCCGCAGCCGGATCCCAGAACCGGACAGATTCGATCACCCCACCGTCAGTCAGCCGCATCACGGTGATATGGCCCGCTCGCTGCGGGAAAGGTTGCAGCAGCGCCATGTCGTCGGCGAGGACGATGCGATGCGGATACTTCCGCATTTTCGGGATCGCGAAAACTCTGCCGATGCCCGGCATTCCGTAGATGTTCGAGATGAAGACGGCCCTGTGGTCATCCAGATATGCCGCGCCTCTGTCGGCGAGAATCCCGTTGGCGGCTTTGCTGGAAGACATGTCGAAAGCGATCAGCACTGTCCTTGTATCCGTACCAAAGCGGTAGGTCTCACCATGCTGGTCGCTGGCCTCGAATTCAGGAAAGTGGTCGCCTGGGCCCAGCAATGATTCCGCATGAGCGCTGGAGCAGACGAGCGTGATCGCCAGAAGGAGAATCTGATGGACCGGTCGATTCACTCAATCGCCCTCTATTTGTCGAACCGTGAGCCGCTCAGCTGCGGATGATTCACCTCTTCGGGCATGTGGGTGGCCAGATCCCAGAGCCAGCGAACGCCGTTCACTCCCCGAGCCCGTTCACCGGCCAGCATGTTGACCATGCCGTAATTGCCTTCATGGCAGGCGTATTCGTAAATCTCGCCGTTGCTCGGTGAAAACATGAGTTCCCCGCGCCAGGGCTGGCGGTAGATCCCGTCATCCTCGACGACGAACGCATAGTGGATCCCGTCCGCGGAAATCCGTGTGAAGTATTCGGTGACCCTGCTGTCCTGCCCGACATACAGCTGATGTTTGATCGCGCCACGCAGACTCTGCTGCGGGTGAAACTGGGTGGTCTCCACAACCAGCGTGTCCCCTTCCCAGTGACCGATGGAATCACCCAGCCAGGGCCGAATCTGCGGGGGCAGTCGCTGCGCGTCGAGCCGTATCGTTCGTACCGAGTGATTCATTTCCACCAGGATCATCACCTGCTCCGGCGTCTGCACGAACTGGTAGTTGTTGTTATAGAGGACCGGCAGCATGGGCGGTCCGCCCGTGGAGCCGTATCCCACCAGACAGCGGTCGCCGGTCAGCTGCTCTTCCGGATTATTACGCTTCTGGGTCTGCACCATGTTCCACCAGAATCGCACCCACCCGTTAAGCGAATAGGGAACCCGGCCATTCGCCGGGTCGACGATGATGGACGTTCTCGGTTCACCATCGATGCGCAGAACCCTGGTGCCGCGTTCCAGCCAGGCGGTGTTGTAGCCGCCGACAATTTCTCCACTGGGAAGCTCGCCTGCGGGAAGGTTGTCGATCGCCGACGAGTTCTGTGCATCACGCGCCTCCAGAGCCCGTGCCGCTTCCTCACTGATCACCAGATCATCGATGCCTTTCAGACGCTCGAGACCGGTTACGGTGGCATTGGTCCAGGTACCCTGCAGATCCGGATCGCCCCAGGGCATGCGCGGCGTCTGCCAGATATCCGCAGCGGCCGATGCAGCCAGCAGGAGCAGCGCTGGCATCGTCAGCCAGCGCAGGTGGCGGGGCCGGTCAGCGTTCATTCGGATCGGCACCATCCTGCGGCGCACCCGTGCCTGAGGAACCCATGAACACCTTGCGGCCATCCGTGAATGCCAGATCCCGGCCGTTGGCTTTGCACGCCGGTACACAGTTGCGATCCCTGCTCTGATAACCGCGAACCAGTATTTCGGTGCCCACGGGCAGGGAGTGTCTGTCCAGACCGGCCCGCACCAGCGTATTGGGGGTACCCCCTTCGAACATCCAGTCGATGGTGGTGCCGTCGCTCTGCTCGACAGCCAGATAGATCCAGGCATGCGGATTTATCCAGTCCACCCGGGTGATACGACCGCGCACGCTCACAGGCACCTCGGCGTCGAACTCCGCGGAGAACGCATGATGGGCAGACGCCGTGCTCGATGTCAGACACGCGGAGAGCACAGCGGCAAGCAGGATGGGATTACGCAACATCTTTTACTCCAGCGGGTGTTTGCGCAGATGGCCGTACATGAGTTCTTCCACGAACTCGACACAGTTGAACTGCATCAGCCGATCATCCGGCGGCACGCGTCTGTAAATCGGCATCCTGATGGTCCAGGGCCGGGTGAACACGGCCGGGTCTTCGAGCGTGGCCTGGTAATCCAGGGTGTGCGCACTGGTGCGGGTGAAGCGTTCGGTGACTTTGAGAGCCGGGCTGTGAAAATTCCCCGATCGATCCAGCCAGGTCAGTCCGTTGAAGCCCGTTGTCTCGATCACCATGGTGTCCCCGTCCCAGTGCAGCCAGGACTGGCCCATCCAGCTGTCGATGGGCGCAGGGCCGGGATCCGCCAGGTGGATGTTGCGCACAGCACCTGCGTATTCATAGGAAAACACCAGAGCGTTGCTGTTCTGAAAGATCTGAAAGCCGAAATCCATGTAATTTGCCCGGGGGACACCGGGCAGGTAGCACCTGATCTCAGGATCCGACTCCAGCCAGCCGGCTCGATTGCGGTCCCGTTGCGCCAGTGCCTCGGGCGTGTAGGGAATCGGGCCACCAAGCACCACACCCAATCCCGCCGGTACCGCCCCTGCCGCACCGAGCGCGACGACTTCTTTTGCAGGTACGGGCACGACAGGCCCCTTGCGCAACACCCGCGCCGCCTGCGCGCCATGATCCTCCAGATTGTCGTTGGCTCTGTTGAGGACCTGCCAGACACCGTTGAAATCCGGCCTGCCGTTATCCATGCGCGGCGGCTCATAAGCCAGCTCGGCGGCCATTCCCGACCCGCAACAGGCCAGCAGCAGCACTACAGCTGCACAACGTGTCATTGAATCCACTACTCCCGGCATAGGCGGCCTGATGTCAGTTTTTGAGTGCGTCAGGCGGGAAAATCAACCGACAGAACCTTGAGTGGCAGCGAGAGGGGCTGTAACGCGCACAGCGCAGTGGTAATCTCCAGTAGCTCCAGGGGAGGCAGACCTTGCCGGCCAGCTGGAGTCAAACGTGATGAGCCGGCAGCAACCGGTCATCCGAAGGAATGCAGGCCATGCCCAGGCTGCTGATACAGACTCTCGCGGTGGTGTTCTTCATCACGGGCATGCTGCTGGCGCTGGAGTCCCGCGCTACCACCTCCGCAGACCCACACTTTGCTGGTGATCGTGCAGACGTCCACAGCGACGCGCTGGCCTCGGCGATCGACCCGGAAATCCCTCTCCCCTCCAAGGCTGACCACTCCGTCGACACCGGCTATCGCGCACCCCAGGCGCCGGGCGAGGCCAATGCATCGCCTGCACAATCGCGCAGAATCCATTTCGCCCGGGCACCACCCGGACTCTGAACGTCCGAATTTCCGAACGACGGCGGGCGGCGCGAGCTGCCCTTGAGGAATTCACGGCACCACCGGCACACCGGTGGGTGCCGGAGGAGACAGAAATGACAGTACTTGCACTACATACCGTGGAGACGATCGACCATCTCGTCTCACCCACAGAATATTCTGACGTGAATCTGCATTCGCCTGCGCTGAGTGTGTTCACCGACTTTCGAAAACATGAGCCGGTGGCCTTCGACGGCATGATGCGCGCGACAGATGCAGCACTCGATCTGCGGCAGAGCCGCCCGAGGCTACGCCTGGTGGTGGACCGGACTGGTGAGTTTATCGGCACCGTCACCCTGCGCGAGCTCTCGGAGGTGAATCTGCTGCGCCGGGTGGCGAACGGCATGACCCGTGAGGACCTGCTGGTGATGGATGTGATGAAACATCGCCACGAGCACCGGGCCCTGTGGTACGACGATCTGAGCCGCGCGAGCGTGAAGGACCTTGTCGACACCCTGCAGGACAGCGGCGAGAGCCACTGCCTGGTGGTGGAAGGCGAGACCCACAGCATCCGCGGGCTGATCGCCGCGAGCGACATGGAGCGGCGTCTGCACGCCAACCTGAGCAAAGACCGGGCGCCTACTTTTGCGGAGATCTTTGCTGCGGTGCATGGCTGAATCGGCTGACCCGCCTGGCCAGTCGGTGGCCGGGCGGGTTCTGCACGCCCGCTGAGCATCTCTTAACGAATCCCGAAGCCTGGCGCTCCCCGGCCTGTGTTTCCGTATGATGACGGCATGATTAATGTTGTCTGCGCGATTATCGAAAGGGACGGAAAGATCCTCGTTGCGAAGCGGCCTTCGGACAAGTCAATGGGGGGCAAATGGGAACTTCCAGGAGGGAAGATCGAACCCGGGGAAGATCCGCAGGCCGCAATCGCGCGCGAGATCCGTGAGGAACTCGGATGCGGATTGGCCGTTCTCGCTGAACTTGCACCACACGAACATCAGTACGCGGATTTCGCGATCCGTCTGATACCCCTGCTATGCCGAACGACCGATGGCGATCCCAAACCGCTCGAACACGAGGAGATCCTCTGGGCAGGCCGAGAGGAGCTGATGAGGCTGGACTGGGCGGAGGCGGATATTCCGGTTGTGATGGCGTACCTGGATTCTATTCCTGGAATCTCCGAAGCATTGACTGTGACAGGGGGTTATTCAGACGCCAGCGGACGGTGATCGGCTGATTTCCCTCCCAGTCGATGAACTGCAGATCACCACAGTAGATGAAAGGTGCAGCAGTCCCCCGCGGGGTCTTTGTTTCCCGTCGGACAAAGAGATGAACTTTTGTGCCGTCGCTTCCATGATTTTGAATAGCCTTCCCAGCAGGAGAGCCCTGCTTCGTGCGATTCTGACTCACCCATTGAAAGGTATCAGTTGAGAGAAATTTATCTTCGTATTTGAACTTCTCGCTCATTGCCTTTTTGTTCAACGAGACGAGTAGAAATAGATGCCCATCAACACGCACAAACCCCTGGTTCCACCTTGAGCGGGAGAAACCCAATTCCCAGAGCGCCGGAATCTCTGCCCGCATGTACTCCCGCCCGACCTCCGCAACACTCTCATCGCGACGCTCTAAAATCAGGCGATACGTGCCGTCACTGAGACTGAAGCGGACGAAATGATTCGTTCCCGGCTGCCCAGCATCCTCCCCAAAGTAGCGTCGTAGAATCTCTGGAAGGACATTGCCTTCGGTACCTGGCGCTCGCATCACGTTGACGGCAATCTTGACGAAATTGGCCTCCAACCTATCGTCGTCCACATCGACAGGAGTCCAACCTTCCGGAATGCCTGGGGTCTCCGCTCGATCAGGGAGGAAAATGATTGGCCTGCCCCCTGAGTGACTAACCTTGCAGAGAATACTGAGCGCACGCGAACTCCCTGAAGAACGGTCTAAGTACTGCGCCATCCGCCAATCGCAGAGCTCTCGAGTCATTTCCTGATGTGCCATCGCCAGATCGTCGTCCGACCCAATTAGAGACTGAAACTCTCCGTTCTCGAACTTGAAGTACGACTGACCCCCTGTTCCTCGCCCTTCGACCCAAGCATTGATTGGGTTGTTCTCGAGCAATCGCCGCATTTGGATTGCATTTGTGAGTGATTCGCCAAACTCCTCCTTCAGCGTAGAAACCCTTGAGGCGAGTTGAGTTACGGCGCGCACCAGCACATCGATCGGAATAGCGTCTGGATACTTCTCCGCCGCGATCATTGCGAGCAACGTGACCATCTTGAAGCTCTTGGTCATCGGCGTGGTTTCTAGATGTTCGTAAAAGTCCCGACTCTCTTCGAATGCCTGGCGCTGTTCCTGATCCAGGTCTCCTTGGGCGTTGACAAAACCTAACCAAGATCCAAATGTAGTTCTGAGCCGTTTGGGGTCGTATCCTTCATGATAGGCCTCAGCGGCAGAGGGTCGTCGTCCGTGAATTTCCCGGAAACTCTCATACCAGTAATTGATTTGATCCGCGGTTGCTGTTGGCTGAGCCAGCGTCTTTAAAATTTCGATCGCCTGCAGTTCGTACTCCACCGAGCACCCCAGCGGCAGTTCCAGAGTGCCCGCCTCAAGGCGCTGCAATGCCAGACGTATCTCGCCTGGTGTACGCGTATTTGAAAACAAGATCATCGGGACCTGAAGGAAGGACCGATGATTACCAACATAATCGATCACCTTCAGGTGATCCTTGCCTTCAGCTTTTCGCAGCCCTCGTCCGAACTGCTGCAACCAAAGGATCTTGGATTCTGTAGGCCGAAGCATGAGGACGGTGTCGATGGTCGGAACATCAACGCCTTCATTAAACATGTCCACCGCGAAGACGATCTCTAGATCTCCCGACTCGAGTTTCTTCAGAGATTGCGTTCGCGGAGCTGAAGTCTCGCCAGAATGTACCGCAACGCATCGTGCGCCTCTTTCCGCGAAAAAGGTCGCCATAAAGTCCGCATGTCCCCTAGAAACACAGAAGGCAAGCGTCTTCTGATTCGCGTGTTTTCGCCACTGATCATAGGCGTTTTGAGCTCGCTTCTCCGTTGCGACAGCGTGCTCCAATGCTTCTGGATCAAATCGACCGCTTCTCCAGGGGATGTTCGCAAAATCGATATCATCGGGTACACCCACATATCGAAACGGAGACAGCAAGCTTCGGTTGATACCCGCTACCAGGTCGCAGCGAAACACTAGATTCTCTCCGCAAAGTGAGAGCAAATCGCCTCCGTCCGATCGTTCTGGGGTGGCTGTCAGGGCTAACAGGAAGTCGGGCTCGAAATGATCGATGAGCCTGCGGTAAGTTGCCGCGGCCGCATGGTGGAATTCGTCAATAACGATGTAGTCGAAGGAGTTCGCGCCGAACTGCTGTAAATGCTCCCTTCGCCCAAGCGTCTGCACAGACGCAAACAAGACATCAGCCTGGCGATCGCGACGGCCACCAGCGTAAACACCAAGCGCTGCTGTGGGCCTGATTCGGCGAAAGGTGTTGAGCGCCTGCTCAAGGATTTCCTCGCGATGAGCAACGAATAGTACACGTTCGTACGACGCGCTATCGAAGGCGGACAACCAAGTCTTTCCCAGCCCCGTAGCGAGCACTACAAGGCCAGCGTTATTACCGGCGCGCCGGGTGGAATCCAGAGCTTCTAGCGCTTCTTTCTGGGTCCCGTGGGGCTCGACCGGCGGCGCAATCGGTTCTTCATCGAGATCCAATCCAGCCTCTATCATCGGGCGCGACGGCCGACGCTTACCGTACTCGGCTACCCAATCGGCATTGAGCTCGATCGTGTTTTGATGCGCAAATAGTGCTTCGAACTCCGATTCAATCTGAAGAATGACTCTGTCTGCAGGATCCGCGCTGATGCGCTGGTTCCACTCGATTCCGCTCAGCAATGCATGCTTCGTTAGATTGGAGCTTCCTACATAGGCGGTAGAGCGGTAGCTGTCGTAAACAACGTATGCTTTGGGATGAAACCCCAATGGTTTCGTGACGAACACACGAGCATTGATGCGGCCAGGGTACTCCTCTGTCCAGTCGAGTATCTGATAGAGTGCACGAGGTTCCGTGACATCCAAATAGTCACCCGTGAGTAGCCGTATTCTCCCCTCGCGGAATAGCAAATCCTCTAGATAGGGTTTTAACTCTGCCAAGCCGGCTTCAGTTATGAATGCGACCGCAAGGTCGAAGCGGATGGCGCGTTCGAGGTCGTGTTGGAGTGCGTTCAGAAATGGCAGCTTGCCTGTTCCAGATACGGATCTCTCAGCCACATACTCGGCTTCCGCGTCTCGAACGCTTGCTGCTGTAAGGTAGTTCGCTCGACTTGGGAAGACGTGGCGAATACCACCCCTAGGGTCCCCAACGTCACCTGTGCGACGAGGTATCACGTGCACATGCAGGTGATCGATGGTTTGCCCCGCCGCCTCGCCGATATTCACACCGATGTTGAAACCATCAACCGGCATGTGATGCTTAATGATTGAATCTCTAGCTACCTCAATTCCCTTCTGGAGCGCCGCATGCTCTTCAGGGATCGCATCGAACCAGCTCGAAATATGCCGCCGGGTGACTACGAGCGCGTGGCCAGTTGAAACCGGGTACAGATCCCACACGCACAGTACCGATTCATCTTCGTAGAAAACTCGGCCTCGATCGAAGCTACAGAAAGGACAACTCAATTTGTGCTCACCTAGTGAAGTACATCACTGCTACACCAACACGGAAGCAGCAACGACAATTCCTCGATTTCTAAATCCTAATCTACGGGTATCTCCAAACCTCCCCTTGCCCCACCCCCTCATCCACCCCCCACAACGGCACCGCAATCCCCTCCCCAATCTCCCTGAACACCACCTTCACCCGCGTCCCGATCCCCACCTGCTCCACCAGTTCCGGCGGCGCCAGCTCCCCGTCCGCCGTCGCCAGGTTTCCCTGCAGCCTGAGCCCATCAACTTCCCCGGCGCTCCCTTCTGCTCATCCAGCTCTACCAGCAGCAGCATGTACGGCGTGTATGCCTTGAACACCGGCTGGATCGCATGATGCACCTCGCCATAGGAATACACGGTGCCGCGGCCGGAGACGGGCACCCATTCGGATTCGCCATGGGCGCAGAACGGACACGCCGTGGTGGGCGGGCAGCGCATGAGGTGGCATTTCGTGCAGCGCTGCAGGCGCAGCTCGTGCCTGCCGCACCAGCCGAAAAAGGCGTGGTGCTCCTGGTCGAGTTCGTCCACGTGCACCCGCATGCCGAGATATTCACCAGTCAGTGCCATGTCAGCCTCCCCTCGCCATCACCCTCTTGCCATTACCAGGGCCGAGCCGATGCCCGGCGTGCCCCAGCCCATGTTGGCCGAGAGTTCCACATCCTTGACCTGGCGGCAGCCGCCTTCGCGGTAGTCGTAGGTATGGGCACGTCTGCCGTCCGCGCCGATGGGGCAGCTGTCGTCCGCGTCGTGGCGCAGCTGGCGGACGTTTTCGATCACCATGTTGATGCCGTGGGTATAGCCCTCGCAGAGGTGGCCGCCGCTGGTGTTGTTGGGCCGTGCGCCGCCTAAGCGCATGACGCCGGAGCTCACATAGTCGCCGCCGTCACCCTTCTTACAGAAACCGTAGTCTTCGAGCTGCAGCATGGTGGTGAAGGTGAACGCGTCGTAGGAGCCGGTCACCTGGATGTCTTCGGGGCCCACGCCCGCATTCGGCCAGAGGATCTCCTTCGCGTAGTGCCCGGCCACGGTGGAGATGGGGCCGGACTGGTAGTGCATGTCGGCCCGGGGTTTGCAGCAGCGGCCGACCACGGACTGGATCACCGCGGGTGTGTGCCGGCAGTCCTTCGCGCGATCCAGGCGGGTGACCACGAGGGCGGTGCCGTTGTCGGTCTCCACACAGCAGTCGAGCAGATGCAGGGGTTTGACGATCATGCGGCTGCCGAGCACATCGTCCACACTCACCCGCTTCTGGTAATAGGCCTTCGGGTTGTTCGAGGCGTGTTCGGAATGAATCACCTTCACATGGGCCACCTGCGCAGGTGTGGTGCCGTAGTCGTACATATGCCGCATGAAGGACTGGCAGAACATCTGCCCGGCGCTGGTGAGCCCATTGCCGGCGGTGAGCAGCGCTGGTCCGGACAGCGCACTACCACCCGCGCGGCCGGTACCGCCGATGCGCACCTGGCTGTAGCCGTTCATGGCCCGGTAAATGACGACCGTGTTGCACATGCCCGCCTCGATCACCCCCATGGCGATACCGATCAGGGCTTCGATGCTCGAGCCGCCGCCGTAGACGTCCATGTGGAAGTTGAGGCGGATGCCGAGATCGCCGGCGATGAAGGTGGAGGGGGTGGAATCGTTGTAGCTGTAGGAGAGCATGCCGTCCACGTCCGCCATGGTCAGCCCGGCATCCTCCACCGCGGCGCGCACCGCCCGGGTGCCCAGCGCCCGGGTGGTGCAGTCGTTACCCCGGGTGTAGCCCGTCTCGCCCACCCCGACGATGGCGTATTTGCCCCGCAGGTACTTCGGCGACGTGGCGTCGGTGTCCTGGTTCATGTGCTCCCCCTGACTGTGAATCCCGAGGAGACAATGTACGGGACTCTATCAGGGGGTGGTAGCGTTCTGCGGCACTCAGCTCCGGCTGGTTGACCTGCAGCGGTTGCCCGCAGGCGAGGCCAACCCGCAGTGCGCCGGTCTACTTCGCCAGAATGCTGTTCAACGTTTTACTTGGACACATGGCTGCAGCCGCTTTTTTCACGTCCGGATGATAGTAACCCCCGATATCTACAGGACCACCCTGGATCTCGACGAGTTCTTTGATGATCCGCTCTTCGTTCTCCGCCAGCGCTTTGGCCAGCGGCGCAAACTGTTCCTTCAATGCCGGATCCTCATTCTGCGCGGCCAGAGCTTCGGCCCAGTACATGCCAAGATAGTAATGGCTCGCGCGATTGTCAGGCTCACCCGTTTTGCGCGACGGCGATTTGTTGTTCTCGAGCAGTTTACCGGTTGCCGTATCCAGCGCATCGGCGAGAACCTGCGCACGCTTGTTATTGGCTTTGGCCGCAATATCTTCCAGTGAAACGGTGAGCGCCAGAAACTCTCCCAGTGAATCCCAGCGCAGATGGTTTTCCGCGTTGAACTGCTGGACGTGTTTTGGCGCCGAGCCACCGGCGCCAGTCTCGTAGAGACCACCACCCGCCATCAGCGGCACGATGGAGTACATCTTGGCGCTGGTGCCCAGTTCCATGATCGGGAACAGATCGGTCAGGTAGTCCCGCAGCACGTTGCCTGTGGCGGATATGGTGTCCTCGCCATGCCGAACCCGCTCGAGCGTGTGTCGAATGGCCAGATCCAGCGACATGATCTGGATATCGAGGCCGCTGGTGTCGTGTTCCTGCAGATATTTTTCGACCTTTTTGATCATTTCCGCATCATGGCCGCGCTGATCGGGATGCCCGCGATGTTTGTTCAGCCAGAACACAACCGGAATACCGGATTGTCGGCTGCGATTAACCGCCAGCTTGACCCAGTCCCGGATCGCCGCATCCTTGGTCTGACACATGCGCCAGATGTCTCCTTTTTCGACGCCCGCATGTTCGATGAGCACTCGACCGGATTCATCGATCACTCGCACGGTACCGCCGGCAGGCAACTCGAAGGTCTTGTCGTGCGAACCGTACTCTTCCGCCTTCTGCGCCATCAGACCAACGTTCTGAACCGTGCCCATGGTGGTGGGATCAAAGGCGTCGTGGTGTTTGCAGAAGTTGATCACTTCGAGATAGATGGTTGCGTAACAGGAATCCGGAATGATCGCCTTGGTGTCACGCAGGTTACCGTCTGCACTCCACATCTTGCCACCCACCCGGATCATCGCCGGCATGGAGGCATCGACAATGATGTCGCTGGGCACATGCAGATTGGTAATACCTTTATCCGAATCGACCATCGCGAGTCCTGGACGGCTTTCGTGACAGCGGCGCAGATCCGCTTCGATTTCATTACGCAGCGAAAAAGACAACTGACTCACTTTTTCCAGCACACTGGCCAGTCCAAGATTGGGATTGACACCGAGTTCTTTGAAGGTTGCGCGATGTTTGTCGAACGCTTCCTGGTAGTAGACTTCAACCGCATGTCCAAAGATGATCGGATCTGAGATCTTCATCATCGTGGCTTTCAGATGCAATGATGCAAGCAGCCCCGCCCTTCTGGCGCCGTTAAATTCCTCATCGAGAAACTCACGCAGAGCGGCGACATTCATATAGCTGCCGTCAATCACTTCCCCATCGTCAACCGGAACTGCATCGCGGAGCACCCTGACAGAACCATCGTCCTGCACCAGCTCGATCCTGAGCTTTCCACCTTTGTCGACTGTGACGGACTTTTCGCTGTGATAGAAATCACCATGACGCATATGCGCGACGTGGGTACTGGACGCCTGACTCCATTTGTCCATCGAATGGGGGTGTTTACGGGCGAACTCTTTCACTGATTCCGGAGCGCGGCGATCGGAATTGCCTTCGCGCAACACCGGGTTGACCGAACTGCCGAGCACGTGGGCATAACGCCTGTTGATGGCTTTCTCTGCTTCGTTCGACGGTTCTTCCGGGTAGTCCGGAATCCTGTAGCCCTGGGATTGCAGTTCCGCGATCGCCTCGATCAGCTGCGGTACCGATGCGCTGATATTGGGCAGCTTGATAATGTTGGCGCCTTCTTCCCTGGTCAGCTCGCCCAGCTCCGCAAGGGCGTCCGGGACACGCTGCTCCGGTGTCAGATCATCCGGAAAGGTCGCCAGAATGCGGGCTGCGAGCGAGATGTCGCTCAGCTCAACTTCCACATCAGCCGCCTCGGTGTATTTTTTGATGAACGGCAGCAATGAATAGGTGGCAAGTGCGGGGGCTTCGTCAGTAAGGGTGTAGACGATTTTCAGTTTTCTGCTTGTCATTTTTTTCCTGACTCAAGTAGGTTTTACATCTGGTGGGGGCTCACCAGCCCGGAATTTGCGGCACATTATACGTGCTATCGCCCCGGCATCCCGGCTGTCGCGGATGAGTTCTGCGTCTATTTCGAGCGGCGGCAGCGCCTCGATGTCATGGGAGCACAGGGTAATCTTTCCCTCGCGATGCGGCCTTATGGCCTCTGCCCCTGCCATGGGTTCATCGCGCAACCTGCGCTAATCTTTCGTAGCTTTCATGGCCTGCAGGGCTTTCGTCCGCTCGCCACCAGCGCCGCGCGGCGGGCATTCTGCAAAGCCTGCTTCCCAGGACTCGCGGGGTTGTCGACGGAATATACGCAGATCGCGTATATATTCAATCCAGTGCTTCCGCGTAGTGAATAAGCCGCGGACTGCTGTCAGAGCGGGCTGCACACCATGGTTTCACCGAGCAGACTGGCTTCGAGGTTGCCACCGTTCCGGGTGAACACCACCGCCTGACCGTTCTGGGCCGTGAGAATCACCCGGTCACCATCCATGCGATAGCTGGCGGGTGTTTCCATGCCGACGAAGGTGATGTATGCCGTGCCGCCGTCCTGAAAATCCAGCTTGTCGTAGAGGCACTCCTCGCCGCCGTACTCGCCGGACACGCCGCCGCAGCCGGCGATAAACAGCGCCGGTGCGAGGGCTGCGAAAGGCCACAAATTCCTGTCAGTCATCTTGTCCTCCCTGGGCGGTGAATTCAGCGGACGAGGGTCATTTCGAAGCTCGGCTTCATTCGCCGGTTCGTGCTGATCTGGCCGAAACTGCCGATCAGCAGAATGTTGTTGTCCGGTTCCACGAAAGCCCACCAGTCCATCGAGCGATCCGCAAGATTGGCCTGGGCCATTTTGAACGTGCCGTGAAAACTGCCCAGATCCTCGCTCAGACTGCCGATGAAGTTGGTGCCGGGGCGCAGCGAAAAGGTCCGCGACATTTCCGGATTGGCACCAGTCAGCTGGCCGCTCGCGGCGTCGAGCTTGAATTCAAACACCGACGCCTGCTCATGGCGCATTGTCGTCACCCAGGCATGGAATTTCGCTCCAGTGGTAAGTGCATTGCGGATCGTTTCAGCCTGTCGTCGCTTCCAGGCGTCTGTCATGGGCTCCAGATCGATCGTGCCCATTCTGGTGCCGCTGCCCACGAGATGGCTTTCCGCGTTGCCGGGTTCCGCAACGCGCAGCGACCATGCCTGACCCTGCAGCTGTCGCTCAACGTGGTTCAGCGCCAGGATACCGCTGATCTGGGAACCGATCTCCATCCTGCCGTTGCTCAACTGCAGCGCAGGTCCCGTAGGCGCCTCGGCGATCAGACCCGTCATCGCAACGCTCAGATCGATCGATGGATAGCGTGCTGCGACGTTGAACGTATCGCCGCTCGGCGTCACAGTGAGAACCACAAACGGCTGCGGCACACCCCAGGACTCATTCAGTATCGAAGCGCGGCCGATGTACTGCGCACCCGGAGGGATTGCGCGCAGTGCAGCGCGCTGCGCTTCGGCCCGGCGTTCGCGCTCTGCGCTGTCGATCGCCTCGGTGATCGACAGCGACGTCTGCCAGCCGTTCTGCTGGCCGCTCGGAAACCACGCGCCGGCGAACTCCCCGGATGTGGCATTCGCCAGCGTCAGCTGATATTGGCGATAGAAGCCCTTGATCACGAGCGTCGCCACTTCACCGAATACCACCACCTCGGCAGTAATCTGTTCTTCCTGCGGCGCGCGGTTCTCATAGCGCAGCATGCCCTGGCCCGCGAAGGCGCCAGTTGCGGCATCGCGAACCAGCACAAAGTGGTCTTCGGTCGCCTGGGTGGGCATCTGTGCGCCGCTGCGACCTTCGATCACCACGTAGTCTTTGAGCGCGGCCAGGAGCGGCGCACGCAGCGCTTCGATGCGCGCCTTTTCGGCATCGAAGCGGCCGACGATGTCGCGATGCAGACCCGCGTCGCGGCGGATCTCGAGCTCGAAGCTCTGCCCGCCGTAATTGACATTGGCGACCAGCCGTGGCGCATCGACGTCGCCGGAGGAATCGAAGGTGATCTGACCACCGCCGCGCGCCTGGCTCGGCGGCGGATCGAGCTGTTCGCCGAAACGGATGCGCACGGCGGGCACGCTGCCGTCGCGCTCTGTGGGTTCAATCGCGGTGGAGATCGCATCAAGGTGGGGCGGCTTGTCGTCATACCAGCCCCGGCCGGTGCCGCTGGGGACCAGGTCGAGGGCGATCGCCGCCGGTGCATTCGGGGCCGGCGTGCTCGGCACCATAACCAGATCGTCGCGATCAAGGTACTTGATCAGGGCCTTGTAACGGCGCTCGTAATCCTCGGCGTCGAGGCGCGCCTGCTCCTCCATACCCTGTTCGATAGTCTGCCCGCGCGGCAGCCGGCGGAAGCGCTGGGAGTTGGTCTGGGACAGCATCATCGCACCCGAAAGCTCCATCTGATCGCCGGCAATTTTCACCCCATAGACCTGGGTCTGACCGTTCGGTGTCATCAGCGACAGACGTCCGCCCTCGAGAATGCTGTAGCTGTACATGACGCCGCCGCCGTAGCCGGTCAGCGCGGCCGTGAACGGCGTCGCCAGCACCTTGCCGTCCTCCATGAACTCGAAGCCGACGAAATCGCCCTCGCTGGCGCCAAGCCAGGTGCCTTCGAGCTGGCTGGCCCGGCCGACCTCGCGCCCCTCGAGGGGTCCGCTGTCGGTCGACTCGCTGCTGCCACTGCCGCAGCCCGTCAGCACGAGTACGGCGATGGTGGTCACGGCTATCACTGAAGCTTTCACGTCGGTTTCCCCCTGAAATTGCTGCGACTGCAGAGCGGGCCGCTCCGTCGTGCACGGTCATACCGCGCAGCGTCCGGTATTCCTCCTCCGCGATCCGGGTGTACCATCGATCCAGGCCCGACGGGCTGTCCCCGCCAGAACCCGTCGATCACAACCGGCCTTCAACCCACAGTGCGCAAAGGCAGGTGAAAAACTGTCATGGGGAGAGAAAAAAACTCCGATCGTCGCAATCTCGATGATCTGTTCAGCGCCACCTACGAGGAGCTGCGCCGGCTCGCCCTCGCCGTTCGTCGCGACGAACGTTCCCAGACCCTGAACCCGACCGCCCTGGTCAACGAAGCCTGGCTCAAACTCGCCCGGTCCCCGGATTTCGCGATCGAATCGCCGCTGCACTTCAAGCGCATTGCCGCCCGGGCGATGCGCCAGCTGCTGGTCGAAGCTGCGCGACGCCGGCTGGCGACAAAACGCGGCGGCGACGATGGCGTGCAGTGGGTGACCTTCGACGAACTGACGCACCTCAATGCCGTTTCTGAGCGTGAACTCGTTGCCCTCGATGCGGCCCTTGATGAACTCGCCCAGGCCGAGCCGCGCCAGGCCGAGATGATCGAATGCCGCTTCTTCGGCGGCCAGAGCGTGACCGAAGCGGCCGAATCGCTGGGGGTGTCCGAAGCCACCCTCGCCCGCGACTGGCGCACGGCCCGGGCCTGGCTGGCTCAGGCCCTGCAGGCGGCTGACTGACAGGGATGGACGCGGAACGCTGGCAGCTGATCGAGCGCCTGTTCCGCGAAGCGCTCACTCTGGCTGACGCCGACGCGCAGCGGCGCTTTCTGTCCGACGCCTGCGACGGCGACGAGGAACTGACAGCCCAGATCCTTGGCATGCTCGAGGCGGACCGCGGCGCCGATTCACTACTCGATCGCAGCGTCGGCGAGGTAGCCAGCGCGATGCTCGGCAACGGTGCGCCGCCACCCGGCACATCTATCGGTCGCTACAGCATCCGACGCGTGCTCGGTGAAGGCGGCATGGGCATCGTCTGTCTTGGCGAACGCAGCGATCTCGGCAGCGTCGTCGCGATCAAGTTGCTGCGCGATGCCTGGCTCTCACCGGCACGACGCGAGCGCTTCCGCAGCGAACAGCGCGTGCTCGCACAACTCAATCACCCCGGCATCGCACGCCTTTATGACGCCGACACCCTCCCCGACGGCACACCCTGGTTTGCGATGGAGTACATTGAGGGTCTGCCGCTCACCGCCTGGTGCGTAAAGCACGATCTTTCTGTCGAGGGGCGCCTGCAGCTGTTCCGTCAGGCCTGCGAAGCCGTGCGTTACGCGCACGCCCATGCGGTCATTCACCGCGACATCAAACCCTCGAACGTACTTGTCAATGCGGACGGCAACGCAAAGCTGCTCGATTTCGGTATCGCCAGACAGCTGGACGCACTTGACGGCGCGAGTGATCAGACACGCACCATGACCCGACTGATGACACCGGCTTATGCCGCACCCGAGCAGCTGCGCGGTGAGGAGCTCGGAGTGCAGGCCGACGTTTATTCACTCGGTGTGGTGCTGTACGAACTCCTCACCGGACAACTGCCTTTCGATCTCAAGGAACTTTCCCCACTCGAGGCCATTAGCGCCGTAACCGGCACTACACCGGTGAAGCCTTCCGTTCGCGGCGCGCATTCCGGAAAACCCGATGTGCCCGGTCGCGCTGCCTGGACCGACCTCGATGTGCTGTGTCTGACCGCGCTGCACGCCGACCGGGCACGGCGCTACAGCTCGGTAGAGGCACTGATCCGCGACGTCGACCACTATCTGCACTCGAAGCCGCTCGACGCGCAGCCCGACCACCTCGGCTATCGCACCGGCAAGTTCCTGCGGCGGCACTGGCCGGTGGTAGCGGTCACGGCGGCCGCCCTGATCGTCGCGCTCGGCTTGACCACGGTGTTCACTTTGCGTCTCACGGCCGCGCGCGATACCGCCCGGGCCGAGGCAGCGCGTACCGAACGCGTGCAGCGCTTCATGACCAATCTCTTTCAGGGTGGAGAGGCTCTCGCCGGCCCGCGCGACGACATGCGCGTGGTGGAGATGCTCGAGCGCGGCGCCCGCGACGCGGAAACCCTGGCCTCCGATCCACCCATGCAGGCGGAGCTGCTGTTCAACCTCGCCGGCATCTATCAGCAGCTGGGCCGGCTCGATGAAGCCGACCGGCTCTACGCGCGATCGCTCGAACTTCGTGAGAAGGCATTCGGCCCGCACAGTTCGGAGGTCGCCGCGACCCTCGTCGCCACCGGCTCGCTGCGCATCGATCAGGCGCGCCTCGACGACGCCGAGCCGCTGATCCGGAAAGGTCTTGCTGTCGCCGAGCAGCTGCGACCGGCAGATCATCCTCAAATCGTCACCGCAAACCTCTCCCTTGGCCGGGTGCTGCGTGAACGCGGCGAGTACGAAGCGGCGATCGCCGTGCTGACTCAGACGGTCGAGCGGCAGTCGGCCAGTGGTACCGCCGACCTGGACCGGGCACTCACGCTGACTGCACTGGCCGACGCTCACTATGCCGCCGGGCACTACAGAGAAAGCGAGACCCTGTACCGCGATATCCTCGCGCTGCATCGCGCGAACGTCGGTAACGTGCATCCGCTGGTTGCCGGCGACCTGACGAGCCTCGCCGCGATCGAACAGGATCTGGGTTTCTACGAACGGGCGGAAGCGCTTGCCCGGGAGGCGCTCGCCATCAACGAAGCCTACTATGGCGCAGACAGTCCACTCACTGCAGACAACCTCACCTCACTGGGCCGCGCGCTCCTCTATGAAGCGAAGTACGATGAGGCTGTCGGCGCGCTCGAGCGCGCGTTGCGTGTGCAGGAAGCCGCCTTCGGTCCCATGCATCCCCTCGTCGCCGAAGCGGTGAACGAGCTCGGCAATGTGCTGGCGATGCAGGACCGTTACACCGAGGCCGCGGAATACTTCGAACGGGCAGCCGGTATCTATCGCAGCGTGCATGGGGAGCGGCACTATCTCGTTGCCATCACTCTCTCCAACGTCGCCTACATGCACACCCAGCAGGGCGACTACGCGGAGGCAGAGCGGCGTTTCCGCCACGTTGTCGAGCTCTTTACCGAGACGCTCGGTGCCGACAACGTCAATACCGGCATTGCCCAGATCAAGCTCGGCCGGACGCTGCGGCTGGCCGGAGCCTATGCCGAGGCCGGGCAGCAGTCCCTGGCCGGCTACGAGATACTTGCGGCCCAGGCAAATCCTTCGATCAGCTTTCTGCGCGCCGCACGCGATGATCTCATCCTCGCCTACGATGCTCTGGGGCGGTCAGAAGAAGCGGCACGATTTCGTGCGGAACTTGCAGCACTCGAGCAGACCCGGGTGGCCGGCGAGTGATGCCCCGGCCGATCAGAGGCGTCAGTGCGCGTGCGCTGCTTCCGGGTCGCGAGCAAAGCCGGGAAATCGATTCGTCGCGTAGGCCGAGTGACAGCTCACACAGTTTTCGACCAGTCGTGAGTAATGATAAGTCACTAATTCCGCATCACCGGCTGCGGCCGCCTGACCGAGTTTTTCCGCCCGCGCGTGAAATGCTGCGTCGAGCAGCTTGAACCGTTCCGGAAGCTTCTGCTCGAGCTCCTCGGTCTGCAACCGGGTGAGAGACGCATTCATAATGTAGCTCTCATGCATCCGGTGGCTCGTCGCTTCAACGGCGGCCCAGTCTGCCGTTGTTATGGAATAGGCAACGCTCTGCAGACCACCCGCCAGTTCGCTCATCTCCGCACGCAGCAGGAGAGCCAGTTCCGGAGACAGGTCTATGCGCGATTCCGCGCTGTGTTCTTCCGCGATACTCATCACGGGTGCGAACATGGCCAGAACGATGGGAGCCAGGGTCAGCAGTGTTGTTCGGATCATTCAGCCATATTCCTTGTTGCGAATGCGGGTTATTGCGGGTGCGGGTTGCCAGATGCCCTTCAGCCGCGTACGTCCGCGAGCGTTGCACGATCCTGCGATTCCGGCCGCGTGTTGTAAAGTCCCGGGTAACCGCTGGTCAGGGCAAAAACGAAGGGCCGCGGGCAGGGACCCGCACGCAGACCGGTGTCGGATCAAGTTTGAGACTGGCGTCGATTGACAGCCGGGGCGCGCCGGCGTAGAAAAACTCCGCGAAAGAAACATCGAGGGCAGGGATGAGATCTCGAAACCGGGCTGCGAGGCGCGAACTGTCCACTCTGGTCTCCACCTGCATCCGCAAACTTCTGCTCACAGCCTGCCTGCTGATCACCGCCCCCTTTGCTGCCGCTGACACCCTCGATGATGTGCTCAAGGTCATGACCGCGGCAGGACTCGTGGATCCTGCGGTGGCAGACGCCCGGGAGATGATCGACTGCATCATCGATCACAACGGTGATACTACCGCCTGCTTCAACCTGCCTACCGAAGCGGAGAAGCAGGCGGGCAAGGCGGCCGCCACCTTCATGCCCGAGGATCCCAAGGTGCAGGGGGTGGTGAAGATGGTGCTGGCGGTGCAGGCGCAGCAGTGGGTAGAAGTCATCGAGATTGGCGGGCTCGATGTGATGTTTCCCCTGGCATGCACCTATTCCCTGAGCCCCAGCGGGCCGATCGGGCAGTGGATCTGCAGCGGTCCCTTCAAGGAGGTGATGAACGGTGTGGGCAAGCCGACGGTGAAAGCGGCATTCGGCATTCTGACCAGTAACGATGGGGCGGTCGAAAAAGTACTGCAGCTGATTCCACTGTTAGGGAACGTCGGCACCGCCTGTAAACTTGTGCCGGTGCCCGGGGTCGACGAACTCTGCGGATTCCTCGGCAAGATCATTGCGGAGATCGGCGGCATGTTCGTCGCGGCGGGTGAATTCGGTGCGAAGCTGATCGTCGAGGGCGCGGATGCTGCTGAGAAAATCCTGTTCGGCGACGACTCGCACATGCCCTATGACCAGTACTACGGTCTCTACTGGCTGCCCTGGCTGCACAAAGCGACGAATCTTTGTGTTTATGAAGACTGTCAGGGACAGAAGGAGTTCAACCGGCGGATCTGGGATGACTGTGTGGACTACTTCGACAGCCACAACCAGTACCGGTCGACGGCGGAAAAAACCTGCGACGACATGCGCAACAAGCGTTTCACCCCGTCGACGCGGGAACTGGCGAAAGCGATCCGCACCGGTGCGCGGGTTTATGTCAGAGAGCTGCAGGACGGCGCCCGGGCCTGGGCGATTACGGAATACGGGAAGAACAACAACTCGGGCATCCGCCAGCACTTTCTGAGTCTCTGTGAAACCGAACTCGAACAGGGCTACCCGCTGACCACGGGGAACCCGGCCATCTGCGCGCCGTACCAGAAACTCAACACACACTGGGCCATGGGCGGTCTCTATGATGCCTGCATGAATCAGGTCAAAGCGCAGCAGGTCAATCGCACGGCCTGGCGTGGTGCCTGCGAACAGGCGGAGCCTGAGTTCGTTGCACTGCTGCAGGCCGAGCAGCAGCGGCTGCAGGACAACATCGGGAGGCTGACGTCGGCAGGCTGTACGCCTCCCGCCGGGTGGACGGCGCAGCAGGGCCTGAAATTCGAGTGCGGAACCTATGGCGGCTATGACCAGTGTCGTGAAGTCATGTTCGTCGGCGGCAACAGCATCTGCAAAGTCAATCGGGCCAGCGCCGACGCCCATCGTGCGAAAGAAATCCACGCTTATCTCGGCGCAAAGCGCTGTACGCTGAAAGGCAACGAAGTGCTCTGCCACCGACCCTGGAAGAAGGTTCAGTGCGACGCACTGGTGAAGGCGACACCGCGGCTGCAGCCATCCATGACATCCATAACCTGCACTGAGGAGTCGAGCGAGTACTACAAGATTGCGTTCGCCAACAAAGCGCTGCTCGACAAGCTCAACGCACCCATCGCCCGGGGAGGCCAGAATCCCGGCTGCGAGATGCTCGAAGACAAGGCGAAGATCAGGTGCCTGAGAACAGACAATCTGCAGGAACGGATCGCGGCGAAAGCCGAATTCGTGCGCTCAGCCTGTGGCGCAGACCCGAATTACGATGGCGCGGATGAAAGCTGCTACATGATGCCTTTTGATCAGCGGAGTGCTCAGCAGCAGGCTGCGATGACGCCCCTGCAGAACAAGGCGCCGGCAGCAATCGCAATAATTGCGGAACCTGAAACGCCCGCAACACGTGCAACACCTGCAGTACCCGCGACACGTGCTGCACCTGCAACAGCCGCAACACGTGCAGTACCAGCAGTTCCCGCAATACCAGCAACGGAATGTGCCACGGGCCTCACTTACCTGGTGCCACAGCCCCCGGTCGTGGAGGCCTCGGTTGCTGCGCTCGCGGTCGGGGATCAGTTGCAGATCCGCTGCCGCTTTGTGCGGGAGTCGCGACGCGTCCGCTGGGAAGTCTGCGATGACAACACCCGGGAAGCGGCGCAACGGTTTCAGTCGCGGCTGATCAATCCGGACAGCCGTTTTTCCGGGATAGTGGCGGTGGATGGAGATACCCGCGGTGTGGACAGTTCACCGCTGGACCAGAGCGATTTCGAAACGGTGCAGCAATGGAAGTTCGACGAACCGGGCACCCACACGATTTCCTGCCGTATAGATAACCCCATGCGCTTTCACTTCGATGGTGCAGAAACCTATCTGGACGAGACCATCTCGGTGGAGGTGGTCGCACGCAGCGATGGCCGGACTTTCAGCCGCTTCGAGCCTCAGGCGGCTCGTCCAGTCCCCACAAGTCGCGCAGGCTCCGTCGGACTCGCACCTGGTGTGATCGTTGAGTCACCGCGGCGACGATGACTGGTTTCGAGCAGGAACGCCACATCCTGTGGCATCGAAGCTCAATGCAGACACTCCAACTGCGCCCGGCACCGCAGCTGTCGAACGCTGCAGCATAAGCCCCGCTCAACCCGCTTCATCCCCCCAGAATTTCCACCAGGGCTTCTTGCCGGCCTTGTCAGCCTTCTGCTCGGAGGTGCGGTACTGCTCCTGAATTTCCTTGCGTTCCTGCTGACGCTGCTGCATTTCCGCTGACGTGGCCTGGCCCTTGCCCGGCGCGTCCTCGCGGATCTGTCTGGCCTCCTCTTCCCGCTCCCGCACCCGTTTACCGGTTTCGGGATTGCTTTCCTCCACCTGCTCGCGTGTCCTGGTCTGTGTGCGGTCCATGGATCTGGTCGATTGTTCCGCCTTCTCCTTGCCGCCCTGATTGGCGCCCTGCTTACCGCCTCCAGTACCTCCAGGCGCCGCGTGACCCGCAGCGCCCAGGACCAATGCGATGAACGCAATTACAGCTAGTGGCCTTCTGAGTTTCATATTCCGACTCCTGATGGGTTTCGAATGCACCGCATGATCTCCCCAGGCAAAGGCGCGTGCCATCACGGCACTCACTCAGGTACGCTCCTGCGGCTTTTCGTGCGTTTCTTACCTGCGGCCATCAATTGCGGCCGTCGTCTCGATACGGTGGTTTTGAACTGCCTGGGTTTGACCACCAGCACATCGCAGGTCACAGCTTCGATCACCGCTTCGGCCGTACTGCCGATATGGAAGTGACTCAGTCCGCTGCGGGAGACCGCACCCATCACGAGCAGATCAGCCTTGAATTCCTCCGCCGCAGACACCAGAGCGGCCTCGGGATTACCGGAGTGTATCAGCCGGTCCGCTGCGGCGATCCGGTGGCGTTTCGCCAGGCGTTCAATCTCATCCGTAATCGCGGGTGCTGGTGCGATTGCTCGCGATCCGAGGAGTTTCTCCGCCGTGGTGTCAATGACATGAACCAGCCCACAGCGACCGTCGAACTGGTCCGCCACGGAGCCGGCCGCGCGCAGCAGCCGTACGTCGAGCGCCGAAGGTTTTGCGTGTGCGTGTGCAGGATCGATCGCAGTCAGGATGCGCAGTTTCTTCGCGATACGCTCATGCTTCACGAACCACACAGGACAGGGACATTCGCGAATCAGCTCCCAGTCCGAGTTGGCCATGAACCATCGCGCGATACGCGCGTGCCGACGGGATTCGGCAACGACGAGATCCGGTTTCTCAGCCAGCACATGACGGATAATGGCGTGGGCGGGCGGGAAGTCCCAGACCACCTCGCACCGAACACTGATGCCTTTCCTGCGCAGCGGCCTGGCCAGTTCCAGCAATCCCTCCCGATGCGCGGTGGTGGCGGATCGCAGAATGGCATCCGGATCAGAAATCTCTGAATCAGGCAATGTTGAAGGTAACGAGAATGCATGAAACAGAGTGAGCTCTGCGCCATTGCGCGCCGCCAGATTCGCCGCTTTGGTGATCGCGATCTGTCGGCGCTGGTGCGGATCGCGGACCGCCACCAGAATCGATTGCCAGTTTGCTGTCGTCATCGGTTCGTTCCCTGATCTGTCCAGCCGTCGTCCGAGCAATACGCTGATGCTCGTGCCCACTCGTTCATACGGTGGAATCAAAGCAATGATGGGCATCCACCACCCTCAGGAGCATCCCCTATTGAGCCCGCGCGCAGCGGTGGTAGTTTCGGATATCGAAAACGGTGGCAGGTGGCTGGCATGCACGCAGCGGATCCGGGTGAAAGGCGCTACGTTCAGTGGTTCAGGGACACCGGACACGCGGATCTGCCGCTGGTCGGCGGCAAGAATGCCTCTCTCGGGGAGATGTACCGCACACTCACCGACCAGGGGGTCCCGGTTCCCAACGGGTTCATTCTGACCACCCGGGCATACCGGGAGCTCATCGCTGAGCAATCCGTTGCAGAAGCTCTGAGGGAAACCCTCGAGGGGCTGGTGGTTGATGACCTGCGCAACCTCGCGCAGAAGGCAGAGCAGTGTCGACGGCTCATCTACGACGCACCCTTTCCCCAGGCCGCAGCGGAAGAGATCCTTGCCGCGCACGATGAACTGGTGAAAGAGTATGGCGCGGACCTGCGCGTTGCCGTACGCAGTTCCGCTACCGCGGAAGACCTCCCGGAGGCGAGTTTCGCGGGCCAGCACGACAGCTATCTCAACGTATCCGGTGGGCAGGCGCTTATCGAAGCCTGCCGTTCGTGTCTGGCCAGTGTCTTCACCGACCGGGCTATCCGTTACCGCCATGATCGGGGTTACGACCACCTGCAGGTCGCTCTGTCCGTAGGCGTGATGAAGATGGTGCGCGCCGATCTCTCCAGCAGCGGGGTCATCTTCACCATCGATACCGAATCCGGATTTCCGGATGTGGTGCTGGTCAATGCGGCCTACGGACTCGGTGAGAACATCGTGCAGGGTACCGTCGATCCCGATGAGTTCTACGTGCACAAACCGACCTTCCGCAAAGGGCACCGTTGTGTCCTGAGGCGGCGCCTGGGTGCAAAGCTGGTGCGCATGGTCTGCGGTCGCAGGCGCAGCGGCAGTGAAACCTGCAACCGCCCGACCTCGGCCGCGGAACGGCGGGTCTTTGCGCTGACAGATGAGGAAGTGCTGACGCTGACCGACTACGCGCTCGCAATCGAGGCGCACTTCACCGGACTTGCAGGCAGACCGGTGCCCATGGACATCGAATGGGCCAGAGACGGCATCGACGGCGGTCTGTACATCGTGCAGGCCCGTCCGGAAACAGTAGCCGCGCGGATGAATCCGAACGAACTGGTGCGGTACCGGCTGCAGAAAGACAGCGCAGATCCACTGCTTACCGGTCGGGCGGTGGGAAGCGGGATTGCCACAGGCGCGGTTCGCGTGGTCAGTAACAGCAGCGAGCTGACGGCGTTTCAGCCTGGTGAGATTCTGGTCGCCGACACCACGGCACCGGACTGGGGCACGGTGATCCGGCTGGCCTCAGCCATCGTCACCAACAAAGGCGGCCGCACCTGCCATGCCGCTATTGTTGCGCGGGAAGCGGGCATCCCGGCTGTGGTGGGTGCTGGCAACGCCACCGAGGCACTGCAGAGCGGGCAGGTGGTAACTGTGTCCTGCGCCGGCGGCGAGGTGGGCGCTGTGTATGACGGCGCGCTGGACTATGAGCGGGAAGTGACTGACCTCAGCGATCTGCCGCGGCCCGCTACCCGGATCATGGTGAACCTGGGCAATCCCGATCTGGCATTCCGCACCGCCATGCTGCCGAACGACGGGGTCGGGCTGGCGCGGCTGGAGTTCATCATCACCGAGTACGTGGGCGCTCACCCGATGGCCGCCGCACATCCGGAGCGCATCAGCGACAGAGCGGTACGCAGACTTCTGCAGAAACAGGCGGAGGATTTCGACTCCCCCGCGGACTATTTCGTTGCCCGTCTCGCCGAAGGGATCGCAACGATCGCGGCGGCCTTCTACCCGAAGCCGGTCATCGTCCGTCTGTCGGATTTTAAGGTCAACGAATACGCGGCACTTCTGGGCGGTACGGACTTCGAGATTGCCGAGGCGAACCCCATGCTCGGCTTCCGCGGCGCTGCACGATACGCCCATCCCGCCTACCGGGACGGATTCGAACTCGAGTGCCGGGCGCTGAAACGTGTCCGCGAGGAGATGGGGCTCGACAACGTGAAGATCATGGTGCCATTCTGCCGCCGTGTCGCGGAAGCACAGACCGTGCTGCAGCAGATGGCTGAATACGGACTGTGCCGGGGTGAGAACGGTCTCGAAGTATTCGTCATGTGTGAGATACCGAATAACGTGATCCTCATAGATGAATTCTCCAGGCACTTCGACGGCTTCTCTATCGGCTCGAACGATCTGACCCAGCTCACACTGGGTGTCGATCGCGATTCCGAGATCGTGGCCTTCGACTTCGATGAGCGGGATCCCGGGGTGATGAAGATGCTGGAACTTGCAGTAACCGGGGCGAAACGCAATGGGCGCCATTCCGGTATCTGCGGACAGGCACCTTCGGATTTTCCCGAGGTGGCGGAGTTCCTTGTGGGGCTTGGTATCGACTCTCTGAGCCTGAATCCCGACTCGGTGCTGGCTACGACACGGCTGGTGCTCGATGTCGAAAGTCGGATCCGGCGCGGTTGAGCCCAGTGCTGCACGGCGCTGCATGAGCGACACCGAGGAGCTGAAGTCCGGCCCCGCACGCGCTTCCAGCGCGGGACTTCCGGATGCTCCCGTCTATCTGGATCAGTCTCTGCGCGCGGCCGGAATAGATCCTGATCGACTGTCCATCAGCTACCTCGGCAAGCCCGGCGCAGCGCGACGCGCGGTGCATCTGTTCTGGGCGGCACGTCTCCTGCTGGGCCTGATCCTGTGGGCTGGTCTGTCTCTGGCGGGGGAAGCGGGTCTGCATCCGCCCGGCTGGGTGCACGCCGCCGCTGCGCTGGTGGTAGGGCTGCTCATACTGCAGGCAGCCTGTGATGCGCTGGTCACCGCATCGGAGCGGCTCGCAGCGAGACTGAACTGGGATCACTATGTTGCCGGGACCGTCGCTGAAATACTGGCCACCCTGCCGGAACTGGTTGTCATAGGATTTCTCGTTCCGGTCAGCCCGGTGACAGCATTCGTGGTCGCGTTGATCACCATCTACAACAACGCACTGGTTTTCAGCATCTACTCTTTTTTTCTGCCGAAGGATCAACGCGGCAGATATCTCATGCCTCTGCCGATCACCGGGGCAGGGTCTCAGCTCCTTGTTGCGGGTGGTGCGATCGGTCTGGTGCTCGGCCTGTCGATGATGGCGATGTCCTTCAGCGAACACCCCAAGAGTTCGTTCGCGCCAGCCGATCTGATCGCGATCGGTGCGTTGTTGATAGGCATATTCGCTGTGTATGTCCACAAGCTGATTGCGGACAGTGCCCTGGAGGAGGCGCAGATCAGCGATGCTCTGGCACTCACTGATGAGCAGATCGAGCTGCGCCGTTCACTGGTCTATCGCAGGGTGCATGAGAGCTCCTGGCCGCTTATCGGCGGATATCTCGTGCTGGGTGCGCTGGGTGCTGCCCTGGGTGGTGAGCAGCTGGCCGAGTTCGCGACCATAGCCATCCAGGATCTGCACCTGAATTTCATGGTTACGGCGCTGGTGCTTGCCGGTTTCGCCGGGATGAGCGAGTACGTGATTCTCTGGCAATCTCACCGTAAAGGTGAATACGGCATCGCCCTGGCCAATGGATTCGGCGGGATTACTCAGGTGATGTTCCTTGTCCTGCCGTTCACGATGATCGCAATTGGTGTATTTCAGGCATGGTTCAATCCTGCACATGCCGAGCTGCCGCTGCTTTTTTCGTTTTCAAACATGCTCCTGCTGCTCTTTCTGTTCCCGATGCTGTTTGTACTGATGGAGCTCCTCCGCGAGGATCACACTCTGGGCATTCTCGACACTACGATCATGGTGTCGATCTTCCTCCTGCTCATCGTTCTGCTGCTTGCACACGGAGTCGCAGAACCCTGATTGGTTGCGCGTGGATCTGCTCCTGCCGGTATTTCGATCAGGCGGTGACAGACCCTGCACTGTGCCGCCGCTGTCAAACGCCGAAGGGATAGGTATCGGGAAGTCCTTCGAGTATCTGAATTTTCAGCGGCTTCACTGCGCTGGTTTCGTCCAGCCACACGTACTCATCGAACTGCTGGCCGAGCTGAGCTTCGAAGTAGTGGCTGGCAAGCTCCGTCTCAGGCCGATAGATGACGCCGATGGCGCGCTCCAGTCTGGGTTTGCAGACAGCGTCGACCAGTTCCGGGGCAGCCCCGCGCATGCCCAGCAGCAGGCCCTGCCGACCGGTCAGATGAAACTGATGTTCATGGCTCTGCGGGTGCGCGGGACGCACCTGCTTGATTTCCATCGGCGCATCCCAGTTCGATGCGGCAGCCACGGTGCCGTGATCCGTACCGAAACCGATGCGATAAGAGAGATTGCCGAAGGCGCTCGCGCAGAGCTGACCGATGTTGTGCTCGCCGCGGCTCGACATTTCCGTGGCGCGAGCGTCGCCGATGTGAGAATTGTGCGCCCACACCACCGCTCTGGCACCCTCACCGTGGAAGGCCATCACCTGCTTCAGTGTCTCGAACATATGAGTATCGCGCAGATTCCAGGAGGCGCGGGAGCCGTAGTACATGATCCGGTAATAGGACTCGGCGCGCGATACGATCTGTGCATTCTGGCTGGCGTCGAGGAAGCGCTCGCTGTCCTGTTCCGCCAGGGCGATACGCTGATGCAGCAGTTCGGAGAGCACGTGAGCCACATCCTGCTCGCAGTGTTTGTAGGCGCCGGTGAGTGCGGCGTGACCGTATGCCGCAGGATCGCTCTCCCAGGGTGAAAGACAGCCGTAGCGGCGTCTGGCAACTTCTGCGAGTTCGGTGTCCACATCCTCGAGATAGTCGATCACTGCACGCGCCGAAGCGTAGAGGCTGTAAAGATCAAGGCCGTAAAAGCCGGCACGCTGCGGATAAGGCAGAGTGGCATTACGCTCATGCAGCCAGTCGACGAAAGCACGGGTTTCTTCATTGCGCCACATCCAGGTTGGGAAGCGGGCGAACGCCGTCCATTCCGAAGGTGCCACTTCCCGGTGCCGGACGTAGTGATCGATGCGCGCGGCATCCGGCCAGTCGGCCTCGGCGGCGACGATGTTGAAGCCCTTTTCGGTGATGAGGCGCTGGGTGATTTCCGCGCGCAATCGATAGAACTCCGAGGTACCATGGCTCGCTTCACCGATGAGCACGATGCGCGCGTTACCTGTACGTTTCAGCAGGGCATCCAGAGGCGCGTCTGCAACAGACTCGAAGACTTCGCCGTGACGTTCAAGCAGAGCATGCACCGGATCGCGCTGCCGGGGTCGCCGCTCGATGAATCTGCCACGCCGGGATTGGGGCCCGGGTGCTTCGACTTCCCAGCCTTCGGCGCCGATCAGGGGCACGAAGCGGACATCAGCGAGATCTTCCCGCTCGAATCGATCTTCACCGTTACGGGTAATCCGCACCAGCTCCTGAGCGCGGGGATCAGTTCCGATGGGTATGACCAGTCGGCCACCGATTCTGAGCTGACGTTTCAGCGCCTCGGGAATCATCGGTCCGCCTGCTGAAACCAGGATCGCATCATAGGGCGAGCGCTCCTCCCAGCCGAGGGTGCCATCCCCGTGGATCACCCGCACGTTCCGATAGCCGGCGGCGGACAGGTTGGCCGCCGCGGTATCCGCCAGTGCCTGCAGCCGTTCGACGGCGACAACTTCCCCGGCGATTTCCGCGATGACCGCGGCGGCATAGCCGGAACCGGCACCAATTTCCAGCACCCTGGAGTCGGCGCTGAGCACCAGGGCTTCCACCATGAATGCCACGATGTATGGCTGGGAAATGGTCTGGTGTTCTGCGATCGGGAGCGGTGCATCCTGATAGGCCCGATCTCGAAGGTACTCGGGTACGAACAGCTCTCTTCGGACCCTGGTCATCGCCTGCAGAACTGCGGCATCGCGCACGCCGCGAGCGTGTATCTGATCGCGCACCATGGCGATTCTCTCCCGCTGATAATCGGCCATGGCCATTCCTCATCAGTGCGCTGCCCTCGTAAGAAACTAGTCCTTCGGATGGCCGGGTTGAATACGTAGGAGTCCGCATCCTGAGCCTGCGATCCGGCCGCTAGCCTTAAATCCCGGTGGAGGTCTGACGATGGGAAGTACGCAAATACCACAGGCAGCGGAGCTGATGTCGTCCTTCGCACGAAGAACGGGCATCAGCGGCGGGTCGCCGCCGCACCGCTATCTCTGGACAGATGCGCACGCGGTCTGCAACTTTCTGACGCTTCATGCATACCAGGGCGATACCCAGTGGCTGGCCCTGGCGGTTGCGCTGGTCGATCAGGTACATGAGGTGCTTGGCCGACACCGTGCAGACGACGTGCGCTCCGGATGGATCAGCGGACTCAGCGAAGCAGAAGGCCGCAAGCACCCGACAATAGGCGGTCTGCGAATCGGCAAGCGTCGGCCGGAGCGTTCGCGCAATGCCCCGGTGGACGAACAGGGTGAGTGGGAACAGGACGGTCAGTACTACCACTACCTGACCAAGTGGATACACGCACTGGGGCGTATGGGAGCGGTAACCGGCGATGCGCGATATCGCCGCTGGGCACAGGAACTCGTGGTTGCGTCCTACCAGGGCTTCAGAGCGGCCTCGGGTCCGGCCCGCCTGCACTGGAAGATGAGCATCGACCTCAGTTATCCACTAGTCGTGGCATCGGGTCAGCACGACCCGCTGGATGGGCTGATCACCTCGCTGGTCGTGCTCGAATATTCTGAGGATCCCGGCGTTGCGGAACTTCGCGCAGTATCTGACGCTCTGGGGGTGCTGTGCAGGACGCAGGCCTGGTTCACGGATGATCCACTGGGGCTCGGCGGACTGCTGTTTGATGCAGCGAGGATCGTCCAGCTGACCAGCGAAATCGGCAGGGAAACGGGTCTGCCGCTGCTCGAGCCGATCCTCGATGCCGCACACCGGGGCATAGAATCCTTTGTGATGTCCGGAGCATTGCAGCGCCCGGCTGCGCAGCGACTTGCCTTCCGCGAACTCGGTCTGAGCATCGGATTGCAGGCTCTCGATCAGCTGGCCGGGCGCGCGCTTCGGCCATCCGTCATGCGACGCCTCGATCAACTGCGGGCATTCAGCGGCTTGCAGAAGTCGATCGAACAGGTGTGGCTCCGGCCCGACCTGCAGCAGTTGCGGAACTGGCGGGAACATCTGGATATCAACTCTGTCATGCTCGCCACCAGTCTCGAACCGGCGATGTATCTGGAGATCTGACGTATCCGGTTTACAGCTTCGGGTTGGAGGTCGGGCAGTCAGTTTCTGAACAGGTGAATCAGCGGAAGTCGGGATTGGACGCAGTGACAGAACTGGAGGGCAGGTGGCATACAATCGCAGCCGAAACCGCGATGAATGCACTGCGCACAGGTACGGAAGGGTTGTCCGAAAAGGAGGCCGCTGCGCGTCTTGAATTCCACGGCGGCAACTGGCTGCCGGAGCCCGGCAGGCCTCACCCGATCCTTCGTCTGTTGCTGCAGTTTCATAACATCCTGATCTATGTGCTGCTGGGCTCAGCAGCGATTACCGCGGCCCTCGGTCATCTCGTCGATACTCTGGTGATTCTTGCCGTCGTCCTCATCAATGGGCTGATCGGTTTCGCGCAGGAAGGCAAAGCCGAGAAGGCAATGGACGCGGTGCGCAGGTTGCTGGCTGTCAGGGCGTCTGTCCTGAGGGATGGCGAACGCAGGACCGTCGATGGCAGCTCGCTGGTTCCCGGAGACATCGTCATTCTCGAGGCCGGTGACAAGGTGCCCGCAGACCTGCGGCTCTATCGTGCCAGAGGCCTGCAGGTTCAGGAAGCGATTCTGACCGGGGAGTCCGTACCGGTCGACAAGCACGTCGAGCCGGTGGAGATGAAGGTGCCTATGGGTGATCGGGCCTGCATGGCCTACAGCGGCACACTGGTGACCAGCGGGCTTGGAAGGGGCGTGGTCGTTTCGACGGGTACTGCTACAGAGATCGGTCGTATCAGCGGGATGCTCTCCGGGGTCGAAGTACTGACGACGCCGCTCGTCCGTCAGATGAATGTCTTTGCCAGATGGCTCACGCTGGTGATTCTGCTGATCGCCGCAGCGCTCCTGGTATTCGGATACCGGGCCGGACAGTTCGCGTTTTCAGAGCTGTTCATGGCAGTAGTTGGACTGTCGGTTGCCGCCATACCGGAGGGCTTACCCGCGGTGCTGACGATCACGCTTGCTGTCGGCGTTCAGGCAATGGCGAAGCGTAATGCCATCGTTCGACACCTGCCAGCCATAGAGACCCTGGGGTCCGTCTCGGTAATCTGCACGGACAAGACAGGCACGCTGACCCGCAACGAAATGATGGTCGTATCTGTGGTCACAGAAGCCACACTCTTCTCTCTGGAGGGCGAGGGTTATACGCCCAGAGGTGCAATCACCCTGGATGGGACAGTCGTCAGCGTACGCGAACACGAAATCCTCGAAGAAATCGGCCGCGCGGCTGTGCTGTGCAACGATGCGTCTCTCATCGAAATCGGAGGGGTGTGGCAGGTGGAAGGAGATCCCATGGAAGGTGCGCTGCTCACGCTGGCGGGCAGGGTCGACATGGATTACCGGGCACAACGGAGAGAGTGGACGCGCACCGATACCATACCATTCGACTCCCAGCACCGGTTGATGGCGACGCTGAACCATGACCATGAGGGTCACGCGTTCATAATCGTAAAAGGTGCGCCCGAGCAGATCCTTTCGATGTGCCGTGAGCAGCGCACCGCTTCCGGTGGGACACAACCCCTGGATCCGGACTACTGGACCGCCCGGGGAGGCGGCATCGCGGCGCAGGGGCAACGCGTGCTGGCATTGGCTGTTAAATCCGTTACGCCGGAACATACGGTTCTGAAACGCTCGGATACGGAGGCGGATTTGACGCTCATCGCGCTGGTCGGTTTCCTCGATCCGCCACGGGTCGAAGCCATTGCAGCGGTAGCCGAGTGCACACGGGCAGGGATACGCGTGAAGATGGTTACAGGCGACCACAAGGCGACCGCCGCTGCGATCGGACAGCAGATCGGTCTGCAGAATCCTTCGAGTGCTCTGACTGGCGAGGACATCGACGCGATGGACGATGCGAAACTCAGATCTGTGGTTCTGGAGACTGATATCTTCGCGCGGACCAGCCCCGGGCACAAACTCAGGCTGGTCATGGCCTTACAGGCTCACGGTCTGACCGTCGCGATGACGGGAGATGGTGTAAACGACGCACCGGCGCTGAAACGGGCCGACGCGGGTATAGCCATGGGGTTGAAAGGCAGTGAGGCAGCGAAAGATGCCTCGGATCTGGTGCTTACGGACGACAACTTCGCATCCATCGTTGCTGCCGTGCGGGAAGGTCGAACGGTGTATGACAACATCAAGAAAGTCATCAGCTGGACACTGCCGACGAGCGCTGGTGAGGCCATGACAATCATTGTGGCACTCCTGCTCGGAATGACTTTGCCCATTACGCCGATTCAGATTCTATGGATCAACCTGGCTACTGCGATCACGTTAGGCCTGGCACTGGCATTCGAGCCGACAGAAGCCGGTACGATGTACCGCTCACCGCGCCCGAGAAACGAGCCCCTGCTATCCGCTGAACTGGGCTGGCACATCGTGCTGGTGTCAGCGCTTTTCCTCGGCAGCGTATTCGGGATCTACTCCTTTGCAATCGATAGGGGTTTTTCGGTCGAACTGGCTCGCACCATGGCGCTGAACACGCTTGTGGTCATGGAAATTTTTCATCTGTTTTTTGTACGGAACATGTACGGCACATCGCTGACATGGAAAGGCGTCCGCGGCACGCGTGTGGTCTGGGCGACAGTGGTTTGCGTATCCGCGGCTCAGTTTTCGATAACCTATCTTCCGCCTCTGCAGCGGATTTTCCAGACGGAGTCCGTGCCGCTCTTTGCGGGAGCGCTGATCGTTGCTATCGGAGTAGGGCTGTTTTCTGTGCTGGAAGTCGAAAAGCAGGTACGCCTGCGCCTGCGGAACCGTCGGGCTGTCCGCACAGCGGGCCGGTAAGGCTGGCCACAGCCTGCCCGCGCGGATCCCTCTGATCCACCAGCTCAACCCGGATCGGTGAGATGCGCGGCAATCTCTTCCACGCTGTGGCGCACAAGGTCCTTGTGTAGACGGCTGCTGATCAGCTTTGCCGTCACGTCGCTGAGAGCGGCGCTCAGTAACCCCAGGAAATGAGGCGGTGCGATCAGAACCAGATCATCGATCTCGCCGCGCTTGCGGGCACTTTCGAGCCGTGCTCCAAGCTCACGGGCGAACGCTTTCGCATGTGTCTCCTTGACACTGGACTTCGGTTCCATCGCATGTCGCGCACCCTGGCCCGAACTGTCGAACGTGCGTCCCTGACGATCGCTGACCAGATCATCCGCGTGAAGTGCACTTTCCGGATGGACCATGCCTTCACATTCCTGCAGCGGTGCACTGGCGCCTTCCTGCTGAAAAATACGGGCGCGGGTACTGTCGGCGACGACAATCCAGGTGCTTTTCATCGGCCTCTCACATCTTCTGCTCAGCTGAAGCCTGCGCTCAGGCACAGTGGCGCGTCAATTACGCAGTATCCGCAGCGTTCGGGAGGAGTACAATTTTCCCGGCTCCTGACGCAGGTCGACTACCCGCCGAAGAATCCCCAACCCTGTTCAGAGGATCGAACCATGAAGACCAGTTTCGTTACCCTGGCCCTGCAGACTGCACTGCTTTCGCTGCTCGCGGGCTGCGGCGGTGAATCGTCCGCGCCTTCGGAGTCGGCCACCGCGTCGGCAGAGCCCGATGCATGCACGCTGCTCACAGCAGCGGAGATTACGGAGGTAACCGGAGTCACACCAGGCGCAGCGGAGCGCGCGAATCCGGGGCTGAATAACTGCCAGTGGCCGAGCCCCGGTTCACCGGTGCCGCTCGTCTACGTCGGCCTGTCGTATCAGTCCGTGGCCTCGTGGGATGCGTATCGCCAGGAAATGATCGAAAATGGCGTCGGAGATCCTGACGAGGATGGCGAACGTATCGACATCGGCCGCTTCAGCCACTTCACACCGGACAGCGCGATGATCCAGGTGTACACGGAGCAGAACTACCTGATCGTTCTCCGTGTCAGGGGCGGCGACAGGGCGCAGCTTATCGAGCTCGCCACCAGGGCGGCGGCGCGGGTGGATTGAAGCATCCGCGACGGCCTCAGCACCCGTCCCGTCTACAGGTCCTTCGTGCAACTTGATCAGATTGAGGCCGCCGCCCCTGACGGCGTGAGCGGAAGCGATTCAGTTACGGGAGAGATATTGGGTGAGTGCATCCAGTACCGGATCCCGCCCCGCCAGCCATTCAGCAGAGGACAGTGCTACAGGCATGGAAAGTGGAATGTACGGCCGCAGGTCGGTCGGATAGGAATCCTGCCACCAGCGTGACGAGATGGAGAGCCGGAGCCCCGACCAGGGGAGCTCCACGGAGGTGTCCTCGCCGACAAAGTTAGGCCTGGAACTGGAGAGTTCGCCGACGAAGATCGCATCGGTTCCCCGGTCGAGAAAATTCAGGAAGTCCTGGCAGGCGGAGAAGGTGGCGCGACCCGTAATGACGAAGGTGCGATGCGCATCACTCGCCAGCCCGTGCCACGCAGCCAGCCGTGTCAACGGCCAGTGCAGAAAGTTGTCACCGCCGCTGTTATGGCGCACGTCGATGATCAGATTCCGGGCGCTGGTCTTCTCGATGGTGTTGCGCACCAGGCGGGCAAACTCCCCAATCGACGGGCCATGATCAGCGTCCAGGACCTGGTTGAACTGCAGGTAGACGGCGCTCACCGTGGGCAGAGACTCGTGCCAGTAGGGCTCATCGCTCCGCGCCTGCCAGCGGGGCGGTATGCGGGCCGGTGCCGGACGCAGCGAGAAGGACAGGCTTTGCGGTGGCTCGGCTGCGAGTTCGACGCTGCGCGGTCCATCCTGCGCATCCAGCCTGAGCGAAACCCGATCGAGTGTGTCCGCATAGCCCATGGCGCGCAGGAACCCCGGGTTGCGCAGATAGACCGGACCGAGCCACAACAGGCCCTGGTCGTTGTCCCGGGACACAAAGGGCGCAAGATCCAGCAGGATGTCGTCCACCGGTTTGTCACCGATCGCGAGGACCCTTCGACCGATCAGGTCGGCATGATCCTGCGTCGCACCGATCACGAACAGACCGTCCGAGAAGAAATAGAACTCGAGCGGCAGCATACCGGGGAACGGCACCCGCGCCGTCGGAGCCGGCCGGATCCGGCTGTGTCCGTCTGCCAGCTGCTCTGCGATGATCCGCTGCAGTTCCACCGCAATCGCCACGTCATCCAGCTCCGGCACACGCTCAGAAAGCGCGGCGACCGCGGCGGCAAACGCCGGGCTCAGTGCTCGCCGATCGGGGGCGGCGTGCAGGCGTCGAGCTTCGTCAACGAAAAACCGCAGGTCATAGCGCCAGCCGGCGATGCGATCTTTCAGATCCGCTGGCGCGAAACCGGCGATCCGCCGGAACTGCGCGTCTTCCCGCAGCTCGGCAAATGCATCATCCCGTTTCAGGGACGGCCGATCACCAAGCGGCGCTGCCAGGGCACGCTCCAGCCAGGCCATGGCCGCTTCCCGCTCACCCGCCTGGGCCATGGCCTGGGCGAGGACCAGCGCCGTCGCCTCGATATCTGCAAACCCCTCCTCAAGCGCGCGCTGAGCGAACGGCAGTGCGTCGCTGGTCCGCCCCATTTCATGCAGACCGCGGGCGAGACGAAACATCGAATCACCCCCCTGCGGATAGGCGGCGACCAGCTTTTCGTACAAGGGTACGGCGCCCGCATGGTCGCCGGTCTGCCAGCGCGCATCCGCTTCAAGCTTCAGGGCGAGATGGTCGACAGGTCCGAGGGGATCCTGCGCGGTCTGGGCGTGAGCAGGCGATGGCACCAGTGTGACCAGGAAGAGCGTGCGCAGCAGCACACAAACCAGCGATATTCTGTATCTCACTTCTGGACTCCTCGCAGCATTGACATGGCGATGATGATCCACGCCGGCGTCTCAGTCACGCAGCCGGCTGAAGGTGTAGTCCTGTTCCTTTTGCGGCAGGTGACAGGCAAAGCAGGCGGAAGCTGCGGCAGCGCCGACCACCCGATTCGCCGGGTCACCGCCACCGAAGCCCTCGAAGCCCCAGCCACCGGTTGCGGCGAATTTCTTCGCGTCCTTGTGCATGACGCCCACGACCTTGCGGGCCCCCTCGGTGACGGCATTGCCGTCGTGCACGGCTTCGAGCAGATCGAAGATGATCACGGCCCCATCCGGGAAACTGTTGCTCCGGTAGCCCTCGAGCGCCTTGTCGTTCGCATAGAGGTGATGAATGCCGCCAAAAGCACCATAGAGCGGATGCCCTTCTTCAATCACCATGCTCTTGACGTGGTGCCAGTCGCGGTAACTCTCCGGGTAGGGAACCTCGTGTTCCGCGGCCAGTGCTACCGCGGCGACGGTGATGCCAAACAGGGTCAGGATCTTTGCTATCACAGTCTGCTCTCCTGTTTGAGATCGGCGATCGCAGCGCCGCTGTTGATGTGGAATGGCTGCCCGGCGGCGACCCAGAAGCGGCCACCGGGGTGGCAGAAGAAGGGGCTGATGTTCATGTAAGGACTCCTAACTATATAACTCAAATGAAACCCCGGTCACATCGAACGGGGTGGTTAAACCGCCGTCAGGCGGCGGATTCGTGCTCCGCGCAGTCGACGCGGAGGTGCCGCCCGGCCATCGGCGCGCCGATGAACGCACAGTAATGCGGCGTGTTCGTGCCGGGCGCGACATTCTCACGGAAATGTCGGCAGGTTACGCAGGTGCGCTGCGGGGCAATCAACTGCCGCTGCTGCAATTGCCGGATCATCCTGACCACCAGGCCGAGCAGGGTTTCCTGCTCGGCCTCGGACAGGCCAGCGACGATCGGCGCAAAGCTGCTCGACCACGCCTGCGCGACCCGATTGCCTTTGGGGGTCACCTTCAGAGCCACGGCGCGAGCGTCCGAGGCGTCCGCATACTTGCGAACCAGCGACTTGCGCTCCAGGGCTCCCACCGCGTCGCTGGCGGTGGCCTTGCGAATACCGACATGCGCGGCGGTGGCGGTGAGCCGCGCACCTTCCGGACGGTTGGCGACGAAACGCAGAATGTCCGCCTGGGTGGGAGACAGGCCAGCGCGCTCAGCGGCCTGCCAATCGAGCTGACGAGCCACGGCGGCGAGCCGGGTCAGACCGTCGGCCAGTCGGCGATCGAGGGGTTCGGTGATCTGGTCGAACTTCATAGGTAGGAATCCTAACTATCAAGTTCAGTGGTGTCAAACTCGGCGACCGCACCAGCCCTTCGCCAGCCAATCGACCATAGCCCACACCTGTGATCAGCAGTCGGTAAACCGAATCCGCACCGGCGCGAACGCGCAGCTGGCACTGACTCGCCGCTAGATCCAGAGGATCCCGGGACCGTTCCAGGCCGTCCTCTCTCCCGGATATCCCAGCTGCGCCGACACAAGACGCACGCCAGCTGCCTCGATCTCATGACTCCAGTGGTGATGCCCGAAAATCCATGCAACGACTTCTGACCGGGCCGCAGCGGCGATGAGATCGTCACAATCGCTGTAAAACGCCGGGGAAAGTGGTGTCGTGCCATGGATCGGACTGCGCGCCACAGAGTGGGGCAGGTGGTGCGTAACGATAAGGGTCGGCCCGTCGTGCTGCTCCGCGAGTCGCTGTGCCAGCCATGCGCGCGACAGACGATGCTGCGCCAGCGCATCCTGCGGCAGAAACGGTGATCCGTCCGCCTGTCTGATCAACCTGTGGTCTGGTATAACCTGCGCGGCTGCGCTCATGTCTCTCTCGGGATCTCCCAGGACTGCATAGTCGGTCCACAGTGTCGCGCCGAGAACTCGCAGGATACCGGCAGTGCAGGAATAACGAGCTTCACCGCGATCGAGTACCGTCACCCGGGCAGATGGTGCCGCGAGCAGGGAATCACGCACATCGTCGAATGCACCACGATAGTATTCGTGATTGCCTGGCACCACGACTACGGGACTTCCAACGTAGTCTGCGACCTGTTCTGCATAACGCAGCGTTGAGACATCCCGCCTTGATCGCATCCGACCGACGTCGCCGGCGAGCACGACCAGATCCGTGTCTGCGGTGAAGGCGGACAGGTCCGGCCCCAGGCCAAGCGGATAGATACTGGTCCAGCCGTTTCGGTCCTGCTGTTTCCGGATCTCGATATGGATGTCGCTGAAATAGACTATCTTCGACACTGCGAGTCCATGATTTCGTCTAACCTGTTACTCAGGCTTGAACAATCGAGCGGCCAACGACAGTACCGACTCGAGCAGCTCATTGAGCGGCATCTCACCCAGAACACGCCCACCAGCCTCAGCAACGGCTGCGATCAGATCCGGTCCGGCAACACCAGCCATTGGCCCCTGTACGATCGGATCCTTCAGTCTGAACTGACGTGCAAAAAAGCATTTCCCTGAAAGACTGTCATCATACTGCGACCATCAGAGGTGAAACTGAATCACACGGTTGAAAACGGAAGACAGTCGCCACGTATTACTTCGACGCGAAATCCGATCAACTTAAACTACCTGATCCGCGGAGGGAGTAAAGCCATGATTACTGAGTGGGACATCCGGGTTCGGTCCACGGACATTGATGGTGACGGAATCGTAAACAATGCACGGTATTTTGAGTTCTTTGAGCAAGCCCGCCTGGAGCATATGACCCGGCTCGAATTGATCCGTCCGCTGCGACCCGAAGTTGCAGAAAGGCGGCACTTCACGATCGCTGAGACCACCTGTCGATACAAGATGCCTCTGCGGTACCGTGACTGGATTCGTGTTCGTTGCTGGTTCAGCGAAGTCCGCAATCGGAGCTTTGTTCTTACCTACGAAATACTTATGCGAGATTCCAGCACCCTCGTCGCAGAAGGTACATCGGTTCAAGTCTGGCTGAATAGCGAGGGTCGACCCGACCGACTTCCAGAGGACTTACACCCGCGCCTTCTGGCTGCGGTTCAATAGTTACGGCTATCGAGACATCCTGCCCAAGCGTACATTGCAGGATCCTGGTTCCGCAGGCCGTTCAGCCTGGAGTAACGGCCTCAGACTTTCACGGCCATGGGGCTCGATGGGTCCAGGACTTCCAGCAGTTCGACGACATTGCCATCCGGATCGCGGCCATAAACGGCCCGGTTCTGCGGATCCGGGACATTATGGAACGACATCCCTGCGGCCAGCAGACGATCGTAGTCCGCGTCGAGATCAGTGACCAGCAGGCACAGATGAGTGATGCCGTGGTCGCACACCGGGCGCCGTACCTGGACCGCTTCTGGTACCGGCGAATAAAACTGAAACAGCTTGAGAAAGGCATTGCCGAGTTTGAGCATGGCGGCCCTGGCAGCCGAGTCTTCGAGTCCTGTGACTGCGTCCGCCCAGGCATTGCCAGCTCGCCACTCGAATCGATTCACTTCCTCGAAGCCGAGTACCTCGACATAGAATTCGAGCGCTCGCTGCAGATCCGGTATGGAGATCGCCGTGTGTTGCTAGGGCCGGTACCGCTGACGCTCGCGCAGGCGCTGGACCGCCCGGGCACGCTCTGCCGGCGACGTCTGCTGGAAACGCTGGCGCAGTTCCTGTCGCCGCTCCGGTGGCAGCGCATTGAAGCGCCGCAGGCTGTTGCGCAGGCGCCGCTTCTGAACCGGGGTCAGATCGCGGAAATCGCGCAGCCGCTGCAGCAGCCGGGTGCGTTCGTCCACGCTGAGTGACTGCCAGCGCTGGTAGCGCTCATGCAACTCGCCGCGCTGTTCCGGGTTCATGCTGAGCCAGCGCTCGCTGCCGAGTGCCAGCCGCTGCCGGCGGTCCTCGGCGAGTTCGGTCCACTGCTGCTGGTAGGGAGACAGCAGCTGCTGCTGTTCCGCACTCAGCTCGTGCCATTCCAGTGCGGCTGCCGGCATCGCGGCCAACAGCAGCACGAGCAGGGCGTGGCGCAGCCACCCGCTGCAAGTTCTCCGTCGCCTTCCGCTATTCGGCGTGTTCATCGTCATTCTCCAACGGCCGGTCGATTTCCGGCTCGTCCACTTCCAGTACGTCCGCGTCAGGAAAGGAAAGCCCGGCCATATCCAGAGGGTCCACGTACTCGCCGTCGTCTTCCACCAGCAGACCCAGGAACTCGAGGAAGTCTGCGTCCGGCAGCGGCTCCGCCGCCAGCGCCGGACTGGCGAGCACCAGTCCGAGCAGCGTGCCGGCGGCAAGCTCAGCCCTGCCCGGCATCGAGCTGTTCCAGTTCCAGCCATGCCAGAAACTCCAGTTCTTCGAGCACCTCGAGGTCGGCGATGGCCTCGAACTCGTCCGCGTCCGCGACGAACAGCAGGCTCGCTTCCGGCTCCGTCGCCCCGGGCAGCAGCAGCGCGAAAGTGAGTGCTACGGCAGCGACCGTCGCTGCCACGCCGCCGCTCCAGAACACAGCCGTACGCGGCCACCCGGCCCGGCGCGCACCGCGCGCATCGAGTTCGGCCACTGCGGCCCGGCGCATCTGACCGAGTCGTTCGGCGACCCCGGGCTCCACCGTTTCGGCGCGCTCCCGCGCAGCACGAAGGAGCGCATCATCCTCCGGATGCGCAGTCGTGCCGCCTTCGTCCTGCTGCCTGTTCATATCCAGTAATCCTGCAGTTGTTCCCGCAGCGTGGCGAGCGCGCGGAAATGGTGTGTTTTGACGCTGCCTTCGGAGCATCCCATGACCGCGGCGGTGTCCGCCACGGACAGACCCTCCACGGTGCGCAGCAGAAAACTCTGCTGCTGACGCAACGGCAGGGCCTCCAGCGCCCTGTCCAGGGCCGTCACGGTACCGTCCATGGCAGCCAGTTCGGAGGGATCGGTCATTCCCGGATCTGCCGCCTCATTGAGGGCGTCGTCACTCTCCTGTGTGCCATCGCTGGTGAGCCAGCCAAACCAGCGCCGGCGCAGCGTGCTCCGGCGATGGTGATCGGCAATGCGGCTCTGCAGAATGCGGTAGAACAGCGGTTGCCATTCGTCCCGCGGCTTGTCAGCGTAGCGCCGCACCAGGGTGAGCATGGTGTCCTGCACGATATCCAGGGCGTCCTCCGTGTTTCTGACCGCGAATCGGGCCATGTTGAAGGCCCGTTTTTCCACGCCGGCAAGGAAGGCATTGATGTCGGCGGCCTGCCTCATTGCCTGCCCACGGTACCCCCGGGAGCCGAAGACTCCCGGGGGTACCCGCTGTCACTGCTCAGCGCTATCCGCCATCCCGAAGACAAAACTTGCTCGTGCCGCCGTCAGCTCATCACTGTCTTCAGTATAACGGCCGTGGGCCGTGAGCCTGTGCAGGCTGGCACCCTCATCGAGCAGCCGCACCATAGCTTCTACCGCGTCGGCAAAATTCCGGTACACGGTCAGCGTGCCAGCACCACGCTGCACCACCGCATAGATTCCGCGGCCGGCAGCGGGTGCGGTCAGCGCCAGCATGTCGGGTTCGATGGCCAGGTGACGAATGCGTCCCTTGAGATTCACCACCACCCGGGCGCCGGTGAGATCCAGATCGAGACGATCCTGGGCGCTCGCCACAAACGGCACACTGGAGCCTTCCGGCCAGGCCACTCTGGCGGTGGCACCCCGGGTTGCCGTGGCGACATCCACCACGGTGCGGCCGAGGAAGTCCGGGGGCGCAAAGCCGAACCGGTTCACCAGCCCGCGCACCTGCACCAGCTCGGAGAGCTCGATCTGCAGCAGACCCAGTGTGGCGGTATCGATCTCATAGGCATTCGGATCGGCGTCGTCCAGCCCGGTCACACCGGTGCCGGTGAAGTCGAAGATGGCCGGCCGCCGGCCGTTGAGCAGCTGCAGATCCACGACCAGCGGATCCACGCTCACGACGTCACCCCAGAGCCGATTGACAAGCATGCGGACGCGGCCCCGCGTGGCATCCAGAGTCAGGTCATCGGCAAACTCGCCGGAGGCAACAATCGCCTGGCCGACAGAGATCGACAGCTGATCGAGATCGCCGGCGTCGACGCCCAGGGCGGCGACGAGGGTCGCGTCGCCCACCAGCACGGTGAGCTCCTGACGGAAGCTGAAACGGCCGTCGGCAAACTCCACCGCCACACCGCGCAGCGTCAGGCTGTCCGCATCCCGGGCCGTGACCACACCGCGCACCACTTCGGCGTCAGACCAGGCCACGCTCGATCCGGCGAGCACGCTGACGGCAACGAGCTCACGGTTTTCGATCAGGCCCTGGGCCACCACCGGCGTGTCATCCGCCAGATCGGCAAGTGCCGCAAGACCCGCTTCGCCGCTGTAAGCTATGCCATCGATCTCGTAGATGGTGTCAGCGTCGACGGCGAATGTCAGGTGTCCAAAGGCTCCGGTGCGATGCCGGAACGGACGGACGTTCAGGGTGACCTCGTCCGCCACCTCGTCCACTTCCGCGAGCAGACCACGCGCGCGGTGTTCGCGATCTTCTTCGAGCTCCGGCATGGCCAGCAGCACCGGCTCTACAGTCACCGTTGGCGGTGTTGTCGTGGCGTCGATGCTGTTCGAGGCGTCGAGATCGAAGTCCAGGCTGAATGCCCGCACCGTCGCCTGCGTGATACGGATGACATCGGCGTCGTCCAGGGTCAGGGTCACGTCCAAAGTGGTCAGCGGATCACCGCTGGCGTCCACCAGTTGTGCGGCCACCGGTTCGCCGTCGTCACCCTGAACCAGCACTTCGGCGTTGCTGTAGTCCAGGGTCAGGATCACCTCCTGGTAGGTGCCGACGGGGACCGTGGCCACGGTAAGGAATTCCGAGACCTCGGTGAGCTGGGTGAAGTCAACGCGCGTGGTCAACGGCAGGGTTTCCACCAGATCGCCGTTGGCACGGCGCAGGCGGATGGACGTGACGTCGACGATATAGGCGACAAAGTCGCCTTCGGCGTCGGTGAGGGTAACCACCAGGTCACCGGTGGTCGTCTGTACCGGGGGAATCGCCGGGACTACAGCGCTGCTGCCGCCGCTACCACCACCACAGCCGGCGAGGGTCGCCAGCACGGCCAGCGCTGCCAGCGCGCTGTTCCTGAAGAATCTGAATTTCATGATCGGCTCCTTGAGTGAGGGCGGGGCAGGCTCGCGCCTGCCCCGGTATCAACGGATAGACTCAGTGGCGACGGTCCCAGCGGGCGTCGAAGCGCTGGCCACGGCGGTCCAGCTTGTTGTCGACCCGGTTGCCGCGATGGTCCAGGCGGTGATCGATCCGGTCGCCCTTGCGATCGAGGTGGTTGTCTATGCGATTACCTTTGTGGTCCAGGCGCCGGGCAAGCCTGTCGTGGCCGGCCGCGTCGGCACGGTCGGAGGCCTGATCCAGGCGTCCGTCGATGCGGTCACCTTTCTGGTCAAGTCGGCCGTCGATACGGTCGCCTTTGTTGTCGAGGTGCTGTTCGATGCGATCGCCTTTGTGGTCCAGGCGGTCCTCGACCCGGTCGCCGACGTCGGCGAATGCCGCTACGGGACCTGCAAGCAGGCCGGCAAATGTCAGTGCGGTGAGCGTTTGGTTCATGTCGTCCTCGTACTTCGGTTGGCTTCAGGTACTGGAACGGACGACAACGGGATCGGTTGACACCGGCGGGCAGATTTCGCCCCGGTCGGACGAAACTGTGAACTACGTCACGAAACCGGCCCGCAGGTACGCTCGAAGGCGCGCAGAGCCGGCAACGGGCCACAATGGCCGCGAGTCAGCGGCTGGTTGTGGTCAGTCTGTACGTCGTCTGCCCTGGAATCCACCGTGAGGCCGATACCTGCAGCAGCACACTCCCTGGCCCGGCGAGGGTCACTGTCTTTGCACCGGGACCGCTGGACGCAAATTCGGGAATTCCACTGCAGGTGCGGTAGGTTCGCAGCTGATACTCCGAGCTGCCCGCGCCATCGAGGGTGACCGCAACTGAGCTGTTCGGTGCCAGGCTGAGAAGAAACCAGTCGGACCGGTCGCTTTCCTCGATGACGCCGGTTCGGACCAGAGTGCTGTCAGCTGGCATGACGCCAAGAGCTGTTGCCGAGGCGCATGACGATCCATAGGCATCCGGCAGCGGCGCGGGACTGTCCCCGCTGCCGGCAGTCACCGTCGGTTCCGATCGCCGGCGGTTCCCGGGGGTGACACTGAGGTCGACTGACCGTCCAGCCGCAGCCGGCAGCGCACGCTCGACGTAAAGTGGCGCGCTGGCATCGGTACATGCCGCTGCGTGCGCTGCTGTGCGGAACGCGTCGATCTCGCGGGTCAGCTGGTCGCGCTGTGTCAGGAGCGCCGCCTGCCGTGCGCTGTCGGATCCCGCAGCCGCAACCAATGCGGCATACTCCCTCGATATGACTTCAGCCATCGTGTCGAATGCAGCCGTCGCCGCCGTCGACGGCGCACAGGGCGCCTGATCCCGAACGAAGGTGAATGAATAGGCCCACCGACCGTAGCTTCGACTTGTGACCCCGTTTCGTGCCGTCGCCAGATAGGATTCCGCGCCAGGACCAATCTGCAGCGTGACCGGGCCGGACTGCCGCGGCGGCAGCACGCCGGCATGAATTGCCGCGGCGCAAATCGATGAATCGTCTGTGTAAGTGTCCGTTCCGTAGACCGATGCACGAGCCCCGTCAGATGCCGGACAGACTACTGTCAGCGATCGACCGATCTCCTGACGATACGCAATTGCACTCTGGGTGGCACTGATACTCGGCCCCTGCGCCAGACTGAGCGAACTCAGCAGCAACAAAAAGGCCGCAATGTGACAGCGACCGGTCACCGCGGCCGGTGCTCACGACTGGATCGGCGTTGCCGCAGTTCCTCGCCCCTGCGCGCGAGTTCATCGCGGTTGGCATCGTTGACCGCCATGTAACGATCGCGCCAGCCGTCATCACCCCACACCTCACTGCTGACAATGGTGGTTTGCGGGGCATCGATCGTTTCGAACAAACTCACTGCCTGCCGCACGATGCGCTGCTGCATCGCCCGATCCCAGGGCTTGCCGCAGGGATTGCCCAGCGGAAAATCGACGAACAGGAATCTCGGCACACCACAGTACTCAACAATGTCGAGTGCGGAGCCGATGATCACCGTCGGCATACCCCTTTCCTCCAGATAGCGGGCAACCAGACTCACGGTCTGGTGGCAGACGGGTCACAAGGGAATCAACAGGGCAATGTCAGCCTGATCTTCGAGCAGGCGCCGATGCAATTCAGGTGCGTCCTTCTCCACTGTAGTGCGCTGACTGTAGTCGGTCGCAGCACAATGAAAGCGTGGTGCCAGCGCCCCGATAACCGCCTCGGCTGCCAGTTTCTGCAGATGCTCGATGGGACAGAAAGAATTCAGATCTTCCGTGTGGGTGGCCTGCTTATCCCAGGACAGGTCGTCGGTATAGAGTCGCTCAGGCGGCGGGCTGGTGGTGCCCGAATCGATTTTTCGCGGTTCGAGGCTCGCGCGCGCATAAGTACTTGCAGTGGTGACCAGGCCGAGCGTGCACTCCCTGAGCGGCTTCGGCAGCACGGCAAACGGCGCAGACTCATGATGGGCGTAGCGATAGGCCCGCTCGAAACCCTGAGCCTCGTAGTACTCGTGGGAACGCCGCATATAGGGTACGGGGTCGGATGAATACCGATGGGGGCTCATAAGCGGTCTCGACCGGACAGAGAATCCGCATCCTACCAGCAAGTCCGGCCGGCGAGGTCGAGTCCCTCGCAGGTCTGGCGTTTTCCGGGCTTTCCGTTTCACCCCTGCACCCGCACACCAACCCTTTTCGTGTGCGCGGGCTGCTTTCCAATGCCGGGGACGTCCCCGGACCTTGCCTCGATACCGCATAGTCGCTACAAACGCGCAACCCACACCTTCCCAGGAGCCGACCTTGCGCCAGATCCAGCCCGCCGATCTGTTCGACCCGGAAGATATTGCCCGCATCCGTCAGCCGCTGCCTCAGGCCTGTACCTTGCCGCCGACGGCCTACCGGGATCCGCTGGTGTGGGCAGCCGAAGTCGAGACCCTCTTCCGCAGGGACTGGCTGTGCGTGGCCCGCGTCGAACAACTGGCGAACGTCGGCGACTATGTCTGCGCCGATCTGCCCGACCAGCCCATCGTGGTGAGTCGCAGCAGCAGCGGTCTGCACGCCAGCTCACGCATCTGCCTGCATCGGGCCATGCCGATTGCAGACGGCGCCGGTAACGCGAGTCGCTTCGTCTGCCCCTACCACAACTGGACCTACGAGCTCGATGGCCGGCTGCGCAGCGCGCCCATGATGGAAGGGGTGCAGGACTTCGACCCCGGCAGCTGTCGGTTGCCCACACTCGCACTCGAGGTCTGGCAGGGGTTCGTGTTCGTGAACCGGGACACCCAGGCAGCCGCCCTCGCCCCTCAGCTGGAAGGTCTCGAGGGCTTCATTGAAAACTACCAGTTCGACCAGCTGGTGATCGTCGAGACGGTGGAATTCGACAGCCCCTGGAACTGGAAGATCCTTGTCGAGAACTTCATGGAGGCCTACCACCACATCGGCACCCATAGACACACCTTCGAACCCGTCTATCCCGCACGGCAGTCGCGGGTACCGGACAATGGCGGCGCGCCCTGGCTGTTCCTGCACATGCCCGGCCAGCACAGGGAAGACTCGGGTCTGCCCCTGTTCCCCGCATTGAATGAGTCCCAGCAGCGGGACCTGATCGCCTGCTGCGTCTATCCAACCCTTCTGTTCGGCGCCACCGCGACGACCGCAGTGTGGTACCAGCTCGAACCCACCGCCCATGACCGCATGCGGTTGCGCATTCACCTGCTGGCGCGGCCGGAACTGGCCGCACACCTGAGCAATGAGGAGCGGGCCGCATTCGCAGACGGTGTACGAGCCATCCATACTGAGGACATCGCTGCCAATCTCGGACCCTGGCGCGGACTCCAGGCGGGACTGACCACCCAGGGGCGTCTGTCATCTTTCGAGAAAGGCATCTGGCAACTCAATCAGCTCTGGGCTGACCGGCTCGGTCTGGGCTGAGCGGAGGGCGCGTGCCTCGGCAACGACTGCTCTGATCGCCGCGACCACGCGTTCGGGATCATCCCTGTGCACGTAATGCCCGCAGCTCGCGCACACCTCGTGAGTGGATCGGCTGCTCAGTTGCGCAAGGTCGGCCTGGCTCGCCAGCCAGACTTTGTGGAACCCTGCGCCGGTGAGCGGCGCTGTCCTCCCGCTCGACAGGACCGCAAGCGGCACGTCCGGGAACTCACCTGCACGTCTGATCGCGCTTTCTGTATCGGCGGCGCCGGCGAATTCGCGTTTCACAGGTCCGGGCATCAGCATCATGAGGGCAGCAGGCGGCCTGCACCCCGGCGCATGGGCATCCAGGCACCGGCGCGTAAAGTCTGAGTGCCGCGCGTCGACGAGGACGACTCCGGCAACATCCTGTGGGTAGGTTCGTGCGAAGAGCTCCAGATAAGTCCCGCCGATGGAATGCCCGACAAGCACGAATGGCGGCTTCAGCTGGAGGGCGCCAAGCGTCGATCCGAGCTCGCGAACGATGGTTGCCCCGTCACGTGATGTGTTGCTGCTCCTGCTGTGTCCATAGCCGGCGCGATCGTAGGCAAAAGCCTGCGCGAAGCCGCTCACCTGCTGGTACACCGGGCCCCAGGTTTCCTTGCCATCACCGAGGCCGGCTTCAAACACGACGGTGGGCGAGCCCTGACCCGCCAGAATGTAGGAATGGGTGGCTAGCGGTGTGTCGACAATGGGAGCGCCCGACAATGAGCTGCACCCGGTAAACACTGTCGACGCCAGAGCAAGTATCGCGGTTTCGCCGAGTATCCTGAGCGCGAACAGGCACAGGGTGGCTGCCAGTCTGTGGGTCTTAGTCATTTCAGCCTCGTTTCGCTGTTGGAGAAAACGACGCCATCTTTGCGGCTGCAGCGCCCTGCCCGCGCCCTGGCGGGATGGGCCGGACAGGCTCCGGTGTCCGCGCCGATGAGGACGGACACCGGACTTGACGCCCTGAGCGTGCCTTGCCAATTTGACGGTCATGGACATTGCGACCGCTCCCGACCCGATTGCCGTGGCCCTTTCGGCCGCCCTGGTGGGACAGTCCGCGCTGGCGGCCACGCTGGTCTTCGCGCGGAGCCCGCGGCGACCCGTGTATCTGTTTCTGACAGGATTCTTTATCGTAAATGCGGTAACCGACGCCGGCCCGGTGGCGCTGTCCCTGGGCTCTACGGTGGCAGTTCACCTCGCAGTGCTCGGGATCCCGGCACTGCTCACAGGCGCCCCCTGCCTGTGGTTCTACGTGGTTGGCCTCACAGCCGAGACGGACTGGTCGCTGGCACCACGGGATCTGCGGCATTTCTTGCCGGCGTTGCTGGGGCTGCTGACCGCGGTACTGGTCGCTGCGCTGCCGCTCGACAGCAAACAGCAACTGCTGGAGGGAAACCTGGAGGCCGCAACTGCACATCCGTTTTTCGCCCTGATGGCCTATGTGCTGATGACACTCGCCGGCATCGTGCAGATCGGCCTGTACATCCCCGCCATCGTCCGCCGCCTGGTGGTCTATCGACGCCGTCTGCGGGACGTATTCGCGAGTACTGAACATCTCGAACTGCGCTGGCTCAGCTGGCTGGTGTTGATCGTCGGCGGCTACTGGCTGGTCACGCTGGCGTCGGTGGTGGCTGAACTCGGGTACGGGGTCGATATTACGTCCGAGACCGTTGAGGCCGCCATTGCTCTCGCCATCGTCTGGGTACTGTCGATCTGGGGTCTGCGCCAGCAGCCGGGATTCATCAGCCAGTTTGATCATCACGAGGCTGCAGATACAGCGGCTGAGGCGGTGGCCACACGCAAGTACGAGCGCTCGGCTCTGGCGCCGGAGCAATCGCGCCGAATTGCCGACAAAATCGCAGCCGCCATGGGCAATGACCATCTTTACCGGGATCCGAATCTCTCGCTGCGAGACCTGTCAGCGCACGTGGCGGTGACTCCGAACTACGTTTCCCAGACGCTGAACGAAACTATCGGCCAGTGCTTTTTCGACTACGTGAACCACTGGCGCATCGGCGCGGCGAAGGCGCGGGTGCTGAAGGGAGAAGAGACGATTCTCGACATTGCCTTCGACGTGGGTTTCAACTCCCGATCGTCGTTCTACACCGCGTTCAAGCGCGAAACAGGCATGACGCCGACGGCATTTCGCGGCGCCGCAGGGCTGGCTTCGTGAGGAGTTTCCCGTGGATGCCAGTGATCATGAGTTACCGGGAGCCAGGCTGGCGCTGGCTGGTGATCCTGCCCTCCCTGGCGGGGCATCCGCTTTCCAATCGGGCCCCACGCCCATGGCGGTGGACAGCCCCAGCCACGAAGCTCTAATGTCGCCAGTCATCATGGCGACGATGGGGCGAGCGGATAACAATGCCGAGAACTGGGTTCATTCTGATCGCGGTGGGGTTGGTGCTCGCCGCCCTGTGGTGCCTGTTCGCTGCGCCCGAGGTAGGCAATCCCGAGGTACCGGATTCACCGGCAGCGGTCGAGCGCGGGCGCTATCTGGTGGCCGCCGGAGGCTGCGTGAGCTGCCACGAAGGCACGGCGCACGCGGATTCGCTGAGCGGCGGGCTGGCCCTGGAATCGGACTTCGGCACGTTCTACGCGCCCAACATCACGCCGGACAACGAAACCGGCATCGGCGGCTGGACAGGGGCGGATTTCCTGCTGGCCCTCAGGCACGGACGCGCTCCGGACGGCGGGTTCTACTATCCGGCCTTCCCCTACCCGGCCTATGCCGGGATGAAGGATCAGGACGTGCTGGATATCGCCGCCTATCTCAAGTCTCTGCCCCCGGTGGAATTCAGCGCGCCGGCGCATGAGCTGCCGCCCTGGTTGTTCCGCTGGACGATCGCGGGCTGGAATCTGCTCGCGTCCCTGCTGAACCCCGAGCCGCCGGAGGAAGACGAACCACTCCTGGCCCGTGGCGCCTATCTGGCCCGGCATCTGGGTCACTGCGGTGAGTGTCACACCCCGAGAAACGGGCTCGGCATCCCGGACCTTCGGCGGGAGTTTGCGGGTGGCGTACTGCCCGACGGAGAGGTGGAAGCCATTGATGCCCCAGCGCTCGCCGACTGGTCAGCCCAGGACTTTGTCCTGCTGCTGTCGCTGGGCCTGAAACCGGACGGCGAGTTCGTCGGCGGTAAGATGGAACCCGTGGTCGAGCACAACACCAGCCGACTCACGAGCGACGATCAGAAGGCGCTGGCGGCGTTCTTCATCCGCCGCTAGCGCTCGATTTCACGCAGCCTATCGGGTGCGTCAGTCGGAATCGACCCTGTACGAGTCGTGGCAGTTGCCGCAGGTGCCGCCGAACGCGCGCAGACCGCCCAGAGTGGCTGCCTGGTCGCCGGTCGCGGCCAATCCGGCGAAGGTGTTGGCCGCATCTGCCAGGGCGGCGGCCTTCTCCGAGAAGTCGTCCATGTTGTCCCAGATCCCGGGCAGCGCCTCGGTCTCCACGTCGAATTCACGCGTGTCCATCGCACCCAGCCGCTCGGGAATCATTGGCGCCAGCATGGCGATGCGCCTGGCATTACGCTCCGCGAGGGCGGCATCGAATGGCACAGAGCCCCTCGCCATTCCGACGATCGGACCCATGTGCACGCCGAGCAGCTTGAAGACCGCCTGTCTGTTCTCGGTGGCCGTGACCGCCTGCTGTTCCGGCGTCGGCCCTTCCTGGGCCGTGATTCCGTTCGCAAGCAGCAGGCTCACTGCGGACGCAGCGATGATCGATGTTGTTCTCATTCCTTTCCTCTCCATGATGTCGTTACCTGCAGCCCGCGCAGGCAGTGCTCCAGAACGGGCGATGGTGAACGAACAGCGACGCTTCGGCAAGTGATCTGCCTGCGACCCGGCGCGCTGAGGTGTCAATCATCCGCCACGCGCAGCAACCGTGTTACGGCACCAGCAGCACACGACCAAACGATCCCCGACCTTCTATATACGCATGCGCCGCACTGGCATCTCGCAGCGAAAACTTCTGATCGATCACCACCTGGAGCTCCCCCTTTGCGACATCCGCGAGCAGGCCTTCGATCATCTTCCTGCACCGCGCCGGGTTGGCTCCCATTTCTGCACCCAGGAACACTCCCGTGACACGGGCGTTCTTCAGACCAAGCCCACCAAGATTGGCCGGGCCTTCGCGCCCGGCATTGCCAACCCAGCTGATTCGGCCGCGATAGGCCAGCGCACTGACACTGCCTTCAAGCGTCCTGCCGCCCACAGAATCTACAATCAGATCAGCACCGCGACCCTCCGTGAGCTCCCTGGTACGGGCGACGAAATCTTCGGTCTTGTAGTTGATGCCGTGGTCCAGACCAAAATCGCGCAGCCTGTTCAGCTTCTCGTCGCTGGAAGCGGTCGCCAGCACTGTGGCACCGGCACGTTTGGCGAGCTGGATGGCAGCAAGACCAACGCCGCCGCCACCGGCCTGGATCAGTACTGTTTCGCCTTTCTTGAGATCACCAAACTCGAACAGGCAATCCGCAGCGGTACCGAACTCGATCGGCACACCAGCGGCAAGCTCAAGATCCAGGGAGTCCGGCAGGAGGTAGCTTGCGGATGCAGCAACCGAAACCAGCTCGGCGTGGGAGCCGAACGCCATGGTCGCTACCACCCGGTCTCCGACCTTGCGGTCAGTCACCTGGTTGCCGATCTCACGGATGATCCCAGCTGCCTGGTAGCCGACCACGTGGGGTTTGGACGCCATCATGCCGCCCAGCCGGTTGAGCGTATCTCCGCCCTGGATGCCGATGGCCTTGACTTCTATCAGGACACCCTTGGGGCGGCATTCCGGGTCCGCAACGTCTTCGTACTGGAGTACGGATGGATTTCCAGTCTGGTAGTAGACGGCAGCTTTCATGTTGATTCCTCGTGCATTAGTTCAGCAGGCCAGTCTCGCCAGTGCGGCTGCAAACGCAAGCCTTTCCGGAAATCAGTCAGCCCGCGATTTCTCGCGGCTTGTCGGGGAACTGGCGGAGGCGACGGGATAGTTCCGCGTTCACTGCTCGATCTCTGGATCGGTCACTGCCCGGTTGTACCCGCTCCATGGCCAGTGGGTGGCTCCCACAGACAATGCATCGTCCCGTCGGGCTTCAGGCACGGACCTCCGCACGCACGTATACTGGCGGTCCGCGACAGGACAGGAGGGGTATCATGACCGGTACGTCCCCGCCCGTGCGGTACGCCCACGGCAAAGACGGCAGACGAATCGCCCTGATGAGTCTGGGACGGGGGCCTGCGCTGATCGAGGTTCCCCACATTCAGATGAGTCACCTGCATCTGGAGTGGCAACTGCCTGCTGTCAGACGCTGGTGCCAGGCGATTACACAGCGTCATCGCCTGATTCGTTTCGACAACAACGGTTGCGGTCTGTCCAGCGATCAGACTGGCGACTTCTCGCTGGACTCATTAGCCAGCGACATTCTCACGGTGGTGGATGCGCTGCATCTGGACCAGTTCGCCCTGTTCGGTCGAATCACCGGAGGACTGCCTGCAATCGTCTTTGCCGCCCGATACCCGGAGCGGGTTTCGCACCTCGTGCTCTGGAACAGCTTCACCGACCATGCACGTCACGGTGGTCAGGCACGGATGAAAGCCGTTCTTGGCCTCGCGGCGTCTGACTGGCAGCTGTTCACCGAATCGATTTCCCAGGCCGCACTCGGATGGCAGGATGGTCCCGCCGCAAGAACCTGGGCTGAGGTACTGCGCGCGGCCAGCTCTCAGCCGCGCTTCCTCCAGTACCTTGACGCGAGAAAGACCTGGGACGTGCGGCCGATTGTCAGTCAGGTTCGCGCGAAGACGCTCGTGCTCTATGATCAAGCCAATCAGCTCGTGAACGCCGAGCGCAGTCAGGAACTCGCCTCATTCATCCGCAACGCCGAACTGCGCGCCATTGACAGCGATACCGGTGTGCCGGGTGAGGGCGCCATCCGGGTAATCAAAGATTTCCTGGGAACGGCAGCGCCGTCCACGGTCATCCTGCCTGAGCTGACCCGGCGGGAAAACGAAGTCGTCTCGCTCCTCGTTACGGGCGCTTCCAATCAATCCATCGCCACCCAGCTTTCGATCAGCGTGAACACCGTCATCCGCCATCTGACCAACATCTTCGGCAAACTGGGAGTAACCAGCCGGTCGGAAGCAATCGCCCACGTGCTCACCACGTCCCGGCACCGCATCACAGATAACCCGTAGATGCTGAATCCGCCAGATCACTGATCTCTGCGATCTGCTCCAGCACAGTTCCCGCCACAATCAGGACCCGGTTCAAAGGGAGAATCCCATGCTTCACGGGATACGCGTGATGCTCTTAGGCCTGATGTCCGTGGTGACACCCGCAATCTGGGGAGCGGAGATGCACAGTGAAATCGATCGCTTGAAGGCCGCGGATGCGGCATGGTCGACGGCCGCAGCGGCCGGTAACGTTGATGAGATCCTGACCTTCTGGGCAGACGACGCCGTCAATTACTTTCCCGGAGCGCCACCGGTCCGGGGCAAGGCCGCCATCGAAGCCCTGGTCCGACAGAATCGCTCCCGGAAGGGTTTCCGCCTGACCTGGAAAGCAGCGGACATACAGGTCGCCGAATCCGGTGAGCTGGGTTACACGTCCGGGCCATTTACGATGACCCTGCCCCTGCCATCAGGAGAGGTAGTCGAACGGGGCGGTCATTATGTCTGCATCTGGCGCAAGGACAGCGATGGCCGGTGGCGTTGCATTCTGGAGACCAGCGTGTTCGGGCCGGAGCTGAACTAGCAGCCGCAGATCCCGAATCACGCCCCTTCGAGCGCACTGTCTGATCTTCGATCAATCAGGCTGCGCACTTTCAGTCGCTGGCTCGTGCTGCCTTCCGCTTGTTTCGCAAACGTCTGATTCTGCGCGTTCCTCAACCCGCCTGCCGCAGCCGTGCGCAGATGCGACAGCGCGCTAGGATATTGCTCAACGTCGGATGCCAGCAATCGATACAACTCGTAGTGTGCACCGGCATGACCTGATTGCGCGGCCCTCTCGTAAAGTTCGATCATCTGAGCGTTGCGCGAAGGATGCAGCGCGAGTTGCCACGCCGCCTGATACGCACTCTCGGCATCGCCTCGGCGTCCGAGTTCGAGCAACTCGGGTACTGGCCGCAAGGTCATACCTGCACTTTTCCGGTCGATCTGATCCCGATAACGCTTGAGATTCTCGACCAGCCGTTGCTCACCACTTTGCTCGTAGTGAATGATGAGCTTGTCGATCCACTCACGGGCCAGCGCGTAATCGATCTCGAACCCGTGTTCACCGCGGAAGTATCCCTCTGCGATGAGTTCCATGGCCTCGATCTGTCCGGCCGCGGCGTGGTGCGCAATGTATTCAACCGCCCGCTCGGGCGCCGCAGGCAATCCGTAGCCACCGTGTTCCCAGACATGCAGCAGATCCTTCAGCGCATCCAGCTGACCCGCTGCCGCTGCACGCTCGAGGAGCCGCATGCCCTCCCGGCGCGTGCTTTCCTGCGCCAGTTTATCCAGGCGCCTGCGCGCCTCATGGTAGAGCACCTCTGGGTCGGCCTCGGCCAGTGCCAGCTCGGTTGCTGCAATGTCGCGAAGCCGATCCGTTGCTCCCAGACGCAGCTGTTCGGTATCCGCATCCCTGGCCAATCGTTGGTACGCGCGTCGTGCGGCTGCCTGGTCGTAATCGGGATGCAACGGGTTGTCCAGCCAACCCGCAACAATGAACTGAGCAAACGACATCCCCGCTTCCGCGGCCCGCTCGATGAGCTGCCGCAGTTCCTCAGGTGCAAGGATCTGATCACTGTTGCTGAGATAGGCGAGATGTTCGACCGCTTCAGGGTAGAGGGCCTGAGCAGAAAGTCTGACCCAGCGGTAGCCTTCGGCGATGCGCTCGGGTGGTGCATCCTGTTTCACCAACAGTCGATAGAGCTGGAACTGGGCTTCTGCGTCGCCCGCTTCGGCGAGCGGCCGCAACCAGCGCTCCTTGCCGTCCCGAACGTAGGTGTTGGCTGCCAGTAACCGCAACGCGCCGGTGTGCCCTTGAGCGGCCGCCATTTCCAGCCACGACCGCTCGCCGGGTGAATCGAGCCAGGGGTTATGACCGCCGGTGACATTCTCTTTCGGCAGGACGGCCACGCCAACACAGTACTGGGCCCACGCGTAGCCCTGCAGCGCCAGGGGCCTGCAGACCAGCAGCGCATGATTGCTCCATATCAACCCACCCGCGAGTGCCAGCAGTGCAGAGGTAGACATCCAGCGGTTGAGGATGAATCGCGGCCAATGAGCACCCTGTAATTCGAGCAGCAAAGCGCCGAGCACCCCGGCAGTTGCCGCCAGATACCCGATCACAAAGCCCCGGTAGCGTGAGAAATCCGCCAGCAGACCGAACAGATTCGAGTGGGCGGTGGCGCCGTGACCGCCCATTGCATAAACCGGCAGCAGCGCCATGCCCACACAGATCAGCGCGATCACGGCCAGAGTCAGCGGCACAAGCCTTGCACGCGCCAGGATGCGCCGTGCGGCGAAGGCTGACAGTGCCCACAGAACAACGCTGAACACCAGTCCCGGCAGCAGCGCGAACATGCCCAGGGACACCGCCTCCGGGCTGAGTTCGATGAGGCTGCCGACACCGAGCGCCAGCAGCCCGATCGCCGGCACGAGCCCGGCGACCTGGATGGCAAAAAAGGGCACCGGAATCGTGTGCACCAGCAGGATCGTCAGAAACCAGGTGACCGTCCGCCTCGCCCGGATCGCGTCACTGGGTGGGCTATGCGCATCCATCATGGGTCAAGTATCGCAGATACAGTGGCCATCTTGCGTGATGCGGTTGGCTGGTTGTTCGCGGCGGAGGCATGACCGTCTCCAACAATCAGGTTGATTGCGTTAATCGGCTGGATTGGTCTGGCGTCGCAGATTTATGGATTCGAGCATTCAGAGCTGCATTGGTTGAATCTCCGGGGCGCGCTCTTCTACAGTCCTGGCACTGGTCTGGATGCCGACTGGTTCGCGCGAATTCGCGTTGGAAAGCTACGGGTGCCTGCCTATGCCTTCCTTCCCTGTCTAGAATCCGCAAGCATCCTTCTTGGAGGTTTTCTGCAGTCTGATACATCGGCTGTGCAGAATATGGCACCCATCTCTTCATTGCCTATGGGTTGAAGACCGCACTTCACTGGATCAGGTGGCTGGTATGAATTTCTCTCTATCACACAGAGTCCGGCCCAGATACGGAGCTTCTCGATATACTGCCGTCATCACGGGCGGGTTCGTGGCCTTCATTAACTGGATCTGGGTCCTGCTGGGACTTCTGATGGCAGACTGTATCAATACGACGATCGCCTGGATCACGGCAGTGTGGGGTGTTGTCGAAGTACCGCTCGCATCCGTCATTGGCGGCGCCTGTCTCGAGAACGGATTGTCGACGCGGCCAGACCGTCCACTGCAGGATTACAGGAGCAAGCGATGATAACGGGCGAGCGCTTCTGCGCGGAAACATCCTACGAATTGGCGGGTTCGCTCGACCGCGAGCGATCGTGCCATTGCTCGCGGTGTCGAAAGGCCTTCAGTGGTGCCGCTTCCGCCTATGCGGAACTCGTGCCGGGGTGCAGCATCCGGTGGACGGCGAAGAGGGAGCCTGCCACCTACAACTCGAACGGTGAGTGGTCGATTGGGTTCTGCAGCAACTGTGGTTCCACTCTCTGCGGTCTTCGGCGCGGAGAGGTGCATGGTCCCACTCTGGGCTGTGCGAATGGTGATCCCGGTGTCGAAATCGAAATGCACATCTTTGTTGGCTCGAAGGCACCCTGGGACCACATTGGGGGCGAGGCTCCGCAGTTTATGGCGTTTCCGATAGCGGAACGAGACTACAACTGAGCAGATTTTTTTTGCTGGAAGGTTGCCAGGACCTAAAGTGCACTTGGCGATTCGGCCAATCCTTCGTGAGGCTGGCGCCTGCCGGCTGGGCTTCACCATCGCTTCGCTGGGCTTCGGCTGGGATAGGTGAGCGCTGAGTCATGCATGAAAATCAGTATGAGTCTGGAGAAATCAGGAGTGATTGAATGAAGTTGCTGAAATGGCTGGGCGGCATCCTCGCTGTCTATGTGGTGTTTGTGGTGGTGTTCGAAGCGGGCTACCTCGGCACGATGCAACCGTCGTTCGAAGAGGGCGGGATTCCCATGTTGGTACTCACCACAACCGATGACTCGGGTAAACCTCTGGATCGGATGCTGGCAAGTTTTGAAACGGACGGACGTCTGTATGTCAGCGCCCACCACTGGACCCGTGGCTGGTACGAGCGCGCCCTCAAGAACCCTCAAGTTCGAGTAAACATCGGCGGCGTCGCGGGGGATTACACGGCGGTGCATGTGGGTGGGGAGGAATTCGAGCGGGTGGCTGCCACTCACCCCCTTCCGCTGGTTGTCAGGTTCCTCATGGGATTTCCTCCGCTCCGGGACATCCTGCGTCTGGATCCTGCTGCTACGATGCGTTGATTGCTCAAGGGGCATCTATGCTTTCGGGCAGCTGTCTGTGTGGAAGCGTTACCTCCGAAATCGACGGTAAAGTCAGCTGCATCGGTCAGTGCCATTGCTCGCGCTGCCGCAAGGCGCGATCAGATGAGCGTCTGGGCCTGGTGGATGGCGGAACGCAGCAGCAGCGGAAATGAGAAAGGAGGTGGCATGACGCTCTATCGGGTCATCGTTCCGGTACGGGACATCGAGGTCGCGGCAAAATTCTACTCAGTCGTGCTGGGCGAACCGGGTCGACGTGTATCTCCAGGACGACACTACTTTGGCGGTGGCAGCGCTGGCGGTGCCGTACTCGCCTGCTACTCACCGAAAGACGATGGCGACGCACCCCGTTATGGTGAGCAGTGGCGGCAGCACCCGCTGCAGTATGTGTATTTCTCTGTTGCCGATCTCGAGGCCGCGCACGACCGCTGCCTCGGTGCCGGTGCAGAGAAGGTGACCGAAATCGACTCGATGCCCTGGGGGGAGACGATGTTTTACGCACTCGACCCCTTCGGAAATCCGATCTCCTTCGTAAAAGCCGGGACGGAGTTTCTTGGGGAGGCTGATGAGAGATAGACGCGCGGCCACTCGATCCGGTATTTCGTCCCCGCGTTCCCGCAGGACTATTCGCCATGCCAATTGCTGTTGAGAAAATGACTCCGGCCGATGCCGATGCAGTGGCCGGACTCGTGGAGCAGTATTGGAGGTTCGAGAAGATCGGCGGCTATAGCCGCCCGGCAATCACCACTTTGCTTGAGCGGTTCAGCGCTGAGGAATCCCTCGGGATTGGACTGGTGGCTCGATCAGATGATTGTACGGTTGGTTACCTGCTCGTCGTCTTCGTTTTCAGCCTGGAACACAAGGGTCTGACAGCGGAAGTGGATGAGTTTTACGTGGCGGCCAACTGGCGCAGCGGAGGTGTCGGCCTTGAACTGCTTGAAGAGGCTGAACGAATCTGCACAGAGGCGGGGTGCACGAGCATCTCCCTGCAGTTGGGGGCGCAGAATGCGGACGCCCGACGTTTCTATCTGCGCCGCGGATATGTTCCCAGAGTTGGATTTGACCTGCTGGAGAAGCCGCTGTCGGCTTGAGTCCTCAGCAGTTTTTGCAACTTGGCCTGCATCTGCTTCTCCTGCACGCGTCAGCAGACGCGGGCCGTCCCTCAAAGCTGATTCAGAAAGGCGATCAGATCCCGCCGCTCGGCGTCTGTGAGCACAAAGGGTGTGAGCTCCGAGGGTCCGGGCCCACCACCCCGTTCATAAAATGCGAGCACCGTTTCAAGCGTCGCCTGACTGCCGTCGTGCATATGGGGTGGCGTGAAACGCAGAAACCGCAGCGTCGGTGCGCGATAAGCCTCGCCGCTCTCACTGACACCCGTGTGATGGAAACTGGCCGCTGCGCCACCAACAGCATGATGGATGGGTCCGGACAGGTTGAATCCCGCATGGCATTCCGTGCAGCGGAGACGCGGTGAGGTGAAGAGCGCCAGTCCGTGCAGAGCGGACTCATCGAGCGCGCTCTGGTCGTTGTCGAAGAGCAGGCGGTCGAAGGCGCTGCCGCCGCATATCAGTGTGCGCACGTAGCTTACCAGTGCACGGGGCGACGGCGCTCAGGGTGATTTCTGGTGAACCGAATGCCGCGGCAAAAGCCTGGCGCATCTTTGCATCCTTGTTCAAACCAGCAAGTACCGCTGCATCGAATCCCCTCTCTACAGAATCGTTGTTGGTGAGCGGCACCAGGTGCTGGCGCTCGAGGGATTCCAGACCGGTGTCCGTCAAGCCGAAGCTCGCGTTGTCGGCACTGTTCAGCAGGGTGGGGGTATTGTGCTGCAGTGTGGCCCCGGTTGCGCCGATCGCCCTGGGCAGCCCGTCGGTAAAGTGTTGCGATGGGTCATGGCAGCTGGCGCAACTGTAGGTGCCGGACAGGTGCGGATCGCGGTCATCAGTTCCACCGCGAGATCCTGTTCTTCGCGAAACAGGGTCATATGGGCTTCTTTCGTTTCACCGAAAAAGCCCATGGCCAGCAGAGCCTCGCCCCGATACTCCAAGGCCTGCCAGAAGTCCGGCTTCAGCTCGAGCGCGAGGTTGTAGGCGCCGATCGCGCGCTTGTAGTCGCCGGTTTCGCGCAACGCATAACCGAGTTCGTTGGCCGCCTCGTTGTGGGTGGGAAGGATCTGCAGTGCTTTGATCTGATAGTCCACCGCTTTCTTGTAGGACTTCTGTGCCTGGGCCAGCGCCTTGTCGCGTGCTCTGTCTTTTTTTTCCTTGGCGGCTTTCTCTTCCTGCTTCCAGGCACGCTCCTTCTGCCGGACGCCGTCCCGGTAGCAGGCTTTCGCCATGTCTTCGGGGAACGTGGCACCGCTGGCCTGTTATTGATGGCACCCGTGTCGCCACCGCCTTTGCCGGCTGCAGACACAGGAGTGGCATTGCACAGGGCGAAGATGGCAAGGCAGGCGGCAGAGATGAGGGTACGCTGGATCATTGGCACCTCCGAGAGTGGCGTTCGGCCTTTGCCATACCCATCGGCGCAGCGGATCAACTTGCCGGTGCCAATACGCTGCATTGTCGAGCGAATGGTCGAATGCCATTATCGAAGCAATATTGACGATACGTTCGGCATTGCCGGCCGCAATGAGCCGCTCACCCACCCGGCAACTGCGCGCGAACAGCCCTCGCGAATTGGTTTCAATCATTCGATCCATGTCAACGAGCGACAACCGGGTCGCGCAGGTGTACTCGGGAATACCGGCATTGTTGATCAGAATAGTCACAGTGCCCAGGGGGCTCTTCGATGCTTATGCATGCCCGCTGTCAGGTGGCGGGGGAATGATCGGAGTCAGTGCGGAAGCAATGCGTTACGATATCGCAGGATATTGCGGGATCAACAAACCGTGCTGTCACAGCTGAACGCAAACTTTGCGCGGCACACGCATAACGGCAGCTCCGAGCGCTACAGGGGCATCGGCAAATTGCGAGTTTTTCCCATCCGATGCGAAATAGGATGAATGGAACAGCCAGCAGCAATAGGAATCCAGATGTGGTATTCATCTGCCTGCCGCTAACAAGGGCGTCCGGATAAGGGCATCCGACGGGAAATCCGATGAAAAAAAGGAACGACCAATTGGACGGCGCGCTCGACGCATTGGAGCGGCTGTTGCGCATGTTCGTGGTGGAACGATACGTCTATCTGACCCTCACTGTGTTTGCTTTTCTGCTGCTGATCTACATCGCATACGTGTTGTTCCAGGCAACCGATATTGACACAAAGCTACTGGTTATGATTTTTGGAAGCACGGGTCTGATCACCGCCTCATCCGCACGTACCACCTGGTTTTTCAACAGGGCATTCGGGCTTATAGAAGAGCTCATTCGAAGGAGATCGGAATGAGCGAGAAGCAGATAGATGTGAACCAGGCCTTCGAAGAACTCCGTAAAGGGTCCATTTATTCACTCATCTTTGTGGTGCTGGGCGTCGCGTTTCTTGTCGGAAGTGTCTACTACAGCGCTACGCGATTATCTCCTCTAGAAGAGCAGATTCGCTCGATTTCAAAGGACATAACGTTGAAGTCACAGGAGCTTGAACTAAAGACAAAGGAGATAGAGAAACTTGAGAATACCCGCGATTTCCTGGAGTCCGAGGCAAACATACTTCGAGCTAACAAGGACGGCCTGCTTCTGGAAATCCAGGGGCTCGAAGACAAACTGTCTTCCGTCAAACAGAAAGTAGAAGCGCGTGACTACAGCGAAGCTCAGGTGGAACTGGAAAAGCCACTGCCGGCGCGCGTTTACATCCATATTCGCTCGATCCTGCAGAATCGTCTTGCCGGCAGGCTGGCAGGAAAACTTTCAGAAGCGGGCATTGTTGTCCCTGATACTTCAATTCTGGTGGATTACGGGCCGAAACAGTCTCAGTTACGGTATTTTCGAAGAGCAGAGTCGGCGGAAGCTCAGAAGATAATGGCTACTCTGCAGTCTGGCATGCCGGATGTTGCCTGGAACCTCAGTTACATGGAGGGATTCGAAAGCTCTACAGACATACGCCCGTTGCATTTCGAAGTCTGGTTGGATCCGTGCAAGCTCGATTACGATAGCGCGGAGTGGCAATCTGCATTTGTCGGTAACACTGAGCCTGGAACCTGGCATGTGTTTGCAGAGACGCTCCCGATCGGCGCCAGCAGTGGCGAAGCGGAGCAGCGGGCGCGAAACCTGGACGCAGCTTTCCCTGATTACCGATTTAAGGTCATGTCCACCCAGAGCAGTTCACAGGGCAACAGACGCTATGCAATCGTCGTTGCCGAGGGTCTGCGCGATGCCGGTCTGGCAAAGGCGATTGCAAAGCACGTCGACTTATGCGAAATCGCTCCCGGGGCCTATGCCCGGCAGCAGCCGGGCTGATCGGTGCCCAGCCTGGCATCCACTTCTCACTACCTGCGGGCGAGCTCGTGGTCGGGTCAGTGAGCTGAAAAATCATAAACGAGTTCAAAATCAAAAAGCACGCCGTCAGGGACTCGCGTGTAGAGCACCGGCGTCGTCCATTCCAGAATAGTTTCCGTATCCTGTGATAAGGCTTGTCGGGCCCCACCGACAGCTCGATCAACGGGCAGTTCCTGAGTCAGTCGAAGGTAGAATTCCTCGGCAAAAAAAATGGCAAATTCATCGGTAACCTTGAACTGCATTGCCAATACTGCTGGTACTCCTGCGATCACAAGGGATGCCGCCAGACCTGAAAACTTCTGATCATCGGATCCTCGACCCGTAATGCCCGTGTTGCAGGCATTCAGGTAGGCGAGCTGAAGTGCAGGTTGTTCACGAATCAATTCGCCCAGATCAGAACTGGAAAGCAGGTCCGAGGCTCCTGTTAGCGGATGTTCAAAGACCAGTGCACCATTGCCTGTTCCAGGATCGAATTCGCCATGTCCCATGAAGTGGAGAACGTGAACATTGCCTGCGCGCAGCAGACGCCGGAAATCGGCTATCGAGGCATGTTCCAGGTATTCAACTCCAATACCTGGACAGGACGCCCATGATTCTTCAATTTCGCGCCTTTCATCTTCCAGATTCAGCCACTCCCGATCTTTGGGGCTTGCCATCACGACGAGAACACGAAGAGGCAATTGCACAGCGGTACGTTTGTGCATCTCATCCGGAACCACAGTGCGAGTAATTGAAATTCGTTCGTCCATGATCAGAAATTTCGCCTCTAACTCATCATAGAGCGCCTCCCAAGGCAGGCGGTGAAGTACGTCCAGATTCGCGGTACTGGCATCCAGAACAAAATTCAAACGCAAAAAATCATCTGGCGGCATCGCTTCAATATGCGCATGCAGAAGTGCTCTATTCGTGCCATGGAACAGACTCTCAAACATCTGCTGGCCGATTGATTTCAAACTCGAGGCACTTTCAGGCAGAGGGCTCGCAATACCCTTATTCAAACTGAGCACTGCTGCTTCTATGTCAGCAGGCAGCGCAATTCGGAGGAGCGTTGACTCTCTGTCGATCAATGGCGAACTGTACTTCACCGTACAGTGTCCGGAGTCTTCGCCGGAAATCCTGACATCAAGTTGCGTACATCCCAAATCAAATATCCTTCTGTTCCCATTTTCCTAAGCGCGCCGGACCCTGCACTTCTTCCGGCAGGAGTCAAAAATCTGCGGGTTTACAATTCAAACAGGAAGTATCAGGTTTCCTCAGTACTTGCCGAAAGTCTATTCAAAGAATACGACAGCCAATGCCAATCGGGGCACCGAAGCTGTCTTGTCCACTGGAGATCTCGTCATGAAGGAAAAATTCAGAGAATCACTGTAGCATGCACTGCTGCACGAAGGCGGCTGGGCTGATCACCCGCGAGATCCCGGGGGCGCGACGATGAAAGGCGTCACCCTGGCAACCTATCGCCGCCACTTCGGTGCAAAGCAAGACAAGAATGAGCTGAAAAATAACTCTGACAAGGAACTCGAACGGATCTATCGGGCCGGCTATTGGGATGTATGTCAGTGCGACAGGTTACCTTCCGGAGTCGACTATGCAGTTTTCGACGCCGCTGTGAATTCCGGCCCCGGACACAGCATCAGGTGGCTACGGGCTTCAGTCTGAACGAGGCAGGATGCCAGCATCGGCCCGAAGACACTGGACAGACTTAGAGAAAATGAACCGGCCCAGGTGGCCGACGGTGTCTGTGATCGCCGATTAACCTTTCTTCAAAGCCTGCCTACGCGGGACACCTTCGGCAAAGGCTGGAACAGACGCATCGAAAGCGTGCGCAACACGGCAATGACCATAGCGGGATTGAAGCCGTCAGCGGTGACTCCTTCAGTGAACTACCGCCTAGCCAGGAAAGGCTCCAGAGGGCTGTGGGTACGTAAACTGCAGGAAGCGTTGAGGATTCATGTGGATGGGCGTTTCGGGAAGGGCACCGAAGTTGCTCTCATAGCCTGGCAGAAAGCCCGGGGGATCGAACCTGACGGAGTTGCGGGACACTTTACCTACCGAACACTGGGATTGATCGCTTGAATTGCTGATCCGCCCGGATCGGTCTGGTGCCTGATCACACTCTGAGCAAGCGCGGGAACTCTACAAACTCCAGACCCTAGTCCTCGAAGGCAATCCCGCGGGACTGGAAAATACTGAGAATCTCCGGGTCGTCCCAGGCGCGCGCGTTGCGGGCCGGAGTGATTCCGTTGGGTCCTGACAGCTCAAGGTCGGCGCCATGGTCGACGAGTAGACGGACCATTGGCTTTTGTCTGGCCAGCAGCGCCATGTTCAGGGGCGTCATTCCTTGAGGTGAGACAAAGTTCACTGAGGCGCCTCTTTCGATGAGCATTTGCGCCAGTGCTACTCTGCCGTTGCGGCAAGCGAGAATCAGAGCGTTCTGACCCTGTCGGTCCGTTGCATCGGCATTGGCACCCCGTTCAAGCAGGAACTCGACCATGTCCTCATGCCCGGCTTCGATCGCAGCGAGTAGAGGGGGTGACGGTATCTGCCGCCGTAAGGGCGCGGGAATGGCGAGCACGCCTTTTTGCTCACTGGGATCAGTGCCGGTCGCCTGTACGAAGTCGATGTTGGCGCCGTGTTCGAGCAGAAGCGAGACCATGGGTGCATCGCCTTGGTAGGCCGCAATCGTGAGCGCGCTGACGCCTGAGCGGCGATCGGGCACGTCCACCAGAGCGCCAGCAGCGAGCAGTTTCCTGACGGCCTCTACGTTTCCATTGTAGATGCCGAAATGCAGTGGATACTCGCCGGCACCATCGCGCCCATTCACGTCGTATCCTTTGTCAATCAGACGGTCAATGCGTTTGAGGTTGCCGCGCATCACTGCGATGTGCAGTGAAGACCTGGCGGCCATCGCAATGGGTGTCTGCAGCCCGACGTACAACGTGCCCGCGGCGACCAGGAAGCGGCGGCGGGATGCGTCTGGACAACTCAATCGGCCCATTGCGCGGCTCCTTTGAACTTGAATCGATCTGCGATCCGTTTACCTGTGGTCGAATCGATCTCGGTCAGATCCAGGGTGTATGTCTGACGGGCTGAAAGGTCCTTTCGTGGCTCCATGCGCACGTAAAGGGGCTCGCCAGGAATTGCGATCGCGGTGAGCTTCAGGTCTGTGGGCGAACGGATTTCGATCGGACCTGGTTCAACGTCCATGTAGAACGTGACATTGACGCCGTAGGGCGTGGTCACATTGCGCCCATTGATATTCAGTTTCGGCCGCCAGGCGCCACCGAGCAGCCCGACGAATCGCGTGTTGTCGCCGTAGAAAACGATTCGAGCCTTGTAGCCCTCCAGCGGGTCTGGTGGTGCGGTGTCTTTGTCTTGTCCGATCGCTGCGGGACTGGATATAGCCAGGAGCAGCATCAGCGTGAAGCTGCAGACGCATACGAGCGGGCTGGTTGCTTTTCTGCTCTGCATTGCCGTGCATCTCCGTCCGTCAGCAGGCCGCCACCTGATATCTGCTGGTAGAACCTTACACCAGGGTGAGGAGATTCCCACAATCCGAAAGTGAATCCGATCCTTCGGGATGACCTGCTGCGGTGGAGATAGATCGTCGTCCAGGGCGAAGATCAGCCGTCCCCGTCGGCAGGGAGGCCTCCAACGTTGTTCAGTCGGCTTGAAGCCCTGGTGGCTCACGTTGCGCTGGCAGACAGGCGATCTGATGGTAATCCGGGTGGCTGGCGGAGGAATCGCGGGCGGATCCGAGTGGCGAGCATCTGGAAGCAGATGTGGCTACGCTGTAGCGGGCTGCTCAGCCGCTCCCAAAGTGCTACCGTTTTCGGGTGGACGAATTTCGAGTCGACGGCTGGCTGATCGCGCCTGGCCGCAACACCATCTCGAAGGGAACGCGCGCGCAGAAACTCGAGCCGCGAGTCATGGACCTGCTCGTGTATTTCGCCACACATCCGAACCAGGTACTGAGCCGCGACCAGATCCTGGAAAATGTCTGGCCGCATCGCTTCGTCAGCGACAGTACGCTGGAAACCGCCGTATCGGCGCTACGCAGAGCGTTCGGCGACAGCCCCGGGTGCTCGAAACCATTCCCAAGCGCGGCTACCGCCTGATCGCACCAACTACCGCGGCCAGGCCGCTGATCGCCATCCTGCCTCTCGACAATCTCACCGGCGATTCCGAACAGAGCTACCTCGCCGATGGCGTCACCGACCTGCTGATCAGCTCGCTCGGCGCGCATCGAGTTCTACGCGTCCTTTCCCGCCACTCCGCTATGGCTCTTCGCGAACGCGGTAAGCAGCTCGGGCAGATCACCCGCGAGCTCGGACTCGATTATCTCGTGGAGGGATCGATCAGCTCGCTCGTGCCCGGACGGGCCGCTGTGGCGGTTCGGCTCATCGATACCGGTGACGGCACGTGCCGCTGGTCTCAAACCGACAGCGTCACCCTCGCGGATCTCGTGAGCTGGCAGAACGAGGTCGCGCTCGGTATCGTCGGCGAAGTATCCCAGGAACCGGCTTTCAGGTTGGCCGGTCCTCCCGAAGGCAGGGCCAGAGCGGAAGCAGTCGATGACTACCTGCGTGGCCGATTCCACTTCTACAAATTCGACCCCGACGAGTTCCCCCGCGCGATTGCCTGCTTCGAGTCGGCAATCGCACATAGCCCCGGTTTCGCCGCCGCCCATGCGGCGATCGCAGACGTCTGGGGCGCCTACGGCTACTGGGGTGTTCGGTCCGCCACGGAGATTTGAGCTCCGCTTCGGGAGGCGCTCGACAGGTGCCGGCGTCTGGCACCAGGTAGCGCCGAAGCCGCAATGCTGGAAGGCGCGTTCCGCTTCCACTGCCGCCACGACTGGCGGGGCAGCCTGCAGAATCTGGAGCAGGCGATCGCAATCAACCCGAGCCTTGCGCACGCTCACATCCTGCTGGGTCTGGTGCTGGGCACGGTGCGCGATCCCGCGGCGCTGGCGGCCATCGATACGGCGCGACAGCTGGATCCTCTGGCACCACCCGTTAGCCTGGCCCGCGCGCTGTGCCTGTCGAGCTGGCAGCGCTACGAGGAGTCGGAATCCGAGGTGCACCGCATGCTGGAGCTGAATGCGTCGTTTCATCCAGCCCTGGAACTCGCGGCAGACCTGTTCTGGCTGCGAGCCGATCCCCGGGCGCTCGAGTGGGAACGCCGTGTGTGGGCAGCCGATGCCGAGATGTCCGCTCTGCTCGCCCGACCGGACCCAGGAGCCGCGCTCAGCGACGCCGCGACCTGCCTGCACCGCCGTGCGGAAAACCGCTACGTATCGCCGCGGGTCACCGCCCGGCTGCTGAGCCTTTCCGGACGTATCGACGAGTCGACCTCCGTGCTCGAGGACGCCATCGCCGAGGGTGATCTGATGCAGATCGACTTCGTGCAGATGGCGCCGTCCTTCGAGACGGTGCGGAGAACGTCCCGCTTCGCCCAACTCGCCGCGGGGATCGGTCTGCCGGACGCAGACTGAGACGCCCCCACTGCTGTTGCGGCGGTTTCGCCGAGCTTTTCCCCAGGTCTGCAGGCCCGTTCGCGTTCTACGCTGAGCTTTCTTCAATTGCCGTGAAGCCTGAACCATGAAAATCCGACCCCTGCTGCCCTTGCTGCTAGTTCTCATGCTCATCACCACCGGCGTGCCGTCTACCGCGGACGCGCGTCGCCCGCCTGATCCCACGGGTATCTGGTACCTGGCGCTCGATGCCGAGCCCTACGGGTTGCCGCCCGACACCGTGCTGCCAGGTCTCGTCATGGTCAATCGGGGCGGGACAGCACTCTTTGCCGATGGCGGTGACTTCGGCGGTTTTCCGTTCGCAGGCCGGGACTCCAACCAGTTCTCGACCTGGCGTTTCACGCGCGACGGTTGCCGAGGGCGCCACACTGAGTGACAAGGGTTGAGGGCGGGTACTCCATCCGGGGTTCCGGTTCGATCTCCGGGATCTCCCACGCACACGGGGGATGTGTGATCCTCCACGGACGCGATGAAGACACCAGCACCTGGCTGGTGGCGCAACCCGATGTCGTGGTCGCCAGTGACAGGTTGCCATTCATCGGTGACTTTTTTACATCCCCGCAGTGCGGGCACCTATGCCCGGGTGCTCGGCCACTACGTGCGGGACGGGATGGCGCTGCCAGTGCTGCTGGCCATGCAGAAAATGACTCTGGATCAGGGCACCTGCTCAGTGCCCGAGCGAACCTCTGCCGGTATGATTCATACCCTTGTCAGTGGTCAGAGTGTCGTGCGAGATGGGGTGATCGTGCCCGACGTGTATCCAGGCCAGGCAATCCGATCCGAGTGGTGAGCTTCAGCCTCTACTCTCCCATTTGAATGACACACGCTCCAAGTCGGTGTTCTGTCTCCACCCGCCTATGTGCCTCACTCGCCCGCGACATCGGAAATACCTGATCAACAATCGATCCGATCTTCCCCTGCTCAATCATCGTTCTGAGCTCTGAAAGAGCCGCCTTTGTTTCTGCAGCAAACGCAAAACTGGCCGTCCTGTCGGTAAACCAGTTGGTAATCAGACACCTCAGCATCACTGACAGGCGGGGGTTGCCTGCCAGATAACGCCCACCCGGGTTGAGCATTCTGATACAGGCGCTGTAGGAACTGGTTGGAACCATATCGAAGATGACATCGTATCCAGCACCCCTGGCATTCAGAGGTTCTTTCTCGAAATCGATAAAGTCATCGGCGCCGAACCCGCGCACGGCGGTCTCCTTGAAGCCCCGATCCACCGCTGTCACTTTCGCACCCATGGACTTCGCTATCTGCACCGCGTGCGCACCGATACTGCCACCCGCGCCATTGACCAGAACGGTTTCGCCGGATCTGATTTCAGCAAGACGCATGAAATGCAGCGCGTTGAGCCCACCAAGAGGGACTGCCGCGGCTTCGACGAAACTCATGTTCCGCGGCTTCGCAGCAATGGCGTAACTGGCAGGCAGGACGACGTACTCGCCGTATGCGCCCAGCCGCAACCGGGTCGTCCCGAACACCCGATCACCAGGCTCGAAATCTGTGACCCCTGCTCCAAGCGATTCTATTTCTCCCGAAAAATACCCGCCGAGAATCTGCCGCCGGGGTTTTGTTATTCCCAATGCGATCCGTAATGGCAGCCAGAACCACTTCACCGCGTATCTGAAACTGCGCATCTCACAGTCTGCTTTGGTCGCCTCAGCGGCACACACCCGAATCAGAACTTCGCCCTGCTCAGGTTCCGGCCTGGTTACCTCGGTCAGGCCCAGGACTTCAGGGGGTCCGTAGGTCGAATAAGTGATTGCTTTCACAGTCTTCCAGGCTCCTGTCCGTGCGGCTGCGGAAACAAGATAAACAGACCGGGTGGATATTTGAACCTGGCAACGTATGACTTCCTTCCGGAATCACCAATCGTCGCCGGGCAACTCCACAGCATGAGCCCCAGACACCCCGGTCGAGCTCTATCACCTGGACGACCACAGCACGCTACCCCAACTGCTTCAATAGCGCTGGCTACCGGAGAAACGAGAGAAATGACCCGTTGTTTTCCCTGTTCGCACTAGCGATCCGGCAACTGGTCGAGTAGCTCAGACGGATCGATAATCCGTCGCGTCAGTAGATCGGTGAGGTCGTCACCTCGCTCGAGGCGACTGACAAACTCCTCCGGATCGAATTTCACACCCAAAGGATTGCTGGCGAAATCACTCTGCTCCAGCCATCGGGTAGTCTCCGCCGCGCTGTCGAACAGGTCCACCTGCAGCTCGATCTGGTTGGCGTCCGGATCCCGATAGTACATGGACAGGGTCAGCCCGTGGTTGATACACCAGTACGGCGTGATGCCAACCTCACGCAGGCGCACATAAGTCGCTGCAAGGTCTGCCAGGGACCCGTACGTATAGGCACAGTGCTCCACTCCCGCGCAGTCCGCCGGTTTGTCCTTGAGCTGGGGCTGGTTCGCAAAAGCCAGGCGGTGGTGTTCGTCATCGTAAGTCATGAAGCAGAGCATCTCGTTCTGCAGTACCACCTCGGCCTCCAGCACCGTCCGGTACCAGTCGATCATCTGCTCGTAGCGCGGCGTTTTGTAGACGATGTGCGCAAACAACCCAGGGGCGATCTTGCCACGTGCTCGGGCGGTCTTCGGCAGACTCACCTTCAGGTTTGCCGTCATGTTTCTATCTCCTGGATGTGGCGTATCAGCCATCGCCAATCATGGTGCGTGCGTTTTCATTGAGCAGCGGGTTTTCAATAGCGCCGATCCGATCGATCTCGACTCGCACCACGTCGCCCGCCTTCAGAAATTTCGGGGGTTTCATGGCGGCGCCTACGCCATGCGGTGTACCTGTGAATAGGACGTCTCCCGGATCGAGGGGGAACGCGCGGGTCAGCTCGGCAATCTGGTCGTAGCAGTCGTAGATCAGCTCAGCCGTATTCGATTCCTGGCGCAGCTCGCCGTTCACATAGCAGCGGATGCCGGCATCGTGGGGATCACCGAATTCATCCGGTGTCACGATCCAGGGCCCGATGGGGCCATGGGTCGCGAAAGACTTGCCCATGGTCATGGTAGGCGTGCGCATCTGCCAGTCGCGCACACTTACATCGTTGCCGCAGGTATAGCCGAAGATCACCTCGCGGGCACGCTCCCGGGGCACATGGCGGCAGTGTCGGCCGATCACGATGCAGAGTTCGGCCTCATAGTCGACATAATCTGGCGCTGCTGATGGAACATCTACCGGGTCGCAGGGTCCGGTGATGCAGTTGCGCTGTTTGTTGAACCACACCTGGTGCTTGGGCGCCTCCATTCCGGATTCTTTGATGTGGTCGCCATAGTTGAGGCCGATGGCTAACACCTTGCCCGGGTCACCGATTGGAGCTTCGAGACGAACGGCGTCCAGTGGGTAGTGCGGAGACACGCCTTCGGCGACATCCCTCGCGACTGCCCAGGCGTCGGGCCCGGCCTCGATCAGTGCGCGCATGCTGGAGGGCAGATCTGGCGCCGCGACCGAAAGATCGATAACACCGCGATCATTTATCACGCCGATGCGAGTGCTTCCTGATTCCGTAAAAGTCACGTATCTCATCCGTGCTGTTCTCCCTCGTCGTATTCCCCCATTTGGTCTGATCGATCGCCCTGGTTGTCGATCAGCAGCGCCGTCACTCGCTCGACGTGCTGCTCGATGAACTCTGGTGTGCGCGGCGAAACTCCGAACAGGCCGCGGCATTCGTGCTCCGCGCTGAACACAAACGCGCTGGCGCCGATGAACATGTAGTAGCGGTGCGGATCGTGCAGCCCCTGTATCAGACGGGAAGCTTCAGGCACCGCGCGTTCCAGCGCGTTGAGCTGGGGCCGGACGTGGCGCTCGACGATGTAGTCGACGCGCCAGGAGGCGGTCATGCACTCCTGCATCATCAGCCGGTTCAATTCCGGGTGCTCCGCACTGTAGCGCACGAAAGCTCGCACGAGCGCGCGCGCCGATTCCGTCGGTGCGACTTCGGCGAGCACCAGCAGACGCTCACCGAAGGCGTCAGCCATTCCCTGAAAGAGCCGGTCCACGACCGCTTTCCAGATACCGTCTTTGTCGTCGAAGTGATAGGCAACCAGACCTCGATTGACACCCGCAGCCTCTTCCAGCTGGCGCACCGAAACGCCCGCGAAGCCACGGCTGCTAAAGGCATCGGTGGCCGCGTCGAGCAGGGTCGCGCGCGTCTCCAGCGCGCGTTGCTGGGTACGTCTGGTCGGGCTTGCGGTAGTCGCCATGAGCTTGGTTTCCGAGCAACAGTGCCGTCAATGAACTAAAAATACTTGCAATGTGACATCTTATGCAAGTATTTTTTCGTTGTATTACAAATATAAGGTGTGACAGGCGAGATGAACAGGCACTCTGAGCATCCGAGCGTGCTGATCGTTGGGGCGGGACCCGTGGGTCTGTCTCTGGCCAATCTCCTTGGCATTGAGGGCGTGTCCTGCATGCTGATCGAGCGGAATGACGGTTGTATTCCTGAACCCCGTGCGGTGGTAGTTGACGGGGAGAGCATGCGGACCTTTCAGACCATGGGCCTGGTGGACGAGCTGGCGGCCGATATGCGGCAGGGCTTTGTCGCCGACTATCAGAATGCGGAAGGCGTCCACCTGTTCTCCAGTGATCTGCGTCCCCGTCCCTACGGATTCTGCCTGCAGAATGCGTTCGACCAGCCGACCCTGGAACGCTCCCTGCTTGCCGGGCTCGACCGGTTCGACTGCGTGACGGTGCACCATGGCACCGAGCTGCTCAACTTCGAAGTGGGCGCTGAAGGTGTGCAGGCGCGCATCCGAACCAGGGGAGAGGTGGAGTCGATCATCCGGGCCGATTACCTGGTGGGCACGGATGGCGGCCGCTCGATGGTCCGAGCGCAACTTGGCATCGCCATGCAGGGTGAGCGGTTACCGCAGAAGTGGCTGGTGGTGGATACCATCGATCACCATCCTGGCGATGATCCTGAGTGCCGCTTTTACTGCGACCCTAAGCGGCCCGCCATGACTATCCTGCGGCCACGTGGAGAGCGTCGCTGGGAGTGGATGCTGATGCCCGGCGAGACCGACGCTGAGATGCTCGAGGATGACCGCATCGACGCCCTGCTGGCTGCGCATACCGACCCGGCGCAAGTGCACGTGTACCGCCGCTGCGTTTATGGCTTCAGTGCCGTGGTCGCCGAACGCTTCGCACAGGGACCGGTGCTGCTTGCCGGGGACGCCGCCCACATGACGCCACCATTCGCCGGCCAGGGACTGAACGCCGGTATCCGCGACGTGCGCAATCTGGCCTGGAAACTGGCGCGGGTGCTCAACGGGCGCCTGCCGGAGACACTGCTTGCCACCTATGACCAGGAGCGCCACGATGCCGCGCGCGCAATGGTCGACATGGCGGTTGCGCTCGGCAACCAGATCCAACCCACCGATCCCGAGGCTGCAGCGGCCAGAGATGCACACTTCGCTGCCCTGAATCGCGATCCGGAAGCCGCCCGCAGCTTTAACCGCGAGTCAGGCGCGTCGCTGGCGGATGTGCGTCTGCTGAAGGGATGGTTCGACTCGGGTTCGGCTGGTGGTGGACGCATGCTTCATCAGCCGTCGATTCAGACCCCCGCAGGCGAAGCACGACTCGACGAGCTGCTGGGGGACGGCTTTTCGGTGCTCTGCTGCGGTGGTGCTAAGGTGCCGGAAAGCTTTGCGGCAAACTCACTATGGCGGGCTCTGGCGCCGCATCCGGTGAGTGTTGATCCGGCCTGCGGCCTCTCAGAAGCCGATTTTGGTGGAGTCCTTGATCCCGCTGACCCCGCCCTTGTGCTGATCCGTCCGGACCGGTTCGTGATGGCGCAGCTGCGGCCGGAGGACTCGGCGATCGATACACTGGACCGCCTGCGCGCCGTGCTGGAGGGCTGAGATTTAATCCCGCAGTTCCCGGAGGTTCCGTTTTCAGCCCGATTACACCATCACCCCATGATCGATTTCAGGCGCTACGTGCGTTACAAAAAGACAGCACTCAGCCTGGTGTGGATACCCGGATAGAATGAATGCCTCTATGCCGAGCACCCCTGAGGCGCTAGGGAGGCGGGATGAAGAAGGTTCGATTCAGCGAAGAGCAGATGGTGAGGATCCTCCAGGAAGCCGAGCGGTCGCCCGTTCCGGACGCGGTTTCAGCCCATCGGATTATGCCAAAAACGAAAAAATCCCCGATGGGGCTTTCTCGTTTTTTGGTGGAGGTGACCTGCCCTGGCTTTTTCGGACCAGTTGAAGTTTGAGTGGAATGCCCCGAGTTTCTGGACACTGACCAGCCTCACACTGAGGCAGCCTCAAAGGCTGCCGGACTAACACCACCGAGGTGTTCATGGCGCCGCTGGCGATTATAGAACACCTCGATGTAATCGAAGACATCGGCTCGAGCCAGTTCGCGGGTTTTGTACACACGTTTGCGGATCCTCTCTTTCTTCAAGCTGCCGAAAAAGGACTCGGCTACCGCATTGTCCCAGCAGTTGCCGCGACGGCTCATGCTGGGCGTCAGATGGTGCTGTTGGCAGAATTTTCGCCAGTCATCACTTCCGTACTGTGAGCCCTGATCGGAGTGAATGAGGACCTCATGTGAGGGTTTGCGACGCCACACGGCCATCAGAAGGGCGTCCAGTACGATCTCACGCGCCAGCGTCGGCTTCATCGACCAGCCGACGACCTTACGCGAGTAGAGATCCAGGACGACAGCCAAGTAAAGCCATCCCTGCCACGTTCGGATATACGTGATGTCAGTGACCCAGGCGGCGTCAGGACGAGCCACGGTAAACTGTCGGTCGAGCGAATTGGGTGTCAGGATTGCTGGGCGGCCATAAATGATCCGCGGCCGCTTGTACCCATGTACGGCCTTTATTTCGTTTGATTCCATGATTCGCGCAACGCGATGCTTGCCGCACGGCTCCCCTGCCTCGCGAAGATCAAGGTAGATCCGGCGATAGCCATAAACTCCATGACTGGCCGCATACGATGCGCGAATCAAGGGCAGCAGCCGCTGATCTTCGAGTGCCCGATCGGAGTGTGGCCGGAAGAGCCACTCGTAATAGCCACTTCTGGACGCCGCTAACAGTTGGCACATGGTGCGCACTGGATAGCGATCACTATGATCGGCGATAAAGCGGTACTTCACTCGGGCTGGCTTGCGAAGTACCGCGCGGCCTTTTTTAGTATGTCTCGCTCCTCCTCTGCACGGCGTAACTGCGCGCGCAGCTTGAGGATTTCCTTCTTCGCGTCGTTCAGCTCTGCCGTATGGGCATCGGCCTTACTGGGTTTGATCGCTTTAACCCACTTATGCAGGCTGTGAGCGGACACGCCAAGTCGCTCGGCGACCTCGGCTACCGGATAGCCTCGTTCGACGATTTGCCGAACCGCCTCGTCCTTGAATTCCGGGGTGTATCGCTGATTACTCATCCACTTCCTCCTATGCAAATAGAATAGGCTGAAAGTGTCCGCGGAACCCGGGGCATTCCATTCCAATAACGGACTGGTCCGAAGAAACCCGGCAGGTCAGAGGCGGCGACGATCACACTGCCTCATGAATCAATAGCTTGCGGTGCCAAATGTCAGAAACACCCCAAAGATACCCCCACGCAACCCGAGTTCGGAAATGAAAAACTTAGACAGCCAATCTGGCTTACCTTCATTCCGAAGGTAGTCCTTTACTCGGTCCCATGCGTTCATGCCGCCTGGTTGCCTAACTCGCTTAACTTCTCTAGCGTATCGGGAAACTTCCTCACCATCAGAATCAACGCAGCGGCCTGGGCATTGGGGCGCGCCCTGCCTTGCTCCCAGTTTTCTAGAGTGCGCGTCGATACGCGCAGGCGACGGGCAAACACGGCGCGCGAGACGTGCATACGTTCGCGCGTGTCACGGATGAGGTCTGCATTCACTTCGAGAGGAGGCAGGTCCTCGACCTCATGCGAGCGTAGCGTGATCTTTCCCTCGCGCTGCTGCTGCATGGCATCAACGCCTTCCATCAGCTCATCGAACAACTTGCGTTTTTGCTTCATGCCCTTCGTCTCCTGGCTTCCAATTCGGTCTGGATAGCCTTCTTCAATAACTTCTTTTCTTCCGTCGTCAGGTCGGCGGCTTCATCCTTGTTATAAAGAGTGAAGAACCAAATCTGGTCTTCGGCCGACAGGTAGTAATAAATGATTCGCAGTCCACCTCGCTTGCCTTTGCCGCGAAGTGCGTCTTCCCAACGGACTTTGCGAAACCCGCCGGTGCCGGGCATCACATCACCCATTTCCGGGTTCTCCATCAACTCGCGCTGCAGCTCCCGATAGCGCTGGTCGGTCAGATAGTCGCCAAGGAGGCGCGTGAATAGAGGCGTTTCCAGGAAGACCAATTTCATCGACTAACTATACGCAAGTTGCGTATATTTTCAAGCAGAGGGTTCCGCGATGCGGAATCGAGAGGTGGCTCCGCTTTCCTGGATCAGTTTTCCAAAACGTTAAATCACGAAGCTGTGGGTTGAACTTGATCTTCTGTGGACTGACCTGCCCTCCCAGAGGCGCGGACGCGAGCTCAGATCATTTCGTTCTTCGAGCCGTAGACCCCAACTAAAGTCCTTGGCGCATAGGCGTAAAAATCTTCGGCGAAACTGAGGCACGTTGGTAATTAAAAGGGAAGTCAGGCCTCCGGCCAGTCTAATGGCACTTGTGAGTGGCAATCACACTCAGCTTATGCAACGCAGAAAGAAGCCGCTTCGGGAGCGGCTGGTTTTCCATCTATCTTATTGATTTAAATATATTTTATTGGTGGAGGCGGCGGCAACCACATCGCCTTATAAATCAATCTCTTATTCTTCTAAACGCGAGAAATACCCCCAAAGATACCCCCATATCGCTTCGACTGATTGTCCCATTAAATTCAAGCCGCCCGGTGCCCTAACTCGCTCAGTTTCTCCAAGGTATCGGGAAACTTCCTCACCATCAGTATCAATGCAGCGGCTTGGGCATTGGGCCGAGCCCGGCCTTGCTCCCAGTTTTCGAGAGTACGCGTAGACACGCGCAGGCGGCGGGCAAACACGGCGCGGGAGATGTGCATCCGCTTGCACGTGTCGCGGATGAGATCCGCGTCCACTTCGAGTGGGGGGAGGTCCTCGACCTCATGCGAGCGTAGCGTGATTTTCCCCTCACGCTGTTGCTGCATGGCATCGACGCCTTCCATCAGTTCATTGAACAACGTGCGCTTTTGCTTCATGACCTCAGTCTCCTGGCCTCCAATTCGGCCTGGATAGCCTTCTTCAATACCTTCTTCTCTTCCGTCGTCAGGTCGGCGACTTCATCCTTGTCGTAGAGCGTGAAGAACCAAATCTGGTGATCGGCCGACAGGTAGTAATAAATGACCCTCAATCCACCTCGCTTGCCTTTGCCGCGACGGGCGTCTTCCCAACGAACCTTGCGAAACCCGCCGGTGCCGGGCATCACATCACCCAGTTCCGGATTCTCCATCAACGCGCGCTGCAGTTCCCGATAGCTCTCGTTCGGTCAGATAGTGGCCGAGGAAGCGCGTGAACAAAGGGGTTTCCAGGAACACCAGTTTCATTGCCTAGGTATACGCCGTTTGCGTACACTTTCAAGCCGAGGGTTCCACGATGCGATATCCCATAGCCTGGTATCCGCGCTGGCGCTTGTCCCACATTCGGAGCAATGCCGGGTGGCCGGTGCCGACGAAATCGATGATCCGAATACTGGTCTTGGAGGCGTGCTCCCGGTGCAGGCGGCCGGGTACTGCTGCAGCGTTCCCTTCCAGCAAACCGGCATCGCCAATACCAAGGTATCGAGATGGGGATGGTCGAAACCCTCACCGACCAGCTTTCCAGTCGCCAGCAAGATGCGCGGATCGGGCGGCAAGGCATCCAGCCGAACAACGAGCGCGCCTCGCTGTTTCTTCGACATTCGGCCGTGCAAAGTTCGCGGTAGGGACGGAGATCGCTCCCTGCCCCCCGCACAGATCCGTTCGTGAAGCATTACCGCATACGGCTCCTGCCTTGAGTCATGACGCAAAGCGCTGATGTGGATAGGGGTGTAGCACCCGAACCCGTGGGACGGTAACGGTCGACAAGACGCAGGAACCGGGACCAGGGCATGAACCCGCGCTGGCCTCGCCGCCGCAGTGACCTGCCGGCTTTCTTCGGCCCATTCGATTATTGGAATCTGGCCTCGATTGTCATCGCGGCGATGCCGCAGGATTTGCCGAACTCTGCCGGCGTTAGCATTCGCAATCTCGAGTGCGGACGCACGTGACTGGGGGCTGTCGGAAATTCTGTGTTTAAGGGCCATACGATTCGGATCGGATCGTGCATACGGCGCATCAGCGCCGGTCGAATCGCCTTGAGGCTGGCGCGCATTCGCTTCGCCGAAGTCAGCCGCTTCAGCTGGAACCAGCCGTCCGACCGCGATCGCCCACAGAGTGGGTAAAACCGAGGAACTCGAACTTCGGCGGCTTCGGGAGCCCTTGTCGCGCGCGCAACTCGGCCGCGAAGCGACCGAACTGCAGCACGCGCGTCTTGTCCTCGTTCAGCGTCAACCCGAACTTGGCGACCCGCGCCTTCAAGTCCTCGAGGAAGCGGTCGACATCGGCCTTACTCTTGGAGTCCACTCCTTCCCAAGCATCCTCGGAAAGTCCATCGAGCATCTCGAGCACCAGACATCAATAGTTGTCGCTGATCACGCTGATCGAGTATCCGAGCCGCGCTCAGCACAGTCAATGGACGGACTCGCCGCCATAGTTGGCGTCGTCCGCTCGGGTCCACTTTCGCACCGTCGTTAAGGTTAGGGGCGCCAAGCAGGCGTCACGGCACATCGTTCACGTCCCCCGGGGCCCCTGGTAATGCGGGCGCGGCGCGTGGGGCGGTTGCCGCGGCTCGCCGTCCACGGGCACCACTCTCGCCGGAAACTCGATGACCGCATTGGCGAAAACATCGTTACGATCGCCCGCCACCATATGCCCCGCCTCCGTTACGTTCACGTACTCGGCATGCGGACACAGGGCCAGAAACTCCTGCGCTCCTTGCTCGCTCAAGACGTCCGACAACCCACCACGCACCAGCAGCGTGGGCAGGCGCAACGCTCGGACGCACGTGGTCAGCCGAGCCTCGCGCTTGCCGACGTCACGATGGCCGGTGCGAAATCGTGGGTCCCAATGCCAGTGGTACCGGCCGTCGTCGCCCAGGCGGAAATTCTTGGCCAGTCCAGCGAGGTATCGCGGTCGCCGGCGGTGCGGCTGATAGCTGGCGATGGCGTCGGCGACCTCCTCTAGAGAATCGAAACCCTCCGGCCTCCGGTTCATGAACGCCTGAATCTTCTGGACGCCCTCCGTCTCGATGCGGTGGCCGACGTCGACCAGCACCAGCGCGGTCGCGTCCACGTGATCCTCGCCGCAGGCCACCAGGCTCACGCCGCGTCCCAGCTGCTGCGCCACCCGGCACAGGTCCGCCACCATGACATCCTGACCGTGTACGCCGTCAGGCGCCCAGTCCGAGTCTCCGTGGCCGCGGGCATCGAGCGCAACCGCGTGATAGCCGGCCCGGCCGAGGATTTCGCCCGCGCCTTTCCAGGCGTGGCGCGTCTGCCCGCCGCCATGCTGGAGAATGACCAGCGGCCCGGCCGGATTCCCCCACACGTCCGCCGCCAGCCGGCAACCACCGGCACCTGCCAGGAATCTGTCTGGACCCGGGGTTCCCGGTAACCGATGTCTTGCACTCACGGCATGCTCCTGGCGAATCGGCGGCCGATTTCGGGCGAGTGCCGGCACCCGCGGCGGAGCGCTGCCGGAACGAGACAGCGAAACGACAATGACCGTAGCAGGCTTCGATCATGTCGCCGGACCCACGTCAACCAGATGAACAATGCGCCTCCACCACTCAGCCCAGCTGCGGAATGACCCGCTCGGTCAGCAGATCAAAGCCCTCGTGGCTAAGCGGCGCCGCCAGCAGGTAGCCCAGTGGCAGCTCGACCTCGAGCCGCCGCAGCTGCTCCGTGAGCCGCTCCGGCGTACCCGTAGACGACGACCTCCTCCAGACAACGCTGCAGAAGATCCTTGCGTCCGCCAACCTGTTGTTGACGTTCGTCGAGGAGCGCCTCCCGAATTCCGACCTCCACGTGAAGGGGCGGAAAACCCTGGAAGTCGGCAAGTAGCGGTGATGCCAGCGGATGGCGCAGGTTGTCCTCGGCATATAGCCGCGCCATTTCCCGCAGCCCATCGATCCGAACCAGCGGATCGTCCACTGCCCCGGGGCGATGGGAATCACCGGTGGCCTCCAGATCGGTCCAGGGCGAGAAGCAGATACCAGCGTCGGCAGCGCCTCGCCCTCGTCCTGCAGCCGCGCCAGCGTCGCCAACGCGAGACCGCCGCCGGCGGAGTCGCCGGCAATGACCACGCGCCCCGGGCGCGCCGACTCCTCGAGCAGATAGCGGTATGCAGCCACCGCATCGTCCACGGCAGCCGGAAACGGGTGCTCCGGGGCAAGGCGGTAATCGAGCAACAACACCCGGCAATCCGCAGCGCCCGCCATGCGCACGCCGAACTCGTGGTATGCGGTGCCCGAGCCGATGGCGTAGCGCTGCCGTGCAGATACAGCATGACCCGATCCGGCGAGGCCCCGGCGGCTCGACCCAGTCGGCACTGGCTGCTCCGACCTCAACGCTGCGGATCTCCATGTCCTCGGGCAACGGATTCCCTGCCAGAATAGCCGCGTAGTTGTCACGCTGCTCTTGCAGAGGAACGTCGTCTCTGCGGGGGATGGACGTCATCATCTCGACGAAGCTTTCATGCTCGGCGCTCGGCACGCTCTCCTCCAGGTTTCGCTGCGATGATCGGACACCCGTGCATCGCTCGCTCACCGCATAGATCGTAAGCGCGTTGACTAACTGGGACTTGCCATTCACACATTTGCCGCCATTGTGGCAATCGTGCGCGGAGTCGGTGGCGTCGCGGCGACCGGCGGCGCAGATGCCTCGCCAACGCTCGAGCGGGAGGGCCCGCTCATGAACTTGATGAACCCCTAAACCGCAAGCCTCGAATAGCTCTTCGAGCAGCCACCATGGTTCCCCCCTCGACATCAGCAACTGGAATCTGGCCCAGAAGGACGCCATCTGGCCCCGTTTCGCTACGGTTGCGGTGCCGAAGCGCCGGTATTCCGTCACCCGGAGTCGCGATACGGCCGGTTCTGGTCCATCTCCCACTTTGAGGACATCAAGTGGGTGGATCACCATCAGGAGCTGTTCCCGTCGGAAGGTTCCCGCTGGACGATCCCGACGAAGACTTCTAGACGCCGATGTTCATCGCCATGGATCCGCCCAGACACGACGTGCAAGCGAATAGCGCTCGCCTCGTGCACGCGGGGACGGTACACTTCGTTCACACGCTTACCAACTACGGCGGTTTGATCATTGATTGACGTCGACTCCCTGAAGAATCAGTTTCTGGGCGCAGAATTCGATGCCCGGGAATTCGTCCTCGACCCCGGGAAGCTGGTCGCCGTGGCCCGTGCGGTGGGCGAAACGCGACCCGAGTATCTCGAGCCCGACCATCCCGAGTTTCAGGCTACGCCGGCCTTCATCGGCAGCCTGGCAGCGGCACGGCATCTGCCGATGGATTTTCCGGCGCTCGGCGGCATCCCCATGGACGGCGGCAAGGCGGTGTTGCGCATCGCCCCGGTGCGCCCGGGGATGCGCCTTACCGGGCGCAGCCATCTGCACGACATCTATGACAAAAGCGGGCGCTCCGGACGCATGATCTTCATCGTCTCGCGCATGGAGATCTTCGACCCCGACGAGCGCCACGTGGCGACCAGCGATGCGCGCATGGTCGTGCGGGAGCGGCCGCGGTCATGACCATCGCAACCATCGAAGACGTGGAGTTCGGCGCCGAGCTGCCGCCGTTCGAGCCCGACACCTCACTTCGTGCCACCGGCGCTTTCGCCGACGCCGTCGGTTGGGGGCGGGCCGCCCGATTCAAGGACCACGACCAGGCCCGCGCGGAGGGCCTGCCCGGAGCGCTGGTGCCCGGCATCATGGCGCTCGGCTTTTTGACCAGCATGATCCACCGCTGGTCGGCGGCAGCACGGATCGAAAGCATCGACACGGTGTTTCGCGCTCCGCTGCTGGCCGACGAACCCTGCACGCCAATCGGCGTGGTTACTGACATCGACGAGGAAACCGGCACCGTGCAGCCTGATCTGACGGTGAAGAATCCGCAAGGAGAGAACCGTGTCTTCGGAACCGCCAGCATCAGATTGCCGATCGCGTGAAGCGCCGGACCCCGCCCGGATGGAACGGCCTCACCGTGGGCCTGCGGACGGCACCGTCCGGTCTTCGACACGGCGGTGACGCGTCTGCTCGGCATCCGCCACCCGATCGTGCTGGCGCAGATGACCCGGGTCTCGACGCCTGCCCTGGTGGCCGCCGTGAGCGAGGCCGGCGGCCTCGGCGTTCTCGCCACGACCACGCTGAGTGCCGACGCCATCCGCGAGATTCGACGACGCACCGATGCCCCCTTCGGGGTGGGCGTGCCCCTGCTGCTGCCGACGGGCAGGGAGAACGCGGAAGCTGCTCTGGCAGAGCGGGTGCCGGTGGTCGTGTTCTCGCTCGGCAACGGCGCCTGGCTGGTTCCGCGCGCCCGCGAGTACGGTGGCCGGATCATCGCGACGGTGACCACGCCACGCCCGGGCGGCGGCACGGGCCGGATGCGATGCCGTGCAGGTCATCGGCAACGAGGGGGCCGGCCACGGCAGCGCCGTCGGCTCTCTGGTGCTCGTTCCGACCATCCGGGACGCCGTCTCCATTCCGATCATTGCCGCCGGCGGGTTCGGCGACGGCCGCGGCCTGGTCGCCGCCCTGGCACTCGGCGCCGGCGCGGTGGCCATGGGGACGCGGTTCGCCACGGCGGCCGAGAGCCCGTTGCACCCGGCAACCCTTCAGCGCGTGCTCGAGAAGTAGGCGGAAGACACCCTCTACACGGACCGTTTCGACGGCATGGACTACCGGGTGCTACGCACGCCGCGCACCGAACGCCTCGAACGCGAGCGAGGCGGGCTGATGGCAGCTCTGGCCGCGTCCCGGGAACTGGCACGCGACCTGGGTCTGCCCTGGCTGGGTCTGCTGGGACGCATTCTGCGCCGCGGTCCAAAGCATACGCTCCGGCTGGCGAGGATGGGGGCTGCCCAGCGCGCCATCGAGGAGGGCGACCTGGAGCGCGGGGTTCAGCCCATCGGGCAGGTCCAGGGCCTCGTCCGGGACGCCCCGCCGGTTGCGGACATCCTCCGGCGCATGATGGAGGAGGCAGGCCGGGCAGCGGCTGGGATCGAGCAATGCATGGCTATCGGCGCGTCCCGGCGGACACCTCTGCGAAGGAGTGACTCATGAACCGGTTCAGCGGAAAGGTCGTGGTCGTGACCGGTGCGGCCTCGGGCTTCGGAGAAGCCATCGCGCGGCGTTTCGCCGCCGAGGGCACCAGCGTCTGCCTCTCGGACATCGACGTCGAGCGGCTCGCGGCCGAACTCGGCAGCGGCGAACGCCCGGTGGACTGCGCGCCAGCGGATTTGTCGCAGGAAGACGATGTGCCCAAGCTCATCGAAACAGACCGCACCACGTTCGGTGCCCTCGACGTGCTGGTCAACAATGCCGGCTATTCTCATGGCGCGGTGCTGACCTCGAGTCGCAGGCTCGCGCTGGAACTCGCAAGGCACAACATACGCGTCAACGCCGTGAACCCGGTGGCAGCGGCCACCGGGTTCATGAAGGGCTCCATGGGCGTGGATGAGCTCAGCGCCGATCAGCGCGCGGCACTGGTGAGCACCATTCCCCGGGGCCGGCTGGCAGAGCCGCGTGACGTCGCGGCCGCCGTGGCCTTTCTCGCCTCCGACGAGGCCGACATGATCACGGGAACGAGCATCGACGTCGACGGTGGGCGCAGCATCTGACACGGAGCACGAAAACGAGGCGAACATGACGAAGACCACGGCTCGGCAGCAGGAACTCTCTTTTGCCATCATCGGCGGCGGGATGGCAGGCATTCTCAGCGCCATCAAGCTGCGTGACGCCGGCTACACCAACTTCACGATCTACGAGAAAGCGGACCGGCTGGGAGGCACCTGGCGCGAGAACTGCTACCCGGGCATTTCCTGCGACGTGCCATCCCATTCCTACTGCTACGACTTCGAGCCGAATCCGGAGTGGTCGCACACCTGCGCGCCGGGCGGCGAGATCCTCGAGTATTTCGAGACGGTCGCGGAGAAGTACGGCGTGACGGACAAGGTGGTGCTGGGCGCCGAGGTCTGCCGGATCGTCTTCGCCGACGGCAGGTGGCATCTCGAGTGTAAGGACGGTCGTAAGGACGTGGTGGATCTCGTCGTGGCCGCGACCGGCGTTTTGCACCATCCCCGGTACCCGGACATTCCCGGGCTCGACGCGTTCGCGGGCCCCTGCTTTCATACCGCGCGCTGGGATCACTCGGTTCCGCTCGAGGGCAAGCGCGTCGGCATCATCGGCACGGGCTCGACCGCGATTCAGGTGGTCGGCGCGATTACCGGAAAGGTGGGCCAGCTTACCCAGTTCCAGCGCACAGCCCAATGGATCATGCCGCGCCCGAACCCGGCCTACACCGAGGAGGAGAAAGCGGAGTTCCGGCGCAACCCGGATGCCATGCGCAGGATCCGGGCCGAACAGATGGAAATCTTCGAGCATGGCTTCTCATCTGCCGTGGTGGGCGAGAATCCCGAGGCGCTCCGTGCCATCGAGGCGCTGACGCTGGCAAACCTCGAAGACAACATCAAAGACCCCGTGCTGCGTGAGAAGCTCCGTCCGGACTATAAGGCGGCTTGCAAGCGGCTGATCATGTCCGACAACTACTACGAGGCCATTCAGCGGCCGAACGCAGAGCTGGTCACGGACACCATCGACCGAATCGAGCCCGCTGGCGTGCGCACCGCAAGCGGGCGGCTGCACGAGCTTGACGTTCTGGTGCTGGCCACGGGCTTCAAAGTCGACCAGTTCCTGCGGCCCATCGAGGTGATCGGCTACGAGGGCGTCACCCTGGAGCAGGCGTGGATCGAGCGTCCATCAGCCTATCTCTCGGTATGCGTGCCCGGCTTTCCGAACCTGGTCATGCTCAACGGACCCAACGGCCCCGTCGGCAATTTCTCGCTCATCGACGTCGCAGACATTCAGCTCGCGTATTTTTTCCAGCTCGTGGCGCGCGTGCGCGAGGGGGAATTCCGGCAATTCTCCGCCACCCCCGAGGCGGCGGAGCGGTTCGAAGCCGAACGGGTCGAAGCCACCAGGAAGACCGTATGGGTCTCCGGCTGCAGCAGCTGGTATCTCGATGATCGGGGCGTCCCAGCCGCGTGGCCCTGGTCGATGCAGCGCTTCCGGGAAGTGATGAGGTCACCCGACCTGAAGGACTTCGCGGTGGCCTGAGGCTACCCCGGGTCCTCGATCGTGTACTCGAAGCGGAAGTCGCCTCTCGACATCACGAGTCGGTGACGAGGCCCCGGCACGTCGGCATCCCATGCCTTGTAGCCGGCGTCACCGTGCCACATCGAGACGGGAACGCCGTCGGCCCGCTTGCCCACGTGGGTCTCATAGAACCTCGGACCTGACGACCGTAAGCGCTCGAGCAGAGCCGTGACGGAGCGCTCGGCGGACAGATGATGCAGGGTCACCCACGTCGGCGGCGCCAGATCGATCTCCCCGGCAGCATGCCGTGCCAGCGCCCCTGCAGGCGAGAGCCACGCATGATCGCGTATCTCGCCGCCGTCCACCGTAATCGCCTGATTATCGGCACGCGCCGCGAAGAACCAGGTGGCGAAGCGCCGCGGCGCGATGGGCGGCGGTGTCCAATGCGCGAACCAAACGAACCCTTGCGGGCGACAGACCACGCCAGCCTCTTCCGCCGCCTCGCGAACGGCGGCATTGCGCGCAGCCAGCTCGGGATCGCCGCTCGGCGGGTAGTCGGGCGGATCGATGTGCCCGCCTGGAAACACCCACATACCGCCGAACGCCACCTCGGAGGTCCGGTGCAACATCAGCACCTGCACTTCCGGGGCCTCACGCAGCAGCACCACGGTGGCCGCCGGGGGATCGGCTCGTTGCCGGTCATCGTGAGGAGGCAGCGCTGCTGCCGCTGTGACCCGATTCGGCCCCTACGCCCCGCACACGCTCAGCCGTCATCATGCTCGTCGAACACTTCGCGGGCAATACGCATGCCTTCCACGGCGACCGGAAAGCCTCCATAGATGGCCATGTGCATGATCACTTCCGAGACCTCCGCCCGGCTGAGCCCGTTGTGCAGACCCCGGCCGATGTGCAGCTTCAGCTCGTTCGGCCGGTGCAGCGCACACAGCGCAGCAATGGTGATCAGACTCCGCTCGCGTGTCGCCAGCCCCGGCCGTGACCATACGCCCTCCGGCAGCACCGTCTCGATGATGAAGCGGCCCCAGTCGTCGCGGATCTCCTCCGGCGCCGGCAGCTGCTCGGTGATGGCTCGCGCCAGCTTACTCTTCTCTTCCTCTGTCATCGCGTTCTCCTATGGAATTCCTAAGTGCGTCGTGCAGCATCCGGTGAAAGTGTTGAAGGGCAGGCTCGTTTCGTCCGAACAAGAGATGATCGTTCCGGACCGAAAAGTCCCGCTGCATGTCTGCGGCCAGCGGAAAATCCTCTTCCAGCACGGTGGCCATCAACAGATCCAGGTTCTTCCGCCAGTGGCGGACGGCAGACTCGCTGCAGGCGGGCTCCGGCGTGTACAACGACACGTGCATGCGCGAGGCGTCCGGAGAAGCACCCGGATAGACCCGCCACGTCTCCAGATGATCGCCCTGCATGATGAAGACCGTGTTCGGGAAGATCACGTATACCATGGCGCTGTGACGCACCAGATCCCACTCGCACTCCGGCTGCGTGCGCAGCTGCTCGATGCTGCGCCGGGCGGCGATCATGCGCAAATGGCGGCCCATCGGCGTGAACGTGCTGAGGTTGCTGTGGAGGATCGGCGCGATGGTGCTCCGGTGCAGCGTGCCGAGGTGATAGGTCTCGAGGAAAGTATCCACCACGAGCTTCCAGTTGAGCGGCTGCTCCAGCACGCGCGTCTCGAAGTGGTGATAGCCCTCGAGGCCGAATTGCGCCAGGTCGTCCCCCACCTCTTCCAGAAAGCGGTCCGCGTCCAGCTCGACGCCCGGTTCCGGCACCGCGAAGATCAGGCCGTGAATCTCCCGGACGGGCAAGGGCACCAGCCCCAGACACCCGGTGTCGATCTCCTCGAACCCGCGCTCGAAGGGAACGGCCAGCAGCCTTCCGGAGTCCGCGGCGTATGTCCACGCATGATAGGGGCAGGTCAGACGCTCTGGCGACGAGCCCCGGCCATTAAGCAGACGGGCGCCTCGATGGCTGCACACGTTGCGCCAGGCCGCGACAGAGCCATCCTCGCAGCGCCGCACGACGATGGGCATTCCGGAGAAGTCGTCGCACAGGTAGTCGCCGGGGCGCGGCAGTTCGCAACCAAGGGCGATCAGTAGTGCTAGGCGGCGGAACAAAACCGCCCGCTCGCAGGCCGCCAGATCGTGGCAGACGTAATCGGCCACCGGCTGGGTCATCACGCTCGGCGCCAGATCCGTCGTGCGCCGATCCATCAGCTCGAACAGGCGCTTCGCCTGGCTCACCTGGATGTCGTGTTTCACCGTTTCATGTCCTCGTCGTTGAGCGCCATGATGTACGCGGGCTTACGAAATGACAACAGCTGGCCACAGCTGGCCACCTTGCGCGGGCAGTCAGCTTGTGGGGACGATTGTGGGGCTGAAAGAGAGGGAGATTCTGAAATGAGGTGACTGACATTTGCAGACCTGTTAGTTTCTGTAAGCATACGAACAACAACCGCCCATCGATGCCAAACCGTGTCGCGCTCGAAGACGGCTACCTGGTGTTCTCGGAAGACGGCATACGCCTGCTCGGATCCTACAGCCCGGCCGCAGACGTCACTTTCTTTCCCACCCGCAAACGTTGCCCCATTACCGAGGAGCCCGTCCACACCGTCGAGCTCTCGCGGGAAGGCACGCTGTACGCCTGGTCGTTCATTCACATGCCCAGGATGGGCAGCATGGATTCGACCCCGGCGGCGGGTATGCGGTGGGGCAGATCGACCTGCCGGAAGGCGTACGCGTGCAGACGCGGATCGACGGCGGGCCGGAGGACTTCGAGGTCGGTATGCCGATGCGGCTGGAAGCCGACGTGGTCGCGACCGATGAAGACGGCACGGAATATTGCGGCTTCAAGTTCGTTCCCCAGAGTACGTCGAGCACAAGGAGCACGCCGTGAACCGGGAAGTCTACGTCATCGGAGTCGGCATGCACCCCTTTACCAAAGGCTACGTGCCGCTTAGAGACATGTACTTCACCGCAGGCGTCGGCGCCCTCGAAGACGCGGGTCTGAAGTTCCGCGACATCGGCTGCTTGTACAACGGCTACATCGGCGGCGGGATGATGGAAGGTGTCGGCTACGCGAAGGATCTGGGCATGACTGGCCTCCCTGTGGTCCACGTAGAAAATGCCTCGGCCACCGGCTCGTCGGCGTTTCGCGAGGCCGTCTGGGCCGTCTCCGGCGGCGCGGCCGACGTGGCGATGGCCATGGGGTTCGACGACATGGCCCGCATTGGCATGCCTCGGCGCAAGCCGCCGCCGGGGCGGAAGAAGGCGGTGCCGGGGTTCGAAAACATCCTGCTGCCGGCAGGCTTCTTCGCCATGTGGGCGGTGCGCCGCATGCACGAGGCGGGCACCACGGTGGAGACCTTTGCGGCCATCGCCGCCAAGAACTGGAACCACGCCCGTCATAATCCCATGGCGCAGCGCCGCGCCGACCACGAGATCACCGTGGAAGAGGTCCTGGCAGCACCCATGGTCGCCTACCCGCACACGGCGATGATGGCGTGCGCCAGCGGCGCCGGCGCCGCCTGCGCCATCGTCGCCACGCGGGAGTGGGCCAAGCGGCTGGCCAGCGGCCGGCCCCTGGTCAAGGTGGTCGCCTCTCAGCTGCAGTCGGAGGTCTACTCCCAGGGCCACGTCTTCCTCGGAGCCGTCGTTGGCCCTGCGAGCTCCACCGAACGCACGGCGCAGCTCGCGTACGAGGAGGCCGGATTGGGGCCGAAAGACCTCAGCCTCGTCCATGTCCACGACGCCTTCCCCATCGAGGAGCTGATGTACTACGAGCTGCTCGGCATCTGCGGGCCGGGCGAAGGGGACCGCCTCGTTCACGATGGCGACACGGCGATCGGTGGACGCATCCCGTTCTCCACCGACGGCGGCCTCACTGCTCGCGGCCATCCTGGGAGGCCCACGGGCCTCGCTCAGGTCTGGGATGCGACTCGGCAGCTACGCGGCGAGCAAGGCCCGTTTCAGGTGCCGGGCGCGAGGAACGCGCTGGTGCACATGATGGGCGCCGGGTCCGTATGCGCCATCCATATCCTGCAGCGCGAGTGACGACTCAGAAGGCGATGACCTGCCGCGCGACCTCCCCGGTCTTGAGGGCTTCCATGCCGTCGTTGATCTTCTCCAGCGAAATGCGTCGCGAGATGAGCGGATCGAGCATCAGCTTTCCGGACAGGTAGAAATCGACGTATCGCGGCATGTCGATGCGGAAGCGGTTGGAACCCATCATGGAGCCCTGCAGCTTCTTCTCCTGCAGCAGATCCATACCGCGGATCTCGATCGCCTGATCAGCAGGCACCATGCCAATTACCGTGGCCGTCCCTCCGATGGCCAGCATGCGCCAAGCCTGTTCGCAGGTTATTTTGAGGCCAATGGCCTCGAACGAGTAATCGACGCCGCCTCCGGTCAGCGCCACGACCTGCTCGACCGGATCGCCGTCGCTCGCGTTCACCGTGTCGGTGGCGCCGAACTGCCGTGCTAGCTCGAGCTTCGATGGCACCCGGTCCACGGCGATGATGCGTCCCGCCCCGGCAATGGCCGCGCCGTTGATCGCACTCAGGCCCACGCCGCCGCAGCCGATCACGGCCACTGTAGAGCCTGCCTCGACAGCGGCGGTGCGCAAGACTGCGCCAGCGCCCGTGGTCACCCCGCAACCGATGAGCGCGGCCCGGTCGAGCGGCATGTCGTCGCGTATTTTCACCACCGCGTTCTCGTGCACCAGCATCTCTTCGGCGTACGACGACAGGTGCGCGAACTGCGCGACCGGCTCGCCGTTGATGGACAGGCGCGGCCTTTCCCCGGACCTGCGGGCCGTGGCCCGTCCTCCGCACCGGTTCGGATGGCCGGAAAGGCAGTGATTGCAATGTCCGCAGAACACCGAAAGGCAAGTGATCACATGATCGCCTGGCTTCACGTACTCGACGTCGGCCCCCACCTCCTCGACGATGCCCGCGGATTCGTGTCCGAGCACCGCCGGCACCCGGAACGGAAAAATGCCCTCCACGAAATGCAGATCGCTGTGGCAGATGCCGGCAAAGTGCGTGCGAACCCGGATCTCTCTGGGCTGTGGAGCGTCAAGGTCCACGTCTTCTATGGTCATGGGCCTATTTGGGCCTCGGAACACGGCAGCCTTCATGCTGAACTCTCCCTTGCTTACATGCGCCCGGTTCGGTCCTTCCTGTCCCGCGCGACTGAGTCACGTTGACCTGAACGCGATCACCATCGGCGCTGGCCGATTCGAGTTAGCATAAAGTGCTGTACGTAGACGTACAATACGTTACGTTACTAGGATCAACTCGGACCACCTTGGAGAGGAGAGGGTTCCAATGAGCGTCGATAGCTCCAGGTTCTGCGGGAAGGCGAAGCGGAACTCTTCCGCCGCGCGGCGGGTGTCACGGCGCTGCGTAACTACGGGCTGGAGCTCAGCTACAAGATGGGCAATTACTGAGACTGAGAACATGCGTGGATGCGCAGTGCACCCACGCGTCTACGGCCAGTATTTGCGGCCGGACGGTGGTTGACCATTGACCTATACCTCGATCTTCGCGCCGGGGCTCTTTCGCGACCACCGCATTCTGGTGACGGGGGGCGGTTCCGGCATCGAGCGGTGCATCGCCCACGAGCTGTGCGCGCTGGGCGCACAGGTGCTCGTTGCCGGGCGCACCCAGGCCAAGCTCGAGGCCGTGCAAGCCGAAATCCGGGCGGACGGCGGTATGGCCGACACGGCCATCTGTGACGTCCGTGATGCCGCCGTCGTAGACCGCGTGGTGCGGAACTGGGCTGCGAACGGGCCGATCCACGGGCTGGTAAACTGTGCGGGCGGTCAGTTCCCCGCCCTGCTCGCCGAAATGTCCGCCAACGGCTTCGAGGCGGTGATCCGCAACAACCTGCTGTCGATGTATCTCGTCTCCACTGCCGTGTACCGGCAGAGCATGCGTCACCACGGCGGCGTCATCGTAAACATCACTGCCGGGGAAGCCGGCGGCATGCCGCTGATGGGCCACAGCGGCGCAGCGCGCGCGGGCGTACACAACCTCACGGCCACAGCGGCGGTGGAGTGGGCCGCCGACGGCGTGCGCGTCAACGCCGTAGCGCCCGGCTACGTGGCCTCGAGTGGCTTCGATACCTACACTGACGAGCGGATGCTCCGGGCCCTGCACGCGTTTCCTGGGGTGACGCCTGTCGGGCGCCTCGGCACCGAGGCGGAGATCAGCGCCGCCGTCGCCTTTCTGCTGAGCCCGGCCGCTCGCTTCGTCACGGGCCAGGTGTGGCGCGTGGATGGCGGCGCCGGTCTCACCACCAACAACCCCATGTTTCCCCTGCAGAGCCCGCCGGCACAGCCGGCTTTCGAAGGCTTCCACCGCGCACACACGCCTTCGGTGCTCGCCGGCGGACCTGCAACGACCGATGCACCCGAGGAGTCGGACTCATGACGCTGCTTAAAGACATCACGGTGCTGGATCTGACCCGCGTGGTGGCAGGCCCGGCCTGCACCCGCACTCTGGCCGATCTCGGCGCAGAGGTGCTGAAGATCGAGCCGCCGAAAGGCGATCTCATGCGCCGCGGGGTTCCTAACCGCGGCGGCGTGGCGGTCGGCTACGCGCAGCAGAACGCCGGGAAGCGGCATCTGTGCGTCGACCTGACCCAGGAGACCGGGCAAGCCCTGGTGCGGCGGCTGGCCGATCAATGCGACATCGTGGTCGAGAACTACCGGCCGGGTGTGGCCGCGCGCCTCGGACTCGGCTACGAGCTGCTCCGCCAGTCCAATCCGGCGCTGATCTATTGCTCCATCTCCGGCTACGGCCAAGAGGGCAGGGCATCCAGGCGCCGGGCCCACGCGCCGATCATTCACGCCGAGGTGGGGCTAATCGAGCTCAACGCCAGGGAGCGCGACACCCCGCCGCTGCCGGAAGCCGTTTCCCATGCCGACTTCGCCGGCTCCGCCCAGGCCACCGCAGGGATTCTGGCTGCCCTGGTGCAGCGTCTGCAGACGGGCCAGGGGCAGCACGTCGACGTGTCCATGGCCGAGACGATGCTGGCCATGAACGAGTGGACCGCGGTGGAAGTCAACGGCGGCATCGGTGACGAGATCAGCCCGTTCCGCCCCGGCAAAGCGGCCCTGCTTCGCACCGCCGATGGCGCATGGGTCCAGTTGCCCGGCAATCCGTTGACGGGCGTGTTCGCCATCGCCAGGGCACTGGGGCGGGAGCAGGCGCTTGCGGAGCGCGGTTGGCACGGCTTCGAGGATACCCGCGACAAAACCGCCGAGGTCCACGCGCTGCTGCAATCGTGGGCCGCGGAATTCGCCACGGTAACCAAGTTTGAGGCCGCACTCGACAAGGCTCGGGTGCCGCTGGGCCAGGTGCGCAGTCTCGCCGAGGTCGCCGAGCAACCCTGGGCCGTCGAGCGCCGGGCGTTCGTGGAGTTGAACCTCCAGGGCACCCCAGTGAAGCTGCCGCGATCGCCCTTTCGCTTCGCCGGCCACGACGTCGGCCCGCGACATGCAGGCGCGCGGCGCGGCGCCGACAATGCCGCCGTGCTGACCGAAAAGCTCGGGCTCAGCGAGGACGAGATCGAACGGCTGAGGACAAGCGGCGTGCTCTGCGCCGAGGAAGACGAACGATGAGCGATCAGGATCTGCAGTTCGGGGTGATGAGCGGCTTTCCGGATCCGGAGTCGGCCCGGGTCACCGTGGAGGAGGCGGAACGGCTGGGCTTCGATTCCCTCTGGGTGGGCGATCACGTGGCCTTTCCGGTGCCGATTCTCGACTCCCTCGCCCAGCTCGCCCTCGCCGCCGCCTTCGCGCGCCGTCTCACCCTCGGCACCTGCGTTTACCTCCTGCCCCTGCGCCACCCCACCCTGGTGGCCAAGCAGACCGCCACGCTCGACCGCATGCTCTCGGGCCGGTTCGCTCTCGGTGTCGGGGTGGGAGGGGAGTTTCCCAACGAATACGCCGCATGCGGCGTACCGCTGCATCAGCGGGGCGCTCGACTGACGGAAGGTATCGACGTGCTGAAGGCGCTGTGGAGTGCCGAGCCAGTCACCCGAAGCGGCCGCTTCTACCCGCTGGACGACGTCCGCATGCTGCCGCCCCCGACGTCATCAGGCGGGCCGCCGGTCTGGTGCGGCGGACGAGCCCCGGCGGCGCTCGAGCGGGCGGGCCGGCTGGGCGACGGCTATGTCTCTTACGCCGTCGATCCGCAGCGCTTCTCCGCCTCCCTGACGACGATCCGCCGCGCCGCCGCCGCGGCGGGCCGCAGCCTCGACGCCTTTACGCCGGCCCACATGCTATTCCTGCGCCTCGACGAGCGCTTCGAGGATTCGCACCGGACGGCAACGGAGCACCTGAGCCGCCGCTACGCCATGGATTTTTCCAAGGCCGCTCGACGCTATGGCGCGCTCGGTCCGGCCGCGGACGTCGCCGAAACGATCCACCGCTACCGGGAGGCCGGCGTCCGGCACTTGATTCTCGATCTGGTCGGGCCCGCGGCCGATCGCCACGAGCAACTCCATCGATTCAGCCACGAGGTGATGCCCCTACTGAAAACCTGATCACCCATCCGGCTCAGCGGGTGATTCGTCCCCCGGCGGCACGGCCACCGGTTGCCGGTGGCACCAGGACTGTATGCTGCGTTACAGTCTGAGTCCCTACTGTGCCCTCGGAGTGGATCCATGGAGTACTCGCGCGTCTCTGCCGACTGTCACATCGACCTCTGCTGGCTGCCGCCGACTCTATTCACGGACGAGGCGACGCCGGCGATGAAAAGCCGCATGCCCTATGTCGCGTCCGGTTCCAAGGGTGACTACTGGACGACGCCGAGCGGCGCCAATCTCGGGCTCAAGAACGGGGTGGGGCCTACGGGAGCGCCCTATGTGCCCGGCCAGCATGCGCGTGTCGACCGGATGGCCGAAACCGGTCTCTACCGCGACGGCGAACAGGACATCCGCCGGGTCTCCGATCCCCACCTGCGGGTTCGTGACATGGACCTCGACGGGGTCCATGCCGAGGTGCTGTACGGCATTCTCGGCGCGGCCAGCCGGCTGGGAGACACCGAGGCCGTCAACGAGATGCTGCGAATCTACAACGACTGGCTGGTGGAGTTCTGCAGCCATTATCCCGAGCGCCACATCGGCCTGGCCTGCCTGCCGTACGGCGACATCGACGCGGCGGTGAGAGAGGCCTACCGGGTAGCCGATCTCGGATTGAAAGGCCTCGAGTTGTCCTGCTCGTGGGACATGCAGCCCATGCTGCACCCCTGCTGGGAGCCCTTATGGCAAGCCGTCCACGAGGTGGACCTGCCGCTGCACTTCCACACGTTCCCGAACGTGTCTCCGGACGCCATGCGCGCCATCCCCGCCGAGCGGCGGCGGGCGATGTTCTTCAGCGTAGTATCCGGGTTTCAGATGAACCTGATCAACATTCTCTCGGCGCTCATGGCCGCCAACGTGTTCGAGCGTTATCCGAACGTACGTGTCGCCTTCGGCGAGAGCGGATGCGGGTGGATCCCCTACGCCCTGGAGCGCATGGATTTCGAGTGGGAGGATCGCTTTCAGGACCTCGGGCTCGAAATGAGACCCAGCGACTACTGGCGGCGTCAATGCAAGGCCACATTCCAGTTCGACATCGTCGGCAGCAAGCTCATCGACGACATGGGCGTAAATACGCTGATGTGGGGCTCCGACTATCCCCACGGCGACGGCGTGTGGCCCGAGTCGGACCGCTACATTCGCGAGCAGTTCGCGCACCTACCGGCGGCCGATGTGCACCGCATCACCTGCGCCAACGCCGTCGAGTTCTACCGGCTGAGCTGAACCGAGGAAAAGCGGGCGGGAGCCCGGCACGCCGGCTACTTCCGGTAGTAGGCCTCCCGCTCTTGCGACGCCGGCACCACCGGCACGTCCTCCTCCGCCAGCGGCGCCATCCGGCGCTTGCGCGCGAGCGCCTGCTCCAGATAGGGCCCCAGCGCTTGCGCCTTGTCGGCCTCGCGGCGGGCGCGGCGTTCCTCGACCGGCGCAGCACCTCGGCGCCGAACAGCTCGAGGCTTTCGCAGATGTGCTCGTGGCGGTTCTTGCCACCCTGCTGAAGGAAGATGATCTGATCGACGCCGACCGCCTCGAAGTCTTCGATGTGGCGGGTGAGCTTGCTCCGGCGTGCCGATCGCCGGTGCCGCGATGGTGGGAAGATCGCGGCCCTTGAGCGTCTCGTATTCCTCCCAGAGCGTCGAATACCCGGGCCGGGCGTCGTTGGCCACCAGCGCGTTGATGACATACCGAAAGAAGGCGAAGCCATCCTCACCACGCCGCCGCGCTTCCTCGGCGTCCTGGTGCAGGGAAAACCCGGCCACGAGCGCCATGTTGGCGTTGACCCGGTGGCCGATCGGCACACACTCCTCCGACCGGATGATGCCGTAGTAGATGTCCGACCAGGTTTTCGCCTCCTCCGGATCCACGAAGGTGAACGCCAACGCGCGGAGCCCGTTCCTGGCGGCCGTCTCGATGGTCTTGCGGTTGGTGCAGGCCAGCCACATGGGCGGATGAGGCTTCTGCAGGGGCTTCGGGATCACGTTGCGACAGGGCATCGAGAAGCCTTTCCCTTCGTAGCCGGGGTACGGCTCCAGCACCATCATGTTGGCGATCTGCTCCGCGGACTCGAGCGACAGCGCCTGCTTCTCCTTCGCCGGGATTCCGAAGCCGTGCAGCTCGAGCCGCGTCGCCCCCTCGCCGATGCCGAACTCCACCCGGCCGCTCGAGATCAGGTCGAGCATGGCCACGGATTCGGCCGTCCGGGCCGGATGGTTGTAGTGGGGAATCACCTGGCGGATGCCGAAGCCGAGGCGGATGTCCCGGGTGCAGGCGGCCAGCACCGAGAGGAACACGTCGGACGCCGAGCAATGGGAATACTCCTCCAGGAAGTGGTGCTCCACCGCCCACGCGTGGTGAATTCCCAGCCGGTCGGCGAGGCGCACCTGTTCCAGCGCCTCATGGACCAGCCGATGCTCCGCGCCGTCGCTCCAGGGTTTCGGCAACTGCAGCTCGTAGAAGACTCCGAAACTCATGAATGGCTGCTATGGGTGGGGATTGCTCGGCCCCGGCCGGCTCACGCCGCCGATGGCAGGCTCGGCAGCGGCCCCAGCTTCGCCAGCTCGCGGTGAATCTCGTCACCCCGCGGGTGGCCCGCCAGTTCATCGACGATGTGCCGGTAGCGGTACGATTTCATGCGCTCGGTGCGCGCACCGCCCATGGCGTTGCAGACTGCTTCCACCAGCCGGTCGATCACCACCTCTCCGGGCAGAGTACTGCTGTCGGTGCCGCGGAATGTCCGTGCCCGGGCCTCGGCCAGCGCGCAGCCGAGATAGCGCACGTGGATGTCCTCATCGGCCTGGATGTTGTCGACCATGGCAGGCGCCCACTCCGGAGCGGCAGAGACATCCGGATCCGCCAGCACCTCCCGCGCCCACTTGAAGGTCGTATACGCGCCATACTCCACGTGAAGGATCCGCGCCAGCGCCAGGAAGGTGAGCTCGACCATCGGATCGAGCTGTTCGAACAGGCGCGTGACACTCCCGACCGAGGTGGCCTCTGGCGCCGCCTTGGCCTTGCCCTGATACCCCGGCGGCGGCGCCAGAGGCAGGTTTTCGAACATGTCGTCGGTGATTGTCGGATCCTCCAGCGCCCGGTCACGGATGGCAAACCACATCTCGTCGTGACCGTATTCATCGTCGCTGCCCGCTTCGTCCTGGCCGTGGGCAACCAGCAGGCCGCGGTGCAGGTGGGCAATGCAGGTGCCGTCGAGGGACTCCACGAAGTGCTCGCTGAAGTCTATCTCCGGCAGCAGCCGGATGCCGTCGTTGCCGAAGCCCTCGATCACACCGATCAGCGTGAGTATGCGGGTCAACGCATCCTTGCAGCCGTGACTCAGGAGCAGCTTCGCCTGCCCCACTGTCGGAAAGAACACGTTGGCGCGGTTGATGGCGTCGCGGTCCAAGACCTCGACATCACGCCCTTCTGCCTTCAAGCGGCCCCACCACGCCTCGATGGCCGGTGTGCGGTTCAGCGATCTCGGCGGGCGATACGTGCCGTCCGCTAGCAGGCCGCCGTGCAGCGTCTTGTCTTTGTGGCGGATCTTGGTCGCGTAATCGTGCTCGGCCATCAATTCGTCGAAGCTGTAGTTCAACTGGCTCATGCTCTCACCTCTGTAAGCGTCTGCTCGCACTCGGACCATCCGGTCGTCACCTCGAGACGTTCGATGGATTCCTGCGCACGTCGCGAAACGGCACGTCGACGTCGTCTCGGGGCTCCTTCGGCAGTCCGAGCACTCGTTCTGCGATGATATTGCGCTGGATTTCGTCGGTGCCGCCGGCGATGGAGATGGCGGGTACCGACAGCAGCACCTCCGCCACCATGCCCTCGGCCGGGGCATTCTCCCCGGCTAGCAGGGCATCGGGGCCTACGGCGGCGGCATGGGCCCGGGCCGCTGCCCGGGCCACGACGCTGGCGGCGAGCTTGCCGAGCGAGCCCTCCGGCCCCGGCGGTTGCCCCAGCGCACGGGCCGCACGTGCGCGCCGCGCCGTCCACTGGGCCGCCCGCTCGAGCATCAACGCCCGGGCGATCTCCTGGCGCACTACCGGGTCCGGGAGACGTCCGCTTGCCCGAGCGACCGGCAGAATCAGATCGACGCGCCCAGCCCGCTGGGGGTACCACTTGTAGGGCTCCATTACCCGGGCCTGCTCTTCCCGCAGCTCTCGGTAGACCCGGCCTTCGCCCCGTTCGGCCTGCCCCCAGGTGCGCATGCCGTCGGCCAGCCGCCGCTCGTGGGCGAGCGTCGTCAGCGCCACCTGCCAGCCACCGCCCGGTTTTCCCACCAGCATGTCGCGGGGAACGCGAGCGTCGGTCATGAACACCTCGTTGAACGAGGCATGCCCGTTCATCTGCCGCAACGGCCGGACCTCCACGCCCGGCTGCTCGATCTCGAGCACGAAGAAGCTCAGGCCACGGTGCTTCGGCACGTCCCAATCGGTGCGGGCCAGCAGCATGCCGTACCGGGCGTGATGCGCGCTGGTCGTCCAGACCTTCTGCCCGTTGACGATCCAGGTATCGCGGTTGAGCTCTGCGCGGGTGGTGAGTCCCGCCAGATCAGAGCCGCTGCCGGGCTCACTGAACAACTGACACCAGGTGTCTTCCCCGGTGAGGATGCGCGGCAGCAGCCTGGCCTTCTGCTCCTCGCTGCCATGCTCGAGCAGCGTGGCTGCCGCGAGCATGCGCACGCCCGACGACGCCACCCCCACGGCGCCGGCCCGGCGGAACTCCGCCTGCACGACTTCCCCGAGCGCCTCGGAGAGCCCTTTGCCGAACCACGCCGCCGGCCAGGTAGGACAGCCCCAGCCGGAAGACACCAGGCGCCGACGCCATTCCGCGAGGGGCAGCTCGGAATCCCAGTGTTCGGCGAGCCAGGCGCGCGCCTCTTCGCGTACCTGCTCGGCGGCCGGCTCATTCATGGGCTGCCTCCCGTGCGCTCACGTACTCGACGAAGCGGTCGCGGAACTCCGCCGGCGTGCCCAGCAGAAATTCGGAGCCCCTCGCCCGCTTGAAGTACAGATGCGTATCGTTCTCCCACGTGAAGCCGATGCCTCCGTGGATCTGAATGGTATCCACCGCCGCCTGCAGAAAAGCCTCTGCGGCGAGGGCCTTCGCCAACGCCGCAGCCTCGCCCAGCTCGTCGGCTGATGCCTCCCGAGCCGCCACCTCCGCGGCCCCGTAGGCGGCCGACTTGGCCAGCTCGACCGCAAGCAACATGTCCGCGCACCTGTGCTTTATCGCCTGGAACGACCCGATCAGACGGCCGAACTGCACGCGCAGCTTGGCGTAACTCACCGCCGAGTCGAGCAGCGCCTGAGCGCCGCCGACCATCTCGCTGGCCAGCGCCACCGCCGCCCGGTCGAGCACCCGGCGCAGGGCGGGCGCCGCGGCCCCCGGTTCTCCCAGGAGCTCCGCATCGACCCCCGACAGGCGCAGGCGGCTCAACCGGCGGGTGGCATCGATGGTCTGCAGAGGCTCCACCTCGAGCCCGGCGGCGCCCGCCTGCACGACGAACAGCGACAATCCCTCGGCGCCGGTACTACCCGACTCCCGGGCGGCGACGATGAAAAAGTCGGCGATCCGGCCGTCGAGTACGTAGCTCTTGGTGCCTTCCAGCCGCCACCTTCCCGCCGACTGCCGCGCGCTGGCCCGCACGGTCTCGGCTTCCCAGCCACCTCCGGTCTCGGCGACGGCCAGCGAGCCGATGACGCCTCCGGCGGCCAGTTCCGGCAACCAGCGTTCCTGCTGCGCCGCCGTGGCCCCCTCGAGCAGTGCGTACGTCGCCAGCACCGCGGAGCCGAAGTAGGGTCCGCAGTACGCGACCCGACCCATCTCCTCGAGGACGATGCCGAGCTCCACCGCGCCGAACCCCTGGCCCCCGTATGCCTCGGGAACGTGAACGCCGGTGAGCCCGAGCTCGCCGCCGAGCCGCCGCCACAGTTCGGGATCGTAACCCGCTTCGCTGAGCATCAATTCCCGGGCACGTGCCACCGGCGACTGCTCACGGAAGAATCTGGCCACGAAGTCGCGGAACTGACGCTGCTCGTCACTGAAGCTCAACTGGCTCATGGACCCGGGCTCTATCTGGTTTCGTAACCATGTATACTATCCGTCTGCGATAGAGCCCCGTCAACCGTCGTCCGCTCATCGACCCCCGATACCCATCGCGCGGGCCACCGCGTTGCAGAATTCGGTCGTGGTGGCGGCGCCGCCCTGATCGGGCGTCAAGCACCGGCCTTCGGCATAGACGCGCTCGACCCCCTCCGTCAACCGCCGGGCCGCCTGCGCACAGCCGAGATAGTCGAGCATCATCGCCGCCGACAACAGCGTGGCCGTCGGGTTGATGGTGTTCGTACCCGCGATGTCCGGGGCGGTGCCGTGGGCGGACTCGAAATAGCCGTAATCCTCGCCGTAGCAGCCGCTAGGGCCGAGGCCGAGACCGCCCACCACCGCCGCGGCGGCATCGGAGAACAGGTCGCCGTAGAGGTTCGGCAGCACAATCACGTCGAACGCCTGCGGCCTCATGACGAGCTTGTGCACGAGATCGTCCGCCAGCAGGCTCTCGAAGGCGACCTCCGGGAACTGCCGTGCGGTTTCGCGAGCCACCTCGAGGAAGTATCCATCCGCCACAGGGGAGATGTTGTGCTTGGTGCCCGTCGTCACCTTCGGCGGCCGTCCACGCTGCTCGGCGCGCTCGAGCGCGAGGGTGCAACCGAACTCGACGATCTTGCGGGTGCGCGCCTCGGTGATGACCTTGAGCGCGAAGCGCCCCTCGCCCATCTGCGCGACCGGACGGCGATGCAACCGGCTGACCAGCCCCACCCCGTCCAGCGATCGCAGATCGCCCTCGACGCCGACGTAGACGTCCTCCGTGTTCTCCCGGACGATCACTAGATCCACCCCGCTCGGGTCGCGCAGCGGGCTGCGCGCACCGGGCATCCACCGGGCCGGACGCACGTTCGCGTAAGTGTCTCGTCCCCAGCGAAGATAGCGCAGCGCCCGACCGCTGGGACCGCTGGTGGCGCCGAACAGGGTCGCATCCGAATCGTCGATGGCCTGCCGGGCCTCGGGTGGAAACGGATCGCCGCTGGCTTCCTGCGCCGGGATGCCCACCTGCGGCCATACCCAGCCGATGTCCAGATCCAGCCGCCCGAGCAGCTCGACGGTGGGCAGGAACGCTTCCGGCGCGGCGTCCTCACCCGGTATCAGGGCGACCGTTTTGCTCATGACGCCGGCCCCGTCACCGCGCGAGCCACCTCCCCCCAGCGCGCCAGATCGGAGGGATTCCGGGCGATCGATTCGCCCGCCAGATACATCACCAGCCGCGACGCCGCGCCGGCATAGCGTTCGCACAGGGCGTCGGCCAGATCGTCCCAGCGTGCGATGACCGCGAAGTGCTCGAGGATCTCGTCGGTGATGACCGCCTGGGCGCCCTGAAGATCGCCGGCTTGCATCCGCTCGCGCAGCTTCGCCGTGGTGCCGGTGAAACCGAGATCGTCGAACTGGAACGCATAGTTCGGCGTCGAACCGTAGAACGCGAGTTGCATCCGTGCGCGCCCGAGCAACGGCTCGCGCTCCTCGGCGATGTCGCCGGGGACCGCGAAAACCGGAATCATCAGATCGACCGCGTCGATCGAGCGCCCAGCGCGCTCCGCGCCTTCCCGCAGCGCCGGCAGGAGGCGTTGACGTATGTAGTGCATCGAGTGCATGGGGTGCACGTGCACGCCGTCCGCGAGCTCGCCCGCCACCCGGCACATGAGCGGGCCCACGGCCGCAATGTCCACCTTGACGTCCTCGTGATCGTGGCGCGGCGGCGCCCACTGGGCCGGCAGATAGCTGAGCTGGTAGTACGGACCCTCGTAGTCGAGCCGCTCTTCGCCCCGGAACGCACGCAGACATGCTCGGACCGCGGCCAGATAGTCGCGCATCTGCGGCGCCGGCTTGTCGAAGACGGCACCGTAGCGGCGGGTCACGTGAGCCTTCACCTGACTGCCCAGACCGAGGCGGAAGCGGCCCTCGGTGTTCCTCGCGAGTTCCCAGGCCACCTGGGCCGAGATCATCGGACTGCGCGGAAATGCGACCGCGATGCCGGTGGAAAAGTCGAGCCGGGGCGCCGCCAGAGCCGCAGCGGTGATCATCATCCACGGCACCTGGCCTGCCTCGGTGAACAACATGCCGGAGAAGCCCGCCTTCTCGAGCCCTGTGGCGAGTTCGGCGGTGCGGCGCCACGACATATTTCCGGCCATCAGATCGAACTTCATGAGCGACTACCCCCTGTGTGTCTACCTGTATGCATGATGACAGAATCGGTGCTAGAGTGGCGAGCGGCATTATTATTGGTGAGGTGCGTGGAAGCCCATGGGTGAGCCGGGAGCAACCCTCGAGCGCCGTCTGCAGAGTTCGCCCTTCTGGCGGCGGGTGGGTTTTCGTTTGGAATCGGCCAGCGAGGGGACCGTGCGCGTGCGTCTGCCCTACCATGAGGGCAACACCACAGCAGCCACCGCGCTGCACGGCGGAGCCATCGCCGCCACGCTGGACGCGGCCGCCATGCTCGCGAGCTGGTCGACCATCGAACGCGACATGGAATCACAGATCGGACGCACCCTCGCCTGCGACGTGAGTTATCTCGCGGGCGCACTCGGAGAGGATATCTTCGGCGAGGCCGAAGTGCTGCGCCGCGGCCGGGAGATCGTCTACAGCCACGCCCGGGCCGTCAATGGCGACGGCAAACTGCTGGCCGTTGCGAACCACATCGCGCAGATCGCTCCGACCGAGCCTCTCCCGGCTGCGCCGACCGATCCGGCGGCGCCGGACTGGCCCGGCGCTCGCACCTCGCGCGGTCTCGGCGCCCTGCCGCAGCCGGATGCCGCACGTGTCGAGCGCAACCTGGAAATACTTCGGGATCTGGACGGCCGCATGCCGTACATGGCGCAGCTCGGTTGGCGGTTTCGCAGCGGGTCGTTCGGCGAGGTGCAATTCGACCTGCCCTGCGCTTCGCACGCCCGCGACGAGGCGGATGGCATTGCGGGCGGCGCGTTGCTCTCCGCCGTGGATCACGCCGGGTCGCTGGCTGCCTGGATGACTTCGAAGCTGGGCAGCCGAGGACTCTTCGGCTCCACCGTGAACACCAAGCTGCAGACGTTCACACCGCTCATCTGCCGGGATTGCATGGTCAGGGCCCGCGCCGCCGCCGGCACGGGTAATTTGATCCATTCCGAGGTGAGTCTGGTGACGGCCGCTGGCGAGCCGGTTGCTGCCGGCTCCACGGTCTACCGGATCGTCGAGCGGCCACGGCGTTGACCATTCATCGTAAACGGAAGGCATCCATGGAAACCTGGCAGATCGGCAACGTCAGCATTCATCGGGTGGTCGACGTCCTGCAGGACATCGACCTCACGTTTCTGCTGCCCGATGCGACTGCTGAGAACCTCGCCCCCATGAGCGCCTGGCTGCGTCCGCACTTCGTCAACGCGGACGGCTCGGTGCCTTTGAGCATTCATACTTTTCTGGTGCGCACGGGGGACGCGACGCTGCTGGTGGACACCTGCATCGGCAACGACAAGCCGCGGCCGCTGCCGGAGTGGGATCACCGGCAGAGCGACTTCCTGAGCCGCCTGGAGGCCGCCGGGGCGCCCCGGCACGGCGTCGACGCGGTGCTGTGCACCCATCTGCACGTGGATCACGTGGGGTGGAACACCATGCGCGAGAACGGCCGCTGGGTGCCGACCTTCCCGAATGCCCGGTATCTGATCGGCCGCGAGGAATGGGGCTATTGGGAGCACGAGGATGATCCGTTCGGGGCCGAGGCGAAGAACGACTCGATCCGGCCGATCATCGAATCGGACCTCGTGGATCTGGTGGAAACGGACCACCAGGTCACCCCGGAAGTCCGACTGGTGCCGACTCCGGGGCACACGCCCGGGCACGTCAGCGTGCTGATCGAGTCCGCCGGCGAACGCGCCATCATCACCGGCGATCTCTTCCATCATCCGGTGCAGTTCGCGCGCCCGCACTGGAAGGACATCGCAGACGTCGACTCCACCACCGCCGAGGCGAGCCGGCAAGCCTTCATGCAGCGCTTCGGGCGCGACACCCTCGTACTCGGCACCCACTTCGCCTCGCCCACCTCCGGTCGCATCGTCGCCGACGGTGATACGTTCCGGTTCGATGCCACCCTCCGACTGAATTCGCTGCGACCGGCAAGGAGCACACGAACATGACACAGCACGACATGGTCATCCGCGGCGGCCGCGTGATCGACGGCACCGGCCGGACCGCCTTCACCGCCGATATTGCCATCGACGGCGGCCTCATCCGCGAGGTCGGACGGGTGGCCGCCCGTGGTCAGCGGGAGATCGACGCCGACGGCGCGCTGGTCACGCCCGGCTTCGTCGACATCCACACCCACTACGACGGCCAGGCCACCTGGTCGAACCGCATGTCGCCGTCGAGTCACCACGGCGTCACCACGGTTGTAATGGGCAACTGCGGCGTTGGCTTCGCGCCGTGCCGGTCTGCCGATCACGAGATGCTGATCGAGCTGATGGAAGGGGTCGAGGACATCCCAGCGGCCGTGCTCGCCGAAGGTATCCGCTGGCAGTGGGAAACCTTCCCGGAGTACCTGGATTTCCTGGGATCGCGGCAGTACGACATGGACCTGGGCGCCCAGCTGCCCCACGGGGCGCTGCGCGTCTACGTGATGGGCCAGCGCGGCGCCGACCGGGAACCTGCCACCGCCGACGACATCGCCGCCATGCGCGCAATCACCGCCGAAGCCGTGCGCGCCGGCGCGCTCGGATTCTCGAGCTCCCGCACGCTCAACCACCGCAGCAGCCGGGGGGAGCCGACGCCGTCGCTGAAGGCCGAGCTCGACGAGTTGCTGGGCATTGCCGCCGGCCTCCGGGACGCCGGCCGGGGCGTGATCGAGATGATCTCCGACTTCGGCGACCTGGACGAGGAATTCTCGTTCCTCGAGGCCATGGTGCACGCGAGCGGGCGGCCCATGTCGATCTCCCTCGCCCAAGGCATCAGTCCCCAGGGCTGGCGCAAGCTGCTGGAGCGGATCGAGCACGCCAACGCCCGCGGCCTGCCCATGCGGGGGCAGGTGGCGCCTCGCGGTATCGGCATCCTGATGGGGCACGCCACCACATTGAACCCGTTCTCCACCCGTCCGAGCTTCAAGGAAATAGCCGACCTGCCGCTGCGCGAACGCCTCGCCGCCCTGCGCGACCCGGGTCGCAAGGCCCGCATCCTGGAGGAGCAGCCGATGCCGGGCTTCGCGCGACTGTTCGCCGTGATGGCCGGCGGCCAGAAGCTGTGGGAGCTGGGAGATCCACCCGATTACGAGCCCGCTCCGCAGGATTCCATAGCCGCCCGGGCGCACGCCGTCGGCGCCGACCCCTGGAGCTTCGTCTACGATCTGCTGCTCGAGCGGGACGGCCAGGTCATCCTGTACACGCCGTTCGCCAACTACGCCGAGAACAACCTCGACTGTTGTCGGGAGATGCTGCTGCACGAGAACACGGTGCCCGGCCTGGGCGATGGCGGCGCCCACGTCGGTACTATCTGCGATGCGAGCTTCGTAACGTCGCTGCTGACCCATTGGGGGCGGGACCGCAAACGTGGCGGCCTGATCGGTCTCGAGACGCTGGTCCGGCGGCAGAGCCGCGATACGGCGGCCGCGGTTGGCCTCGACGACCGGGGTGAACTCGTGCCGGGCAAGCGGGCGGATCTGAACCTCATCGACTTCGATGCGCTTCGGGTGCGCGCCCCCCACATCGTTCACGATCTGCCGGCTGGCGGGCCGCGGCTGCAGCAGCAGGCCGACGGATTCCTGGCCACCCTGGTTGCGGGGGAGATCACCTACCAGCAGGGAGAGGCGACCGGCGCGCTGCCCGGTCGGCTGATTCGCCCGTGAATGCGCGGCTGAATCTGATGTCGCCGTCGTTTCTGGCGGATCCCTATCCGGCCTACGCGCAGCTTCGCGCCGGAGCCGAGGCAGTGCCCGTGGACCCCGGCGGCATGTGGGCAGTGACGGCGCTCGACCGGGTGGTGGAGGTGCTGAAGCGTCCCGAGGCGTTCTCCTCCGAGCCTTCGGAGCACGACCGCGAGCGTCTGTTCGAACGCGCCTTCGGCGGCGCCAACATGATCGCGTCCGACAATCCTACCCATGACCGGCTGCGCGGCATTCTGCACAAGCGGTTCACTCCTGCCCGGATGCGCTCGCTGGCGGGGCGCATCGACGCGCTGTGCCGCGAACTGCTCGACGACGTGGCGGACGAGCCTGAATTCGACCTCGTCAGCGCGTTCACCGTGCCGCTACCGGTGATCATCATCTCGGAGCTGCTGGGCGTGGAGCGGAGCCGGATAAGCGACTTCAAGCGCTGGTCGAACGGCCTGGTGGCGATCATCAACGGCGCTTCCGGGGAGGCGCGGGAACAGGCGCTGGCCGAGGTATTCGAGCTCGCCGGTTACCTTGCGGCGGCGGCCGACCAACGTCGCGCCGCAGCGAGCGACGATCTGATCGGCCTGCTGGTGGCCGCCGAGCGCGAACCCGGGCGCCTGTCCGCGGGCGAGGTGTTGTCCTATTGCATACTGCTGCTGGCCGCCGGCAACGAGACGACCACGAATCTCCTCGGCGGGCTGACCGCTGCGCTGGCCGCGAACCCTGATCAGCTCGAGCGCCTCGAGCGCGACCCCGCGCTGATCGAACGCGCGGTCGAGGAGGGGCTGCGTTACTGCTCGCCGGTGCAGGGGCTGTTTCGCCGCGTACGCGCCGACACCCGTCTCGGCGACACGACGATTCCCGCAGGATCGCGGGTCTGGGTCAGCTACGGCGCGGCCAACCACGATCCCGACCGCTTCGCCGAGCCCGATCGCTTCGACATCGGCCGCGACTGCCGGGGCCACGTGGGCTTCGGCTGGGGGCTGCACTTCTGCCTGGGCTCCCATCTCGCGCGCACCGAGGCCCGGGTCGCGTTGACGCACCTCGTACCGCTGCTGCGACGCGCGGAGCTGGAAACGCCGGTGCCCTGGCTGCCCTCCTGGGTGGTACGAGGGCCGCAGGCGCTGCTCATCAGGCGGGCGGCCTGATGGGTGGCCCGACCGCAGGCTCGAGCGGCACATCGGGACGAGTCAAGAAAAAACCGGAGGTCCAATCATGATTCCCAGAGGTATCATTTCCGCCGATGGCCACATCTGCGAGCCCCCGAACTGCTACGTCGACTTCATCGATCCGAAGTACCGCGACGACGCACCACGGATCGTCGAGCAACCGGACGGCACCGAGGCGTTCGTGATCAAGGGCATGAAGAAGCCGGTGGCGCTCGGCTTCATCGACGGGGCCGGCTTCGGCGTCCGGGAGCGTCTGGAGCGCGCCAGGCGCATCCGTTTTTCCGACATCCGCGAGGCCGCCTACGGGGGCAAGGCCCGCCTGCCGTACATGGACCAGGACGGCCTTGCCGCCGAGATCATCTACGCGTCCGTCGGCATGGGCCTGTGCATGCACCGCGAGCCGGACTACAAGGACGCCTGCATGCAGGCCTACAATCGCTGGCTCCAGAGCATGTGCAGCGAGGCGCCCGACCGCATCTTCGGACTCGCCCAGACCGCCGTGCTGGACGTGGACTCCGCCATTGCGGATTTCCGTCGCGCCCGGCAGATGGGCATGGTCGGCATGATGATGCCGGGGGACCCGGTTCAGGAGGACTATGACCACCCGGATTACGATGCGCTTTGGGAGTGTGCGGTGGATCTCCAGCTTCCGGTCTGCTTCCACATTCTCACCTCACGCGCCGGCAGCCTGCACACCAAGCCCCGCGGACACGCCCTGAACAACTTCCTCGGCATCATCCGCGCCGTGCAGGACGTGGTGGGGCTGTTCGTGCTGGGCGGGGTGTTCGAGCGGCATCCGAAGCTGAAGCTGGTGGTGGCGGAGAGCGATGTGGGCTGGCTGCCGCACTACATGTACCGCATGGACCACGCCGCCATGATCCACGCGGAAGACGGCATCATCAAAGGTCTGTCGAAACTGCCCAGCGAATACGTGCGCAGCAATGTCTATGCGACCTTTCAGGACGACCGCACGGCATTTCAGTCCCTGCACATGATCGATCACCGCCACCTGCTGTGGGCCAGCGATTTCCCCCACACCGACTCCACCTGGCCACGCTCACAACAGCTCATCGCCGAGCAGACCGGGCACCTGACAGAGCAGCAGAAGCAGGACATCCTGCGCGACAACACGGCCCGCGTGTTCAACCTGCCGGCGGGCGCGGAAAGCTGGCGGATGGCGGGAGAGGCAGTGCCCTGAACAACGTGCCGGGCTGCCTGAGGGCTGAAGCCTCCGCTCCGAAACACCTAGTCGAAGACCGGGGTCTCGACGTGGTCACCCAATTCGGAAACCTTCGTAGCCATTCCGCGCACAGGTGTCGCAATGGTCCAGATAGATTCGAACGCCGGGGTGAAACAGCAGCTCGCGGCGCTTGCCCGGCACGTTGGCGCCCATGTACCACGAATCGGCGCGGGACAGGAGGGTCATCTCCGAGAGGTCGTGCATGTGCTTCACCCAGGCATCGGCCGCCTCCTCCGTGGCCTCGATGCGCGTCCGCCCCTGCGCCCGGAGCCGGCGCAGACAGTCGACCACCCATTCCCCCTGAACTTCGGCGCAGGTCGGGCCGTTGCAGAATGCAGTGGGGCTCTGCGGGCCGTAGAGCATGAGCATGTTGGGAAATCCCGGCACGCCGTAGCCGAGATGCGTGCGCACGCCATCGGCCCAGTAGTCCCGCAGCCGGCGGCCGTCCACACCGCGCACGTCCATGCGCGTGAAGCCGCCCGTGCCGGCGTCGAAGCCGGTGGCCAGCACCAGCACGTCCAGTTCGTGTAGCGCCGCTGCCGTGCGCACGCCCCGGGGGGTGATCACCTCGATCGGGTCCTCGCGCAGATCCACGAGGGTGGTGTTGTCCTGGTTGAACACCTCGAAGTACCACTGCTCGAGCGACGGGCGCTTGGCGCCGAACGGATGCGGCGCCTCGGCAGGCGCCAGCTTTTCCGCGAGTGCAGGATCCTTGATCCGGGCACGCGTCTTGTCCCGCCAGAAGCGATAGGCTTCCCGGTTGGAGGCCTCGTTGTACAGCACGTCGGCGAAGGTGCCTGCCCAGAAGTGGAAGCCGCCCTTCTGCCACGCGTCCTCGAACACGGCCAGCCGCTCGTCCTCGGAAGCCTCCATGGCCGAGCGCGGGTCGGGAACGAGGTCGTAGAACGATGACGGTCCATGATTGCGCCGGTCGAAGATGGCCGAATACTCCTCCTTCATCTTGGCCTGCTCAGCCGCGTCGAGACGCCGCTGGCGCATGGGCAGAGCCAGCATCGGCGTGCGCTGGAAAACCGTGGTGTGGGACGCCACCCGCCCGGCTTCCTGAATCACCTGCACGCCACTGGCGCCGGTGCCGATCACGCCCACCCGCTTGCCGGCGAGCTCGACGCCGTGCTGGGGCCAGCGGGCCGTGTGGTGGCAGGGGCCGGCGAAGGTCTCGAGTCCGGGATAATCGGGAACGTACGCCTGCGCCGCGAAGCCGAGACAGGGGACGAAGAAACGCGCCCGTACCTGATGCCCATCCTCGGTGCGGATCAGCCACTCGTCCTGCTCGGCGTCGAACCGCGCCTCGGTCACCCGGGTGTCGAACCGGACATCGCGGCTGATGTCCAGCTTGCGGTCGACGTGCTGGAAGTACGCCCGCAGCTCCTGCCAGGAGGGAAAGCGCTCGCTCCAGGTCCAGTCCTGCCACACCTCCGGAATAGAAAATTCGTAGTTCGGCACGTGAGAATCCACCCGGGCGCCGGGGTAGCAGTTCCAGTACCAGATGCCGCCGAGCTCGTGACCGGCATCGAAGATCCGGGCCTTGAAGCCTTCCTGCCGCAGCCGGTAGAGCTGATACACGCCGTTGAAACCCGCGCCCACGATGAGCGCGTCCAGCCGTTCCGTTTCCGCTTCGACTCTGTCGACCATGTCCTCGATACCTCACCACGCCGTTGTGCTCGATGGTTGCTACGCTTACGGATTCCAAGCGGGACCGTAACGATGGGCCGGTCATAGGTCGCTCTCGCGTCGAAGCCGCGGATCCGGGCGCCTGACAATAGTCCGTAAGCGCGCTTATCATACCCCAGACCCGCGGCCGATTCGAACCGGCAACGGCCGTATCATTCCTGCAACCCATGCAACGCAAAGGAAACCAGCCCATGCCCCATCTCGACTACCAGAAACGCGACGGCATCGCCTACCTGGTCATGAACCGCCCCGAGCGGCGCAACGCGCTGAGCCCACAGATGATCGTGGAAATGGCCGAGGCCTGGCAGGACTTCCGCGACGACCGGGAGGCGCGCGTGGCGATCCTCACCGGCGCGGGCGACCGCGCCTTCTGCGCCGGCGCCGATCTCGGGCTGCTGATACCGCTGTTGTCCGGCTCCCGCAAGCCGGAGGACGAGCACGACGAGGCGCTACTCGCTGACCGCTCGCTGATGCAGAAAGCCCTGCTTCGCGACTTCGAGCTGTACAAGCCGGTGATCGCCGCCGTCAACGGCTTTGCCCTGGCGGGCGGCACAGAGATTCTGCAGGCGACCGATCTGCGGATTGCCGCCGAGCACGCCGAGTTCGGGCTCTCTGAGGTGATGCGCGGGATCATCCCTGCGGGCGGCTCTCTGGTGCGCCTGGCACGGCAGATCCCCTACTGCAAGGCCATGCAGATTCTCTTGACCGGCGATCGCATGAGCGCCGAGGAAGCCTACCGGATCGGGCTGATCAACGAGGTGGTGCCGGCTGCCGAGGTACTCGACCGCGCCGAAGCACTCGCGGCCCGCATTGCCGAAAACGGCCCGCTCGCGGTAGCCGCCTGCAAGGAAGCCGTCATCCGCACCAGCGGATTGCCGCTCAACGACGCGTTTCGCATCGAGAACGAGCTCGCCGGCCGGGTCATGCGATCGAGGGACGCGATCGAAGGCCCGCGTGCCTTCATGGAGAAGCGCAAGCCCGAGTTCCGCGGTGAATGAACACCCCGACCAGGTGCCGGGTCATCGTCACGGGTTCAGTTGAACCTCGGCTCACGACGCTCCCGGAAGGCCGCCAGGCCTTCCGCGGCATCGTCGCCGAGCAAGACGTCCACGACCCGCTCGCGCTCCAGCGCCAGTGCGTCCTGCAGCGGCAGATCGAGCCCCTCCCGCGCGAGGCGCTTCATGGCGGCCAGACCCGTCCGGCTGCGGCCGCTCAGCTCGGACGCCAGTTCCAGGGCCCGCTCGTCGAGCACGGTTGCGGGGACCACGTCGTTGACCAGCCCCCAACTCCGCGCCTCGTCCACCTCGAGCCAGCGCGCCGAGTACATCAACTCGAGGGCCCGCCGAAGCCCCACCAGACGCGCCAGCCGCTGGGTGCCGCCCCACCCCGGCACCAGGCCGTAGCGCGCGTGCTGGCAGCCGATCCGGGCATCCTCCGCCGCCAGCACCACATCGACCGCCATCATCAGCTCCAGCCCGCCGGCGAGGCAGTAGCCCTGCACCGCCGCGACCACCGGCAACGGACAGGCCTCGAGGCGCAGCAACACCTCGTGGCCCCGGGCGATGAACTCGGCGAGCCGGTCCCGGTCTTTCCGCCGCGCGCTCACCTCGCCGAGGTCGGCGCCGGCGCAGAAGTGCGGTCCCTCGGCGACGATCAGTATCGCGTGCACGTCGTCCGCCGCCTCCGCCGCCATGAGCCGCGCCTCGATGGCGTCGAGAAGCTCGAGGCACAGGCTGTTCAGACGATCGGGGCGGTTCAGCGCCAGCACGGCCACCCCACGCTCGTGCCTCCACCTCAGCATCCCGGCCATGTCGCCCCCTCCCGCTTCGACCGGCGCCGTCAGTACGGCACCGCCACGCGCCCGATCTTCTCTCTCGCGATGATCATCTTCTGAATCTGCGCCGTGCCATCGCCGATCTGCAGCCCGAGGATGTCGCGCAGCCGCTGCTGATGGGGCAGCTCCTTGCTGTATCCACCGTGGCCGTGGGTCAGCAGACAGCGGTGCACCGTGTCGAACGCCACCTTCGGCGCCCACCACTTGCACATGGCGGCCTCCGCGGTGTGTGGCTCGCCGCGATCGCGCCTCGCCAACGTCTCGTAGCAGAGCAGCCGCGCCGCCCGCAGCCACGTCTCGGATTCGGCGAGCGGCTCGGTCACTCCCTGATAGCGGGCGATGGGCGCCCCGAACGCTTCGCGCTCGGTCACATACTGCCAGGTCTCCTCCAGCGAAGCGGCAGCCGCCCCGAGACACTGAAGCCCGATCAGCGCCCGACTGTAATCGAAGCCGCGCATCACCTGGCGGAAACCTTCGCCCTCCGGGCCGACTCGCCAGCGCTCCGGCACCGCCACGCCGTCGAAGAACACGCTGCCGCGCCCCACCGCGCCGGAACCCACGTCGTCGAAGATGGTACGGGTGATGCCTTCCTGGTCCAGAGGAATCAGAAACGCCGAGACCCCTCCGGCCCCCGGCACGTCCGGGTCGGTGCGCGCGAAAAGCAGGATGCGATCGGCCTGACCGATGAGCGAGATCGAAGTCTTCTCCCCGCTCAAGTGATATCCGCCGCCCCGGCGCTCGGCCCGGAACGACAAATGCGCCGCATCAGAGCCGCCGCGGGGCTCGGTGAGCCCCAGCGCCACCAGGGACTCGCCGCGGCAGATGGCAGGCACCACTTCCTCGGCGAGCTCGCCTGCCGAAGCCGCCAGCATGCTGCCGGTGAGTGAGGCCAGCAGCTGCACGTAGGCCACGTTCATGTCCGCCCTGGCCACTTCTTCCATGATGACACCCGCCACACGCGCGCCGAGTCCCATCCCCCCCAGGCGTTCCGGCAGCTCGACGCCGATCAGGCCGAGCTCGCCCATCCGGACGATCAGCTCCTCCTCGATGCGGCCGAGCCGCTCTCTCGCCTCGTAGCCGGGGGCGAGCTCGCCCGCCGCGAAGGCGCGCGCCGCATCGCGCACGGCATCACCGGCCTCGTGCTCCGGCATCGGATAGCCACGCGTGCCATCTCTATCTGCCATGGTGCTCATCCATGCATGGTTAGACCGCCGGACACACTGATGGTCTGGCCGGTGATGTAGCCTGATGCCGGCGACAGAAACAGACTGACCACCTCGCAGAAGTCCTCCGGGCGGGCCAGGCGCCCCATGGGGATGGCCCGCTCGAGCGCCTTGACCAGCTTTCCGCCCCCGGCGGCGTCGACGCTCGCGAGCAACGGCGTGTCGGTCGGCCCCGGGCACACCGCGTTGAAGGTCACCCCCCGACGGGCGAACTCCCGCGCCAGGGTTTTCATCAGCGCGATGATGCCGCCTTTTGCGGCCGAGTAGACCGCCTCCCCGGACGATCCGACGCGGCCGGCATCCGATCCGATGCTGACCACCCGCCCTTCCTGCCGATCCTGCAGGCGCCGGCAGACGGCGTGGGTCACGTTCAACGGACCCACGAGATTGATGGCCAAAACCTTGTTCCAGAACTCGGGGCCGGTGTCCACGAACGGTCGTGCGTCGTCCCAGCCGGCGTTGTTCACGAGCCCATATACCGGCCCGGCATCCTCTTCGAACCGCTGCACGGCCGCCTCGACCGCCTCGTAGTCCGAAATGTCGACACGGTAGGCGGACGCGGTACCCGACGTGGCGGTCGCTGCTTCCTCTGCCGCCGGACCGTTGATATCGAATATGCCTACGTGCGCTCCCTCGGCCGCAAGATGCGCCACCAGCGCACGGCCGATGCCGCTGGCTCCCCCAGTCACGATGATGGGGCGACCGTCGAACTTGCTCATTTGCACCCTCCCGTGCCGTGTGCCTTGCCCGGGTGCTTTCCGTCATGTCGCACGCCGGGGCGCTCCCATCATAACGGAGTGTGGACATACCATGTAAGTGACCTTACCGTATGGCAAACCCTCAGGAGACGAGGAGAGTGCGCGTGAACCTCCCGACCCGCATCGAGCCACTGCCGGAATCCCAATGGACCGACGAGCAGCGCCAGATGGCCGCACCCCTCGAGGCCCGCTACGGCATGGTTTTCAACGTCCTGAAAACACTGATGCGCCATATGCCGCTACTGGAAAGCTGGAACCCTCTCGCCGGCTACCTGATGACCGGGTCGAGCCTGTCGCCGCGACACCGGGAGCTTCTGATCATGCGCGTGGCGTGGCAGACCGGGTCGGACTACGAATGGGGTCAGCACGTGCTGATGAGCCAGGCGGCGGGGCTGTCGGAGAAGGATCATCGTCGCATCAAGGCCGGGCCGGACGATCCCGGTTGGCCGGCCATCGAGCGAGCGCTGCTGAAAGCCGCCGATGAGCTGCTCGACGAGCAGTACGTCTCCGAGCCGACCTGGCAGTCGCTCGCCGACCAGCTCACCGAGGAGCAGCGCATCGACGCCATTTTCACCGTCGGGCAGTACGCGATGCTGGCGATGGCGCTGAAGACGCTGGGTGTGAAACGCGAGCCGGGCGTACCGGGATTCGACGGCGGATGATGTCCGTGCCATGAGGAAGGAGAGCAATTCATGACCGACGCCTGGTTCGACAAATATGCGGGTCTGCGTTTCGAGCGCCGCGACCACGGCATCCTGCTGATCACCATCGACCGGCCCGAGCACAAGAACGCCACGGACGCGCCGCTGCATAATGCGCTCAGCCGGGTGTGGCTCGACGTCGATGACGACCCAGAGGTGCGGGTCGTCGTGGTCACGGGCGCCGGCGACGCCTTCTCGGCGGGCGGCGATCTCGCCTGGATCGAGACGATGATCGGCGACTACGACGGCATGAAGGTCGCCTTCCGGGAGGCCGGCGACATCGTCTACAACATGAGCAGCTGCTCGAAGATCATCATATCCGCCATCAACGGCGTCGCCGTCGGGGCCGGGCTCGCGGTGGCTCTGATGGCGGACATCAGCCTCATCGCCGAGGAGGCGCGCATCACCGACGGTCACCTTCGCCTGGGCGTCGCCGCGGGTGATCATGCGAACATCATCTGGCCGCTCCTGTGCGGGCTGGCGAAGGCCAAGTACTACCTCATCACGTCGGACTTCATCGACGGACGAACGGCCGACCAGATCGGCCTCGTATCGAAGGCCGTACCGCGGGAATCCCTCATGGAGGAAGCCATGACCGTGGCCACGAAGATTGCCACGGGGCCCCAGGACGCGGCCCGCTGGACCAAGCGCGCTCTCAATCTGTGGGTGAAGCAGGCGGCTCCGGCATTCGATGCGAGCCTCGGCTTCGAGATGCTGAACTTCCTGGGGCACGACGCCGCCGAGGGGGCCGCGGCGCTGCGCGAGAAGCGAAAGCCGAAGTTTCCCAGCGCGCAGTAAAGGTACGCCGGGGTGGCATCCGATCGATGCCGATCGGATCGCTCTGATAAGTGGCATAACACTGGCGGCGCCAATACTCCGACGGCTTCCTAGGAGCGCCTCTTTGTCGGCCCCACGCTGTCCATGCGCCGGCCGAGCCCGAGCCCCCACCTGGTTCAAGATACCTCCTTCGCCGTTTCGCCGTCTCTCACGGCACGTCGTTCACGTCTCCCGGCGGCCCCTGGTGATGCGGATGCGGCTCGTGGGCCGGCTGCACCGGCTCCCCGTCCACGGGCACCACGCGAGCGAGAAACTCGATCACGGCGTTGGCGAACACGTCGTTGCGATCACCGGCCACCATGTGGCCGGCTTCGGCCACGTTGGCGTACTCGGCTTGCGGACACAGCCCGAGAAACTCCTGCGCCCCTTCCTCGCTCAGCACGTCCGAGAGCCCGCCGCGCACCAGCAGCGTCGGCAGGCTGAGCGCCCGGGCGCACGCCGTCAGGCGCGCGTGACGCTTGTCGACGTCCCGATGGCCGGTGCGGAAGAGGGGGTCCCAGTGCCAGTGAAAGCGGCCGTCGCCGCCGAGGCGCACGTTCTTGGCGAGCCCGGACAGGTCCTTCGGCCGCTTGCGATGCGGCTGGTAGCTGGCGATGGCGTTGGCAACCTCCTCGAGCGACTCGAACCCCTCCGGTTTGAGGCTCATGAACGCCTGAATCTTCTGCACGCCGTGTGGCTCGATGCGGTGACCGATGTCCACCAGCACGAGCGCGGTGGCGTCGATATAGTCCTCACCGCACGCGACCAGGCTCACGCCGCCCCCCATCGAAGCCCCGACCAGCACCGGACGGCGGTTGCCGAGCTGTTCCAGCACCCGGCACAGGTCCGCCACCATGACGTCCTGGCCGTAGACGCCGTCGGGTGCCCAATCGGAATCGCCGTGCCCGCGTGCGTCCAGCGCGATGGCGTGATAACCCGCAGCGCCGAGCCTCTCGCCGGTGCCCTTCCAGGCGTGGCGGGTCTGTCCGCCACCGTGCTGGAAAATCACCAGCGGCCCTGCGGGGTCACCCCACTAGTCCGCCGCCAGCCGGCAACCGCCGGCACCTTCGAAATATCTGGATGGATCCGGCGTTCCCGGCAATCGCCTGCCTGCACTCATGATGAAACGGTCCTCAAAACTCCGAGATGTGACAGCCTGGACAACAGCGATCTTCATGACCGCCGACGCACCCCCAGGGGCGGATCACGGGGGCAGCTCGACGAAAGCTTCGTACTCTGGGCTCGGCATGGCTCATCCCTATTCGTTTTTTCAGATCGCAGACGGACAGCCAAACGTAAGTGCGCTGACTAATGGCATTTGACGTTCCCACATCCGCCGTCAGCGTGTCAATCGGGGCCTGCGGAGCTTCGTGGCGTTCGACATCAGCAACAGCGGTCTGGTCACCTCGCGGGATAGAGTGGCAGCGGGAAATGCTCGAGTGTCTGGAATGCTTCACGCGGCTTTGGCACGAGCGCGCGGCGCGGCCGGACCCGGGCAACGACCGGATCTCGATGCTGGCGCACGGCGACTCGACGATATCATGGGGCTTCTGGGAAACGCGGCAGCGATTCGGAGATCTGGGAGCCTGACAACCTACTGACGCACCGGCACGACTGGAATGACATGGTCGACCAGATGTGCCGACGGATCTGAGCCGGAGGCCGACTGGGCCTGTCCGGCGCCATGCGGCTTTTCGACGACCAGGGCAACCTCACCAACCCCGACAGCCGGGAAGCCCTGCGCAAGTTCATCGCCGGCTTCGCGGACTGCGCTGCCGCGTAACGACACCGGAAACGATCCCGCCGGCCCGCGGCGTGACAGCGCGAGCCGCCGCGGCCACCCTGATGGAGCGCCTGGAATGCTCCCGCCCCACCCTCAGCCGGCTCATCGGCTACATGTGGAATTGCCTCGGCGCGCCCATCGAATCGGATCGCCACCGCGACGGTTATCGCTACGCTGAGGACGCCCAGGACCGTTACGAACTGCCCGGGCTCTGGTTCAGCCCCGCCGAACTGTTCGCCCTGGTCTCCATCTGCCAGTTGCTCAAAGGCCTGCAGCGACCGCTCGTCGTACAGAATCCGGGGACACCGATGGTCTACCCGGTGACGAAGCCCGAGCCCGGTGACAGGAAAAAGCTGACCACCTCGCGGAAATCCTCCGGCCGTGCGAGCCGGGGCAGACCGTGTTGAAGGTCACCCCTCCCCGCTGCTATTGATAACCGCTCGCCTGCACGACATGATGTACGCGCATTTACTGTCTAGCAACAGGCCTCAGGGGGAGGCATGTCACAAGCCAATCGTGCCGCCTTGTTCTTCGAGCCTGGCAGGCCGTTCGAAATCCGCGAGTTGCCCATCCCGGAGCCGCGACGGGGCGGGCTGACCCTACGCATCACCCGCGCCAATATCTGCGGATCCGAGCTTCACATCTGGCGGGGCGACGGCCGGTTCAAGGAGATCGCCACGCCTCAGGGGCGGATTCTCGGCCACGAAGCCACCGGCTTCGTGCACGCGCTGGGCGAGGGCGTCGACCAGGACTGGAACGGCGCTCCCGTCCGGGAGGGCGATCGGATCGCATATCAGTACTTCCGGCCCTGTGGCCGGTGCCGGAGCTGCATCCGGGGCTCGACCGAAGCCTGTCGGGACAGCTTCGCCATCCAACGCGGTCCGCTCGACGAGTGGCCGTACGTTCGCGGCGCCTTCGCCGACTATCTCTACCTGCATCCGAACCAGGCGTTCTTCAAGGTTCCGGACAACGTCACGGATACCATGGTGGTGAGCGCCAATTGCGCGCTCGCCCAGGTGGTGATGGGGCTCGAACGGGTCGATGTGGCGCTTGGCGATCAGGTCGTGATCCAGGGCTGCGGCGGCCTCGGCCTCTACGCCTGCGCCATCGCAAAGGAGCGCGGGGCTGCGCAGGTGATCGCCATCGACGGCATCGACGAGCGTCTGTCGATGGCAGAGCGTATGGGCGCGGATCACGTCATCGACTTCCGCAAGGTGTCGGAGCCCAGGCAGCGCGTCGAGGCCGTTAAGGATCTCACCGGCGGCTGGGGCGCTGACGTGGTCGTGGAGGTGGTCGGATTCGCCGGGGTGATCAACGAAGGACTGCGCATGCTGGGGCTGGGCGGCCGATATCTGGAGATGGGCACGTTCTATCCCGGCACGTCGTTCGAGTGCGACCCGGGGCGCCTGGTGATGCAGAACCAACGTATCGAGGCGGTGGCATCATACGATGCCGTGAGCCTCCAGCGCGCCATCGACTTCCTCAGTCGTCACGCCGGCTCCCTGCCCCTCGACGAGGTGGTGGTGGACTACCCTCTGGAGTGCATCGAGCAGGCATTCGCCGACCAGGATGCGGGGCGAACGCGGCGGGCGTCCCTGGTGATGTCATGAGCAATATGCCGCTGCTCGAAAGCTGGAATGCCCTGGCCGGCCACCTGATGACGCGCTCGAGCCTCTCGCCCCGGCATCGCGAGCTGTTCATCAAGCGCGTGGCCGGAGCGACGGGGAATCACAAAAGCTCCAACCCTCGAAGCGTGCCTTCGTCGCGCCAGTCCCGCAAAATCTGGAAGAACGCCTCCGGCCCGCCGCCGTACTGGCTGCCGAGCAGGGAGTTGCCGCCTTCGGGGTGCCCTTCGTTGTTGTAGTAACCGGGCGTGCACTCCTGCAGGAACCGCTGGTTGAACACCGCCATCCGCTCGATGGTGTCGACCCACTCGTCCTCCGCCGCCTGCGTCGGCTCGATGCGCTGAACGCCGTTGCGGCGCGCGTGCTCGATGATATAGGCGATGTGCAGGCTCTGCTCGTTCAGCATGTGCGGGAAGTTGGCCGTGAACCCGCCCTGAGTCACGCCCATGAAGAAGCAATTCGGAAAGCCATGGGTCTGATAGCCGTGGAAGGTCTGCATCCCGCCGGCCCACTTGTCGCTCAGGGTGACGCCATTGCGGCCCACGAGTTCGTAGCCGGCCCGGCGCGTGTAGGCCGTGCCCACCTCGAAACCGGTGGCGAAGATCAGACAGTCCAGCTCGTACTCCCGGCCGGCGGCGACGATACCGCGCTCCGTCATCCGTTCGACCCCCTGACCATCCGTGTCCACCAGGGTGACGTTGCCGCGATTGAACGTGGCCAGGTATTCGTCGTGGAAGCAGGGCCGCTTGCAGAACTGCCGGTACCAGGGCTTCAAGGCCTCGGCCATCGCCGGATCCTGTACGATCTCGTCCACCCGCGCGCGGATCTGCTCCATCTTGGCGAAGTCGGCCAGCTCTACCCGCCTACCCATCTCATGAGGATCCACCCCGTCCGTGCCCGCCCGGGCGGATGCCGAGACGCCGAGATTGCGGATGATGTCGGTCCAGCCGTCGTTGACGAGATCCTCCTCCTGCTGGCCGCCGGTGACGAGAACGTTGAAGTTCTGCATGCGCCGCCGATGCCAGCCTGGCTCCAGGGACTCCGCCCACTCGCGGTCGGTGGGGCGGTTACCGCGCACGTCCACCGACGAGGGCGTGCGTTGAAACACATAGAGATGATCGGCGGTTTCCGCGAGGTGCGGCACACACTGCACGGCCGTCGCACCCGTGCCGATGATGCCGACCCGCTTGCCATGCAGCCCCGTCAGGTTGCCGCTCGCGTCGCCGCCCGTGTAATCGTAGTCCCAGCGGCTGGTATGAAAGGTGTGGCCGGTGAATGACTCGATGCCGGGAATGCCCGGCAGCTTGGGACGGTTCAGCGGGCCGTTCGACATGCAGACGAAGCGGGCGCGCATGCGGTCGCCGCGGTTGGTCTCGATGATCCAGCACGCTTCGACCTCGTCCCAGCGCATGCCGGTCACCTCGGCCTGGAAGCAGGCGTTGTCGTAGAGCCGGTAGTGGCGGCCGATTGCTTGGCTGTGGGCCAGGATCTCCGGCGCGTGGCTGTACTTCTCCTTCGGAATGTAGCCGAGTTCCTCCAGCAGCGGCAGATAGATGTACGACTCGATGTCACACTGCGCGCCGGGGTAGCGGTTCCAGTACCACGTTCCTCCGAAGTCGCCGCCTTTCTCGATGATGCGGATGTCCTCCACACCCGCCTCCCGCAGCCGCGCGCCGGCCAGCAAGCCGCCGAAGCCGCCGCCGATGACCACCACCTCCACCGTATCTGTCAACGGCTCCCTCTGAACCGGCGCCGTGTAGGGGTCGTTCAGGAAGTGGGCGAACCTACCCGTCACCTCCACGTACTGGGCGTTGCCGTCCGCCCGCAGCCGCTTCTCGCGCTCCCTGCGGTACTTCTCGCGCAGCGCGTCCGGATCGAACCCCAGTTGCTCCACGTGCTCAGTCATCTCCGTTTCCTCCAAACCAGCCCAACCCCATCCGCGGCACGTCATCCAGCGTCCGGCATGAGAGCGCACATCCGCTCGTGCACCGCCAGGTACTCCTCGACGATCTCCATGAGCTGCTCCCGGGCGCCGATCGTCTGGTTCATCCGCCCCACGATCTGACCCACCGGCACGAAAAGCAGGTCCTTGGCCTTGTCGGGATACTTGCGCATCCGCGCCATCGCATTGCCGACCGCCATCATCTGCATTGGCGCGTCGAGAGACTGCGGATTGTTGCCGGAATCCCAGGACTCCGTCCAGGCGTTGCGCAGCATACGCACGTGCTTGCCGGTGACGCTCTTCGAGCGCACCGTGTCGGAGCTGCCGGCCGCGAGCAGCAGTTCCCGCTCCACGTCGCCGCTCGCCGCCTCCGCCACCGTCAGCCAGATCGAGCCGCACCACACGCCCTGAGCGCCGAGGGAGAGCGCGGCATACATCTGCCGGCCGGAGCCGATGCCGCCGGCGGCGATGACGGGAACGTCACCCGCGATATCGACGATTTCCGGCCACAGCACCACGCTGCCGATCTCGCCGGTGTGACCGCCGCCCTCGCCGCCCTGCGCGACGATGAAGTCGAGGCCAGCTTCCACGTGCCGGCGCGCGTGCTTGGGCGAGCCGCAGAGCGCGCCGACCATCCGGCCGGAGTCCTGAATCTGACGGATGATCTCGGGCGGCGGCGTGCCCAGAGCATTGGCGATCAACTTGACGTTCGGGTGCTCGAGCGCAATGTCGACCAGCGGCGCCGAGGTCGCTTCGGTCATGCTGAGCCGGTCGTCGGTCCGCTGGCCTTTGGGCAGGCGCGGCACGCCGTGGGCGTCCAGCAGCTCGTCGGCGAACTCCCGGTGGCCGCGCGGAATCGCCGCGCTGATCAGGGCCTTAAGCTTCTCCGGGTCCTTCTCCTCCTGTCCCTGGTACCGGTTGGGGATGATGACATCGACCCCATATGGCTTGTCTCCCACGTGTTGGTCGATCCAGTCGAGCTCGACCTTCAGCTGATCGGGGTGAAAACCCACGGCGCCGAGCACGCCGAAACCACCGCTGTTGGAAACCGCTGCCACTACGTCCCGGCAGTGGGTGAACGCGAACACCGGAAAGTCGATACCCAGTTTCTTCGCCAATGCTGTCTGCATGAATTCCCCTTGTTTCTGACGTTTTTTCCGGGGCCCTGCCCGGTTCCCCCAATGGGCCCGCAATGGCCACCCGGTAGTTTAGTAAACATGTTTATGGTATACCTACCGCGCAGGGCGGTCGAGTACTGAGGGGACTCTCATGAGCGAGGCAGACACCACCACGACCAAGGCTCCGGGGGGGGAATCCGGCCGGCCGGTCCTCCACGACGTCATCGTCATCGGCGCCGGGCTCGCCGGCCTTTACCAACTCAAGCGCCTGCGCGACCGCGGCTTCTCGGTCAGGGTGTTCGAGGCCGGCGACGGCGTCGGCGGCACCTGGTACTGGAACCGCTATCCGGGCGCCCGCTTCGACTCGGAGTCCTACACCTACGGCTATTCGTTCTCCGAGGAGTTGCTCGAGGAATGGGAGTGGCAGGAGCACTTCTCCCCGCAGCCCGAGACGCTGCGGTACGCCGAGTACGTGGCCCGCCGATTCGATCTCTACCGGGACATCGAGTTCGGCCAACGCGTCAGCTCGGCCGTCTACGACGAGGCCGCGGCCGAGTGGCGCATCGAGACCGATCGGGGCAGGCAGGCACGGTGCCGCTTTCTCGTCACCGCCGTCGGTATCCTCTCGGCTCATACGCTGCCGAACATCAAGGGCATGGAGAGCTTTCGCGGCGAGTCCCATCACACCGCGCGCTGGCCGCACGAGCCAGTCTCCTTCGAAGGCCGGCGCTTCGGCGTGATCGGCACCGGGGCGACCGGCGTGCAGGTCATCCAGGAAGTGGCCAAGACCGCGCGTCATCTCACCGTCTTCCAGCGCACCCCCAACTACTGCGCGCCGCTGGGCAACCGGCCTATCACCCCGGAGGAACAGCGGCAGATCAAGGCGAGCTACCCGGAAATCTTCGCCCGCTGCCGGGAATCCAACGGCTGCTTCATTCACCGTTCTGATCCCCGCTCGGCGCTGGAAGTCTCGGCCGAAGAGCGCGAGGCTTTCTACGAAAAGCTCTACGATCAGCCCGGCTTCGGCATCTGGATGGGTAACTTCTACGACATCATCATCGACCGGCGCGCGAACGACACCATCAGCGAGTTCATGCGCAGCAAGATCCGGGAACGCGTCCTCGATCCGGCAGTGGCGGAGAAGCTCACTCCGCGAGACCACGGCTTCGGCACGCGACGCGTGCCGCTGGAAACCGGCTACTACGAGGTCTACAACCAGGACAACGTCTCCCTCGTCGACCTCAGGGAAACTCCCATACAGCACATCGAGCCCGGGGGCATCCGCACCAGCGCTGAGTTTCATCCGCTGGACCAGATCGTCTACGCCACCGGTTTCGACGCCATCACCGGCGCGTTCGACCGCATCGACATCCGCGGCCGCGACGGCCGGCGCCTGCGCGAGAAGTGGCACGACGGCCCGCGGACCTATCTCGGCATCCAGAGCGCCGGATTTCCCAACCTGTTCACCCTGGTGGGGCCCCACAACGCCGCCACCTTCTGCAACATTCCCCGATGCATCGAGCAGAATGTCGAGTGGGTGACCGATGCCTTGGTGTACTTGCGCGAGCATGGCCGCCGATGCATGGAAGCGACCGAGGCCGCCGAGGACGCGTGGACCCAGCACGTCTACGAGATGGCGAACCTGACGCTGATTCCCACCGCGGACTCGTGGTTCATGGGCGTGAACAGCAACCTGCCCGACAAAAAGCGCACGTTCATGGCCTACGCCGGCGGCGCCCCTCGCTACCGGGAACGGTGTGACGCCGTAGTGGCCGCGGGTTACGAGGGTTTCACGATCGAATAGCTATGAAAACGGAGTGGCAAACCATGCAAATTTCGCGAGGCCGAGCGCCGTGGCAGAGCCGGACCTGAGGGGCCGGGTCGCCTTGGTCACGGGCGCCGCGCGCGGCATCGGTGCGGCCATCGCCCGGCGCCTCGCCGCCGCCGGCGCCAGCGTGCTGGTCACGGACATCGAGGAAGAGGGCGCCCGGACCTCGGCGGCGGAGATCGTCGAACGCGGCGGCGAAGCCGCCGGGCTGGGGCTGGACGTCGCGGACGAGGCAGCCTGGGCGAAGGCCATGGATGCAGTTGTAGAGCGCTTCGGTGCGCTCGACGTGCTCGTGAACAACGCCGGCGTCGCCTCGGCTGCCAGGCCTCTGGAGACGCTGTCGCTCGAGTCCTGGCGGCGCCTGACGAGCATCAATCTGGATGGCGTGTTCCTCGGCACCAAGCACGCCATTCCCCACCTGGCGGAGCGCGCCGGGCGCTGGCACGGCGGCGCCGCCATCGTCAACGTGTCCTCCGTGATGGGGTTCGTCGGCGGGCGGAACGCGGCCGCCTACTGCGCCAGCAAGGGAGGCGTGCGCTTGTTCAGCAAGGCGGCGGCGCTGGAGCTCGCGCCGAAGCACATCCGGGTCAACAGCATCCATCCGGGTTTCATCGACACGCCACTGTTTCGGGCCGGCGTCGCGCGTATGGAGGCAGCCGAGCCCGGCAGCGGTGAGCGCTTTCGCAGCGCGGTGATCAACCGCCATCCGCTCGGACGTCTTGGTGCCGCCGACGACATCGCCGACGGCGTCGCCTACCTTGTCAGCGATGCGGCGGCCTTCGTCACCGGCACCGAGCTGGTGGTGGACGGGGGATATCTGGCGCAATGAGGCAACGAGGGCGATGAGAATTCAACCAGCGACACGAAGGAGCTTTCGTTCATGACCATCAAGGACCAGGCGGCCATCGTCGGCATCGGCGAGACCGACTACGTCAAGGGCACGGCACGCACGGCCGTAGACCTGATGCTGGAAGCCGCCCGCACCGCCATCGATGACGCCGGGCTGACCGCTCGCGACATCGACGGGCTGGTGCCGCCACCGATCTACACGACGTCCGAGGAGCTGGCGGCGAATCTGGGCATTCCCATCCTGCGCTACGCGTCCACCGTGCATATGGGTGGGGCGAGCCCGACGGCCGCGCTGCAGAACGCGGCCACCGCCATCGCCAGCGGCATCTGCGAAAGCGTGCTCGTGGTGCTGGGCTGGAACGGCTACTCGGCGCTTCGTCCGAAGCCCGGTCAGCCGCCGACTCGCCCCATGGGCATGACGACACTGTCCGCGACCATGCAGGGATTCTACATTCCCTACGGCGTGACCCTGCCGGTGCAGATGTACGCGTGGCTTGCCACCCGTCACAAGCGGCTCTACGACATCCCCGATGAGGCCACCGGCCAGGTCGCAGTAGCCTGCCGCGCACACGCGCAGAGCAACGAGCGCGCGCTCATGCGGGAGCGGCCGCTCGACATGAGCCAGTACCTGCAGTCGCGGATGGTCTCCGAGCCGTTCCGGCTCAACGACTGCTGTCTGGAAACGGACGGCGCCTGCGCCGTGGTGCTGACCCGCGCCGACCGCGCCCGTGATCTGCACCACCGGCCGGTATACGTGATGGCTGCCGCGGAAGGGCATCCATACCCGGCGGACGACATTCCCTCCCGGAAAGATCCGTTCCGCATCGGTCTCTCCTATGCGGCGCCGCGGGCCTTCGAGATGGCCGGCATCCAGCCGCAGGACGCGGATTTCCTGTGCATCTACGACTGTTTCACCTACGTCGTGCTGCTGCAGCTCGAGGCTCTGGGCTTCGCCGAGCGCGGCGGGGTATGGGACTTCGTCAAGGACGGCGCCCTGCAGCCCGGCGGGCGCTATCCACTCAACCCCCATGGCGGGCTCCTGAGCCAAGCCCACGTCTGGGGTCTCAACCACGTCGTCGAGGCCACACGCCAGCTCCGCGGCGACTCCAGCGCCCAGGTCACCGACGCCGAGATCGGCATCGTCACAGGCTGGGGCGATCTCGGCGACGGCAGCATAGCCATTCTCCGGAGGTGACATGAGCCACTGGCCCTTACCCAAGAACGTCGACCCCATCAATGCCGAGTTCTGGCAGTCGCTGCAGGACGGCGTGCTGCGCTTCCAGCGCTGTACGGATTGCAGCACGCTGCGGCATCTACCCCGCTACCAGTGCGCCGAGTGCGGCTCCACGGCGTACGAGTGGGCGCCGGTGAACGGTCGCGGCACCCTGTATTCGTGGACCGTTACCCATCAGGTCTTTCATCCCGCGTTCGACGTACCTTTCGTCGCTGCCGTGATCGAACTCGATGAGGGGGTGCGCTTCGTCAGCCAGCTCATCGATGCCGATCCGGCTGAGCTGGAGCTCGGCGCCCCGGTCCGAGTAGCGTTCAAGCGCATCACCGACGATTTTCAAACGCCGGTGTTCCGGCTGGAGAAGACATGAGCAGCTCACTGCGAGAGCGGCTCGATCATCCGGTGATCGATGCCGACGGCCACACCGTCGAGTTCATGCCCCAGGTAGCCGAGTACTGCCGGGAAGTCGCGGGACCCGAGGTGGCGCGACAGTTCGAGCGCAGCGGCTGCCTGGATGGCCTGCCGCTCGCGCTCGAGGCCAGGGCCAACGGTGGCCCCGGGCCGGCGATCCGGCCGCCCTGGTGGGCCGTGCCGGCGCGTAACACCCTCGATCGCGCCACGGCCATGTTCCCGCGCCTACTCTACGACCGGCTCGACGAGATAGGGCTGGATTTCGCCGTGCTCTACCCGACCCACGGGCTGTTCGCTCTGGGCCTCGAGGAGGACGAGGTCCGCCAGGCGGCGTGCCGGGCCTTCAACCTCTACCATGCCCGGCTCTACGGCGAATTCGCCGATCGGCTGGCGCCGGTGGCGGTCATTCCCATGAACACCCCCGGGGAAGCCGTTGTGGAACTGGAACACGCCCGAACGCTGGGGCTGAAGGCCGTGCTGCTCGGCGGCATGAGCCAGCGCGACGTGAACGGCCGCCGGCGGCTCGACGTCGTCGGCTTCGACAACGCCCACGACTACGACCCGGTCTGGGCCGCCTGCGAGCGCCTGGGATTCGCCCCGGCGTTCCACTCCTCTGGCATGGGCTGGGGCAGTCGAGCAAGCGACAAGAGTTACGTCTACAACCATATCGGCAATTTCGCCGCCGCCCAGGAAGCGATCTGCCGATCGCTGTTCCTCGGCGGCGTGACCCGGCGATTTCCCGGCCTCACCTTCGCTTTTCTGGAGGGCGGGGTCGGCTGGGCCTGCAATCTGTTCTCCGATCTGATCGGCCATTGGGAAAAGCGTAACGTCGAGGCCCTGCGCCACTACGATCCGGCCATGCTCGACCGGGCCGAGCTCGAGCGCCTGTTCGACCGCTACGCCCCCAAACCCTTCGCGGACAAGAAGGAACAGCTCGACCGGACGCTGCGGATCCTGTCCAACCCGAATGAAGATCCGGCCACGCTGGACGAGTTCGCCGCCTTGCAGATCGACCACGCCGAGCAGATCGTCGAGCTTTTCGTCGAGCCGTTCCATTTCGGCTGCGAAGCGGACGACCCGATCAACCAGTTTGCCTTCAACCGCCGCGGCAACCCGTTCGGCGCCGAGCTCAAGGCACTGTTCAGCTCCGACATCGGGCACTGGGACGTGCCGGACATGAGCGGTGTGCTGGCGGAGGCCTACGAACTCGTCGAGCACGAGCTGATCACGCCCGCGAACTTCCGCGACTTCGTGTTCGGCAATGCCGTTTCACTGTACACCGCCGTCAACCCCCGGTTTTTCGACGGTACCGTCATCGCGCCACACCGCCAGGAGAACGCCTCATGAGCAAGCCGATCATTTCAGCCGATTCACACATCACGGAGCCCCCGGATTGCTACACCGCCCACATCGGCCCCCGATATCGTGACAAGGCCCCGCACATCACGCAGATGCAGGGGCTCGGCGACGTGTTCGTCATCGACGGGATGCCCTCGCCCATTCCTCTGGGTCTCGTCGCCGCAGCCGGCCTCGATCCCAAGGACATCAAGGCCGACGGCGTTGCCTTCAAGGACCTGCACCGCTCCGGCTGGGACCCAAAGGCCCGGCAGGCGGACCAGGAGCGCGACGGCATCGCGGCAGAGATTCTCTACCCCACCGTGGGCATGGTGTTGTGCAACCATCCGGACGTCGATTACAAGCAGGCCTGTATGGAGGCCTACAACCGCTGGCTCGCCGAGTATTGCGCCGGCGCCCCGGGACGGGTCTTCGGACTCGGGCAGACTGCCGTGACCAGCGTCGAAGCCGCCGTGCGTGAGCTCGAGGAGATGCGCAAGCTGGGGTTCGTCGGCGTGATGATGCCCGGCGAGCCGGGCACCGAATTCGACTACGACGACCCGCGCTTCGATCCACTGTGGGAGGCGGCCATCGACCTCGGCATGCCCCTGTCGTTCCACATCCTGACCTCACGCTCCAGCGGCCTGAACGCGACGCGCGGCCCCAAGATCAATGCCTTCCTGCAGATCATCCGCGGCTGTCAGGACGTGATGGGGCTGTTCATCTTCTCCGGCGTGTTCGACCGGCATCCTGAGCTGAAGCTGGTCTGCGCAGAAGCGGACGCGGGATGGGTGCCCCACTACATGTACCGTATGGACCACGCCTACGAGTACCACCGCTACTGGATGAAAGCGCCGCCGCTTGAACGCAAGCCCAGCGAGTATTTTCGCGAGCACATTGCCATGACCTTCCAGGACGACTACGTGGCGTTCCAGTGCAAGGATCTGGTGAACGTGCGGCGGCTGATGTGGGCGAGCGATTTCCCCCACAGCGATTCCACCTGGCCCCGGTCGCAATCGGTGCTCGCCGCGCAGACGGCTCACCTGACCGAGCAGGAGAAGGACTGGATCTGCCACGACAACGTCGCTGACTGGTACGGCATCGAGGTGCACTGAGCACGGGGAGGCAACGCCATGATTTTCGACCTGAGAATCGATAACGGCACGCTCGTAGACGGCTCCGGTGCGCCGGGCCGGCCCGGTAGCATCGCGGTGAAGGACGGCCGCATCGTTGCCATGGGCGACGTGAGCGGCAAGGCCAGGCGCTCGCTGGACGCCGGCGGCAAGGTGATCGCGCCGGGTTTCGTCGATATCCACACGCACTACGACGCCCAGATCCTGTGGGACCGCATGCTGACGATCTCTCCCTGGCACGGCGTCACGACCGTCGTCATGGGCAACTGCGGCTTCGGCATCGCCCCGACCCGGCCGGTACATCGGGAACTCATCCTGCGGACCCTCGAGAAGGTCGAAGGCATGACCGCCGAGGCGCTGTTCGCGGGCCTCGGCGACGACTGGGCCTTCGAGACGTTCCCCGAGTACCTCGACGCCATTGAGAGCCGCGGCAGTGCCATCAACGTCGCGGCCCTGGTCGGCCACACTCCGGTGCGTCTCTACGTGATGGGCGAGGAGGCAACCGAGCGCGAAGCCACGGACGACGAGATCACGACCATGCAGCGGATCGTGCGTGAAGCGATCGCCGCGGGAGGCCTCGGCTTCGCCACGTCGAAGGCCGCCACCCACGTCGGCTTCGAGGGCCGGCCGGTGCCGAGCCGACTCGCGGGCTTCAAGGAAATCGACGCGCTGGCGGCCACCGTTCCCGCCGCCGGCCGCGGCGTGATGCAGGCCACCATCGGCAAGGGCCTGGCGCTGCCCGAGTTCGAGCGTCTGGCGAACAGCCACGGCATCCGCGTGAGCTGGACGGCGCTGCTCGGCGGCGGCGGCCTGCTGCGCAACAGCTCGGTCACGGATCAGCTCGAACGATCCGCCGCCATCCAGGCGCGCGGCGCGGACGTCTGGCCCCAGGTAGCCTGTCGGCCGCTCGTGCTGGAATTCACCCTGAAGGAGCCGTTCCTGCTGGACATGAACCCGGTGTTCAACAAACTCTCCGGCGCCGACCCGGCCAGCCGCATGCAGGCATACGCCTCCGAGGATTTTCGCGGCGAGTTCCACCGGATGATCGACGGCGGCGCTCTGACCGACGCGTTCGCCAAGGCGGTGGTCTCCTACAGCCGCTTGCACCCGGAGTATCAGGAACGTCTGCTCCCGGAGCTCGCCGCGCAGAAAGACAAACGCATCGCCGATTTCGTGCTCGATCTCGTCATCGAGGAGGAGCTCGACACCCGGATTCGCATGCCGGTGGCCAATGTCGACGAGTCGGAAGTGGCGACGATGCTCAGCAACGATCATGTGGTGCTGGGGCTCTCCGACGCCGGCGCTCACGCCAGTCAGCTTTGCGATGCCTGCTATAGCACCCACCTGCTCGGCCATTGGGTGCGGGAAACCGGCGTGCTTTCTCTGGAGCGGGCGGTGCAGATGCTCACCTCGCTGCCGGCGACGGTGTTCGGCATCGCCGATCGCGGGCTGCTCGCCGTCGGCCGGCCCGCCGACATCGTGGTCTTCGATCCGGACACCGTGGGGGCAAGCCCGCTGGAGCGGGTCACGGACCAGCCCGCCGGGGCGGAGCGCCTCATCAGCCGGGCCCGCGGCATCGAGGCGGTGATCGTCAACGGAATCCTGCTGCGCCAGGCGAACGAGGATCAGATCGCAGGCCCGGGTGCCCTGCCCGGCAGGCTGCTGCGCAATGGGAGGGCCGCATGAAGTTCGGCCTGTTCGTCTACTGCACCATCGGGCGCCGCGCGGAGCTCGAGGCCGGCATGGCCGGCCGCCGGCCCGAACTCTACCAGCGAATGCTCAACGAGCTCGGCGAAGTGGCGGCGTTCGCCGACGATGCCGGGTACTTCGCTTTGGGTCACCCAGAGCACCATCTGCAGATCGAAGGCTTCGAGATCTCCAACGACCCGTGTCTGATGGCCATGTGGCTGGGTCAGCACACCCGCCGGCTGCGCATCGTCACCTGCGGGTTCGTCAGCACCGTCAACAACCCGCTGATGACGGCCGAGAAGATCGCGACCATGGATCACATGTTGAAGGGTCGTTTCGGCGTGGGCTTGGTGCGCGGCTATCAGGCTCGTTGGGTCGAGAACTACAAGATCCGCCCGGAGCTTGCCGCCGTCGGGCCCTGGAACGCGCATGCGCCGGAGGACGAGCTGAACCGCGAGTACTTCGCCGAATTCGTCGATGTGGTCGTCAAGGCGCTCGGTCAAGACACCATCAACCACCAGGGCAGATTCTGGCAGTTCCCACCCCCGGACTTCGTCAACCCCCACGATCATCCGGTCTACGTTCAATATGGCCGGGGCGTGGATGCCGCCATGCGCGTGCACGAGGTGGGTATTGCGCCCAAGCCTTACCAGGCGCACATCCCGCTCTACGGCGGCTTCTCGCAGAGTTTGCGGACGGCGAAATTCTGGGCCCGCTACAAGGGACGGCCGATCGTGCTGTCGGGCAACACCGAGTTCCTCGAGCTGTTGTGGAGGGAATGGGAAGAAGAAGCCAAACGACACGGCCATGACGTGGCGCCGGGGGAACAGGCCTGCTGGGGTGGGATCGCCGTGTGCGCCGAGACGGATGCCAAAGCCCAGGCCTTGTTCGAAGACATGGAGTGGTTCTGGAAGACCTGGGCCACCCCATTCGGACAGGGGCTACCCCAGCTGCTCGTCGGTTCTCCCGAGACCTTGAACCGGCAGATCGAAACCGTATCGAAGAGCGTGCCCATCGAAGAGGCTTTCCTGCTCATTCCTCAGGGTCTGCACACGCCGGCCCAGCTACAGGACTCTCTCGACCTGTTTGCCCGCAAGGTGATGCCGAATTTCGCCGATAACTGAATGGAGAATCCGATGGTCTGGAACTTCGCCGACGTCTTTGAAGCCATCGCCGAGGTCAGCAACGATGAGCTACCGGCCTGCATCCACGCGGGCCCGGGCGGCGCGGCAGGCATCACGATCTCATGGCCGGAGCTGATGCGGCGCAGCAACCGACTGGCCCGCTATCTGGCCGCCCAAGGCCTGCGTCCGGGCAGCAAGGTCGCGCACTACATGCGCAACTGCCCTGCGTACGTCGAGACTATGGTCGCGAGCTTCAAGGGCCGCTATGTCCACGTGAACGTCAACTACCGCTACCGCAACAACGAGCTGCACTACATCCTCGACAACTCGGACGCCGAGGCCGTAGTGTACGGCGCCGAGTTCCGCGAGCACGTGGCGGCGCTGCGCCCGCGCCTGCCGAAGGTACGTGTCTGGATCGAGGTCACACCCTACTTCGAGCAGCCGCAAGATCGTGCCGCACACTTCGCCGTGTGCTACGACGACGTCGTCGGCGAAGGCGACGGCTCGCCACTCGACATCGAACGCAGCGGCAAGGACCTGCTTTTCATCTACACCGGAGGCACCACCGGCATGCCCAAGGGCGTGATGTGGGAGCACGAAGCCATCTGGCAGGCCGGCGGCTCTGGAGCTTCGTTGCTGAATCCCGGCCAGTCCGCACCCGAGTCCCCGGCGGAGCACGCCCAGCGCGTCGCCAAGGCCCCCATGCGGGGCAAGATGCTGGCCGCCTGTCCGCTCATGCACGGCACCGCCATGCTGACGAGCATCAACACGCTGACCCAGGGTGGCTGCGTGGTCACGGTGCCGGAACACAGTCTCGACCCCCACGCCATGTGGGCAACGGTCGAGCGCTACCGGGTCAACTCGCTGGCCATCGTCGGCGACGCCTTCGCCAAGCCCCTGCTGCGCGCCCTCGAGGAGAAACCCGGCAGCTACGACCTCTCCAGCGTGATGGGCATCGTCAGCTCGGGCGTCATGTGGTCCCCGGAGGTGAAGCGCGGGCTGCTGCGCCACAACCCCAACATGGTGCTGATGGACTCTTTCGGCGCCTCCGAGGCCATAGGCTTCGGCACGTCCCGGACCACCGGCGACGAGGAAGCCACCACGGCTAAGTTCAGCATCGGCGAGCACTGCAAAGTATTCACCGAAGATCATCGTCCCGTACAGCCCGGTAGCGGCGAACCAGGTTTCATCGCCCGCCCCGGCCCGATTCCGGTGGGTTACTACCAGGACCCGGAGAAAACGGCAACGACGTTCCCCGTGATCGACGGCGTGCGCTACTCCGTCCCGGGCGACTGGTGCGTGGTCGAAGCCGACGGTACGCTGACCCTGCTCGGCCGGGGCTCCGTGTGTATCAACTCTGGAGGCGAGAAGATTTATCCCGAGGAGATCGAGGAGGCGCTCAAGACCCATCCCAACGTGGAGGACGCGTTGGTGGTGGGCGTGCCAGACGAGCGCTGGGGGCAGGCAGTGATCGGGGTCGTCGTCCCCGGGGATCCGGCAAAATTCGACGAGGCTGCGCTGCGCGAGCACGTCAAGTCACAGCTCGCGCCCTACAAGGCCCCGAAGCGGATCCTGATCTCCGACGTTCCCCTGCGGGCACCGAACGGCAAGGCCGATTACAAGATTGTCACGGAATTCGCCAGGGCCGCCGTCGGCAACGTCTCGGGGGCCAAACGCTGAGAGATTTGCAACCGTAAACTCCGGGACTTCATCTCCTCTCGATAAGACAGAGTTCGGCTCAACAGAACCCGCGGCCAGATGCCAGACTCGCAGCCTGAAGAAGGGCGGAGAGCATCATCCGGTGATCGGCAACCCCCTGTCCGGCAATGTCGTAGGCCGTGCCGTGTCCAACGCTCAGAAACAGATAAGGCGCACCCAGGAACACAGCGCAGTTGCCTTCGAAACCCCAGGTCTTGATGGCTATATGGCCCTGGTCGTGGAACATGGCGATCACTACGTCGTAGCGGCCCTCGATGCAGTGTCGGAACACGGTGTCCGGTGCAATGGGACCCTCGACGGCGACCCCGGCCGCCGCTGCCGCCGCCACCCCAGGCTCGATCGACGCACTTTCCTGGCGCCCGCGCGCGTGCGGGTTCAGCCCAGCGACACCGACACGCGGATTGGCGATTCCCCAGCGCTCTAGGGATTCGGCCGTGCGGAGGATCGCGCGTGTGACGAGTTCCTGCGAGAGGTTCCGGCAGACGTCCTCGAGGGGGACGTGATCGAACACATGCACGACACGCAACGGTCCGGACAGCAACGTCAGATACAAGGAACCCGGATCCGTGCCTGGCAGCCCCCCTGTCATGCCGCCCTTCGCCAGCGCCTCGCCGTTGACCGGCGCCATCACACTGGCTGCGATCCGACCGGACATGGCCAGGTCGGCGGCGGCCTGGAGCCACTGCCCGTTGGCGCGCCCGCAGCTCTCCTTGGCCACACCGAGCTCAATCTCCGACGCGTCGAGGTTGCCCGGATCGAAGACATCCACGGTGCCCTCCTCACGCCCCGCCTGCGACAGATCCTCGATCCGCCGGATCTTCAGGTCGGCCCCCGCCACCTCGGCACCCAGTGCAACCGCTGCTATGCTGCCGATCACCACGGGACGGCAGCTCGCATAGGGTAAACCGGTCGCCAGCGACTTTGCGACGACCTCGGGCCCAATGCCGCAGGGATCGCCAGGGGTAATACCGATCAATGGCTTTTCTCCCATGAACCCCCCTGGAACCGTAAGTGACTTTACTACAGACTACGCGTGCACCAGTCCGCGTGGCAAGTTCCGGAACGCATCGGGCCGGGCTGCCGGAAGGGAGGAACCATGGAGATCGTCGGCATCGGAATCGCGTGGGAGGATCTGCCGGTGGGCAGACGCTTCCGGACCCTCGCACGGACCGTCACCGAAACGGACCTCGTCAACTTCATCAATACCACCGGCATGGTGGAGGTGCTGTTCACGGACGCCGAGTACGCCGCGCGACACGCGCCTCGAGGAGGTCGCCTGGTGCCGGGCGCGCTGGTGTATGCGATTGCCGAGGGGCTGCTGGTGCAATCCACGCTGCAGCGGACCGGCCTTGCCTTCCTGTCGATGACCTTTGACGTCAAGGACCCTACCTTCGTCGGAGACACCGTGCACGTGGTAGTGGAAGTGCTGGAAAGCCGGGCCACCTGGAAGGACCCCAACCGGGGCCTGGTGCGTACCCGCAACAACATCGTCAACCAACGCGGCGAGACGGTGATCTCTTACGCACCGCTGCGGCTCTCCGCGGGGCGCACCCTGAGAGACTCGAGCGGCGACTGATCGAGACGTCGCTGGGGCCCGATGTCATACATCCATCGGGTTCAACGGCTTCGGCCAGCGATCGCGGGTCGACTCCATGATCTCGCCCGCCCCTTCCACGGTCAGCGGCGCGTCCTGCTCTTGCTCTGCCAGCGTGTCGACCTGCCAGTTCAGCATGCTGATGCGGTTGCCGCTCGCGCAGAAAATCCTGCCGGTCACGTCGGCCGCGGCGTCGGTGCACAGCCACGCCACCACCGGTGAAACCTTCTCCGGCGCGAAGCGATCCTTGGCCGCTTCCGGGAGCAGATCCTCGGTCATCCGCGACCAGGCCGCCGGTGCCAGCACGTTGACGGTGATGCCGTAGCGGATGCCTTCCCGCGCCAGGCAGCGCATGAAGCCGGCGACACCCGCTTTGGCCGCCCCGTAGTTGGTCTGGCCGAAGTTGCCGATGAGCCCCGCAGTGGAACTGGTGACGATGATCCGCCCGCCCCGCTGCTGCTCGAGCATCCGGTCATAGGCGGCCTTCGACACGACGTACGTGCCCCGCAGATGGACATCGATGACCGCATCCCACATATCCGCGGTCATGTTCTTGAATGACTTGTCACGCAGAATCCCGGCGTTGCAGATGCAGATATCCAGACCACCGAAATTCTCGACGGCAGTCTGCACCATGGCAGCGGCATCATGTTCATCGCTCACGGAGCCGTAGTCGGCGATGGCCTTACCGCCGGCGATACGAATCTCCTCGACGACCTGATCCGCCATGCCGTGACCTGCACCGGTACCATCCCGGGCGCCGCCGAGGTCATTCACTACCACCGCGGCACCTTCGCGCGCGAGCAGCAGCGCATGGCTGCGACCCAGCCCCCCGCCTGCTCCGGTCACCAGGGCCACTTTTCCTTCCAAGGTCGGCATCTCTCGCTCTCCTGCTGTTGTGAAACTGGTGTCGGGCGCCGCCGTCGCTGCGAACGGTCAGTGGGGACGCCGATGCCCCCAGATGCTCACTGCGGCATGGCGCGCCACTCGCCAGGTCGCTTCGTCGATGATTCGGGCACCGCTGCCGATTTCCACGTCGAAACCGGATGGCGTGACAGCGTAGAAACTCACCATGTGATCGTTGGTGTGACAGCCCAGACCCATGCTGAGCGGCACGCCTCCCGCACCGCAGCGGTCCAGCGCGGATCCCACGTCGTTGAGGTTCTGCATCTGCACCATGAAGTGAAGCAGCCGCTTGCCGCCCGGTACCGGTGCCAGCGCTACGGTGTGATGTCGCGGGTTACAGTGCAAAAACACGATTTCGATGCTCCCCCCAGGTGGGCCAAGCACGACGAAATCGCTGAGGCAAAAGCCCAGAGCTTGCTCATAGAAGCGGCGCGCGGCATCGGAATCGGCCACCGACAACACCACGTGGCCGAGTCCTTGCTCGGCCGTCACGAAACCCGAGCAGACGATGGAGCGAAACGGGCATTCCGGCGCCAGATAGGGTCCGCAAAAAATCTCCACCTCCAGCCCATCCGGGTCGGTCGTTCGGATCATCTCCATTACCCGGCGCTCAGCGCACTGATCCCCGCTCGCCAACTCGACGCCGAAGCCGTCGTGCTCGAGCTGCCGGGCAACGGCCTGCAACGCCGCCGGGTCGCGCACCTGAAAACCCAGGTAACCCACGTCGTCGGACGCACCGTGGTGCAGGCACAGCCGCTGAGCCTGGTCGTCGGTCCGGTAGGTCGCGATGCCAGCCGGCGTCGGTCTCCCACGCATCAGTCCAACCGCATCGTGCAGAAATCCGTCCCAGGCAGCAGTGTCACGCACCTCGAGCCCGATGTAACCCAGCGCCGATACCGCCATACCACCCCCTTTGAACCTGTCGATCTCATTCTGTCACTTCATATACAATCAGGCTACTGGGTCGCGGACCACATTGGCATTCAACAAGGGGGGGGCATGCTTATCAAGGCTACGACGGTCGCCAGCTACGATCACCTCGTCCGCCCGGACGCCGTGCATGGTGACGTCTATACCGACCCCGGGATCTTTCGCGAGGAGTTGGACCACATCTTCTCCCGTTGCTGGGTATACATCGGACACGACAGCGAGATTCCCCACCCTGGCGACTTCAAACGCAGCACCCTCGGCACGCGGCCGGTGATTTTCTGCCGTGACCGCGATCACCGCGTCCAGGTGCTGTTCAACCGATGCCGTCATCGGGCCGCGCTGGTCTGCCTGCCGGACTCCGGGAATGCCGAGGGGTTCCACTGCGATTACCACGGCTGGCAGTACCGGCTGAGCGGTGAGCTGGACCGCGTGCCCTACGCCGAGGCCTACGAGAACCTCGACATGGGCTCCCTCGGTCTCGGCAAGCCGCCGCGCGTGAGCAGCTATCGCGGGTTTGTGTTCGCGAGCTGCGCAGCCGATGGAGCGGGCCTCGAGGAGGAATTGGGACACCCCTGCATGGAGCAGATAGATCTGTTCTGCGATCTCTCGCCGGAAGGCAGGATCCGCCTTCAGGCGGGCGTATCCAAGCTGGCCTACGATGGCAACTGGAAGCTGCAGATGGAGAACTCCATCGACGGCTACCATCCGAACTTTACCCATCAATCGTTCTTCGCCGGCATGCGCGGGCCCGGCGGCGCGCGTGTGGACATGTTCGACGGAAACTCCGCAGCGCTCTGCCGGGCTCTGGGCAACGGTCACACGCTGCTCGATTATCGCCGTTACAACGTCACCCATGCCCGCGCGCGTATCGAAGCGCTCCAGGCAACCTCCTGGGGCCGTCAGTACTACCAGGACCTGGTGGCCGCCCACGGGGAACCGCGCGCGGAGATGGTCCTGAGCGCCGGCGGCACCCACATGAACGTTTTTCCCAATCTCGTTGTGCTCGGTCAGCAGGTCAGGACGATCCGGCCGATCCGTCACGACCGCACCGAGGTGTTGCTGGCACCGGCGCTGCTCGAGGGCGTGCCGGACGAGATCAACACCCAGCGCCTGCGTGCCTACGAAGCGTTTTACAGCCCTCAGGGCGGCGGCATTCACGACGACATCGAGATGTTCAGCCGCGTGACCGAAGGCCTGAAATGCGACCACGATCCATGGCTGCTGTTTCAGCGCGGCAAGCACCGGGAACAACACGACGAGGACGGCACCATTGTCGGACAGGTAACGGACGAGGTGTCACAGCGGGCCATGTGGCGCCGCTGGAAAGCGCTGATGGAAACTTCATGAGCGACCTACAGCATCGCGTCGAGCAATTCCTGTACCAGGAAGCCTGCCTGATGGACGAGAACCGGTACGAGGACTGGCTGGCGTTGTTTACCGAGGATTGCCGCTACTGGATTCCCTCGAATCGCGAAGGCGCCGACCCCACCCGAGAGGTCTCTATCCTCTATGGCGACCATGCCGTGCTTGAAAACCACGTGCGCCGCCTGGCCAGCGGCAAGGCCTTCGCCCAATCACCGCCGTCGCGTATGCGCCGAATCGTTGCAAACGTCGTGGCCGATGCTGACGCCGCCGGCGAGATCGAGGCCGCCGCGAACTTCGTCGTCTTCGAGACCCGACTTCACGTGCAGCGTCTGCACGCGGGACGCAGTCTTTATCGCCTGGTCGAGCACAACGGCGGTCTGGCCATCCGTTACAAGCAGATCACTCTGCTGGGTATCGACGAGCCGCAGGAGAACATCACTTTTCTGCTATGAGTCGATCCAGCCCTGCCGACCCGTGATGCAGCGCGCCCTCCCGTCCTGCAGAAGTTGAGGATTCAACGCCCTGGACCAATCGTGGTAGTATATGCGTTGACGGTCAGGAAAGCTCTTCCGAGAACTGCCTCGTCACCCGCCGCTTTCGCCCGACGCTCCCGCAGCTCGGGGTACAGTAACGGCCCGGCCTGCGGCGAGAGTGACTACGCGACCACTGCTACTGACACCAGATGAGGAATCGACCCCATGCGAGAACAGCTGCGTACGGTGGACATGACCGATCCACTCAATGACCATCTAGGGTTTCTCGTGCACGATTTGGCGCGCGCATTCACCGCCGCTTATGCGGCTCGCATGTCCTCTCTCGATCTTTCCCGCGCCCAGGCTCGGGCCATTGCCTATGTGCAGCGCTTTCCGGGGGTCACCCAAGTGGAACTCTCCGAGTACCTGGGCGTCGGTCGCATGGCAATGACCGGGTTGCTGGATCGAATGGAAAGCAAGGGATTGGTAGAGCGGAAGGAAGATACGAGCGATCGTCGCGTCAAACGCGTCCATCTCACGAAAGCTGCCAGAGACATGCAGCCGCAGATGGAGTCGATTGCGCGGGAACTGCATGCCGGCTCGATCACGGGGGTTTCTGCGAGAGATCTGCGAAACACCGTGAAGGTGCTGCTGCGGATCCTCCACAACGTGGGGTCACTAGTCACTCAGGACTCGGCTGACGAAGCGGTATGAGCCGCCGCATGTGACTAAGGCACGCGGTAGCCACCGCGGTCAGACCCGCGATGCACACCCGGAATTTCCCTGAGTTTTCCCAGCCGGCTTCCGGCGAGTTCAAGACACCGCTGAAGAATCCGCCACTGCGGCCACGGTCCGACGATTTTCCACCACCAGCGAGTACACGGCGGGCACGACGACGAGCGTGAGGAGCGTGGAGCTGAACATGCCGCCGCTGACCGCCACGGCCAGGGGCCCAGCTGAAGCGGCGCCTCACGGCGCCGCCGGTTTCAGCCCGAATGAAGCCGCAGATCAGAAGTTGGTGCTGACCGTCAGCCCGTAGGTGCGCGGCGGTGCAAAGAATGTGCTGAAGCTTCCCGCCTGGAACACCGAGTCGAAGATCAGCGTCTCGACGTGATTGTCGAACAGGTTACGTGCCCAGACCTGTGCATCCCAGCGGTCGCCCTGCGACCGCACACCGAGTTGCAGGTTCACCAGCGTTTCTGCTACCCCAAGCGTAGTAAATAAGCTTACTATACAGTGATCAAGCGAACCGGAGGGATCGGACATGTTGCCCAGAAAATCATTCGCCATGGTGCAGACGGGCGTTCGAATCCTCGAACCCCGCGACATCGAGATCCCGGACATCGACGCGTTCAGCGCCATCCTCGAGCTTGAAGCTTGCGGTATCTGCGGCAGCGACTATGAGCAGTATGAGGGGGCTCTGCGTACTCCCATGCCGGTGATACCAGGACACGAACCTCTGGGCAGGATCGCTCGAATCGGGGATGTCGCGGCCGAGCGGTGGGGCGTGGACGTCGGCGACCGGGTGGCGGTAGAAACGATGCTGTCCTGCAGACACTGCTCCACCTGCTTCGATGGCCGCTATCACCTCTGCGAGAACCGTCGCATCTACTCGTACATCCCGCTGAGCGAGTCGCCCGGGCTCTGGGGCGGATACGCTCAGTACATGTATCTGCACGCTAACTCGGTGATTCATCGCATGGACCCATCGCTACCCGCCGAACTGGCGGTGATGTTCAATCCATTGGGGGCCGGATTCCGCTGGGCGGTCGAACTGCCGAAAACGATGCCGGGCGAGAGCGTCGTCATCCTTGGGCCCGGCCAGCGCGGTCTGTCCTGCGTGATTGCCTGCCGGGAAGTGGGGGCGGGAACGATCATCGTGACTGGACTCGCTGCCGACGCACGTAAGCTGGCGCTTGCCCGGGCCTTCGGTGCCGACCACACTGTCGACGTCGACAACGAACCCGCCGTCGAGCGAGTCAGAGCCCTGACCGACGGCGGCGCCGACGTCGTGATCGACGTCTCGGCCTACGCGACCAAACCCGTCCGCGATGCTCTCGACATGGTCAAGCCGGGAGGCAGAATCGTGCTCGCCGGAGTGAAAGGTTTCCGGCCGGTGGATGATTTCGTTTCCGATCTAATCGTCATGAAGGAGATCACCATTCACGGCGCGATCGGGGTGACCTCCTCCGGCTACCGCAGTGCCATTCGGCTGATCGAGTCGGGCCGATCCCCCATCCAACAAATGCACACCCACGACTTCTCCCTGGAGAACGCGGATCTCGCGATCCGGACGCTTGCCCGGGAGGTGGAGAATGACGAATCCATTCATTCCTGCCTGATCCCCCCGAAATAGACACGTTTCACCCAACCATTCCCCCGACCCATTCTCCAGATAAGGAGCAGATTGTGAACGATTACAGCATACCCGTTGCCGACGTACCCTTCAGCCAGAAGATCGCGGACGGCTTTCTGGCGAACCGTGGCGGCGCTGGCGGCTTGCACGAGTATCTCGGCTTCAGAATCACGGCGGCCGGACCGGGCACCATGAGTGGAGAGCTCGACGTGCGCGAGGAACTGCTCACACCCTTCGGCAACATGCACGGCGGTGTTCTGTCGGCATTCTGCGACCACATGCTCGGATGCGTCTGCTATCCGGCAATGAAGCCGGGGCAGTGGGCAGCAACTACAGAATTCAAGATCAACCTGACCGCCCCCGTCAGCAAAGGCACGGTCGGTGCCACTGCCCGAATCATCAACATGAGCCGAACACTCGCCGTCGTCCACATTGCCGTGGTCAATGAAGGGCGTCTCGCCGCCGTCGCGCAAGGCAGCGTAACGATCCGCGATCCAAAGAAGTAACGTAAAGCGAAAGCAGCATAAGGTGCCGCGCGCCCGAGGCAACGAAAGCCGAGCCCCGGACGCGCAACCAGGTTCCGCGTGGAGGAAAGAGAGAGTTCTGGACCCAAACTGTCGCGACTTAGTAAGTACGCTTATTTTCTAGCCCGGAAAACTCACCGCCCCTATGGAAATAGGCCTCTCTCTGTTGCATAAAGTAAGAGCCGCCAAGCACTTACCCACAACAGAACGAGAGGCCTATGACGACAGAGTGTATTCCCTGCCAGTTGGAATTTCACGCGTTGGGAACGCGAGAAGTTGTGGGTCGCTTCGATGGCGGTCGCATCACTTCGGACGGCGGCGGACTGCTGCTACGCGAGGTTGATCACCGGCTCGGCTTATCGGATCGGCTGGCTCGGTGCTTCACCGACTATCGCAATCCGAACAGCATCGAACACGGCGTGCTGTCGCTGGTCGCGCAGCGGGTTTACGGGTTGGCACTGGGCTACGAAGACCTCAACGATCACGACACACTGCGCGCCGATAGCGTGCTGGCGCTGCTGGTCGGTAAACGCGACCTGACGGGCGAAGACCGCGAGCGAGAACGTGACAAAGGCAATCCGCTCGCTGGGTCGAGCACGCTGAACCGGCTGGAACTGACGACACCGGAATCGGCCAAGTCCGACCGCTACAAGAAGATCGCGGCCGATCCGAAGGCGTTCGATCGTCTGCTGGTGGATCTGTTCATCGAGTCCCACGACAAGCCGCCGCGCGAGATCTGGCTGGATCTGGATGCGACGGACGATCCCCTGCACGGCAACCAGGAAGGGCGGTTCTTCCACGGCTACTACGGTTGTTACTGCTATCTGCCGCTGTACATCTTCTGCGGCGAGCACCTGCTGTGCGCGCGACTGCGGCCGTCGAATCAGGATGGTGCTACGGGCAGCGTCGAAGAGCTCGAGCGGATCGTTACGCAGATCCGTGCCCGCTGGCCGAAGACACGGATCGTGATCCGCGGCGACTCCGGGTTCTGCCGCGAGGCGATCATGCGCTGGTGTGAGAAGAACCGGGTCAACTACTTGCTCGGCCTGGCCCGTAATGCGCGACTGAATCGGGTCCTGGGCGAGGCGATGGAGGCGGCACGCATCGAGCATGCCCGCACCGGCCGGCCGGCCCGTCGCTTCCGTGACTTCCGCTATCGGACGCGCAAGTCCTGGTCCGCCGAACGGCGGGTGGTGGGCAAGGCGGAATACCTGCCGAACAAGGCCAACCCACGGTTCGTGGTGACAAACCTTCCGATCCGCCAGGCCGGTGCAAAGCGCCTCTATGAGAAGCTCTACTGCGTACGCGGTGAGATGGAGAACAGGATCAAGGAGCAGCAGTTGGGGTTGTTCGCCGATCGCACCAGCACTGCGACCCTGCGGGCCAATCAACTGCGCCTGTACTTCTCCTCCTTCGCCTACGTGCTGATGCACGGGTTGAGAAGGTTGGGGCTCGCCGGCACGCAGCACGCCAAGGCGCAGTGCACGACCATCCGGCTGAAGCTACTGAAGATCGGTGCGCGGGTGCGCATTACCGTGCGCAGGGTCTGGCTGTCGTTCTCTGATGCCTATCCGTACGCCAGCGACTTCGCACAGATCCTGGCCAACCTCCGTCGTCATCCCGCCTGGCCGCCGCCCGGATAGCCATTGCCGTGATTGCCGCGTTCGCTTGTCAGTATTTACGACTGACAGGGAGACCTACGCTCCGACGAATGCCAAAGTGCCTCCAGAGCCCGACTCAGACCTCGCGCAACGACGCAAAGGCCCTCGTCGGCGACCTAATCGGCCTATGGGCCCGCTCGAACCACCCGGTCCACGGCAAAATGAGCGCCGAAGGCGCGCTGAACTGAAATCGGTGAGCTAAGCGGGCTAGGTGGCTGTCGAGAGGAGGAACGCCTACTCCCTTTGCAACCATCTTTCGAGTGAGTGATCCTGGACGGAGGGCCTTGTGTACGGCCACTCACATAGTACTACCCTCCATCCGACGGCCGCCCACCGGTGGTCGGTGGTACCTAACCACCGCCAACGCTCTCCTCGCCGATCGGCCTCAGTCCAGCCGCAGCCGTACCTTCAGGTGCTTGACGCCCCCGATGAATCCCGATCGCAGCCGCTCAGGCGGTTCGATGAGCTCAATCTCCCGCATTCGTGCGAGCAATGCTTTGAAGATGGCCCGCAGCTCGTTGCGCGCCAGATGCGCGCCCAGACACAGGTGCTCACCGATGCCGAATCCGATCTGCGGATTCTTGTCGCGCCGAACGTCGAATCGCATCGGCTCGGAAAAAACGGTCTCATCGCGATTGGCAGAGGGGTAGAACAGCGTCAGGTGCTCGCCCGCCTTGATGGACACGTCGTGCAGGGTGACGTCGCGGTTCGGTGTACGGCAGAAGTGAATCACCGGACTGGTCCAGCGCACCATCTCTTCGACCAGCGAATCGAGCAGCTCGGGCTGCTTCTGCACCAGTTCGAGCTGGTCGCGATGCTCCATGAGCGCCAGCACGCCACCGCTCGTGGCATTTCTCGTCGTCTCGTTGCCTGCCGCGATCAGCAGAAACAAGTATGACAACAACTCCAAGGGCGGAAGATACCGACCTTCGATCTTCGCGGTGGCCAGCACCGTCGTCAGGTCATCGCGCGGATGCTTGCGGCGGTCTTCGACGAAGTCGTTGCAATAGGCGAACACCTCCTCGATCGCGCGCTCCGCCAGTTGCCGACCGCTCGTTCCGTCCTCACGCCGAAACTCAGGGTCGTTCGCGCCGACGATCTCGTTCGTCCACCGGAAGAACTGGTCGCGATCCTCCTGCGGAAGCCCCATGAGCTCCGCGATGACGGCCAGCGGCAGGATCGCCGACACGCGCGTGACGAAATCCATCTCCGTCTCGTCCGCCACGCTGTCAAGCAGAACCTCCGCGACGTGATCCAACCGGTGCTGATCCTCGTTCAACCGGCGCTTGGTGAAGTACCGGCTCATGAGCTGACGGTAGATACGATGGTCGGGCGGATCCATGTTCAATAGCGTCCGCACGCGTGAGATCAGGTCTTCCTCGGCCTCCGGCTGAACGGAGAGCAGTGGCGCGTTCTCGAACACGCTCGGCTGCTTGGAGATGTTGACTATGTCCTCGTAGCGGGTGACCGCATAGAAAGGAACCAGCTTCGGGTGCTTGCAGTAGGCGATGGGACGGTCGCGACGCAATTCGGCCCAGAACTCGTGGGGGTAGCCATTCTGCTGGTAATAGTCGGGATCGATGATCTCGATGGGAGCCGTCGGTGTCTGCATGTCGTCCTCCAGTGTCATTCGTCGGTCACGGTAATGGCGAGCCTTGGGCAGAGCTGGGCCGCCGCTTCCACCTTGGCCCGCAGTTCCTCACCTGGATGCTCCTTCAGCAGCATCAGCTTGTCGTCGTCCGTGAGCTGAAACACCTCCGGGCATTCCATCACGCAGAGTGCGTTCGCTTCGCACAGCTCCATATCAACGATCACCTTCATGATCATCTCCCTGATCCCATAAACCTGTTGTACTTTCGCACATATGTGTTAAAAGTAAAGCCGTTGCGTCAGCCGGCGATATCCGCCCCCGGGAAGGAAGGAATCTTGCCACCGCCATCAGCCAACGTCGTCAAGTCCGCGGCACGTGTGCTGGAGATCTTCGAGCTCTTTGATGAGCTGCGCAGGCCAGTGTCGATCAACGAGGTCGCCGAACACCTCCGCTATCCGCATTCCAGCGCCGCCGCTCTGCTGCGTAGCCTGGAAAGTCTCGGTTACCTCGAGTACGACTCGACCGAGAAAGAGTTCTTTCCGAGCATCCGAATTTCGATGCTGGGACAATGGGTCGAGCATGAGAGTCTGCCGGTCAAGGCTGTGCAGAGGCTCATGCAGGAGCTGCTCGATGCCACGCAATGCACGGTCATCGCCGCCATCCGGTCCGGCGTGCACGTGCAGTACATCAAGGTCCTGCAGGGCACAACGGCCATCCGTTACCACGTCAAGCCGGGCACCCGAAGGCTGCTTCACGCCTCCACACTGGGTCGTGTGCTGCTAAGCCAGTACGACCCACCGGAAGCCGAACGCCTGCTCCAACAATCCATGGCCCGAGACCCGGACTGCAAGGCGTCACGCGATGACCTGCGGCGCGCGATCAAGCAGGCGCGAGAGCACGGCTTTGCCGTCTGCACAGGACTGATCGTACCCGGCGCCACCATGGTGGGCGTGCCGATGAACCTGGACCGGGGCGGCCGGCCCGCCGCCATCGGTCTCGCCGCGCCCGAAGAGTGGATCGCCACGAGGCGCCAGGAGCATCTCACCGTGCTTAGAAAGACGCTCGACCGATACGCTACGCCTGCGGAGAAGCGCGCGTGAGCGCGCCCTCGACCATCCCGGCCATGCCTCAACCGCGCATAGAGACGCGTCTGTGCCAGTTGCTGGGGATTCAGCACCCTATCGTGCTGGCCGGCATGCCCGGAGTCGCCGGCCCAGAACTCACTGCCGCCGTGTCCAATGCCGGCGGATTGGGAATGCTGGCTGTTCATGCTGGTACGCCGGACGAGCTTCGCGCCCTGATCCGCCGCACCCGCGAACTCACCGACAGACCGTTCGGCGTCTTCCTCACCCTGCCGGATTCCCGGCCCTACGGATTGCCGCGCCCCGGACAGCGTGCCCGCCTCCCCGCAGACGAGCTGGTCGACTGTCTCGAATTCGCCGAATCCTTCATGGAGCAGCACGGTCTCGACCATCAGGACGAATCCGGACCGCCGGGCGTGATCCCACTATGCACGCCCGCATTTCTCGATGCCCACCTCCAGGTAGTGATCGAGGAACAGGTACCTGTCTTCGCTGCCGGCCTGGGAACGCCGCTTCCCGATCTCAAGGTACTCCACGATCACGGAATCCTGGTGATCGCCCCGGCCGGAACTGTCCGGGACGCGGTGCAGCTGGCAACCGCCGGTGTCGACGTGGTCGTCGCTCAGGGCCACGAGGCCGGCGGACCGAACGCACCGGTCGGTACCCTGCCGCTCGTCCCTCAAGTCGTCGACGCCCTCGGACCCGGACTGCCCGTGCTGGCCGGTGGCGGCATCGGTGACGGGCGCGGTGTCGCAGCCGCGTTGATGCTCGGTGCACAGGGCGCGTGGATCGGCACTGCATTTCTTGCGGCGCGCGAGGCCCGCCTGCCGGACTTTCAACGACGCGCGCTGATTGGTGCCGGCGACGACTCCACGGTCGTGACCCGATCCATCACCGGTCAGCCGCTGCGAACATTGCGCTCGCGCTGGACCGACACGTGGGAGCGCACCGAGCTCGAGCCGCTCGCCGCACCCTACCAGGCCCGGATATCCGGCCCAGTGCTGGCAGCCGCCCTCAGCAGCGGCCGCGCGGACGTCCACCCGGGCACCGCAGGCCCGGCCGCCGGCTTTATCCGATGCATCCGGCCTACCGAAAATATACTCGCCGACCTGGTATCCGGCGCACGCGCGGCTCTCGATCGACCATTCGACGTCGGCGTTCACCCTACCCCCCTCGTTCAACAGCTTCGTAGGATACCCTCATGAATTACCCCATCATCTCCGCGGACTCCCACATCACGGAAGCTCCGAACACGTATACCGACTACATCGACAAGCAATGGCGCGACAAGGCGCCGCGCATCGTGACGACCGAGAGTCAGGGCGACGTGTTCGTCATTGACGGCATGGAGCGCCCCATCGCGCTCGGCCTGGTCGCCGCCGCCGGCAAGGATCCCGACGACCTCGCCGAAGGCGGGGTTCGGTTCGACGACCTGCATCGCGGAGGTTGGGATCCACACGCTCGGCTCGCCGAGCAGGATCAGGACGGCGTGGCGGCAGAAATCATCTACCCAACGGTCGGCATGATGCTGTGCAACCACAGCGACTTCGCCTACAAAGATGCCTGCTTCGCGGCCTACAACCGCTGGATTGCGGAATACTGTGCCACCCACCCGGCCCGTCTGCTGGGCTGCGGTCAATCGGCTGCGACGAACCCACAGCGCACGGTGGAAGATCTCCGGGAGATCAGGAGGTTGGGCCTGCGGGGGGTCATGCTTTCGGGAAACCCGGGGGAGAAAGACTTCGACGACCCGGTCTGGAACCCGGTCTGGGAGGCGGCCATCGAGCTCGGTCTGCCGGTGTCGTTTCACATTCTGACCATCCGGGGGTCGAGCCACTTCCGCGGTCCGCGCATCAACAGCTTCCTGTCCATCATCCGCGGCAACCAGGACATCATGGGGACGCTGATCTTCGGGGGCGTATTCGAACGTTACCCCGATCTGAAGGTCGTCTGCGTGGAAGCGGACGCAGGCTGGGTCCCCCACTACATGTATCGCATGGATCATGCGTACAAGCGACACCGCCGTTGGCTCGCGCCCGGCGTCACGCTGTCGAAGTTGCCGAGCGAGTTCTTTGCCGATCACATCTACACCACGTTCCAGGACGACTGGGTGGCCTTTCGCTCTGCCGATCAGATGAACTGGCGCCGGCTGATGTGGGCCAACGACTTCCCCCACTCGGATTCGACCTGGCCTTGGTCACAGGAGATGCTGGCCGAGCACACGGCTCAGCTCACCGACGAGCAGAAACGCGCCATCCTGTGCGACAACGTCGCCCAACTATATGGCATCGACCTCGGCACGCTGCGAGCCGCGGCCTGAGTCAGGGTCCGGTTCAGCCGATCGAAGACAACATTGGAGGACTGATGCATTTTGGACTGAGCGAAGAACAGACGATGCTCCAGGACATGCTGCGCCGCTGCCTGGGGGAGCGTCTCGATCTGGAGACATTGAAGCGCACGGCCGGCCAGCCATGCGACCCGGATCTGTGGCGGGCGCTGGTGGAGCTCGGCGTCACCGGGGCGTTGATTCCGGAAGACCACGGCGGCTCCGGGCTCGGCATGCTGGAGGCGGAGGTGATTGCTGAATCCATGGGGCGGTCGGTGGCGCCCGCCCCCTATCTCGGCACCGCGGTGCTGGCGCCGCTGGCTTGGCAGCTCGCCGGCACACCTGAGCAGCGGGAGCGACATCTCGCACCGATTGCGAGCGGCGAACATCGCTACGGCGTCGGCCTCACCGAGGTCGCTGGAGCACCACGCCACTTCGGCAAGGTAACCCTCGAGGACAATCGCGCCTGGGGACGCTGCTACTTCGTGCTCGATGCGAGCGACGCCAGCCATTTTCTGCTGACCGCCAACGCAGATACGCTGGTAGTCATCGAGCGTGATGCGGAAGGCGTGTCGATCGAGATGCTGAACGACGTCGACCGTACCCGCGGTTTTGCCGTCGTCGGCCTGGAGCGCACGCCGTTCGAGACCGTCGGCGAATCTGGAGGGGCGGCACAGGCCATCGACGCCCTCCTGGCCGCGGGGCGGCTGATGCTCGCAGCCGACACCTTTGGCGCCGCCGAGGCCATGCTGTTCCGGGCCCGGGATTACTCGATGGAACGCTTCCAATTCGACCGCCCCATCGGCTCGTTCCAGGGCGTCAAGCATCTCCTGGCTGACATGGTCACCGATCTCGAGCCGTGCCGCTCGCTGATCTGGTACGCCGCCCACGTCTTCGACGAACAGCCGGCGGAGCGGGTCCTGCACGCCTGTCACGCCAAATCCCTGGCCTCCGAGATCGGCAAGTTCATCGCCCGCTCCTCGATCGAGATTCACGGCGGGATGGGCTTCACCGAAGAGCTGGGCCTGCACCTCTGGTACAAGCGCATCGAAGCGAATCGCCAGCTGCTCGGGGGCCCCGAAACCGTCCGCCACGCCGCTGCCGTCGATCAGGGCTGGGTCCAGCCGCTGACCGCCACTGCCACTTGAGGAGTCTTTCATGGATCTGAGCTACGGCCCGGAGTACGACGAGTTTCGCGCTGAAGTTCGCGAGTTCTGCCGTAACCATCGTCCGGCGAAGCATCGCAGCCGCGGCATACCAGGCGTCACCGAGCGTCCGAACCCCGACGTGCTGGCCTGGCAGGCCAAGCTCATCGAGCACGGCTACGCCGCTCGCACCATCCCCAAGGAGCACGGCGGCTACGGCGCCAAGCCCGACATCATCGAGAGTCGCATCATTCAGGAGGAATTCCTGGCCGCCGGCCTGCCCCTCGGGCTCAGCAATCAGGGCATCTCGATGCTGGTGCCGACCCTGCTGGAAGTAGGTACCGCGGAACAATGCGCCGCCTACATCCGCCCGACCATCTATGGCGAGATGATCTGGTGTCAGGGTTATTCCGAGCCTGGCGCCGGCAGTGACCTCGCCAGCCTGCGCACCCGAGCGGAGCTCGATGGCGACGACTGGGTCATCAACGGCCAGAAGATCTGGACCAGTTCCGCCCACGTCGCCGATATGTGCTTCATCCTCGTGCGCACGGAACCGGAAGCGCCGAAGCACCACGGTATCAGCTATCTGCTGATGCCCATGGACCGGCCCGGCATCGACATCCGTCCGCTCGTCACCATGACCGGAGACGCGACGTTCAACGAGGTGTTCCTCAACGACGTGCGCATCCCGGCAAAGAACATCGTCGGTGCCCGCGGCCAGGGCTGGCACGTGGCCAACGTGACGCTCAAGTACGAGCGCGGCATGCTCGGCAGCGCCGATCAGGGCCAGAGCGGCATCAAAGGCCTGGTGGAGCTGCTCCAGGAGGAAACTGTCGGCTCGGGCAGGGCCATGGACCTCGACCACTACCGCGACCGGCTGCTCAGGCTTCAGGGGCGTACGCTGGCCAACAAGTACCACGGGATGCGGCTGCTGTCGCAATCGATCAACGGCGAGCAGACCGGCACGGAGGGTTTGATCACCAAGCTCTCGGCAACCGAGCTCGCGTACGACATCTATTCCCTGGGCGTGGACGTGCTCGGCGAGACCGGCACGCTCTACAACGGCAGCCCCTACCAGGCCGAGCGGGATTGGCAGAAAAGCCTGCTCGGCTGCTTTACGGGCATCATCGGCGGTGGCTCCGCAAACATCCAACGCAACATCATCGCCGAACGTGGTCTGGGGCTGCCGCGTGAGCCGCAAGTGCGGTTCGACAACGGTCGCTGGGAGATGATGCCGTCCGCGAGCAACAAGGGAGGTAACTGATGGCCGCAAAAGCGCTGTCGCCTGACATGGTGGGGACCGAGTTCGAGCCCACCACGGTAAGCTGGAACGAAAAAGACGTGATGCTCTACGCCCTGGGAGTCGGCGCACGGCCGAGCAGAGATCTCGATTTCATCTACGAAGGGCGGGGGCCCAAGGTGCTGCCGACTTTCGCCGTCATTCCCGGGATGCGGGCCATGGGCAGCATCAACAAGGTGGTGGAGCTCCCCATCGCGCGGATGCTGCACGGAGAGCAAGGCATCACGTTGCACCGGCCGCTTCCGCCAAGCGGCGAGCTGACCATGACCAGCCGAATCTCGGAGATCTGGGACAAAGGCAAGGCGGCCGTCATCGGCGTCACCGCCGATTTCAGCGACGCCGACGGCATCGTATTCTCGACACACTCCACGCTGTTCTGGATCGGCGGCGGCGGGTTCGGCGGCCAATCCGGGCCCAGCACCCGCGACCTCAATCAGCCGCCGGACCGTGCCCCCGATCACGAGGTACGGGACGTGACGAGGGAGGAACAGGGTGCAATCTATCGTCTGAGCGGCGATCGGGTCGCGCTGCACATCGATCCCGAGTTTGCGGGGAAGGCGGGCTACGACAAGCCGTTCATGCACGGACTGTGCACTTACGGCTTCGTCGGCCGCGCCGTGCTGCACGAGTTGTGTGGCAACGACCCCGCGAACTTCGTGAGTCTCGAGGGGCGATTCTCCGAGCGCGTGGAGTTCGAAGACGAGATCATCACCCGCATATGGGTCGAGGAACCGGGCAGCGCCGTCGTGCAGGCCGTGACCCAGGACGGCAAAGTCGCGCTGTCCCAGGCTCGGGCCCGGTATCGCGCGTGAGCACGTTCGCCAACCTGTTCCAGGCCCGCCGACAGAATGGATCCTGGACCTTCGAGCTCGAAGCACGGTTCAACGGCGCCTTCGGTGGCACCAACGGCGGCGTTGCGGCGGCGGTCTCGCTACACGCCGCCCGCGGCGAACGGCACGGACTGGTGCCTGCAGCCATCGATTGTCATTTTCTGAAGGGCTGCCGGCCCGGCACGGCAACCGTGACCACACGGCCGCTGAGCGAAGGCCGTACGCTGACCGTGATCGCTACCGAGACGCGCGACCACACGGGATCGCTCTGCACCACGGCGCTGGTGACTCTGGTGAATGCCGACCGGCTCGAGCAGGCTCTCAGGGTTCTACCGACGATCTGCGTACCCGCCGACCACTCCGCGGAGCCGCTGCCATGGCGACAGCCGGCAGGCCACCCAATCCCGTTGATCGACACCTTCGCACCCGAAATCGTCGCCAGTTCCGGCGACAGCACGACGACCCGCATCCGTCTGGGGTTCGATGTCCGGGGAGCGACCGCCGAGGCGGTGTGCATCGCCGCCGACATCTCGGTCGGGCCGCCGGTGGGCCGGGCAGTGAGCGGGCGTGCGTCGTTGCCGAATCCGAACCTGGCCCTGCGCTTCTCCGGCGCCAGCTATGCAGGATCGCATCTGCAGAGTTACTGCCGGCTCGCCCAGATCGAGGCTGGCCTCGCGTGCACCGAGATCCGGGTAGGCAGCGACGAGATGCTGCTCGGCACCGGCACCTCCATGACCACGTGCCTGCCGCTGCCCGGATCCAGCGGCCGAGGCGGCGGATAGACGTGGCCGGACCGCTCGCAGGCGTGCGCATCGTCGAGATGGCCGGCATCGGCCCCGGGCCGATGTGCGCAATGCTGCTCGCCGACCTTGGCGCCGAAGTCGTCCGTGTCGACCGCGTGGCGCCCGCCGATCTCGGCCTGCCGCGGGAGCCGGCGGCGGATCCCCTGCTGCGCGGCCGCCGCTCGGTTGCCGTGGACCTCAAGCAGCCAGAAGGGGTGAGCACGGTCATGGCGCTGGTGAGCCGGGCGGATGCCTTGATCGAGGGCTTCCGCCCGGGGGTGATGGAGCGGCTCGGCCTGGGGCCGCAGGCCTGCCTCGCCGAGAATCCCCGTCTGATTTACGGTCGCATGACGGGCTGGGGGCAGGACGGCCCTCTTGCCCAGGCGGCCGGGCACGACATCAACTACATCGCGCTGGTGGGCGCCCTGGATGCCATCGGCCGCGAAGGCGAGCCGCCCGTTCATCCCCTGAACCTGGTCGGCGACTTCGGGGGCGGTGCGCTCTATCTGGCCATGGGCGTGCTCGCCGGCCTCATCGAAGCCGGCCGCTCCGGTCAGGGTCAGGTGATCGACTGCGCGATGACAGACGGCGCCGCGTCCCTGATGACGCTCTTCTACGGTATGAAGCACGCCGGGCGCTGGCGCGAGCGCCGCGGCACCAATGCCATCGATGGCGGCTCGCACTTCTACAACGTCTATGAGACCCGCGACGGCAGGTACGTCTCCGTGGGCGCGATCGAGCCGAAGTTCTACGCCGAGCTGCTCGACAAGCTGGGGCTCGACGCCGCGGACCTGCCCCCTCAACACGACCGCACTGCCTGGCCGGAAATGAAGGCGCGGTTCGCCGCCGTTTTCTGCACCCGGACCCGGGACGAGTGGTGCGAGTTGCTCGAGGGCAGCGATACCTGCTTTGCGCCGGTGCTGAATCTCTCGGAGAGCCTCGAGCACGCGCACAACCGGGCACGACACACGTTCGTGTCCCCGGGCGGCGTGCCGCAACCGGCGCCGGCGCCCCGCTTCAGCCGCACGCCCTGCGAGCTCACCCGGCCGCCCGCCGCGTCCGGCGGGGACTCCCGCACGGTGCTGCTCGACTGGGGGTTCGATGCCGATCGCGTGCGGCGCCTCGAAGAGGCGGGGGTGATTCGCCAGGCCCCCGAACCGCCACCGGACTGAGGAGACGATTCATGCGCAAGCTCGGCCCCTACCCACTGCTGGACGTGACCCTGGACCACGACCACGTCGCCACCGTCGAGCTGCGGAACGGCGACCACAACCATTTCAACATGGACATGCTCACCGGCCTAGCGGACGCTTTCGAGGCGCTGGACGAGGAGCCGGAGTGCCGGTCGATCGTGCTCGCTGCCGCCGGGCGGGCCTTTTGTGCCGGCGCCGATTTTCAGGGCGGACGCCAGGGGGCCCAGCCGGCAGGATTGCGCAGCTCGCGCGGCGACGGCGTCGACGGACACCTCTACGCGCAGGCGGTCCGACTGTTCGGCAATCGCAAACCCATCGTCGGAGCCATCCACGGTGCCGCCGTCGGCGGCGGGCTCGGGCTCGCCCTGGTGCCCGACTTCCGCGTCGGCTGTCCCGAGTCACGCTTCAGTGCCAACTTCACGCTGCTCGGCATCCATCCCGGGTTCGGCCTGAGCTATACGCTGCCCCGCCTGATCGGCGTGCAGGCCGCGTGCGACATGTTTTATACCGGCCGCCGGGTGAAAGGTGATGAAGCGCTGGCGCTCGGGCTGCTGGACCGGCTGGTCAGCCGGGACCACGTTCGCGAGGCCGCGCGGCAGAAGGCGCTGCAGATTGCCGCGGCAGCGCCGCTTGCCGTGGTCTCGGTGCGGCAGACCCTGCGCGGGCATCTCGCCGACGAGGTGCGGCAGGCCACGGCGCACGAGCTCGAGGAGCAGAACTGGCTGCTCAAGACGGCGGACGCGCGCGAAGGCGTGCGCGCCGTGGCCGAGCGCAGAACCGGGAGGTTCATCGGACAATGACGACGTCAGCCGCCGGGGAGCGGACCCTGCGAGGCCGCGCCGCCATTGCCGGCGTGGGCGAAACCAACTACTACAAGCGGGGCGCCGCCGAGGATCCGGAATTCGTGCTGGCACTGAAGGCGATTCTGACCGCGGCGCAGGACGCCGGCATCGATCCGCGCGAGATCGACGGCTTTGCCTCCTACAGCAACGATCGTAACGACCCCTCCCGGCTCGCCGTCGCCACCGGCATGGCTCGCTGCGTGGTGGTGTTCCGCGCCCTGGCCCAGGGCCAGTTCGCCCGCTTCGGCCAGGGGCCCAGGCTTCCGGGCGTCTCGGGCGAGCCCGCCTATACGATGCCCTACGGGCTGATGTCGCCGGCGCAGATGTTCTCCATGCGTTGCATGCGCCACCTGCACGAGACCGGCGTGAGTCGCGACACCTACAAGGCGGTATCCCTGGCCGCCTATCACCATGCCCAGAACAATCCCCGGGCGGTCATGCATGGCCAGCTCCTGTTCCCTGAGGCCTACGACGAGGCGCGGTGGATCGTCGAGCCTCATCGCCTCTACGACTGCTGCATGGAAAACGATGGCGCGGCGGCGCTCATCGTGGTGCCCGCCGAACGTGCCCGTGACCTGCCGAACACGCCGGTGTACCTGCTGGGCGCCACCACCGGGTCCGAGCACCGCGCCGGTGCCCCATGCCACAACGCGCCGTTGTACGCGACCGCCTGCTTCACCACGCTGGCGCCGCGGCTCTATGAGATGGCCGAGGTGACGCCCGGGGACGTCGACGTGCTGCAGAGCTACGAGAACTTCACCGGCGGCGTGGTGATGTCCATCATCGAGCACGGCTTCTGTACGCCCGAGCAGGCAAACGAGGTGCTCACGTTCGAGAACCTGATTGCGCCCGCCGGCCGGCTGCCCCTCAATACCAGCGGCGGCAACCTGGCCGAGTGCTATATGCATGGCCTCGAACTCGTCATCGAGGCCGTGCGGCAGATCCGTGGAGATTCCCCGAACCCGGTATCCGGCGCCCGGGTCTCCATGGTTACCTCGGGACCCATGGTCACCCCGGCGAGCAACGCCATCTTCGGCAGCGAGGAGGTGCTGTGAACGCCGCAGCGAATCATCTGCCCGCGGGCCTGCCCGCGCCGCGTCCGGCCCGCGACGGTCTGGATACGCCCTACTACGAAGGACTGCTGAGCGGCAAGCTGCTGATCCAGCGCTGCACTGCCTGCCGCGGCTGGCAGTGGGGGCCGGAGTGGATCTGCCACCGCTGCCTGTCCTTCGACCTGGACTGGGCCGAAACCGAAGCGGCCGGGCGCATCTTCAGCTGGGAGCGGGTCTGGCATCCGGTGCATCCGGCGCTCGCGCAGCACGGGCCGTATCTGGTGGTGCTCGTAGAACTGCCTCAGGCGGACCACGTCCGGCTCGTCGGCAATCTGCTGGGCGACCCCCACCAGCCGGTGCCCATCGGCGGCGCCGTCGAAGGCGTTTTCGAGCATCGCCCTGACGGAGAGCCGCCGTACACACTGCTGCAATGGCAGCTCACAGGTTAGCCAACCTGTACTTCCCGAATTCAGGAGGATAGACATGGAAGCGAGAAAGATCGAAGTCAACGAACCGAACCGCTGGCGCCTCGACACGCCGGGTGCCGAAGGCTGGCCCCGAACTGCGCGGCCCACGGAACCGGACAAGCTGTTCGTGGTCTCCGCCGACGGCCACGTCAACGAGCCGTCCAACCTGTTCTACGACCGCATGCCCGAGCGCTTCAAGAGCCGCCTGCCACGGGTGGAAACCGACGAGAAGGCCGGCAAGTGGATGGTCTCCGAGGGGTCTCGCCCGACCAAGCTGCGCGAGAGCATGTTCGAAGGTGAAGACCTGGCGCGCAGCCAGGCGGGCCGAGACCCGCAGGAGCGGCTGGCCGACCTCGCCATCGACGGGGTCGACGCGGAGATTCTATTCCCCAACAAAGGCCTCATGATGTGGGCCACCCGCGACGCCGAGTTCGCCCAGACCATGTGCCGAGTCTGGAACGAGTGGGCCTGGGAGACCTTTGCCGACTACAACGACCGGCTCTCACCCATGGCGTGCGTGGCAACCGCCGACATCGAAGGCTCAATGCGGGAAATCGGCCGATGTGCGAAGCTCGGATTTCGCGGCCTCTGCCTGCCCTGCAAGCCCATCTTCGGCCCCCACGATCACGACCACCTGAACTACAACCTGCCGGAGTTCGAACCGCTCTGGGAACTGATCGAAGACGTCGATCTGCCGATCACGTTTCACGTGTCCACCGGCCGCGACCCCCGGGCGTCGAAAGGGCACGGCGGTGCAGTCATCAACTACGTGTCACACTCGCTGTCGCCGACCATCGAGCCGCTGGCCAACCTGTGCGCGTCCGGCGTGCTCGAACGGCACCCGAAGCTGCGGTTCGCCACCATCGAAGCCGGCATCGGCTGGGTGGCATGGGCGCTCGAAGCCATGGACGAGGCCTACCGCAAGCATCACATGTGGGCGCGTCCGAAGCTCCAGGCGCTGCCGTCGGAGTACTACCGCCGCCACGGTTTCTCGAGCTTCCAGGAAGATCCCGTGGGGCTCGCGCTGGCGGAGCCGTTCGATCTGGTGGATAACTTCATGTGGGCCAACGACTATCCTCACCACGAGGGTACCTGGCCGCATTCCCCCGAGGCCATCGAGCGGACCATGAAGGCGCTAGAGCCCGAGTCGCGGGAGAAGATCCTCGGCGGCAACGCGGCGCGGCTGTTCGGGTTCCGGCCCCACACGGCCGGTTGAGAAGGGGTCATGGACCTTCAGCTCACCGCCGAGCAGGATCTCCTCGTCAGCATGGTGCGTCGTTTCGTCCGTGAGGAGATCCTGCCGCTGGAGCTCGGGCTCGACCCCGACGCCGACAGCCTCGATCCGGAAATCCACGCCCGGCTGGTGGGGCTCACCCGCGGCATGGGGCTCTACAACCTCGGCGTGCCGCCGGAATACGGTGGGCCGGAAGTCGATCTGGTGACCCACGTGCTGCTCGCCATCGAGATGAGCCAGCACCGCGCCGGTCTGTACGCGCCCTGCTACGGGGTATTCGGGGGCATGGGCCTGGCGCAGCTATTCGAGGCCACCGACGATCAGAAGGCGCGCTACCTGTACCCTGTCCTGCAGGGGGAAAAACGCGGTTTCTTCGGCCTCACCGAAGCTTCCGGCGGCAGTGACCCGGCACGCGCGATCCGCACCCGGGCCATACGCGACGGCGACGACTGGATCATCAACGGCACCAAGATGTTCATCAGCGGCGCGCACCAGGCCGACTTCGGCCTGGTGTTCGCCCGCACCGACCCGGACAAGGGGCGCGGCGGCATCACCTGCTTTCTGGTCGATACCGACATGCCGGGGTTTCACGTGCGCCGGGTGATCCCGACGCTGCGCGCCGCCCATCCTGCCACCGAGCTGGAGCTGGTGGACGTTCGCGTGCCACATCGCAACGTGCTCGGGGAAGTCAACGGCGGGTTCGCCATCGCCAACGACCGGCTCACCCGACAGCGCCTGCCGTACGCCGCCGGCTGCATCGGGGTCGCCGTGAAAGCACACGAGATGGCCCTCGAGTACGTCCCGCAGCGGGAGACCTTCGGTGCCCCGCTGGCGTCACGCCAGGCGATCCAGTGGATGCTGGTGGACAACGAGATCGACATCCGGCAAGCCACCTGGCTCACCCTGGACGCGGCCCACAAGGCTCAGCGCGGCGAGCCGTTTCGCACCGAAGCCGCCATCGCCAAGCTGGTGGCAAGCGAGGGCGGCGGGCGGGTGGTGGACCGATGCATCCAGATGTTCGGCGGCTACGGCGTGACTAAGGACTTCCCCTTCGAGCGCTGGTACCGGGAAATGCGCATTCGCCGCATCGGCGAGGGGCCGAGCGAGGTGCAGCGGCATGTCATCGCCCGGGATCTGCTCGGCGCGTCGTTGCGCTGATCTCCTGGTCCTGAAGCAGCAGCTCCGCCACCGCTTCCGGGACCTCCATCGGCAGCAGATGACCGCCCGCCATGGTGCTCACCCGGCCACGGGGTATCTTCGCCGCCAGCGCCTCGTAGAGGCCCGGCGGGAAACGGCCTTCAGTGGCGCGGACGATGTGCACTGGCACATCGATGTCTGCAGCCCGGGCGTACAAATCGATGGCGAGCATCCAACAGGCAGCGCGCCAACGACTGCGTCAGCCCGAGCGGCTCATCGCACGCCTTCAGAAACAACGCGCCGCCGTCCGAGCTGCTATCCGGCTGGTCGAAGCAGGCAACCACCGGCTTCGTAAACAGATCCTTGAAGAGCACAGACTGTCGTGTGGTATCGTTCATCCCGCGACGGCCTTCTTGTGCAGAAAAGTGTGTTTGGCGGCTGCTTTTCTAACACAACCAGGCCTTCTCTTTATTCAGAATTCATGAATTTTTCGGGCTAGCAGCTTCAGACGCACACGTTGCAAGCCATTGAGCATGTGCTCACGTTGCCTCGGAGGCAGTTCGCTGAATACCTCATCGTACAATTCGGCTGCCTTGGAACGCATGAGAGGGACCAGCTGCTTTGCAGCATCTGTCACGTAAACCCGATTGGCTCGGCGATCGACCGGGTCGTCGCGTCGCTCCACCAGGCCTGCCCGGGCCAGCCGATCGACGACGCCGCCGATCGTTGCCTTACCGATGTCCAGTTGTTGTGCGAGCTCTGTCTGGGTTAGACCATCTAGGCGGATCAAGTAGACCAGCGCTTGCCATTGTGTGCGGGTGAGCCCGGTCTCGAAGATCTGTCGTTCAAACGCCGCACGTAGCAACCGTGCCACGTCCGCGATCAAAAACCCGGGGTCCTGTTCTGCGTCCCACGTCGCCGCCTTGCGCCACAACGGAACGCCCTCTTCCGCGGAGGAGTTGCGTTTCCCCTGACCCATTGCCGAGAGCCTCTTTGCTGTTGTCGTCATGGTCGTATAGTATTGTAACATATCGTATTTGCAGATACTACTTTTCATGCAGGATGTCACGTTCAACACCCCCTCGGGTCTAGTCATTCGGGGGAGCCGCTGGGGCAACGATAGCGCACCTCCCGTTCTGTTGGGACACGGAGGCGGCCAGACTCGGCACGCATGGAGGCAGACCGCGGAGCTGCTGTCGGAGGCAGGGTGGTTGGCTATCGCTATCGATCTTCGGGGGCACGGAGACAGTGACTGGGCGGCAGATGGGGCTTATCAAATAGAAGCGTTTGCGGACGACCTGATTGCCATAGCGGGTCAGCTCCCCAGCAGGCCGGCGGTTGTTGGCGCTTCGCTTTCGGGGCTGGCGGCGCTGATCGCCGAGGGCGAGGTGACGCCGGGTTCCTTTCGTAGTCTGACGCTTGTGGACATCACCCCCCGGATGGATCCCGTAGGCGTGATGAAGGTCCTCGGATTCATGCATGCGCACCTGGAGGATGGTTTCGCGTCGGTCGACGAAGCAGCAGAAGCCGTCGCCGCCTATCTGCCGCACCGAGACAGGCGGCGAAGTAGCGAGGGCCTGCGACGCTCACTCCGGCGCTGGCCTGACGGGCGCTATCGCTGGCACTGGGATCCGAACTTCATTCGCAATGTCGTCACGACGCGGGAAGAGCGGCGCTTTGAGCGCTTGGAGGAAGCGGCGGCTCGCCTTCGCCTACCTGTACAGCTCATCCGCGGGCGAATGAGCGAGCTGGTGACACCAGAGGCTGCCGAGGCCTTTCTGCAAGTGGTCCCACATGCTCGCTTCGATGACATCTCCGGAGCCGGTCATATGGTTGCCGGAGACAGGAACGACGCGTTTACGGGGGCAGTTCGGGAATTTCTCGAGGGCCTTGAGGGGGAGGGAAACGCGTGACGGATTCGACACTCGGCAGGCTAGACATTGAGCAGGCGCTGCTCAGCTCCCCTTATCACCGCTGGCTTGGGCTCGAGCTGCTTGGCTCGGGGCCCGATGAGACCACAATTCGCTGCGCATGGCGGGAAGAAATGGTCTCGAACCCGCGCCTCGAGTCGACGCATGGCGGAATTTTGGCAGCGCTCGTCGATCTGACAGGGCTGTTTACCCTCTTGGCCGCCGGGGGCGCGGTTACGGCGACCGCTGATTTGCGTGTGGATTTCCACCGGCCAGCGCGTCCAGGCGTCCTTCTTGCGCGGGGCCGCCCGCTGAAGATCGGCTCCCGCATCAGCACGGCGGAGGTGTACGTCTATCAGGAAGACGGAGAACTGCTCGTCGCAAGTGGCCGCGGGGCGTACCTCGCGGCCAGTTCTCAGGCTGTACCCTGAACATGAACAGATTGCCGATTAAAGTGCGATGGATGTTCGCAGTAGCTTGCGTCCTCGCTGTCGTAGGTTGTGGGAGCCCGGAGGAAGGTTCGGCTTCAAACAAGGAACGAATCGAAGGGTTACCTACTGACGTTTCCCAACCGCAAAGCGTTGAGGTCGTTGCGGTACGCCGCGTGGAAATCGAGGAGGTGATCCGGGCCAGCGGGACCATCGCGGCCAAGCAAACCAGTCGCATCGGCCCGCTGGTGGAAGGCGTGGTTGACGAGATCTTCGTTCGTGTCGGTGACCGCCCGCGCCGGGGCGACCCGCTGTTCCGCACTCGGCAGAACGACTATCGCCAGGCCGTCAATGAGGCTCAGGCCAGGCTCGACGTGGTTCGTGCAGAGCTCGAACTCAAGCAGAAGCGTTTCGTACGCGCTCGGAGCCTCGTCGCCCGTAACCTTCTCTCCCAGGAACAGTTCGAACTCACTGAGACGGATGTCGCGGTCGCCCAGGCACAGCTCAGGTCGGCCGAAGCCGCCCTAGCCACTGCCGAGCAGCAGCTTGGAGACACGATTGTGCACGCGCCATTCGACGGAACTATCACAGGTCGTTTCGCCGACGAAGGCGTGTACATGAGCAACCGATTTTCGATGGGCGGCCAGTCGGCCGTTGTCGAGTTGGCGGAAGCTCACATCGTTGCCGGCATCATGCAGGCGCCGGAAGCGGTGCTGTCCAGGCTGCGCCTCGGACAACGCGCGCTACTGTACGTCGGTGAAAGCAGCCCTCCTCGTGAAACAGAGGTTTTCATAATCAATGACCGGGTAGACCCTGCCACACGGATGGCAGAGTTCCGCCTGCCCGTGCGCAATGACGACTACGCGATCAAACCCGGACAATTCGTGCGTGCAGAGGTGCTCACTGGTAAGACGACAGCACTGACTCTTCCGCGTTCCACGATTCGGGAGACGCAGGGCCAGAAGTTCGTCGTTCTCGTGGATGGGCAGAGCACCGAACGTCGAAATGTGCAAGTGCGGGATCTAAACACGGACGACGTGGAGGTGCTGGCGGGGCTGAAAGAGGGCGATCTGGTGCTCCTTGGACCTGGCGATCAAGTTTCGGAAACATCGGGACGGGGGAATCTGGCGCATGTGGATCGCTGACGTTTCCATACGCCGTCCGGTCTTTGCGGTCATGATGATTGGCTCTCTGGTCGTTCTCGGCCTCCTTGGCTTCACCAACCTCGGCGTCGACTTATTCCCAAAGGTTGAGTTTCCCTACGTCTCGGTGGCCACTCGGCTCGAGGGTGCGTCACCGGAAACAGTGGAAACCGAAATCACGGATATTCTGGAGGGCTACGTCAACAATATTTCGGGAATCGAGCGCCTCCGGTCCTCGAGCAGCGAAGGTCTCTCGCAGATCACGATTGAATTCAAGCTCGAGGAAAACGCTGACCTCAAGGCCCAAGAAGTTCGCGACAAGGTGGCGCTGGCGCGCTCGGAGCTGCCCCAGGAAACCGAGCCCTCCGTCGTCGAGAAAGTCGATCCTGACGCCGCGCCGATCCTGAGTGTGCTGGTATCGGGCGATGCCGACATCCGGTCACTCTCTGGCTTTGCGGACGACGTCGTTCGTGAGCGTTTGCAGCGCATTCAGGGGGTGGGCTCGATCAACCTGGTCGGGGACCGGGAACGAGAGATCCGTGTGTGGCTCGACGCGCAGCGCATGCGGGCCATGGCAGTGACCGCAGACGACGTCGTTCGTGGCATCGAGGCAGAACACGCCGAACTGCCTGGCGGCCGTATGGAGCTCCCATCGAGCCTCATCGAGCTTGGTGTGCGAACCGACGCGGAGGCTGAGGACACTACGGAGCTTGCCGATCTGGTCATTCGATTCAACGACAATGCGCCGCCGACCCGCCTGCGTGACGTGGCCCTCGTGGAGGATGGCCTCGAGGACGAGCGCTCTTACGCAATCCTTGACGGTCAGCGAGGAGTCGCGCTCGAGGTACGGCGCCAGAGTGGTCTGAATACTGTGGAAGTAGCGAGGCGGGTCCGGACAGCGGTCGGTGAGTTGCGCGAATCTGCGCCACAAGGTGTCAGTATCACGACCACACGTGATATCAGCCGGTTTATCGAATCCTCTGTCGCAGATGTCACCAAGGAACTGCAGATCGCCATGCTTCTGGTGGTCATGATCACGTTCTTCTTTCTACTCAGCTGGCGCGCCACACTCATCGTGGCTACGGCTATTCCGACTTCACTGATTGCCACCTTCTTCGTATTCGATCTCGCCGGCATCACGCTGAATATTCTGACCCTGCTCGCGTTGACCGTTGCGATCGGCCTCTTGGTCGACGATGCCATCGTGGTGGTGGAAGCTATCCAGAAGGACGTGAACGAGGGTAAGCCGGCGGCCCAGGCAGCCTCGGAAGCGACCCGGCGGGTGAGTCTCGCCGTGCTCGCCGGTACGTTCGCCACTCTGGCGGTCTTCGTTCCCATCGCCTTCATGGAAGGCGTCGTGGGGCAGTTTTTCCGGGATTACGGGCTGGCCATCGTGTTCTCGGTGTCCGTGTCACTACTCGTGGCGCTGACCTTGAGTCCGATGCTTTGCTCGCGTTATCTCACTGCTCACGATCGGGACAGTTCCGGTCATGTTCTCTCCACGCTCGAACGGTTTCACGATTGGATGGCCGAGGCCTATGCGGCAGTGGTACGAGCTGCCATGCGATGGCGGTACCTGGTAATCCTTCTCGCCATCGGTTCGGTGTATCTCGGTGCGCTAATCGCAGCGCAGGTGCCCGGTGGCTTTACCTCGAAGGCAGATCGCAGCGAGTTTCAGGGCCAAGTGGATCTTCCGCCCGGCACCGCCATCGAGGAGAGCAAGTCGAGGGCGCACGAGCTGAACCGCGCACTCAGCGCCGTGACCCACGTGCAGTCGGTATTCGTAACGGTGGGCGCGGGCGCCGCCGGCGAGCCCAGCAGGATAGATGTCTACGGCACGCTGACACCGAAGCAAGCCCGGGATGTGGGTCAATTCGAAGTCATGGATGACGTTCGTGAAGCAGCGCACCAGGTTGTACCAAATGCCCGCACAATCAACATTGCGGAAGTTCCTTGGGTTTCCGGGGGCGGACTCTCCACGGCCGATATCGAGCTCGTGCTGCAGAGTGCGGATCTAGACGTAACTCGCCAGTACAGCGAACGCTTGGCGGCTGTACTTGGTTCGATGGCAGGGCTCTCGGATGTCCGCAGCGGCTTTGAGCCGGGCAGGCCAGAGCTCGTTCTGGACGTGCGAAGAGATCGCGCCGGTGATCTCGGAGTATCGGCGCGCGGAATCGCTGCAACCAGCCGTGCGCTGATCGGCGGGGTCGAGGCCGGCACCTATGAACATCTCGGGTCCCGATACGACATCAGAGTCAGGCTTCGGGACGCGGATCGCTCTGACGTCGAGCAGATCGAGCAGATGCAGGTTCGGACGGCGCGCGGACAGCTGGTGGATCTGGCCAGCGTGGTGGACCTGAAATTTCGTTCCGGTCCGGCTCGAATCGAGCGACAGGACCGCACGCGCAAGATCTCGGTGTTCGCCAATGCCGCAAGCGGCACCGCTTTGGGGGATGCGACGGCCATCGTCGAGCGTGCTTTGGCCGAGATGCCGCCACCCGACGGTGTCTCGATCGTTTTCGAGGGTCAGGTCAGGCGGATGCGGGAAACCGGCAGCGCGATTGGTATGGCGTTCTTGCTCGCGGTCATTGCGCTGTACATCGTCCTGGCCAGTCAATTCGACAGCTTCACGCAACCGCTGGTCATCATGCTTTCTGCGCCGTTGTGCTTCTCAGGCGCATTTGCCGGGTTGTACCTTACGGGGCACGAGATGAGCCTGTTTGCGCAGATTGGCTTAGTCGCATTGATGGGCATCGTCATGAAAAACGGCATTCTGCTGGTCGATCGCGCCAATCAACTGCGAGCTACTGGGTTGAATCCGGCCGAGGCGATGGCAACGGCCGGGCCAGAAAGGCTGCGGCCGGTGCTGATGACAGCCTTTGCAGCCGTGTTCGGCATGGTGCCAGTTGCCCTTTCGGGTGCCGACGGGTCAGAGTGGCGAAACGCCATGGGCGCGTTGATGATCGGCGGGCTGGCTTCGTCGACTCTGCTCACTCTCCTAGTCGTTCCGGCGGCGTATGTGATCGGGCCGGATTTGAGCGCCGCCCTCCAAAGGGCACGCAAGCTTGGCGCTAACTCGAAACACTGGTTGAAAACCAGTAGCCAGACATCGACTTGAGCGAAAGAGACCGTGTCGTGACCTACTGTTGCGCCACGCAGCAGTGTCTTCGTTGGAACCCTGTGGAGGTCCGGCACGCCCGAAAAAGGAAATCACATTCAATGACCGCGGGCAAAGGAGAAAGCCCCTAGAGAGCACCTCAATCGTTATATAACTTATTGATTTTGATCAGAAAATCTGGTGGAGGCGGCGACAATCACATCGCCTTATGAATCAATATCTTGCGTTGCGAAACGCGAGAAATACCCCCGAAAATACCCCCATGCAAAGCTGTTAGGAACTGATACGGTTCGCGGGCTCAAACGGCGCTCGCGGCGTGCGATTCGCTAGCGAATCTCACGCATCTTCGGGCAATCGACCTCTGAGATAGACCGCCCTCGCCGGCCATCATGTCCGGTGGAAACTGTTCCCGGCAACCGCGACTTCGGCGCAAGCCACCGTTACCAGCGCCATCAACCAGAGAACACGCCGCTCTATCCCATAGTGGAGCAACATCTTGCGGCCCTACAAGATGCGTTTCATCAGCTGAATCGCCGAAGCCGGTCAGTCGCGCATCGGGATGGCCGCCGGTATTGGGCCACTTTCAGACCGTGTAACGCGAAAGCTCGGATCAACCTGTGGCACCGGGAACGGACGTTCGATATTGGCGCTGTTGATTTTTCGGGATGCGGCCCGGCGACCCGGTAACGCCTCCGAACAATATATTGCGCATTGACAGAGAGCCAAGGTCGAAGCCATCGGAAGAGTGGCTGATGCGGTCACTCGGGTTACTGGCACCGGCGACATAGAGCAGAGGAAGCCAGTGATCCGGGGTCGGATGCGCGCGCAACCCGTCATCAGTCTCCGACGCGAGCGACAGCAGAGCCGCGTAGTCGCGCTGTTCCAGGGTTGCGACAACCGCGTTGTCGAATCGGCGCGCCCAGTCCGGAGTACTGAGATCGCCTGTTCGCATTCGCGAGGAGGCATCGCGTAGATTGTGAACAACATTTCCACTGGCCAGAATCAGCACGCCTTCCTCGCGCAACGGCGCCAGTGTGCGACCAATCTCGAAATGACGCCTCGGACTGAGACGCCGATCGATGCTGAGCTGGATCACGGGGATGTCTGCCTTGGGATACATCCACCGCAGCACGCTCCAGGTTCCATGATCCAGCCCCCAGTCCATGCTGCTCCCTGCTGACCCCGGGCCCAGCATCTGCAATACCCGTTGCGCCAGGTCCGCATGGCCCGATGCCGGATAGTGGATTTCGTAGAGCGCCTGCGGAAAGCCTCCGAAATCATGGATCGTCCTTGGCTGCTCGTTGGCCATGACCCACGTGCCATCGACAAACCAGTGGGCGGAGATTGCGATAATGGCACGCGGGCTGGGAACGGATTGCGTCAGGGCCGCAAAGCCGCGGCTCCAGCGATTTTCCTCAAGCGCGTTCATCGGGGAGCCGTGTCCCGCAAAGATCGTGGGCATAGTTCCTGGTATGTGTTCTGTCGCCATTCTTGCTCTCCGTTCGGACTGGGGACGATCGCTGTTGGCTGTTGAAAGGCGTCCCGCGATTTCTGCTGAAGCGGACGCCAGGTTTGGCGGCTTCTTCCAGATGCCTGTGATGGCTCACCTCGTGCCAGCTTCCGACCGCTGTCGATCGGGATGTACTCGACCCGCGGCGCCAACGGGGGCATGGTTGTCCGAAACCTTCGTGTGACCAAGCCGCCTTTAAGCAGTTGCGCAAGCGCCTTCGAATTCAGGCCCGTCGTCCTCGATCCGGCCCAGAGTCCTGAGCCGGCCGAGGAGACGGCGGTGTGCGCTTTGCAATTCGGGTGTCATCGAGTACCGATCCGGCCCGCAAGAACACGATCCACAGATGCGCGGCCTGCGCCGCTGATCGCCAGCGAGACCGACGCGGCCAGCAGCGCCAGGCCGAACTCGTAGCCATTGTTGCTCATGAACAGGCCGTTGCCGATGTGCACCGCGAAGATTGCCACGACCATCGTGAAGGCCAGCACGGCTGCGGCGGGACGAACCAGAAGCCCCGCGATCAGCGCCAGGCCGCCGAAGAACTCGGCACCGCCGGCCAGAAGGGCCATGAGGTAGCCAGGCTCGAGGCCGATCGAGGCCAGCCACTGGCCGGTGCCTTCCAGGCCATAGCCGCCGAACCAACCGAACAGCTTCTGAGCACCGTGAGCGGCGAAGATGATGCCGACCGGAATACGCAGGGCGATGGTGGCCCAGTTCGCATCGGTCGCAACAAGACCCTGGATCAGATTCTTGAACATGGATGTCTCCTGATTGGCTGTGAAGTGTGTGTCGGTGGTTGACGTTGCTGCGATTGTCATGGGAACTCTCCTCTCTGAGTGAATGGGCTGCGAAAAGCTCGCGACTGAGATGTCACTCTAAAAGCGCACTTTGGAGAGATAAACATGCTAGATTGAGATTGACTGTGCCGAATTATTGAACAATTAAACAGATGCGCGTGATTACAACGCTCATGACCAGAACAGATGCCTGAACTTACCTTGGCCCAGACTATGTATTGGCTAGGCCAGGCGGCGGGCGCTGGTCCTGGCGGCTACCTTCTTTCTGATCTGGAGTGCCTTAACGATGGATCGCTTCCTCGAGATGCAGACCTTTACCTGCGTGGTTGATGCGGGCAGCTTCGTCGGCGCCGCCGATGCGCTAGGCGTGTCTAAGGCCGCGGTCTCGCGCCACGTTAACGAGCTGGAGTCGCGCCTCGGTGTCCGCTTGCTGCATCGGACCACGCGACGGCTTTCACTCACGTCGGAAGGAGAAGTTTTTCTCGCCCGTTGCCGGGAGCTTCTATCGAGCCTCAATGAAGCCGAGGCAGAGATTACGGCCAGCAGCGATACCGCGCGCGGGTTGCTGCGTGTGAACGTGCCGGTGACTTTTGGTATCCGTCGGCTGGCGCCGCTCTGGGGAGAATTCCGGGAACGCCATTCGCAGGTCCGGCTCGACATCACGCTGGCGGACCGTCTGGTCGACTTGGTCGAGGAGGGCTATGACCTGGCGATTCGCATCGGCGCGCTGGACAGCTCCAGCCTGGTCAGCCGCCGGCTCACGGTGACGCGGCTGATCTTGTGTGCGGCGCCTGAATATCTGGCCTCGCATGGCACACCCGAACATCCCGACGAACTTCAGGATCACGCCGTCATTGGCTACAGCTATTTTTCCAGCGGCGACGCATGGCAACTGGAAGGACCGGAGGGCCCCGTCATCGCCTCTACCCGCCCTTGCATCCATAGCAACAACGGTGACACCTGCCGCGGGGCTGCGCTCGCCGGCCAGGGAATCATCCTGCAGCCCGATTTCTTGGTTGGCGACGACATCGCGGCCGGAACCCTGGTCGAGTTGATGCCCGAGTATCGCGCGGCCGAACTAGGCGTATACGCCATTTACCCGTCACGCCGGCATATTGCGCCCAAGATCCGAGCTCTGATCGCGTTCCTGAGCGAGCACTTCGCGGATACACCCGCCAGCTAACCGCAGACGCGAAGGAAGCGACTTCCTCGCCATACTGTCTCACTATCAGCAACAATTAGTTTCGAAAAGCCCTGTTTATTCGAAATCTATGGCCAAATATGCTGTTTCGCATCGTTCAAATACTGCATTCCCACGGGAGACGAAATCATGCTCGTCAATGGCCGCTGGTCCGAAAACTGGCATCCGGTCCAAAACAGCGATGCGAATGGCCGGTTCATACGGCAGCGTTCGGGATTCCGCGATCGCATCGGCGGCGACTCGGCGTTTGCGCCGGAGCGGGGGCGCTATGTGCTGTACCTGGCCTACATCTGCCCCTGGGCTTCGCGCGCGCTGATCGCCCTGCGGCTGAAGGGGCTGGAGGATGTCATCGATGTCCGCGCCGTCGATCCGCGGCTCGGCGACCAAGGCTGGGCGTTCACCCGCGATATGGGCAGCGACGTCGATGACGTCAATGGCGCCAGCCACATGCACGAACTCTACACGCAGGCCGATCCCGCCTACACCGGCCGCGCGACCGTGCCCGTCCTCTGGGACCGCAAGCGCTGGACCATCGTCAACAACGAGTCGGCGGACATCCTGCAGATCTTCGACCGCGATTTCGGCGCGCTGGCGCACCATGACATCGACCTGCGCCCAGCCGCGCTGGAGCAGGAGATCGCCGAGGTGAGCGCCTACCTTTACACAGACTTCAACAACGGGGTCTACCAGGCCGGGTTTGCGGGGAGCCAAAGCGCGTACGACGAAGCGGTCGGCAAGGTGTTCGCGGCGCTGGATTGGATGCAGCAGCGTCTTGGCACGACACCCTGGCTGGTCGGCGATCAGTTGACGGAGACCGACATCCGCGCCTTTGTCACGCTGGTGCGCTTCGAACTGGCCTACTCCGGCCTGTTCAAGTGCAACCTGATGCCGCTGTCCGCCTACCCGGCGGTGTACGACTACCTGGTCCGACTGCTCAAGATCCCGGCCTTCGCGGCCAGCGTTCGCCCGGATCACATCAAGGCGGGCTACTACTCGATCAAGGCCCTGAATCCGGGTGGGATCATTCCCGCCGGGCCGGCGCTCGACTACATGCCCGCCTGCTTGAGATCGCAAACAAGTGTCCGGTGTATCGCACGCTGAGCTCGGAAATTCGGATTCAAACACAGGAGATCAAGTCATGAGCATCCAAGCCACAGCGGACCCCGCCTGCAACGGCTGCGAGTCGACCCCCGACATCGCAACCCTGATCGATGGCAAGCCGCGCGATATCGGCGGCTTCGGTGTGCGGCGGCTCCTTCCGTCGGCCGCTCGCCGTCGGGTCGGCCCTTTCGTGTTTTTCGACCACATGGGTCCGGCGAACCTTGCTGCGGGCCAGGGACTGGATGTGCGGCCCCACCCGCATATCGGCCTGGCCACGGTTACCTACCTGTTCGACGGTGAGATCCTGCACCGCGATAGCCTGGGTTCGCGGCAGGCAATCCGCCCTGGCGCCGTCAACTGGATGACGGCCGGCAGCGGCATCGTGCATTCCGAGCGCAGCGCCGATCAGGAGCGCTGGAACCCCTCTCAGCTCGACGGACTGCAACTCTGGGTGGCGCTGCCCAGCGCCCACGAGGAGACCGATCCCAGCTTCCACCATCACCCAGCGGATTCGCTGCCGCTGGTGGATCGCGACGGCAACCAGCTACGCGTTCTGGCCGGCGAGGCCTACGGTGCCAGTTCGCCAGTGCACGTGCTCTCGCCACTGTTCTACGTGGAGGCTTTCCTGTCGGCCGGCGGAACCCTGAACCTGCCAGACGATTATGCCGAGCGGGCTCTGTACGTCGTCGAAGGCGCGGTTTCATGCGGGCCGGAACGCGCCTCACCGGGCCGCATGCTGATATTCGAGACCGGCCGCGCGATCCGCATCAGCGCCGAGCATGGTGCGCGCGTCATGCTTTTCGGCGGGGAACCGCTGGACGGCGAGCTGCACATCTGGTGGAACTTTGTCTCCAGCTCAACGGACAGAATCGAGAAGGCGCGTCACGACTGGCAGGCCGGACTTTTTCCCACGGTGCCCGGCGATGAGCGTGAGTTCATCCCTGCACCCCACTGAATCGGAGGAATACATCATGAATCGAGTTGCGCCAACTGACGCCCCCATCCAGGAACTACTGAGCAAGCGCTGGAGCCCGTATGCGTTTGATCCCGAACGCACGGTCGCTGCCGAAGACCTGCATGCACTCTTCGAAGCCGCGCGCTGGATGATGTCGTCCTACAACGCCCAGCCCTGGCGCTACATTGTCGGCACGCGCGATGGCAGTCCCGAGATCCGTGACCGCATTTTCAACGTGCTGCTGGAGGGCAACCAGCCTTGGGCCAGGAATGCGCCGGTGCTCGCTCTGGGCATCGTGCAGCACAACTTCGAACACAACGGCAAACCTAACAAGGCCGCGGTTCACGACCTCGGCGCCGCCTCCGCCGGTTTGACCTTCGAAGCAGCGGCTCGCGGCCTGGCCGTCCACCAGATGATCGGCATCGATCCAGACAAGGCGCGTGAGACATTCGAGCTGGCGGACGGGCTGGAGGCTTTCACCGGTCTGGCCATCGGCTACCCCGGCGAGGCGTCCATGATTCCCGACGAATACGCGCAGCGTGACCGGCAACCGCGCGAACGTAAAGCGCTCGCCGAGATCATCCTCGCAGGATCGATCGGTTGAGCGCCTGTCCGGGTCGGCCGTCGGACGTTGAGACGGTCGCGCTCGCACGGTCCGATCCCGGGTTCCTGATAGTCTTCGTGGCTAGCGACAGAAAAACGGCCCGGTGGGCGTAACAAGCACGAAAGCATGATCGCGATAGGGGCTGAAATCCGAGTGGCATCATCGTGTCTCAACGTCGGGTGGCGCTTTTTGCGCGGCATGGAGGCGGCGGGATGCTACCGTGCTCACCGTTGTTCGCGCCGTCCCTGGAGCGAGGTTACACTTCGAGCCTGGCCCCAGGGCGGGCGTCTGTGCCCGCCCGCTCTCGCCTGACCAAACTGTGCTCGGCCCAGGAATAGGCGAAGAGGTAAGGAAGATGATTCACGGCATCCATGCCGCGGCGCCTTCATCCTGCGAAGCACCAGGGCTCGCGTCACCGCAAATCGCCGGTAGGCGATTTGCTGCTCGCCCGTCGGGCGCGGTGCGCCCGACCCCACGTCCGTTCCGGACGCGGTTTCAACCCAACAGCTTCAGCAAAAACGAAAAAAGCCCCGATGGGGCTTTTTTCGTTTTTGGTGGAGGCGGCGACAATCACATCACCTTTTAAATCAACAGGTTATATTGCTAAACGCCTGAAATACCCCCGAAAATACCCCCATGAGAAGCTGTTAGGAACTGATATGGTTCGCGGGCCAAAACGGCGCTCGCGGCGTGTGATTGGCTTGCGTGTCTTACGCATCTGCGGGCAATCGACCGCTGAGATAGACCGCCCTCGCCGGCCATCATTGTCCGGTGGAAACTGTTCCCGGCAACCGGATCATCGGCGCAGGCCACCGCTACCAGCGCCATCAACCGGAGAACACGCCGCTCTATCCCATCGTCGAACAGCAGCTTCCGGCTCTGCGGAATGAATTGCAGCGTCACGAGGTGCAACTGCCTCGATTCGTGCTGACCGAGTTCCAAGACTACCTGCGCTGCGGGCGGCTCGAATACGGCTTTGTGCGGGTAAAGTGCAATGGCTGCCGGCACGAACACCTGGTGGCGTTCTCCTGCAAACGCCGGGGTTTCTGTCCGTCCTGTGGCGCACGGCGGATGATTGAGACGTCAGCCCATCTGGTCGATCACGTATTTCCCGAAGTGCCCGTCCGACAATGGGTGCTCAGCTTCCCCTGGCCTCTGCGCCTGCTCTTCGCCAGCCAGCCTGATGCTCTCGGACGCTGTCTCTCAGTCATCATCCGAGCCATCCAGACCAATCTGGCCCATCGGGCGGGACTCACCGCCAGCGCCGGCGCACGCACCGGGGTCGTCACCCTGATCCAGCGTTTCGGCAGCGCCCTGAACCTCAATGTCCACTTGCACATGCTGATTCTGGACGGTGTCTATACGCTGGAACGGAACGGACCGCGATTCCATCGCGTCGGTGCACCCGACGCGCGGAGCCTCGAGCGTCTCCTCAATCGGCTCGTCCGGCGCATCGTCCGCAGGCTCACCGGCGACGGGCTCCTCATCGAAGATCCTGAACAGCCCTGGCTCGATCTGGAGCCCTCAGACACGCTGGATCATCTGAACGCCGCCTCGATCCGTTACCGGATCGCGATCGGCCAAGGCGCCGGCGGCAGAACCCTCACCCTCAAGAACCCAGCCCTGGTCCGGACCAACTCGACACCCAAGCCCTTCACCGCCAATCAGAACGGCTTCTCCCTGAACTGCGCCGTTGCCTGCCAGGCCCACCAGCGCGATAGGCTCGAGCGGCTGTGCCGCTATATCACCCGGCCGGCGTTGTGTCTCGAGCGGCTGTCAACGAATGCCGCCGGGCAGGTCGTCTATCAACTCAAGAACCCGTTCCGCGACGGCACCACACACATCCTTTTCAGCCCGCAAGACTTCGTCGCCCGATTAGCTGCTCTCGTGCCACGCCCGTGGGTCAATCTCACTCGCTACCACGGAGTCTTCGCCCCGAGCTCGCCCATGCGCCGCGCGATCTTGCCGACTCCAGCACGAGCTCGGCAGAGACGAAAGTCCAAAGACCCCGCCACTGCTCAGGCAACCCGGGAGCAGCAACCCGCAGCCACTCCCACCGACTCTGCTGATCCGCCCACCGCGCCGCTGACCTGGGCGCAGCGCCTGAAACGAGTGTTCGAACTAGACATCACCCTCTGCCCGCTCTGCGGCGGACAGCTTCGCGTGATCGCAGATATCACCGATCCTGACCTCATCCGCAAGATCCTCGACCACGTTCAAAAGCGTGCCCCACCAGGGCTACCGCCACGACGCGCACCTTCCGATACAACCTATCCCGACCTGTTTGCCAAACGCCAATAAATCCGAGGCGACCATCCCGGCTGCGCGTACCATCTCTCGGCTTCCCCGTTCACCCCGACACCCGTACGACAACCGCTACTACCGCCGTGCGATCTCCAAGCCATCCTTATAGATGAGGATCAGCTGGCCCAGCGCCGCCCGCTACGCCAACTCCTGCCATACGCCTGGCAACACGAGAAAAGACCCGTTATTTTCCCTATTCGCGGTGTTTCAGTTGCCGCACTTTCTGGCCGAGCCGGGCAAGGTCAAGCGCGTACTCGGCATCGACGCCACTTTCGTTTGCGATGATCTCCGACTCGTGCTCCACGTCCGGGTAGTCGAAGTCGATCGCGATAAAGCGTTGCCTCGTACTCGGCTTCAGGTCCTTCAGTACATTCTGGTAGCCGGGGTTGTAGGAAATGACCAACAGGAAATCCGGGTGCGCATCGAGTATGAGCCCCTGCTTCTCGACCGGCAGGATCCGGCGATGGTCCGTCAGCGAGTGGATCAGTACTGTCGAATCCTTGCGCGCCTCAACGATCTCGTCAAGGTAGCAGATCGCGCCGTCCTTTACCGCCCGCGTGAGCGGACCATCCTGCCAGATCGTCTCGCCACCCTTCAGAAGGAAACGGCCAACGAGGTCAGTCGCCGAAAGGTCCTCGTGGCAGGCGACCGTCTGTAACGGGTTGCCGACACGTGCGCGCTCAGGGTGCGTCTCATCATCGCGGTAGATGCGCCACGTCATGTATTCGACGAAGCGCGTTTTGCCGCAACCCGTCGGTCCTTTCAGGAGAACAGGCAACCGCTGGTCGTAGGCGGCCATGAAGATAGCGACTTCGTCGCCTACCGGCAGGTAGTAAGGAGCCGATTCCAGCGCGTATCCAGACACGGTATCCGGGACACCGTTGCCTTCTGAACTTGTGTCACTCACGAATGCTTACCCCACTCTGGCGGACGTTTGTCCAGGAATGCCTTCACGCCCTCTGCGTAATCGGGCTGCGTCATCATCTCCCTGACAAGTCGCTCGCTTTCATCCACGGACGCACCGATATCGCGATGCAGGTCCGCATAAATCTGCCTCCGTGTCTCACGAAGGGATCCCGGTGAGACGGTGTCGATCATGCTGCGTACGTAGGCAAGTGTCTGCGTCATCAGTTGCCCCGCCGGCACCACTGCATTGACGAGCCCCATCTCCGCCGCCTCCTCGCTCATGAAGATGCGCGAGGTGAGCAGCAAGTCGTTCGCACGCGGCAAGCCGATCATCCTGGGCAAGAGCCAGGAGAGTCCGAATTCCGCGGGCAGGTTGAGTTTGCCATGTGCAGTGGTTAACTTGACGCCTGCAGCGGCGAACCGGATATCGGCAAAGCAGGCAAGTACCAGTCCCACACCGGCCGCCGGCCCATTGATGGCGCAAACGACCGGCTTCGTGAGCCCGAAGTGCCACGCAAAGTTCACATCGTACTCGTCGCGGACACCGTAGCCAGGGTTCGCCATCTTCTCGGGTGTGCCGGGATCGTATCCGCCCTTTTCAACATGCCCCGTCAATGCCTGGCTGTCCGCGCCGACGCAGAACCCGCGGCCTTCTCCCGTCACGACGATCGCGCGAACGTTATTGTCAGCGTCTGCAGCCGCCATCGCATGACGGTACTCCGCGTGCATCCTGCCCGTCCATGCGTTCATCCGGTGCGGACGCGAAAGCGTGACGATCGCGATACCGTCAGACGCTGTGTAACGGATTGCCTTGTATTCCATGAAGGAGCCCCAACGTGCCTCTCGCCTAATCTATCACAACGGATTTTGCGGCTCCCGACTGGTACAATGGAGCCTCGTTCGCACCCTCGCTACACATGCGTTTTTTGTTCCTCCTATTTATTGCCGTTCCCATCGTCGAGATGTTCGTGCTGATCAAGGTCGGCGGCATCATCGGGGCATTGCCGACGATTGGCCTCGTCGTCCTGACCGCAGTGCTCGGCATCTGGCTCCTGCGACTCGAAGGCCTTGCCACGCTGGCACGCGTGCAGGAGAAGCTGGACCGGGGCGAGTTGCCCGAGACGGAACTGCTCGAAGGCGTCATGTTGCTGATCGGCGGCGCGTTGTTGCTCACGCCGGGTTTCGTCACAGATGCCATGGGATTCATCTGCCTGCTGCCCGGACTACGGCGGCCGCTTGCGCGATGGATCATGCGGCGCGGCGTCGTCAGTGCGATCCGCATGCATACAGCAGGTGGGCGCGGAAGAGATGACAATGGTGGTCCGGGCGGCAACCGGACGATCGAAGGTGAATTCGTCGATGTGGACGATGACGGGAGGAAGTAAATGAGTCTCGATTGTGATGCCGTCTCCGGGTTCGTGGAGACGTTCTGGGAAGATGACATACTCCCGAGTCTCGCGGAGTACATTCGTATTCCCGCAAAGTCCCCCGGCTTCGACAAGCAGTGGGCTGAGCACGGCTACCTGCAACAGGCTGTCGATCATATTACGGCCTGGATCGAGCAACTGCAGGTCGACGGCCTCCATGTCAGCGTCCATCACCTGCCGGGCAAGACGCCAACGATCCTGATGGAGTACCCGGGAACCCTGGACGATACGATCCTCATCTACGGGCACCTCGACAAACAACCGGAATTCTCGGGCTGGGAGGCCGGTCTTTCGCCCTGGGAGCCCGTTCGACGCGACGACAAGCTTTACGGTCGCGGGGGCGCGGACGACGGATACGCTGCCTACGCCGCAGTCGCCGTCATCAAATGTCTCATTGCGCAGGGAGCGCCCCTTCCCCGAATCGTTACCCTTATCGAGGCGTCGGAAGAAAGCGGCAGCCCGGATTTGCCTGACTATATGCAAGCGCTCGCAGACCGTATCGGCTCACCGAGTCTTGTCATCGCCCTGGATTCAACCTGCGGCAACTATGAACAACTCTGGATCACCACCTCGCTGCGCGGGCTCGTCGCGGGCAAACTCGAGGTACGCGTACTCGAAGAAGGCGCACACTCCGGTGCCGCCGGCGGCATCGTCGGCTCCAGCTTCCGGATCATGCGCCAACTCATCTCGCGGGTGGAGGACGAAAACACGGGCCAGATACTGCCTTCGTTCCTGAACGAGCAGATTCCCGAGCCGCGCCGCATCGAAGCAATCGCCGCGGGCAGAGTGCTGGAGCACGAGTTCACGACGCTCTTTACCTACGCAGGGGAAAGCGGCCCCATGACGAGCGATCCGACAGAACTTGTGCTGAACAACACCTGGATGTCGTCGCTCGAGATCACCGGCATCGACGGTGTTCCCGACATCGAGAACGCGGGCAACGTCCTGCGGCCCTACACGACCGCGAAATTATCGTTGCGCCTGCCCCCGACGACCGATGCAGCGTTCGCCGGAGAGGAAGTCAAAAGGCTCCTGGAATCAGCGCGCCCCAATGGGGTCCATGTCGCGTTTCACCTGGAGAACACCGCGACTGGCTGGCACGCCCCCATCACCGCGCCGGCGCTCGAGTCCGCGATGCAGGACGCTTCCAACGAATTCTTTGGAGCGCCCGCCATTTACACGGGTTGCGGCGGTACGATCCCCTTCATGCAGGCACTGGCCGAGAGTCAGCCGCGGGCGCAGTTCGTGGTCACGGGGCTGCTGGGACCTCGCTCGAATGCACATGGTCCCAATGAATTCCTGCATATTCCATACGCCAAGAAACTGACCGCGGCTGTCGCATCGATCGTCCACGACTGGGCGGCACGACCCGCTGACTGACGATTGTGCCCTGCATCATCGCGAAGGCGCCCAAACTATAGCCGAAAGCCGCAGCAACAGCGGCCTTCCGACCTTTCCTGACTGTCCCAAATAGTTTGACGGCCTTCCTTATTACCGCATAGACTGATTCGCGACGGGGGGGCTTTTAGCAGCTATTGCCGTTCTATGCTGTCGTGGGTTGGTTCCCCGGTCGGGGGGTATCGGAATCCGGATTCAACGAGTCTGGCGATTTCGATAGAGCAAAACCAATAGAGGGATATACCCATGACTAAACCTAGCAAAGTAGGGGTTTGGACAGGTGCCGCGACGCTTGTCTCGTCACTAGCCTTACTCCCGGCATTGCCTGCAACCGCCGCAGAAGAAATAGAAGAGGTGGTTGTAACGGGTTCCTATATCAAAAGGGATAGTTTCGACTCCTCTTCACCGATAACGGTCGTCGACCAGGCAGCTATTGCCGACAACGCGACACCGAACCTCGGTGAGGTGATGGTCAACCAGACCTTCAACTACGGAACCGACTTCCAGACCAATACTTACGCTGCCCGCGCACAGGCGGTAACGTCAGTGCCGCGAACCTGCGCGGTCTGGGCACAAGCGCGACGCTGGACCTCGTTGACGGCCGGCGATCCATTGCAAGCAACCTGAACAACTCCGTGCCGCAGATCGCCATCGAGCGCATCGACATCCTGAAGGATGGTGCCTCGGCCATCTACGGTACTGACGCCGTTGCCGGTGTGGTCAACCTGATCACACGCAAGAACTTCAGCGGTTCCAAGTTCTCGGCGTTCTACCAGCAGGACAAGGACGACACGCTCCATGAGCAGGTGTATGAGTTCATCGCCGGTTCCGATACCGACGATGGGCATATCACGGTCGCGTTCTCCTTCAAGGACCGTGGCACGCTTGAGCAAACCGAGCGTCCGCAATACCTCCGCGGCGGTTATGAGCGATCGACCACGCCGAACCCCGGCACTTGGGCTGTTCCGGTCCGTGCTGCGGATGGCTCTTATGCCGGTTCGGCGCCGACCGTGGTCGACCCGGGCTGCGGCGTGCAAAGCGCGACCGACGCAAGCCCTGGCGGTACGGACGTCGGGTCAAAGGGCAACTACCTTGCGGGACAACGCGCAAGCGGCAGTACCTGCTACTTTCACTTCGGTGAAACCTGGAACTTCATGAACCCGCAGAAGCAGTATTCGTTCTGGGGGAACTACCAGTTCCAGTTCACTGAGAACCTGTCCAACGAACTCGAGATCCAGGGTTCTCGCCTGATCACCGACAGCCGCGGTTCTCCCCAGAACCCGGGTGGTCGTACCGAAGAGTTCCCGATCGTCCTGGGTGATCACCCGGGTAACCCGTATGTTGCGTTCTACGATGCAAACTCGAACGGCGTGATCGATGCTGGTGAACAGCTGTACGCGCAGGATGCCAATGCTGACGGAGTGCCCGATCGCGGCACGACCGACGCAAACGGTGACGGCGTGCCGGACGTCATCCTGTCGGCCACTCCGTTCGATGCCAGCTCCGGTATCCCGTTCAACGAAGATGTCGACGTGGTTGCGCTGCGTATCTTCGGCAAGATCGGCCTGCTGCCCAGTGCAAACCAGCCAACGTCGCTGAACCCGGACGGATCCAACACGGGTAACTACACGTTCGATACGATCAATTATCGCGTCGTCGACTCACTGACCTACACCGTGCCCGACAGCACCTGGGAAGTGAACCTCACCGGCATCTACGAGCGTATCGAAACGGTCCTGGAGAACAAGAACACCAGCCAGAGCGCCCTCGAGGCCGGCCTTCGCGGCCAGCTGAAGGCCAACCCGCTGGATGCGACCTACTCCTACTGGAACCCCTTTGCCACCCAGGCACTGCATTGTGAACTTCGGGTTTGTACCTATACCGGTACACCGGACTTCGCGAACAGCGTTGAGGTTCTCGATGCCGTCAACATCCAGTCTCATGACGTGACGAACACTTCCTTCTGGACGATGAACCTCATCGCCAGTGGCGACTTGTTTGAAATGCCAGCGGGCATGGTGGGTTCAGCTTTCGGCGTCGAATACCGCAAGCAAAATATCGATGACGATATCGACTCCGGTCGTAACCAGTGTGACTGGCACGAAGGTGGTTGCGGACTCGACTGGACCGGCGTGCAGGACGTGTACTCCGGCTTCTTCGAACTTCGCGTACCCATCATCGAGCATATGGAAGCGCAGATCGCCGGTCGCTACACCGACTACAGCGGCAAGGTCGGCAGTTCCTTCGACCCGAAAGTCGCCATCCTGTGGCAACCGATGGACTGGCTCTCGGTGCGTGGCTCCTACAGCACCGCGTTCATCGCGCCGACGCTGACACAGCAGTTCGGTTCCGAAGTATGTGGCCTGCAGACGGTCCAGGACAGCCTGACCAACGACAACAGCGGCACGTTCCGTGTCGGTTGTGTCAACAGCAACCCGGACCTCATCCCGGAATCGGCTGACGTCTGGAACATCGGCGCATCCTTCTCGCTCCTCGACGGCGACCTGAACCTCGGCATCGACTACGCCGAATACAAGTTCAAGGATCGTATCGCTCGCGAGACGGTGAACAACGTGCTGCGTGCCGACTACCAGGCGTTCCTGGCTGCCGGTTTCAGTGCTGACCCGGCAACAGGCGACGCGGATATGGACGGTGTCTCTGACGACGCAGAAGCGTGGATCGCAAGCTCCGCCTCTGACCCGGACATCTTCCGTGACTCCTCCGGCCTCGTGACTCGTGTGCGAACCCACTGGGTGAACGCCCAGAGCATGCTGAACCGGTCTCTCGACCTGTACGGCCGCTACAACCTGTCACTGAACAACTGGGGCGACCTGACGTTCAACCTGGCACTCACGCAGGCACTGGAATACTCGTATGACCTCGGCACGCCCGACCCGAACGACTCGGGCGACGGCGTGGGCTTCCAGAACGAGCAAATCATCGAGATTCCGCCGATGCCCGAGTTCCGCATCAATGGTGGCGTAAACTGGTTCCTCGGCAACCATGCCGCTGGCATCCGTTTCCGCTGGATCGACAGCATCACGCTGCAGTTCAACTCCAGTGCACTGCTGGCCGCCCAGAAGGCGATCAATGGTACCGACCAGTTGGACGCGATCCTCTATACGGACCTCAACTACAAGTACACGTTCCCGAGCCTGCTCGGCCAGCGTGAAACGACGATTGAAGTCGGCGCCAACAACGTCTTTGACGAGTTGCCCGACCCGATCTTCAACCTCGGCGGTGCTGAAACCTACCTCCACGATCTCCGTGGTCGTATGGTCTATGTTCGCCTGCAACAGGATCTGTGATCTACCCGATCACTCGATTCGAAAAGGGGCGAGATTTCTCGCCCCTTTTTTTTTACGGGACCTTTCGATACATTGTCAGCACCTTTTCTTCTTGCAGCAAAGGCTTGATGCGTCTTCCAGTATTACTGACCATTCTCGTGATGAGCGCCGGCGCGGGTGCCGATGACACGATGAACGACTGCGCGTCGATTGCCGACCCCAACCTGCGCCTCGCTTGCTACGATCGTCTCGCCAGACCACAGGCCGAGCCCGAAGTGCCCTCTGCGGCGGACGATGAGACGACTTCGCAGGCGCCAGCGACAGACATGCCTGACGACGCACCAGTGGCGCAATCCACGCCAGAGAAGAGTGCACCCGATTCCGAGCCCTACACCGCGAAAGAAAAGGAAGACTTCGGCATCACGATCTTCGGCAAACGAGACAACTCGAAGGAACGTGACAGCATCGCAAGCCATATAGAGAGCGTACGCACCAGCAATGCCGGTACCCGCATCATGACACTGGCCAACGGCCAGGTCTGGATGGAACGCGAACCCGGCCGGCGCCCCATCGACGCGAAGCAGGACGTCGAAATCGAAAAACGACGGTGGCACTACTCAATGCTGCTGAAGGACCAGAAGTTCCGTATCACCGTACAGCGAATCGACTGACACGCGACTCCCTTCGTGTCACCGACCCGCCCTTCACCGTTTTCCATTGACTCAGGTCACTTGATAACAATCCGTCTTCAAGTGTACAGTCCTACGGTCGAATTTTGCGTGCAGCCCGTCAAGGGAGGGCGAGGCGCGTTCGACACGTGCGGGATCCGTAGCGACAGCTGACCGATCCCGGTCAAAGGGGGATCGGTGCCACTGCTGCATCGCGTACTGATGTGCCCCTTTGAGACCTAGCGATAATTGTGAGGGGGTACTCATGAAACTAAAGCCTGTTAACAAGGCGCTGCTCTATACCTTTCTCGCGATTCCGGCAGCCGCCTCGGCGGCGCAAAATCAACAGCCGATGGAAGAAGTTGTTGTAACGGGATCGCTGATCAAGGGAACGCCGCTCGATACGGCACTACCCGTGGAGGTATACAGCTCCGCGGAACTCGACGAACTGGGCGGTCCGACCGCACTCGAGTTTGTCAAAAGCCTGACTGTCTCCGGTGCGACAACCGGTGAAAACTACTACTTCTCCGGTGCGTCCCTGGGTGGCGACGTCGGTGTCAACCTGCGGGGCCTCGGCGCCGACAAGACACTGACACTGCTCAATGGACGTCGCTTGATCGGCAACACGACGTCAACCGTCGCAGGTGGCGGCGTCAACACGGCAATGCTGCCGAGCATGGCGTTCGCTCGCGTCGAGATCCTGAAAGACGGTGCGGCGGTCACCTACGGTGCCGACGCGACGGGTGGCGTCGTGAACTTCATCACTTATGAGAACTTCACGGGCCTCAAACTCCAGTCTTCCTACAAGAACTACGGCAACGATGGCGACTGGAACGTGGGCGGCCTGTGGGGCTTCGGTGAAGGTGCCACCAACGTGATCGTCAGCGCGGAGTGGGAACACCGTTCCGAGCTCGACAGCACCGAGCGCGATTTCGCGAGCCTGCCCTATTCCGTCAACCCGGCCCCCTGGTCTACGCTGACGAACCTGGCCGGCTGGGTTCCCCAAACTGCAGGCGGTACGCCACTGGGACTCGCATCCGACTTTACGCCTGCGAGCTGTGAAGCGGTTGGCGGCGTCTACAGCAATGGCTACACCTGTCGTTACGACTATGTACCGTACTACAACCTGGTCGAGGATTCGGACACCTACCGTCTGTTCCTCCAGGTCAATTCGGACATTACGGATACCGACAAATTCCACATGGAACTGAACTTCGCCCGCCTGCACGTGCCGCATGCGCTCGGTTCACCGGCCCAGCCGGTCATCCGTGGCCCGGCGGTAGCGCAAGGTGCGACCTACCAGTTCTCGGTGCCGGTCACCAACCCCTACTACGCCGAGTTTGCGTCACGTTCAGGATGGGCCGCGAACCCACTCGCCGGACTCACCTCTGTTGTCAAGCCGATTACCTACCGCGCCTTTGCGCACGGCGGCAATCCCTATTATGCAGAGGGCGGCAACTTCGGCGTGCCGACGGAAGTGGACAAGCGATACATCCACTTTGTGGCGGGCTTCGACGGAACGACCCTGTTCAACCAGCCTGTCGGCTACGATGTGGCGCTGACCGTGAATCACTCGACCGAGTATGTCGACGCGCCTGACGTGATCGGCTATCGCCTGCAGGAGGCCCTGAACGGCTTTGGCGGCCCGGACTGTAACGCGACGGATATGGACACAACCCAGTTCGGTACGCAAAACCCGGGTGCAGCCGGTACCGGCAATTGCATGTGGTGGAACCCCTTTGCTTCGGCATGGGCCGGCCAGCCGGTTCTGGGTCTCTCGAATCCCTCCTACGTACCCGGTTCGGAAATCCCGAACGAGTTGATCGCATGGGTGTTCGACAAGCGTGGATCTGAGACGATCGCCTGGAACGCCACCATCGATGCGGTGTTAAGCGGTAACCTGGGTGTCTCCCTGCCAGGCGGTGACATCGCCTGGGCGGCCGGTACGCAATGGCGTACCACCAAGCTCCGCGACAACGTGCCGGACCCGCTCTACAACGGCAGCCAGCCCTGTGCGTGGCCAGGCCAGGATCCTGCAGATCCGACCGATCCCACGTTCACCGGCTGTACGCCTGACCGTCCCGGTCCATTCGTATTTTTCGACACCAACCCGCCGACTGCAGAGAAGCAGAACCAACAGTCCTACTTTGCACAGGTGGACCTGCCGGTACTCGACAGCCTGTACGTGATCCTGGCTGGCCGTTACGAGAAGTTCAGTCCGGGCGATCTTGACGCGACCGTCTACAAGGCCTCGTTCAAGTGGGCGCCGACAGACTCGCTGACGTTCCGCGGCTCCTACGGCACCAACTACCAGGCGCCCGGCCTCGGGATCACCCCGGGTGAGATCACCAATGGCGTGAACAGTTACACGGTCGCGGCCGGCAACTGGCGCGGCGCACAGACCATCACCGAAAACAGCATCAAGCCGGAAACGGCCAAGGTCTACAACCTTGGCGCGGTATTCCAGTCTGAACTGGGTGACGGTGACGTACTCGCGTCTGTCGATTACTGGAGCGTCAAGACCCAGGACGAACTGGGCCTGCTCGCCTCAGCCAATGACATCGCCAACGCCGTGTTCAGCATCAACAATCCGGCCTCCGGCGGCTTCAAGTTCGCTGATTGTTCCTCGCCATTCATTTCGCGCGTGACGTTCAACGGCGGCGCCTGCGTCCAGGGCACAACCACTGCTGACGACTTCTCGAACATCACGACGGCGTACGGCAATGGCCCCGGCCAGACCACCAACGGCCTGGACATCCGGCTCGAGTACGGGATGGCGGCCTTCGAGGGCGAAATGCGTTTCACCTTGCAGGCAACCAACATCCTCAAGTACGAAACCACTCCGACGATTCTCGACGGCGTGACGCTGATCCCGACCGACGACAAGCTCGGTTACCTGGGCTTCGCGACCATCGCGCAGGCTCACCCGGAATGGCGTAGCAATTTCGACATCAACTACAGCCGTGACGTCCACAACGTCCGGTTCCGCGTGAACTTCGTCAGCGGTGTGGACGATGATCGTTATGTCGACAAGGCGACCGGGCAGCTCAAGAGCGAAAGCGCGTTGATTCCGCCCACTGGCTATGTCGCTGGCACCAACGGCACGACGTTGATCTCGACACCATCGTACTATGGCGTGTTCGGCAAGAACTGGCTGTCGTTCGATGTTCACTATATCGGTGCGTTCGAGTTCGCCACAATTACGGCGTCCATCGTCAATATCACCGACAAGGATCCGCCCGCTTCCCGCCAGGAACTGGGCTACGATCCGCGGATCGGCAACCCTTACGGCCGTACGTTCGAAATCGGAATCTCCAAGGAGTTCTGACCGATCGAACGGTCCACAAGAAACGGGAGAAAGGGCGAACGGAGTTCGCCCTTTTTTTTGCCCGACAGGTGATCACTACCAGGGCGTCACGCCCACTAGTTTTTTACCCAATTCGGTAAGGGGCGCCGGGTCGCCGGGCTCGGGCACCTGCTGCCACGAGATTTTCTGCTTTACGGCCCATGCCGGCGGCATCCTGGTTTGCCAATCGTGCACCCGGGCAAGGCGCTCATCTTCACCGCCGGCGACGTCCATCGTCACGTACTGGGCATAACGTGGTTTCGCTGCCCGGTTGATGCCATTCGTATGCGGCATCAAGCGATGGAATATCACGAGGCTGCCCGCCGTGCCCGGTACCGACACCACATCTTTCTCGAGGAATACCGGCTGGCGCCGGGTCTCATCGTTCGCATGTTCGCGGCGATAATCATTCAGGTGACGGTAAATTGATGGCACGCAGCAGAAGGCGCCCTGGTCCTCGGTCGTGTCGGTGAGGTAGACGATGCCCTGCAGCGAGAAACCATCGAACGTCCACGGATCGCAGTCCCAGTGAAAAGGGGAACGTGTCCACTCCGTGGTCTCGGGCGACGCCGGGGGTTTGTAGCCGACCCGATCCATCGAGACCCAGAGTTCATCCCGACCGTGCAACCGGCGAAAGACCTCGTAGACGTCCGGGTGTTGCCGCACGGCCCAGAGCGCTTCGTGGTGATGAAGCGGTACGATACCGAGTCCCGTGAATCGCGGGTCATACCAAGTCTGCGGGTCATGCGGGTCGATGCCGGTGAAAACAGCAATGGCGTCGACCACGTTCTGGCAGAGATCGCGAGGTACGACATCGGGCACGACGAGATAACCGTCTTCAAGGAACCGCGACCGTGCTTGCTCGTCAATCATCATGACGTTTAGCATACCAAGTCTCCCGATTATCGTCAGGCGCAAGCCATGAGGGCCACGTCACTTCTCGATGCCTACCGCCTTGTTCCCGTGGTGGCGCTCGACGCTGCCGACCAGGCGGTACCCCTCGCCCGGGCGCTGGTTGAGGGCGGCATCGCCTGCATCGAAGTGACACTGCGAACTGATGCAGCGCTCGACGCGATCCAGGCAATCGCGGAGAAGGTGCCGGGGATGACCGTTGGGGCCGGTACGATAAAGACCGTCCAGGACATCGGTCGCGCCGTCAGTGCTGGCGCCCGCTTTCTCGTCTCACCGGGTACGACCACAGAACTACTGGACGAGGCAGAGAACTGGGAACCACCCCTCTTGCCCGGCGCAGCCACGGCGAGCGAATGCATGGCGCTCGAGCTGCGCGGCTACACGCGCATAAAGTGTTTCCCTGCCCATTCACCAACGGGCCTCGCTTTCATCTCAGCGATGGCGGGACCGATGCCTGCTCTCTCGTTTTGCCCTTCGGGTGGCGTGAACCTCGGGAATTTCCGGGAGTACCTTGCCCTGCCGAATGTGTTCGCAGTCAGCGGGTCGTTCCTGGCACCGCCCGACCTGATTGCGGCCGGTGCGTTCGATGACATCACAAATCTCGCGCGTCAGTGCACCGCGCTGCTTTCGGCGCCGGACCCATGACTGAAGCGCTCATCCTGGCCTTCGACCTCGGTACGACGAGACTGAAGGTCGCACTTTTTGATTTGCGCGGACGACTCGTGGCCCAGGTGAGCCGCCGCAATGTCGACGTGCATGATGGCGAGCGCTCGGCGCAATCCGCCGACGCCTGGTGGACCGACGCCGTGACAGCAACCCGCGAACTCATGGAGCACGAAGGCATCCGCGCCGACCACGTCGCCGGAATCAGTCTTTCCGGGCGCGCCGGTGCGGCCGTTTTCGTGGATGCGGACGGACATGTTTTCGTCGACCCGTGGTCGGACACCCGGCACGCGGCCCAACTGCGTCGAATCCTGGATCAGGCACCGGGAACACCCAACTACGGCGCAA